>LR134390.1:0-660479 GCA_900637705.1 Fusobacterium varium
ATGAAAATTAAAATTGAGTTTAAATATTTATATATATTTATAATTTTATCTACTCTGCTCAGTGGTTGTGGAAGTGGAGGAGGAGGTTCATCCTCAAATAATAGCAATAATATTACTGTTCCACCAAAGATAGAAATGAATTTTAAAAAATCAGATACTGTGGTAGGTGTCATAGATACTTCTTTTTCATATTTTGATGAATTTAAAGATCCATCAGGTAACTATAGAATATTCATTGATGATAGTTTTGATGCTGATCCTCAGAAAAAATTAAATAATACATACACACATGGTGAATTAGTATCTCTTCTTATAGGAGGGAATAAAACTGGTGTAAGTGATAAAATAGGAATTTATGCTATTCCTGCTTATTTAACTGAAGGAGGTAAGATAAAATTTCAGGCAAGTATGTATGAAAAAATGTATCAGGCAGGAGTGAGGATATTTAGTCAGTCTTTTGGAAACCCTTCATATGGAATAACTAAAGAAAATTATCCAGTAGCTTCTGGAATTGTTGATTTTTATGTAAATAAGGCTTCAACAGATTCACTGTTTATTTTTGCTGCTGGAAACACTGGAGATTTTAATCCAACAGCAGAAGCACTTCTGCCAAAATTTTATCCTAAGGCTGAAAAAGGATGGTTGGCAGTAGTTGGACTAGATCCTTCAACTGGAAAGATTCATAGAGATTCCAGTAGAGCTGGAGAAGCTATGAACTGGACTATTACTGCAAGTTTTGTGGCTGAGGCAGATAAGGTTTACAATGGGATAAACTATCATACTACAGCTTTTGGAACTTCTTTTTCTGCTCCTGTAGTAGCTGGGGCAGCTGGAGCCATACAGGTAAAATATCCATGGATGTCAAGAGATCTCATCAGACAATCTCTTCTAACTACAGCAACTGATCTTGGAGATGTTGGAGTAGATAATGTCTATGGGTGGGGATATCTTAATTTGGAAAAAGCGTTAAAAGGTCCTGCTGTGTTTGATAAAAGACTTACTTTTGATAATGATGGAAATCGTATTGATAATGTAATTATTGATATGAATGGATATCCTACTTCTTCTGAAAATATTGCAAATTATACTTTTGCAAATGATATATCAGGAGATGCAGGTGTAATAAAAAAAGGAACAGGTACATTATGGTTTACAGGAAATAATACATATTCTGGTCAAACTACTATACAAGATGGAGCTCTTGTTATTACAAATAATTTAAATTCAAATGTAGTACTAGAAAATAATGGAATATTAAGAGCTGTTGGAGTTGTTTCTCCTTTAGGAATAACTGAAAGGGTAGTAACTATTAATGGGAATATAAAGAATAACTCTACCTCGACAGAAGGACTTAGTATATCTTATGGAGGATTGAAAATTAATGGAGATTATACAGGAAATAATAATAGCTCAATTAGTATAGATATTACTTCAAATTTAGAAGTTACAGGAACTTTTGATAATGGAAATGGAAAAATAAATGTAACTTATGGAACTAAAAGCATTCCAATATCAAATATATATATGACAAAAGATATTGTTACAGCTGAGCTTATTAAAAATACTATTCCTGAAAATATAAATACAGTTCCCATCAACAACTATTTTGATTTTCAGAATATAACAGTAACAGATAATAAAATAAGTTTGGATTATAAAAGAAATTCTACTGAATATGTAGTGAAATCATTAGGAATGACATCTCATTCTGCTGTAAATACAGCTTTAAATTTGGAAAATTCTTTTACAGTTGCAGAAAAAAATGATTCTTTTTTAAAAGCAGCTTCTGGTATATTAGCCACTCCTAATGCTCTCCTTCCTCGGACTATAGATTCTCTTTCTGCCGAAATATATGCTTCTTCTCAAAATTTAATATTTAAACAATTAAAAGAAATGAACAGGGATCTTTCTAATAGAGTGGCGCTTGTTTCAGAAAATAGAAATGATAATTTAAATGGAATATGGTTTAATGGAATAGGAACAAAAGGAAAACTTTATCAAAAGGGTTATGCTGGGGCAGATACTAAACTATATGGTGGACAGGTAGGAATAGACAGATATTTTTCAGATAAACTTTTGCTGGGAGCTGTTATATCTGCTTCAAAAGCTGAAGCTGATTTTGATAAATATGCTGGTAAAGCTGAAAATACAAATGTTATGCTGTCTGGATATGGATTATATGAATTTAATAAAAATTTCTATACTTTAGGAAGAGTAGGGATAGGCTATACGAAAAGTGATGTAGAAAGAGATATATGGATAAATGAGAACAGTATTCATTTAAGTACAGATTATGATAATGTTCTATATTCTTTATATAGTGAATTGGGATATAAATTCTCTATAAATAAAAATATTAAAGTAAGCCCTTATGTTGGACTGATGTATGACTATGTAAGAAGAGGAAGCTTTAAAGAAGATTCAAATAGTATTTATGGAATAGAAACTGGTAGAAAAAATTATGAACAATTTTCTGGAGTAGCAGGTATAAGAACTGATTTTAAATTTGATAGATATAAATTTTATGGAGGAGTAACTCAAGTAGTTTCTTTTTCTGAAGACAAATTAGATTTTAAAGCTAAATATGTAGGAGATATAAGCGGGAATGGCTATAATATAACAGGTATAAAATTGAATAAAAATACTACATGGATAAATTTAGGTATTGAAGCAAAAATAAATGAAAGTACATCTATAAATATATCATATGATATATCAGTAGAAAGAGCAAAGATTTCAGATAATATGGTATCATTAGGATATAAGTTTAGATTTTAAAAATTAGTTGTAAGTCGAAATTCATAAATAAATAAAAAGGAGGAATTTACCTCCTTTTTGTATTATGAGTAATTTTAATTTATTATTTTTTATGGTTTTAAAATAAATTCTATTAGCCAACAAAAACTTTATATAAAATTATATTTTTGTTAATATATATCTTAGAATGTATATCCCATATAGATTTCAAATAATGGAGAAGAGGAATCCAAATCATTAGATACCATTAAAGAAATAGGACCAAGGAATGTATCCCAGCCGATTCCACCACCATAACCATGATATCTTCTATCTCCAATGTCATAAGATTTCTGAAATGATAATCTATCAGATGAATAAGTCATCATATTATATTTTCCCACAAGGTAGAATGTATCTGTAAGTCTATATTGAATACCACTACGAATCATATAAAATTCATCTGTATATCTTCCCATCATAGGTAAACCTATAAATGAAAAAGATAAATCATTATCCCTCAATCCACCTAGTTTGAAAAGACTGCTGTTAGGAATATTTTCACCTGCTGTTTTTCCACCAGATATACCTAAGTTCATAGAGAATTTTTCAGTTACAGGAAGATAGAAATCACTAGAGAACATGAAGCCGTTATAATTTATATCTTTTCCTGTTATTCCTTGTGTATTGAAACCTTCAAAACGTAAAACGTTTCCCTTTGATGGGAAATTTTTTTTATTAAGAGTATCAATATAGAGATATATACCAGTAGAAACAGTTTGATAACTTTCATGGAAATCTCTATATGCTCTACTTCCACTAGAATATTTATTATCTGTATCTTGGTATCCTAGAGTTAATCCTGTAACAACATTATTTGATATTGCTGTACCAAGAGATAAAGTAGTTTTAAAAGTATTTGAATCATATGTTGAAACTTTATTTCCATCATTAAAAATAAACAATGGGTCAACTTCATAACCTATACTTGCAGCAGTTAAAATTTTAATTCTTCCTAATTCATAAAATGAGAGATTATTGAGAGCTATTTTAGGATAACTTGATGCTTCAGCTTTTATAGTATAGTTTCTAGTCCATAATCCAAAGTTTGGAATAGTTGCAGATATATTCATAGAACCACCATAATTAGAAGCATAATTAAGTGAAGCATTGATATTTATTCCATCTTTTTCTTTTACTTTGAATATGATAGTATCTCCATCTATTTCATAAAAGGCTCTTTCTATATAGCTTACAGAATAAATTCTTTTTGTCCAGTCATTTAAATCAGCTCTGCTAAATTGCTTGTTATTAACATTTGGCATAAGATTTTTAACTTTTTTTTCAGTAAGAATTTCATTTCCAACAAGTTTTATATTTTTTATCAGTATTGGCTTTTCTTTAAGACTTTTTTCTTTGATTTTTTTAAACTCTTCAGGATAACTTAAATTTTCCAATATATATCCATATTTTTCAGCAGCTTTTTCTCCTTCATCAACAAGTCCTGAAAGGTTACTGAAATCAATTGTATCATGGTCTTTTACATCTGGAACTATTAAAATATCGGCCAGTCTTTTATGTAGTTCTACTTTTCTATTTCCATTATATGTAGCAAGTTTATCTAAAATAGTTATAAGATTTGATTTTTCATTTATTTTAGAAGCTTCAGCAGAGATATCAACAGCTATAATTATATCAGCTCCTAATGAAAGAGCCACATCTATAGGGAAATTATTAACAACTCCTCCATCTACATAAAATTTTCCATTATCTTCTACTGGTTCAAGAAAACTAGGTATAGCCATACTTTTAAATGTAGCAAGAGCAAGATCACCATCTCTCAAAACTACTTCTTTTCCAGTCTGCAAATCAGTAGTAACAGCTCTATATTGAATAGGAAGTTCATTAAAATTTTTGATATTTTCAGCTCTGTTGAATATTTCTTTTAATTGTAAATAAATATTTTCTCCATTTAAAAATCCCATAGGGAATGATAATTTAAGATTTTTATCTATACTGACAGTAAAAGGATATTTATCATTTTCTATTTTATCTTCTATATTTTTTAAATTTCTATCCTTTGAATTTGTAAGGAGTGAAGTAAATTTAAGATTAAGTATGGTTTTTTCTATCTCATCTGGAGAATATCCAATAGAATACATTCCACCAACTATACTTCCCACACTTGTTCCTATTATTATATCTACAGGAATCTGATATTTTTCGAGAACTTTAAGAACTCCAACATGGGCAGCTCCTTTTGCACCTCCACCACTTAAGACGAGGGCTATTTTAGGTCTACTTTCAGAAACAGGAGCTTTATCTGCAATATGAGTATCTGTACTTTCAATTTTTTCTTTTAAAAGCTCCAAATGAGCTTGCTGCATCTTCAATTCTTCTATAGCTTTATTGATGGCATCTACTTTAGAGGCTTTAGACTGAACTCCATCAGAAAATGAGAAAGAAAACATCAGAATAAATAAATGAAGAATTAAGATTTTTTTTGCCATAGTAATGCATCTCCCTGAGTAAAGTTATTAACATATAATTCTATCATAAAATTATGAAAGGAGTAAGAAAAACTTTTGTAAATACTTTGACCTTTACAATAAATCGGGAATATGTTAAGATTTTAGATGGAAAATATATGGAAGAAATTAGGAGAGATAGAAATGGCACTTCTGCAGGTAAATAATTTATTTATGGGATTTACAGGGGAAACTTTGTTTAAGAATATAAGCTTTTCAATAGATGAAAAGGACAAAATAGGAATGATAGGAGTGAATGGAGCAGGGAAAAGTACTCTTATTAAAATACTTTTGGGTTTGGAATATGATGAGGTTGATCCTGAAACAAATCAAAGGGGAACAATATCAAAAAAAGGTGGATTAAAAATAGGATATCTTTCACAGCATCCTAATCTTAATCCAGATAATACTGTTTTTGAAGAATTGATGACAGTTTTTTCTAATGTTCAGAATGATTACCATAGAATACAAGAATTAAATGTTATATTGGCAGAAAATCTTGATGATTTTGATAAAACAATGGAAGAACTAGGTACTATCACAGCAAGGTATGAGCAAAATGAGGGATATGCAATAGAATATAAGGTAAAGCAGATATTGAATGGACTTAGTTTGGCAGAATCTTTATGGAATTCAAAAATAAGTGATTTGTCTGGAGGGCAGCTTTCAAGGGTAGCATTAGGAAAAATTCTTTTGGAAGAACCTGAGCTTTTGATACTAGATGAACCTACTAACCACTTGGATTTAAATGCTATTGAGTGGTTGGAGAAAATATTAAAAGACTATAAGAAAGCTTTTATTCTTATTTCACATGATGTTTATTTTTTAGATAATGTAGTAAATAGAATATTTGAAATAGAAGGAAAAACTTTAAAGACATATAATGGAAACTATACAGATTTCACTATTCAGAAGGAGGCTTATTTGTCAGGAGCTGTAAAAGCTTTTGATAAAGAACAGGATAAGCTGAGAAAGATGGAGGAATTTATTAGAAGGTATAAAGCAGGAGTAAAATCCAAACAGGCAAGAGGAAGAGAAAAGATACTTAACAGAATGGAAAAAATGGAAAATCCTGTTATTACAACTAAAAAAATAAAACTTAAGTTTGAAACTGATACTACAAGTGTAGATTTAGTATTGAGAATAAAAGATTTAGCAAAATCTTTTGATGGGAAAGAAATATTCTCTAATTTAAATCTTGATATATATAGAGGAGATAGAATTGGAGTAATTGGAAAAATGGTGTGGGAAAATCTACTTTGTTAAAAATAATAAATGGTATGGAAAAACAGAGTAAGGGAGAATTTAAAATAGGGGATAGGGTAAAAATTGGTTATTATGATCAAAACCATCAAGGATTGGACCCTAAGAAAACTGTTTTGGAAGAGCTTATGTATCATTTTGTATTAAGTGAAGAAGAAGCAAGAAATATATGTGGAGGATTTCTTTTTACAGAAGATGATGTGTATAAAGAAATATCTAGTTTAAGTGGAGGAGAAAAAGCAAGAGTGGCATTTATGAAGCTTATGCTAGAAAAACCTAATTTTTTGATACTAGATGAGCCTACTAACCATTTGGATATATATTCAAGAGAGATATTGTCTGAATCTCTTGAAGATTATACAGGAACAATATTAGTAGTATCACATGATAGAAATTTTTTAGATTGTGTTGTTAATAATATATATGAAGTAAAAAAAGATGGAGCAGAACTTTTTAAAGGGGATTATAATTCTTATTTAAATCAAAGAGAAGAAGTGAAAGAAAAGGATACTAAGGCTTCTCTTAATTTTGAAGAGCAGAAAAGAAATAAAAATAGAATATCATCTCTTGAAAAGAAAATATTAAAAGCTGAGGCAGATGTAGAAAAACTTGAAGAAAAAAATCTGCAAAAGAAGAAGAGTATAATAAAGCAGGAATAGAAAATAATGTAGATAAGCTCATAGAAATTCAAAAAGAACTGGAAGAATTAGACATGGAGATACTTTCATTAATGGAAGAATGGGAAGAATTGGAAAATGAATTAAAAACTTTAAAAAATACTTTCTAAATTTGATAAAGTATGATATAATTGTAAAGATTTATAAATATAACCTTAGCTTTATATTGACTTTTTGAAACAAAGTGATTATAATATTTAAGTTATAATATATAAAATTATTTTAAATTAATAGGAAGGAGGGTAAAATGCCTACTTTAAGTCAATTAGTAAAAAATGGAAGAGACACTTTACTAGAAAAGAAAAAATCACCAGCATTACAAGGAAACCCACAAAGAAGAGGAGTTTGTGTAAGAGTTTATACAACTACACCTAAAAAGCCAAACTCAGCTTTAAGAAAGGTTGCCAGAGTAAAATTAACTAATGGAATCGAAGTTACTTGCTACATTCCAGGAGAAGGACACAATTTACAAGAACACTCAATCGTACTTGTAAGAGGTGGAAGAACAAAAGACTTACCAGGGGTTAGATACAAAGTTATTAGAGGAGCTTTGGATACAGCTGGAGTTGCAAAAAGAAAACAATCAAGATCTAAATATGGAGCTAAAAAAGCGTAATTATAGGGAGGTGAACAGTTAAAAATGTCAAGAAGAAGAGCAGCAATAAAAAGAGATGTACTACCTGATTCTAGATACTCAGATAAAGTAGTTACTAAAGTTATCAATTCAATTATGTTAGATGGGAAGAAAGCTATCGCTGAAGGAATATTCTACTCAGCTATGGATTTAATAAAAGAGAAAACTGGTCAAGAGGGGTATGACGTATTTAAACAAGCATTAGAAAATATCAAACCTCAAATCGAAGTTAGATCAAGAAGAATCGGAGGAGCTACATACCAAGTTCCAGTTGAAGTAAGAGTTGAAAGACAACAAACTTTAGCAATTAGATGGTTAACACTTTATACAAGACAAAGAAAAGAATATGGTATGATCGAAAAATTAGCAGCAGAATTAATCGCAGCAGCTAATAATGATGGAGCAACTATAAAGAAAAAGAAGATACTTATAAAATGGCAGAAGCAAATAGAGCTTTCGCACATTATAAAATCTAGTTTTTATAGACGGCAGAGGTTAACTTTATTCATTTTTTTGAGGAGGAAATACTTAATGGCTAGGAAAGTTTCTTTAGATATGACTAGAAACGTTGGAATTATGGCTCATATCGATGCAGGAAAAACTACTACTACTGAAAGAATCCTATTCTATACAGGAGTAGAGCATAAGCTAGGAGAAGTTCATGAAGGTGGAGCTACAATGGACTGGATGGAACAAGAGCAAGAAAGAGGTATCACTATCACTTCTGCTGCAACAACTTGTTTCTGGAGAGAACATAGAATAAATATAATAGACACACCAGGACACGTGGACTTTACAGTTGAGGTTGAAAGATCTCTAAGAGTTTTAGATGGAGCAGTTGCAGTGTTCTCAGCAGTTGATGGGGTGCAACCTCAATCAGAAACTGTTTGGAGACAAGCTGATAAATATCAAGTACCAAGAATCGCATTCTTTAACAAAATGGATAGAATTGGTGCTGACTTCAATATGTGTGTTGGAGATATTAAAGATAAATTAGGATCAAATCCTGTACCTATTCAATTACCAATTGGTGCAGAAGATTACTTTGAAGGAGTAATTGACCTAATCACTATGAAAGAAATTATCTGGCCTGTTGATTCAGATAATGGACAAAATTTGAAGTAAAAGAAATTAGAGCAGAATTAGCTGAAAAAGCTGAAGATGCAAGACAATTCATGTTAGAATCAGTTGTTGAAACAAGTGATGAATTAATGGAAAAATTCTTTGGTGGAGAAGAAATCACTGAAGCAGAAATTAAGGGAGCTCTTAGAAAAGCAACTATTGCTAATATGATTGTTCCAGTAACTTGTGGAACAGCATTTAAAAACAAAGGAATACAAGCATTACTTGATGCTATTGTTGATTATATGCCAGCACCTACAGACGTTGCAATGGTAAAAGGAACTGATATGAAAGATTCTTCTATTGAAATAGAAAGAGAAATGTCAGATGAGGCTCCATTTGCAGCTCTAGCATTTAAAGTTATGACAGACCCATTTGTTGGAAAATTAACATTCTTCAGAGTTTACTCTGGTATTGTAGAAAAAGGAACTTATGTTTTAAACTCTACAAAGGGTAAGAAAGAGAGAATGGGAAGAATACTTCAAATGCATGCTAATAAAAGAGAAGAAATTGAAGCAGTTTACTGTGGAGATATCGCAGCAGCAGTAGGATTGAAAGAAACTACTACTGGAGATACTCTTTGTGCAGAAAATGCTCCAATAGTTCTTGAAAAAATGGAATTCCCAGATCCAGTTATCTCAGTTGCTGTTGAACCAAAAACAAAAGCTGACCAAGAAAAAATGGGAATTGCTTTATCAAAACTTGCTGAGGAAGATCCTACTTTCAAAGTTAAGTCTGATGAAGAAACTGGACAAACAATCATTTCAGGAATGGGAGAACTTCACCTTGAAATTATTGTTGACAGAATGAAAAGAGAATTCAAAGTTGAATCTACAGTAGGAAAACCACAAGTTGCTTACAGAGAAACAATTCTTGGAACTACAGATCAAGAAGTTAAATATGCAAAACAATCTGGAGGTAAAGGACAATACGGACACGTTAAGATTATCCTTGAACCAAATCCAGGTAAAGGATTTGAATTTGTTAATAAAATCACTGGAGGAGTTATTCCTAGAGAATATATTCCAGCAGTAGAAAAAGGAAGTAGAGAAGCTCTAGAAAGTGGAGTTGTAGCTGGATATCCAGTTGTTGATGTAAAAGTAACTCTTTATGATGGATCATACCATGAGGTTGACTCATCAGAAATGGCGTTTAAACTTGCAGGATCAATGGCTGTAAAACAAGCTGCTGCTAAATCTAATCCAATAATCCTTGAACCAGTATTCAAAGTAGAAGTAACTACTCCAGAAGAATATATGGGAGATATTATAGGAGACCTTAACTCAAGAAGGGGAATGATAGGTGGAATGACAGACAGAAATGGTGCTAAAATCATTGATGCTAAAGTTCCTTTATCTGAAATGTTTGGATATGCTACTGACTTAAGATCTAAATCTCAAGGAAGAGCAACTTACTCTATGGAATTTGCTGAATACATTCAAGTACCAGCTTCTATCCAAAAAGGAATTCAAGAAGAAAGAGGAAAATAATCTTTCTTACATATGGTAACTTTATAAAGGGTTGGCATTATAAAGTGCCAACCATAAAAAATAAAATATAAAAATTAGGAGGAGAATTTAAATGGCTAAAGAGAAATTCGAAAGAAGCAAACCCCATGTAAACATTGGAACAATTGGACACGTTGACCACGGAAAAACAACTACAACAGCAGCTATTTCTAAAGTTTTATCAGATTTAGGACTAGCTAAAAAGTTGATTTTGATAAAATTGACGTAGCTCCAGAAGAAAGAGAAAGAGGAATCACTATTAATACAGCTCATATTGAGTATGAAACAGAAAAAAGACACTATGCTCACGTTGACTGTCCAGGACATGCTGACTATGTAAAAAACATGATTACAGGAGCAGCGCAAATGGACGGAGCTATCCTAGTTGTATCAGCAGCAGATGGACCAATGCCTCAAACAAGAGAACACATCCTACTATCAAGACAGGTTGGAGTTCCTTATATCGTAGTATACTTAAATAAAGCAGATATGGTAGACGATCCAGAATTACTAGAACTAGTAGAAATGGAAGTAAGAGAACTATTAACTGAGTATGGATTCCCAGGAGATGATATTCCAGTAATAACAGGATCATCTTTAGGAGCACTAAATGGAGAGCAAAAATGGGTAGATCAAATAATGGCGCTAATGAACGCAGTAGATGAGTATATCCCAACTCCAGAAAGAGCAGTAGATCAACCATTCTTGATGCCAATAGAAGACGTGTTCACAATAACAGGAAGAGGAACAGTTGTAACAGGAAGAGTAGAAAGAGGAATAGTAAAAGTAGGAGAAGAATTAGAAATAATAGGAATCAAACCTACAGCAAAGACAACATGTACAGGAGTAGAAATGTTTAGAAAACTACTTGACCAAGGACAAGCAGGAGATAACATAGGAGCTCTATTAAGAGGAACAAAAAAAGAAGATGTAGAAAGAGGACAAGTACTAGCAAAACCAGGAACAATCCTACCACATACAGGATTCAGATCAGAGGTATATGTACTAACTAAAGAAGAGGGAGGAAGACATACACCATTCTTCTCAGGATATAGACCACAATTCTACTTCAGAACTACAGATATAACAGGAGCAGTAACATTACCAGAGGGAGTAGAAATGGTAATGCCAGGAGATAACATTGAAATGAGAGTAGAATTAATCCACCCAATAGCAATGGAAACAGGATTAAGATTCGCAATCAGAGAAGGTGGAAGAACAGTAGCTTCTGGTGTAGTTGCTGAAATTACTAAATAGTAATATTTAAAGTAATTGACCTTACATAAAAGGCAGAAGGAGCAGATATTTTCTGCTCCTTTTTTTTCAGAAACAAGGAGAAAAGATGGATTTTCTGATACAATTTTTTGATAAAGTAAGCTTTGCAGGGATAATAGTTTCTTTTACAGCTTATTTTTTAGGAATAAGATTTCCTGACTGGGACTTTAAACTTAATTTGAAACATAGGAGTATTCTTACACACAGTCCTTTAATTCTTCTTATATTAATAAGATTTTATGAGAGAGATAGTAATGATACTTTTAGATATTTTCTTATAGGGTTTGCACTAGCATTATCTCTTCATTTTATTTTTGATTTATATCCTAAGGGCTGGGGTGGAGGAGCTCTCCTTAAAATACCAGTTGTAGGGATAAGTTGTAATCCACAGATAACAAAAACTTTACTAATATTTTTTACAGCTTTAAGTACTATTATAGCTGTTGCTTATACTAAAAATAGTATGGAATTTTTGTATCTGTTTTCTTTAGGAGTACTCACTATTCTAAAGAATATGAAAAAAGAAGGAAAACTAATAAGACCTTTATTTTCCTATTCTTTTTTCCTTTTAGTCATAGGTTGTATTAAATATAAGGATATATTTAAATTTTTAGAAAGTAGTATTGGTTCGATTTTAAAAAGGATAAGTATGTTTTTTTAATCTAAAAAAATACCTTTTCTTGACAATATTATGTATAAAATAATATAATTTAGAGAGAATATAAATATTTGAAAGGAGAAATAAATGAAAGATATCAAAACTCTAGAGGAAAAAGCTACTAGTATAAGAAAATCTATTGTAGAAATGATTTGTGAAGCAAAGTCAGGGCATCCAGGAGGATCACTGTCAGCAACAGATATTTTAACAGTTCTATATTTTTCAGAAATGAATATAGACCCAGCTAATCCTAAAATGGCAGGAAGAGATAGATTTGTATTATCGAAAGGACATGCAGCACCAGCATTATATGCTACACTTGCAGAAAGAGGATACTTTGATAAGGCTATCTTAGGAACTTTAAGACAATACGGATCAATATTACAGGGACACCCTGATATGAAAAAAGTTCCAGGAGTAGAAATATCTACAGGATCATTAGGACAGGGATTATCAGTAGCAAATGGTATGGCATTGAATGCTAAACTTTCTGGAGAATCATATAGAACATATATTATTTTAGGAGATGGAGAATTACAAGAAGGACAAATATGGGAAGCTGCAATGACAGCAGCACACTATAAGCTTGATAATGTATGTGCATTCTTAGATTTTAATAATCTTCAAATAGATGGAAATGTAGATAAAATTATGGGGATAGAACCTGTTGATGCAAAATGGGAAGCTTTTGGTTGGAATGTTATAAAAATAGATGGACATAATTTTGAAGAAATTCTTTCTGCTCTGGATAAAGCAAAAGAGGTAAAAGGAAAGCCAACTATTGTGATAGCTAAAACTGTAAAAGGTAAAGGAGTGTCTTTTATGGAAAATGTTTGTGGATTCCACGGAGTAGCTCCAACTAAAGAAGAAACAGAAAAAGCATTAGCAGAACTTAACAGTAAATAATTAATCTAAAAGAATCTAGGAGGGAAAAATAAATGAGTAAAAAAGCTACAAGACAAGCTTATGGAGAAGCTTTAGTAGAGCTTGGAAAAATAAATAAGAATATCGTAGTATTAGATGCAGATTTGACTAAATCTACAAAAACTAGTATGTTTCAAAAGGAATTTCCAGAAAGACATTTTAATGTAGGTATAGCAGAAGCTGATCTCATGGGAACAGCGGCAGGATTTGCAACTTGTGGAAAAATTCCTTTTGCTTCTACATTTGCAATGTTTGCTGCAGGTAGAGCATTTGAGCAAATAAGAAATACAATAGCCTATCCAAAATTAAATGTAAAAATTGCACCTACTCATGCAGGAATATCAGTAGGAGAAGATGGAGGATCGCATCAATCTGTAGAAGATATAGCTCTAATGAGATCTATTCCAGGAATGGTAGTGTTATCTCCAGCTGATGCAGTTGAAACTAAAAAAATGATATTTGCAGCAGCAGAATATGAAGGACCTGTATACATCAGAATGGGAAGATTAGATGTAGAAACAATATTTGATGAGGAAACTTATGACTTTCAAATAGGTATAGCTAATACTATAAGAGAAGGTAACGATGTAACAATAGCAGCAACTGGACTTATGACTTATGAAGCTCTAAAAGCAGCTGATATTCTTGCACAAGAAGGTATATCAGTAAGAGTTATAAATGTAGGAACTATAAAGCCTCTTGATGGAGAAACTATACTGAAAGCAGCTAAAGAAACTAAATTTATAATTACAGCAGAAGAGCATTCTGTAATAGGAGGACTTGGTTCAGCAGTATCTGAATTTTTATCAGAAGTATATCCTGCAAAAGTTAAAAAGTTAGGTATTTATGACAAATTTGGACAAAGTGGAAAAGCAAATGAGCTTTTAGAAAAATATGAACTTACAGCAGCTAAATTAGTATCTATGGTTAAAGAAAACATGTAAAAATAAAAAGCAGGCTGACCAAAAAGTTTATTATTCTGAGTAGGTCAGCCTTTAGTCATAACGAAAAAATTTTTATGATGAGGTGGATATGAATAACTTATTAAAAATCGAGAAAAATTATACTAAAAATAAAATACAATTGAAGAAAAAAACATTTATCCTTTTGGTTATTTCCTTTGTCATCTTAAATTTTTTCTTGTCTTTTGTGATTAATATTTCTTCTACTACTAAAAAAATTGAGAATAGTTATTTTTTTACAGCAGATTTAAGGAGTAATCTTAATGAAGAGGAAAAAAATAAAACAGAAATAGAAGTTCTAAGTATAGAAGGAGTAAAGAAGGTTAGATATTTATCTAAAGAAGAAGCTTTTAAAAAACTTCAATTTCAGTTAGATATAGCAATTCCAAAAGGAGAAAATCCTTTGTCAGATTCGTTGTTGATTTATTTTGATAGCCCAGCAAAATTGGAGAAAATACAAGAAAACTTAGAAAATAATCAAAATATCAAGGAAGTTTTTATAGATGCGAACTTTATAGCATATAAAGAGAGAGAAATGAAGTTTTATAAATTAATACTGGTAAGTATTATTTTAGGAATGACTCTGCCTTCAATGGCTATGATATATTATATTTTTTACAATGCAGTATCCATAGAATTTCTTAATAATGTGGATATAATTCATGATGAGAGAGTAAATGCAGCCAGATCTAAAAAAGTAAATTTACTGCCATTTACAGCAGCATCTATAATAGGAACACTTATATTTTTTAATGGATATATTTATATTAGAGAACAAATGCTCAAAATAAGCACTAAATATTTGATATTAAGTTTAGGCGAAATAGTTCTGATAGAAGGACTTATTATACTTATGATAAATATTCTTATTTGGGTCAATCCTTTAAAATTAAAAAAACTCTCTAAGGAGGAATCTTGAAAAGGGTAGTTCTGTTTTTTATGTTTTTTAGTGTTTTATCTTTTTCAGATTCTGTATCAGATATGGAAAAGAAAGTAAAAAATATAGAACGCCAAATAAATCAGAAAAACACTAGAATAAAAACTATTGATGTAGAAAAACAAAAAATAGCTAAACAGATAAAAGATATCGAAAAAGATATTGTAAGCATAGAAAAAGAAAGAGAAAAAATAGTTGAAGAGATAAAGACTGTTTCAAAAAATATAGAGTATGGAGAAAAAAATCTAGCAATAAGTTCTGATGAAATGAAAAGAAAAAAGTTGGAATATAAAGCTAAACTCATAGCATGGAATAGATATGTTTATGATAAAGATGAAGAAATTGTAACAGAATCTCTTTTAAGAAAGAATTTTAAAAATCTTTTAAATGGAGATTTAAAAAAAATGGACTATATTCAGTCTGTACAAGTAGATATCAAAAAAGTAAAAAAAGATATTGAAAGTGAAAAATTAAAATTGAGTACTCTTAGAAATAAGCTTGCTCAAAATTTAAAAAATATAGATAGAATGAAAAAAGAAAAAAATTCACTTATAGCAAGACTTAATAATGAAAAAACTACACATGTAAAAACTATAAGTAAACTTCAAAAGGAAAAAGAGAGAATAGAAAAACAAATCAAGCAGATTATAGTTGCTAGAAGTAAAGAAGATAAACAAGTAGTAAATAAAAGTCAAGCTTATTCTAAATTAGGAAAAGTTTTAAAACCTGTAGAAGGAAGAATTGTAGTAAATTTTGAGCAGGAAAAAGAACAGGGAGTAACAAGCAATGGAATAGAAATCCTTGCACAGATGGGAAGAAAAGTAATAGCATCATCAGGAGGAAAGGTAATTTATTCAGATAACTTCCAGGGGCTTGGAAAAGTGGTAATGATAGATTATGGATATAATATGATAGGTGTTTATGGAAATCTTATATCTACTAATGTAAAACTGAATCAGACAGTAGGAAAAGGTGCAGAAATAGGGGTGCTTGGACTTTCAACAGAGGGAAAACCAAATCTTTATTATGAGTTGAGGTTCAATTTGAAACCAATAGACCCTGTTCCAATGTTTTAAACTTTGGAGGCAAAATAGATGAAAAAGGTGTGCATCATTTATAATTTTGAAAAAAAAATTGCAAAAGAAATATATATAGAAAGTGTTGAATATTTTTGTAAAAGAAATATAGAAGTACTTTCTGTAGAAAATAGTTCTGAAGCTGATTTTGCTGTAGTTATAGGAGGAGATGGAACTCTTTTAAGATCATTTAAGCATTTTATATTTAGGTCTAAAATGTATGTCATTGCAATAAATGCTGGAAGTTTAGGATTTCTGACTGAGATAAAAAAAGAAAAAGTATTTGAAGAATATGATAATTTTTTAAATGGAACTTTCAAATATGAAAAAAGACATATATTAGAAATAAAAATAAATCATAAGAAATATTATGCATTAAATGAAATAGTTATATCAAAAGGTGGAATAACCTCAAAAGTACTAAGAGTTAGCTTTTCATCTGATGATGAATATATGTGTACATATAAGGGAGATGGAGTTATAATTTCTACTCCAACAGGGTCTACAGCATATTCTATGTCAGCAGGGGGACCTATAGTAAAATCTAATATGAAAGCTATTATAATAACACCTTTAGCACCACATAATCTTAATACAAGACCTATTGTAATAAGTGGTGAGGAAAAACTTCAGATACAGTTGGAAGATACAGATAGAACAGGTCAAATAGTAGTAGATGGACAGGTAAGTACAAAAGTCAACAGTGAAAGTATAATTGATATTGAATACTCAAGCATGACTTTAAACCTTGTAATACCTAAGGATCGAAATTATTATAGTGTCCTTAGAGAAAAATTGAAGTGGGGAGATAATCTATGTTAAGAGAGCTTAAAATAGAAAATCTGGCTATAATTGATGAACTTGATTTAGAATTTGGTAATGGACTCATAGTTCTTACAGGAGAAACAGGAGCAGGAAAATCTATTATTCTAAGTGGAATAAATCTCCTCATAGGAGAAAAAGCTTCTGTAGATATGATAAGAAGTGGAGAAGATCATCTTCTTGCTCAGGGAGTTTTTGAAATAAATGATGAACAGGCAGAGGAACTCTCTGCCCGTTTTGGCATAGAAACAGAAGATAATGAAGTAATTGTGAGGAGATATTTAGATACAAATGGGAAGGGAAAAGCCTTTGTAAATAATATAAGAGTATCTCTTAGTAGTCTTAAAGATGTTATGGGAACTTTGGTAGATATAGTAGGACAGCATTCTCATCAAATGCTCCTTAATAAAAATAATCATATTAGGCTTCTTGATAAATTTTTAGGAGAAGAAGGAAAAGCTTTAAGAGAAAATATTGGCAGAAAATATAATGAACATAGAGATATTGTTTTGCAAATAGATAATATTGAAAAAACAAGACAGGAAGCTATAGAAAAAAGAGAATTTTATGAGTTCCAGCTGGCTGAAATTGACAGAGTAAATCCACAGCCTGAAGAAGATATCAGGCTGGAAGAAGAATATAAAAAGCTTTTTAATGCTGGAAAAATAAAAGATAAAATACTTGATTCAAATTTACAGTTAAGAGATGGAGAATTTAATGCACTGCACTTTATATATAATTCAAGGAAAAATATAGAGAGTCTATGCAGATATGGAGATGAGTTTCAGGAAATTTTAGAAAAACTTGAAAAAGTTTATTATGAACTTGAAGATTGCGTTGATATATTGGACACTATAGATCAGGATATAGATATAGATGAAACAAGACTGCAAAAAGTAGTGGATAGACTTGATGCTATTAATAAAATGAAGAGTAAATATGGTGCAACAATTGAGGAAATTATAGAGTTTAGAAATGGAATAGCTGAAAAAGTAGAGCTTTTAGATGAAAATAATTTTGAAGTAAAAAGACTGTTGAAATTGAAGGAAGAAGTAGAAAAAAGTTATTGGAAATATGCAAAAGAACTAAGAGAATTGAGATTAAAAAAATCCATTGAAATAGAAAAAGAACTTGAAAATGAGTTGAAATTTTTAAAAATGGGAGATGCAAAATTCCATATTGTTGTAGATAAAATGGATTCTATGGGAATAAATGGTTCTGATAATGTAGAATTTCTTATTTCTACAAATGTAGGACAGGATATGAAACCTTTGTGGAAAATAGCTTCAGGTGGTGAAGTTAGCAGGATAATGCTTGCCTTAAAAGTGATATTCTCAAGAGTTGACAATATTCCTATTCTTATTTTTGATGAAATAGACACAGGAGTAGGGGGAGAAACTGTTAGAAAAATAGCTAATAAAATGAGAGAAATAGGAGAGCATGCACAAGTAGTATCTATAACACATTCTCCAGCTATAGCAGCAAGAGCCCATCAACAATTCTATATAAAGAAAGAAACAGTAAATAACAATACTTCTACTACTGTTAAAAAATTAGATACAAAAGGAAGAATAGAGGAAATTGCAAGAATGCTGGCAGGAGAAAATGTAACAGAAGCAGTACGCAAACATGCAGAAGAGCTTTTAAATGAGGAGTAAGTATGGATTTTGTGAAAGAATTTTTAGAAACATCAAAAGAAAATGGAAAAATCACAGATACTACTCATGAAATGTATCAAAGAGATTTGAAAGATTTTAAAGAGTTTATCAGAGGAAAAGAATGGATAGATGTTGATAATGATGATATTTTAAAGTATATAGAAGAACTGAAAAAGAAATATAGTGATAGATCCATTTACAGAAAAGTAAGTTCTTTGAAAAGCTTCTATAGATATCTTTTACAGAAAAGAATAATAGATTTTATGCCTATGAAAGAGATAGAGCTTCCAAAGCTCCAAAAGGCACCTTTGAAGATTTTGGAACTTCAAGAACTGAATAGAGTACTGGAACAGTGTGGGGATAGTTTTGAAGGAAAAAGAGATAGTCTGGTAATAAGATTATTGTGTGAAACAGGATTAAAAATAAATGATATTTTAGAAATAGAAAAAGATATGCTTGAAACTTATGAGTATAAAAATATAACTACTACAAAGGGAAAAAGAGTGTACTCAGAACCTATAAGTGAAAAACTAGGATCAGATTTAAAAAATTATATAGAAATGTTGAAAAATCCAGAGGAAAAAAGAGTGTTTGGACAGCTTTCAAGACAGGGATTCAGGGCAAGATTTATATCATATGGAAAAAAAGCAGGGATAAAACAGGAAATATCTCCTAATATGATAAAAAGAATAAGTATAGAGATAAAAGATAAACACGGAAATGATGATATATCTTTTATAGAAAAAATAAGAGAAGCTTATATGAAAATAGGTATAGGAGATGATTAAAAAATGAAAGCAGGATTTATAGCAGTTGTAGGCAGACCTAATGTTGGAAAGTCTACATTGATAAATAAGCTTGTATCTGAAAAAGTTGCAATAGTTTCAGATAAAGCAGGAACAACTAGAGATAATATAAAAGGAATACTTAATTTGAATGACAATCAGTATATCTTTATAGATACTCCAGGAATACATAAAGCAAAACATCTTCTTGGTGAATATATGACCAACAGTGCCATTAGGGTATTAAAAGATGTAGATGTAATACTTTTTCTTTTAGATGGGTCACAGGAAATAAGTACTGGAGATCAATTTGTTATGGAAAGGGTAATGGAAGCTAAAAAAACTCCAAGAATACTTGTGATTAATAAAATAGATAAACTTTCTGATGAACAGCTCGTTGCAAAAAGAGAAGAAGTAAAAGAAAAACTTGGAGAATTTGATGCAGTAGTTGAAATATCTGGGCAATATGCTTTTGGATTACCTAGATTATTAGAGGCAATTGAACCATTTATGGAAGAAGGAATCAAATATTATCCTGATGATATGTATACAGATATGTCTGTTTATAAAATAATAACTGAAATAGTGAGAGAAAAAATACTTTTGAAAACAAGAGATGAGATACCTCATTCAGTGGCTATTGAAATATTAGATGTAGCTAAAAGAGAGAATGGTCGGGATAAATTTGATGTAAATATATATGTAGAAAGAGATTCTCAAAAGGGTATTATTATAGGAAAAAATGGTAAACTTTTAAAAGAGATAGGGACAGAAGCGAGAAAAGATATAGAAGCACTTCTTGGAGAGCCTATTTATCTAACACTTTGGGTAAAGGTAAAAGATGATTGGAGAAAGAAAAAACCATTTTTAAAAGAATTGGGATATGTAGACGAGAAATAATTTAAAAATTTAAGATAAGTTTTGGAATTTTGGAAGTTAGAAAGATTTGTACATTTAATGAAGCAAATAATTCTAATAAAAAAGTTTTAAAACTTATTTTTATTTAATTAATATAATTTTTTATCATCCAAATATTTTGAATTATGTGATATAATACTATCTATAATCATGAAGAATTAAGGGGGAAAAATGTTTAAAAAATTTATAGCTTACTATAAACCGTATAAAAAAATGTTTTTTCTAGATTTACTTGTGGCAACCATTTCTGCACTATGTGATTTGGTATACCCAATGATAACTAGAGAAATAGCCAATCATACAATTCCTAATAGGGAATTTAGAGCCATTGGAGTATTTGCAGGAGTACTTATAGGGATATATGTGATAAAGATGTTTTGTGCCTATTTTATGCAGTATTGGGGGCATCTTGTAGGAGTAGGAATGCAGGCTGATATGAGAAGAGATGTATATAGTCACCTTCAGAATCTTCCTATTAGATATTTTGATAATACTCAAACAGGAAGTATAATGTCAAGAATAGTCAATGACTTACAGGATATATCAGAACTTGCACATCATGGACCAGAGGATTTATTCATATCTTTCTTTATGATAGTGGGATCTTTTTTAGTATTGATTAGGATAAATGTTGGATTGACAATTATAATATTTTGCCTTTTACCACTTATTATAATATATAGCTTATTTCAAAGAAAAAGAATGCTGGCTGCATTTGTAAAAACTAGAGAAAAAACTGGTGATATCAATGCGAGATTACAAAATAGTATTTCAGGAATAAGAGTATCAAAAGCTTTTGTTATTAATGAAAATGAGAGAGAAAGATTTGAAGAAGATAATCAAAGATTTGTAGATGCAAGAAGTAAATCATATAAGATAATGGCAGAATATGGTGCAGGAGTAGGATTTTTAACAGATCTTTTAGACTATGCAGTCCTTATATTTGGAGGAATATTTGCATATATGGGAAAAATAAATATAGGAGATTTTCTTGCTTATCTTTTATATATAAAAATATTTACTCAGCCAATAAAAAGACTTATAGCATTTGTGGAGCAGTATCAAAATGGAATGAGTGGTTTTAAAAGATTTTTAGATATAATTTCAGAAGAGGAAGAAACTGATAAACCTAATGCTGAAGAATTAGGGAAAGTAGAAGGAGAAATAGATTTTCAAAATGTATCATTTAAGCATGAAGATAAAGAAGTTTTAAAGAATGTTTCTCTGAAAATACCAAAAGGGAAAATGCTTGCATTAGTGGGTCCTTCTGGAGGAGGAAAAACAACTTTGTGTAATCTTATTCCAAGATTTTATACTATTGATGATGGGGATATAAAAATAGATGGAAAAAGTATATATGATGTAAAATTGGAATCTTTAAGAAAGAATATTGGAATAGTACAACAAGATGTATTTTTGTTCACAGGAACTATAAAAGAAAATATTTTGGTAGGAAATAGTGAAGCAACAGATGATGAAGTAATGATTGCTGCAAAAAAAGCAAATATTCATGATTTAATAATGGAAATGCCAGATGGATATAATACTTTTGTTGGAGAAAGAGGAGTAAAGCTTTCAGGGGGGCAAAAGCAAAGAATAGCTATTGCAAGAATATTTTTGAAAAATCCTCCAATATTAATATTAGATGAAGCAACATCTGCTCTTGATAACATTACAGAAAGACTTATTCAAAAATCACTTGAGGAACTATGCAAGGGAAGAACTACAATAGTAGTTGCCCATAGACTTTCTACTATTCAAAATGCTGATGAAATAATAGTTCTTACTGATAACGGAATAGAAGAAAGAGGAACCCATAAAGAACTTTTAGAAAATAAAGGTTTTTACCATAAGCTTCATAATATGAGTAATTTATAAAAAGAGAATTAGGTATAAATTCTTAAAAAATGCTGATATAAAGAAATTTAATTTTTCTTTTATCAGCATTTTTCATATTTAAATTATTTAAAATAGTAATAGTTTTTTATTTTTAGGAATTCTTAATATTTCTATAAAGATGAATGGCAAATATAGTTTTAAAATCACTTGTAATCTCTTCAATTTCATTCAAGGGGAACCAAGTACCAACTAAGTCTTCTCCAATGTCTAATTTTAAGTTTTGTGGAGTAATAGAATCATTTTTTAATTGGATAATATAAATATATAAAGCTTCACTTGTGTATCCAGGAGATAAAATCAAAGGTTTTTTAGGAGTATAAATAATATTGTAATCATTTTTTAAATATCCAGTTTCTTCTTCTATTTCTCTTTCTAAAGTGTACAAAGAATTTTCTCCATCTTCCATTATTCCAGCAGGTATTTCATACATATATCCTTGAAATCCAGGTCTGTATTGTTTTACAAGAAGAGCTTTATTTCCAGTTGCATTTAACACTAGAGCAGCAATTGCATTGGGCTTGTCCAAATATTCCAGTTGTATACCAGTAGTTGGATGCTTTTCAACAGCAATTTTAAGAAATTTTAAATCTTCTAATTTTTCTAATTTCATTTTATCCCCTTCTTTTATTTTGATTTATAAACTTATTTAATGTTCATCATCTAGTTCTTCATATTTTTTTCTTTCTAAATTTATTGCATCATAAAGCTGTTTTTTCTTTTTAAATATTTTAATCTTTCTTTATCTTTATGATTTTTTATCATATCCATTATAGGAAGAAGAAAACCAGCTACTATACCAGCAGAAAAACCGTTATTATAAAGATTAAGTCCACCATGAACAGTTCCAATACTTTGAACTACTGCAAGGTGAAGCCAACCAGCAACTATTCCCAGAAAGTTCCATATACTCCAGAGATAGGGGCAAGGGAAGTACCAAAAAGTCCAGAAAGGGCAACAGTAAATGTATCAGTATTACTTCCAAATTTTGCAAGATATACACCAATTAAAATAGGAATAGTATTAAGAAAATGTTTTCCATAAGCAGAAAATCCCACTATAGTAAGGATACCTGCTAAAAGAGGTCCGTTGAAAGTTTCACCAAGTAAGATGACAAATGACATTGCAACAAATCCCATTATTCCCATATTAATGTATGTAAGACCAAATCCATAACGTTGTACATAATCTGCTTTTAATCCTGTATCTTCCAAAAGTTTTTTATATCCTGTAAATGAACTTCCATTAATAAAGTAACCTATGATTATGAGGCTCAGAAAGACTCCAGAACAGATTAGTTTAAGTGCGAGATCATATTCTACTGAGATTATTCTCTGAGGGGTTATTTGGAACTTATACAGCTTCAAAATGGAAGTTATTACAGCTCCAAGTATTCCACCAGTAAAACCTAAGTTATATAAATTAAATCCTTCATGAAAAGAAGCCATTTTTTTAGCAAGAGGGGTAACGATAAATCCTATTAATATTCCTAAAGCTATAGCATTGAGATATGATGTATCAGTAGTGTCTACTCTAAAAGCAACTTCACTTACAAAAGGAGCAAGAGCACTGGCAAAAGATATAGTAACAAATATTTCTTTGAAATCTATATGTTCATAAAGACTATAGAGAATCCCTCCAAGATAGAAAGGTAGAATATTTAAGATATTTTTACCGAAAAATGAAAAACCAAAAACAGTGAAAAAAGAAGCTATAATCAATCCATTTATCTCTATTTTCAGCATTTTGATAATGGTGAAATTAAATAAAAATATCAAGAAAGCGTTTACAAATGAAGCTCCAATACCTCCTATTACAAGGAAATCTGTAATAAGAACAGCTGGAGATGTGATGATTTTTAAAATACCAGTAAAAACATTTTCTCTTTCATGAATAACATAGCCAATAAAGGATATAGCAATAAAACCTATCAGAATCCCTGATAAGATTTTTATTTTTTTCATTCTTTTTCTATTAAAATTATCCACACTTCCCTCCTTTATAAAAAAATATCTAATTAAATATTATTATTTTTAAGATAAAAGTCAATTATACATTATATTTAAATTATATATAGGGTTATATTTTTGGATTTAATACATTATTGAATAAAAAATTATAATAAAATAAAAAATACTCAAATTTTTTTTAATTTTAGAATATAATAAAGATAATATATATTTCAAAAGGTGGAAATAAATGGAATATTATGTATATGTTATAAGGTGTAAAGATAATTCTCTATATACAGGGATAACTACTGATTTAAAAAGAAGATACAGAGAACATGAACAAGGAATAGGAGCAAAATATACAAAAGCAAAAGGAGTTTTGAAAATAGAAGTAGCCTTTAAATGTAATGGAAGAAGCGAAGCATCAAAAATTGAATATTATATAAAAAAATGACAAAGGAACAAAAAGAGAAAGAACTCAATAAAATCAAGGGTTTTAAAACATTGATATTAAGAGATTTAGGAATAATTATAAAATAAAAAAATTTTTTTGAAAAAAATAAAAAAAGTTATTGACATAATTTGTTAGTTATGATAATATAATAAATGTCCTCGACGGAAAGAGATAAATCGTGAGAGTTATCAAAGGAAGTTGAAGATTGCCTGGATGGCGGAACAGGTAGACGCACGGGACTTAAAATCCCGTGGTACTTAGTACCGTGCCGGTTCGATTCCGGCTCTAGGCACCATAATGTTGCGGGGTAGAGCAGTCTGGTAGCTCGTCGGGCTCATAACCCGAAGGTCGTAAGTTCAAATCTTGCCCCCGCCACCAAAAATTTAATAATATATGCGGGAATAGCTCAGTTGGTAGAGCGTCAGCCTTCCAAGCTGAATGTCGCGAGTTCGACCCTCGTTTCCCGCTCCAAAGATGCGTCATTAGCTCAGCTGGTAGAGCACACGACTTTTAATCGTGTTGCCACAGGTTCAAATCCTGTATGACGCACCATTTATGTGTCTGTAGCTCAGCTGGATAGAGCAACGCCCTTCTAAGGCGTGGGTCAGGGGTTCGAATCCCTTCAGACACGCCATGTTTTAACTAATTGTGGATCCATAGCTCAGTTGGTTAGAGCACTCGGCTCATAACCGAGTGGTCGCTGGTTCAACTCCAGCTGGATCCACCATTTTTTTTGCCCCGTTCGTTCAGTGGTAAGGACATCAGATTTTCACTCTGGCAACAGGGGTTCGATTCCCCTACGGGGTACCACTATGGAAGGTTACCCTAACTGGTAAGGAACCGGTCTTGAAAACCGGCGTCGCAAGACTTCAGAGTTCGAATCTCTGACCTTCCGCCAGTATTTCAAATGTTTGCCCAGATAGCTCAGTCGGTAGAGCAGGGGACTGAAAATCCCCGTGTCGGTGGTTCGATTCCGCCTCTGGGCACCATTTACAAACTTTAGTATGGTCGCATAGCTCAGTTGGGAGAGCACCTGCCTTACAAGCAGGGGGTCATAGGTTCAAGTCCTATTGTGACCACCATACACACCTTTGGGGGTGTAGCTCAGTTGGTTAGAGCGCCTGCCTGTCACGCAGGAGGTCGCGAGTTCGACCCTCGTCACTCCCGCCATAATTCAAAGAATTCAAGACATATATATAGTATGTCTTTTTTTTATTATATAAAAAAGAATGTATTTAGGAGAAAAATAAAGAAAAAGGATTTAAAAGAAATTAAAAAGAGAATAGAAATAATTTTTTAAATTTTTTGTATTTTTATATAAAAAACATAAAAGCACCTGTTGGTTGTCATAATGAGAAGCTTGCTTGGTTGTATGTAAAATGGTCTTTATGCTAAAATTAATTAACATAAATAACCAATACATATCTTAAGGAGGATTTTAAATGAAAAAAATAGTAATAGGAGCTTTGATGATAGGTCTGCTTGCAGCTTGTGGAGGGGCAAAAGATAGTTATTCATACACAGATAAGGTAGCTTTATCAAAAAAAGTTATGAAAAGTGATTCAAAAGCTATAAAAGAATATGAAGAAATTATGAAGAAACTTTCTGAAAAAGCAACAAAAGGGGATCAAGATGCTATGAAAGAAGCTCAAGAATGGGCAAAAGCTATGGCAGAAGTTTCTGGGGTAGAAATTCCTTCTGTACCAGCAAACTAATTTTAATTATACTAAATCTGAATATATAAATGTTAAAATCAGGGTCTGAAATTTTCAGACCCTGATTTATATATAGATTATTTTTTTTCTTCAGTAGATTCTTCTACCTTTATATATTCTTTTAATACATCGTTTATCTTGTATTTTTCAACTATTTCGTTTATTACCTTTACTTTTTCTTCTCCAAGTTTCTGATTAAATAATGCTTGCTGAAGCTGTGGATATACTTCCACTGTATTTTTATCCTTTAATAGTTCTGCATTGTTTTTATATACTTCTAATAATTCATAGTCATATATTTGAACTGTTTTTTGAGCTATTGAATTAAGATAAAATTCTATCTCCATATTAAGTTTCATTTCTTCAAGATACTTTTTTTCCTCTTCTGTATATTCCTTTTTTTCCATTTCTTCAAGGATAGCTTTTCTCACTAAAAGTTGTGCAATTGCATCTTTATTTTCTCCTAAAGCTTCCAGTTCCTTTTTTGTTAATTTTATCATTGCTTTCCTCCAAGTTATTATTCGTTTATTTTTCTTTTACTATTTTTCTTCTAAATATTTTCCATATTTTTTAAAAAGATTTAAAATTATCTTATTATTTGATCCATATTCATTTTTCAAGCTTTTTAAACTTTTCTGGATTAACAAATATTCTTTTTCAGTGAAGCGACACCCAAGAGCACAGTAATTTTTTACTCCACTTCCTAAAGGGCGGCCTCTTTTTCTTCTTTCTACCATATTTGACCTCCTTTAGAATATTAGACTGCCCCTTGAATAAGGACAGCCTAATACTTTAGTATTAATTAGAATTTGTAATTGAATCTTACACCATATTTGATTGATGAATCTTTTTTATGTGATTCATCTGCTGCTTCCACTTCAAATGTTACTCCCATATGGTTGGCTTTTTCCACTGTAAGTCCAATTTTTCCTGATAGTTTTCCTTCTCTCTCTTCTGGAGTAATTAGACTGTAATATCCTTCTTCTCCATTTTTAAGTCTTGCTTTGTTTCCATCGTAGTTATCTCCGAATTCATATGCATATTTTACATCTGCTGTTACTTTTACAGATATATCATTTCCTGCATAGATTCTTTGCGATGCTTTTACTCCTGCTGCTGCCTGTGCGCTTAAGTAATCATTATCTTTAATTTGTACTTCAAGTCCACCTTTACTTCCAGCATGCTCTTTAAAATCATCTACTTTTCCATATTCTAAATCTAAATCAGCATATACATCTAATTGTCTAGATAAATCTGTATAGATAACTTTTGTAAGTTTGTTGTCAAATGCTACAGAGTAAGTATTATACTCTCCCTTATTTTCAAATGTTTCTTGAAGATTAAGTTTTCTCTTAGCAATATGTCTGTTGTATCCTAGTTCTATTCTTGATAACCATGATACTTTATGTTCATCACTTAGATTTTTAACTCTGTGTGCCCCTACTCTCAATGAATATACATCTTCTTTTGATCCACCATCATCAAAGTCAAATTTAGATCCAGCAAATCCTATTGTATATCCATACTTGCTTCCATACTCTGTTCCCTCTTTTTCTTTCATATATAGAAGTCCCATTACCTTGTAGTCATAGTCATCTATTCCTAAAGTAGAATCCTTGTAGTTTCCATCAGTATAGATAACACTGTATTTGCTGCTGTCTTTAGTCAGGTTGTATGATGATTCAAGTTCATAGAAAGAGTTAGCAAATGCCTGATTAATATCCTGCATTCTTCCTTGAATAGTTGCATAGATATCTCCTCTTGTTTCAGCAAGTTTTAATGATGTTTCTCTTTCAAACTGATCTGCAGGAAGACCTTCCAAGTATTCATTCAATCCTTTCAAAATATCAGCATCTCTTCCAGTTCCACCACTATTTTTAAGAATATTATCCAATCCTTTATACAAAGGATCAAACTGTTCTCCTATTACTAAATCTGCATATGGTCTTTTTGCAATAACAAGGCTTCCTTTATCTGTAACTTTAGCAATAAATAGAGGTGATGTTACAGGAGTAAGTTTAGTTCCTGTAATTGTTCCCATTGCTGTTTTTACAAATCCTTCCATTTCATATGAAATACCATTTCCTGTTGTTGCAAAATTTGGACGCAGTCTTACTTCTCCACTTACACTGTGTGCATCAAATAATGGTGTTCCTGTTGTTGCATCTACATATGCTCCATCAACTATTATATCTCCTGTTGTAGAAAGTGTTCCTCCAATAGAAGTATATTTGTCATTAATCAGTATAGTTCCATCTGGTTTTACTGTAACTGACCCAACATTAGCAGTAGCTAAACCACCTGCTCCTACAGCTACTCCACCATTTACTACTATATGTCCAGCATTTACTGTACTTCCTACTCCTTCTATTCCCACTCCATTATTTACTACAATAGTTCCATGGTTCTCAAATATTGCTCCATTTGTTATAAGCATTCCAGCTCCAGAATTTACTGTTATAGTACCATTATTTTCTATTGTACTTCCAGGACCAGATGCAGACATTCCTACATTGACAGCTCCACATATAAGTGAAGCATTTCCTCCTAATGTAATAACTCCTTCATTTACAGCTATTGCTCCATTTCTTACAATAACTCCAACTCCACCATTATCTACATCAATTATTCCATGGTTCTCAAAACGAGTTTCATTTCCATTAATTGCATTGCTTCCATCAACATACACACCAACAGAGTGATCTTCATGAACTTTTATTGTAGCTCCTGCTGCATTGAAGATTTTTGTTCCACCTGCTCCATAGATTCCAACTGAGTTTAAATGCTTTGTTGGATCAGAATGATTTGAAGGTCCTCCCTCTACATAAGTTTCTCCTACAGTTATATTTCCAGAATTATTAACTGTATTATCTCCATTAGAGAATATTCCTACAGATGACATATCTAAATTCATATCAGCACTATTATTGATTGTTACAGACTTAGAAGTCATAGTTGATATTGCTTCTCCTGCTGCATCTTTAGTTACTATAGCCTGTTGTACATAGATTCCATATCCTCCATCTCCAACTGTCCAGTTTCCTGGTGATGTAGTTATAGTTCCTGATCCCAGTTTCTTATAGATTCCTACTGAGGCTGCTTGAGTTCCTTTGTCAGTAACAGTTATAGAACCTGTATATCCAATATTTCCATCTCCTATACTTGCTATACCAACACTTGAACCTTCTCCTATAGTCATATTTCCACTTACAGAAGTATTCATATTTTTAGCATAAACTCCTACAGCATTTGATGTTCCTATATTTATTCCTGTAGTATTTACATTTAAATTTTTAACTCCTGCTCCAGTTCCTTCTCCATAGAAACCAAGTGATGAATTTCCTACTTGAAGAGTTCCTACATTGTGGACTATATCTTTTCCACCTTGAATTCCAGTTGCATATACTCCTATTCCATTATTTCCTACTGTAACATTTCCACTTCCATTATAGCTTCCACCATTCAATACTACTCCTACAGATAAATCTTCTGTATTTGTAAGAGTTGAATCATCTACAGTTATTCCACTTATACTTAACTCACTATCTTTTCCATATACTCCTATATTTCCTTTTCCACCTGCTGCTACTGTTCCTAGTGTTGTATCAGAATTTGAAGCAAATACTCCAATTTTATTTTGTCCATTTTTTGCTGTTATTGCTCCAGTTACTGTGTTTGTTCCACCATATATAGCTGTTTTAATTGAGTAGTCAGCATCTGTTATTGTTGGAAGATTTATAGTTCCTGATGTGCTTAAATAATATCCTCCAATAGAATAATTATCTTTATCTCCTGCATGAAGAGTTACTGTTCCAGTTGCTGCTCCTAATGTTGCTCCATTGACTACATATCCAACTCCCTTTGTAACATTTAATGTTCCAAAGTTTAAAATACTTCCTGATCCTGACAAATACATTCCTATACCGCTATTAGTTACAGTTATAGTTCCTAATGCATTATCAATATTTCCAACATCAGTATACATACCCACTGCATCTTTTCCATTTACATTTATAATATTATCATTTTTAACAGTTACTGTAGCTCCTGTTCCTGTAGCTACCAGTCCAAGTCCTTTCTCTTGTACATTTATAACCCCTGTTGCAGTATTTGATACAATGTATGGCCCTCCAGTACTGTATACTCCAAGAAGTCCTGCTGAACCATTTCCTATTGTAATAGTTCCAGAGTTAGAAAGATTTCCATCTTTTGTTGCAGCTAACGTTCCTGTTCCGCTTCCTATAGCAATATTAGCCCCAAGATTTACTGTACCTCCATCATTAAATGAAAGTATTCCTCCATCTCCAGTGAAATTTACTGTAAGATTTCCTGAAGTTCCTAGATTAGCAGTAGCTCCTGTATTTACTAAGACTCCTATTCCAGTTCCATTTATATTTATAGTTCCTGCATTAGCATTAAGTGTAGTTCCTGCTCCTCTTAAATACATTCCTATTGCGCCATTTCCTACATTTGTAGTTGCAGAATAGTTTATTGTATTTCCATTTTCTGTTAATATACCAACAGTTCCAGATGTAGGAGCATTTATTGTAGAATTTCCTACTGTATGATTCAATGCTGATCCACCAAGATATAGTCCTACAGATGATGTACTTGCAACTCCCCCAGTTGTTATTACTGCTCCATTTACACTAGCTGTATTATCTTTAAGATAAACTGCTACTGTGTCTTTTGAGTTTCCAGCATTTATAGCTCCAGATACTACTGAACCATTTTCTACATATACTCCAGTTCCTGATGTTCCATTAATAGTAACAGAGAAATCTATTTTAGCATTGTTATTTCCATATACTCCTACTGAATTAGTACTAAGATTTAAAGTTCCAGCATTTGTTATTTTTCCAGCTCCTGTGCCATTAAGTGCAATACCTGTACCTGTTCCAGTCAGATTTATTGTTCCACCAGCACCATTAAATCCAGCATTTGTTCCTGCTGCATATACTCCAGTTCCTGTTGTTACATTTATAGTGCCAGTATTTATTCCTGTACTTGTTCCTGTTCCACTTAATACAGCTATACCTATTGCATTATCAGTTGTTATAGTTGAACTGTTTTTAACAGTGGCTGTTGCAGCTGCTGCTCCTTCTGCTACCATTCCGACAGTTCCTGAACCTGCTCCAGTTAGATTTATTGTTCCTTTATTGTCAGCTGTTCCATTATCTACATAATATCCAACTGCTGTTCCAGATGTTGTTCTACTGAAGTTTCCATTTGCAGTGTATGTTGAGCCACCACTTATCAAAGCTCCTACTGAACCAGGAGCTGTATTATCAGTTATATTTTTACTGTTTGTTACTTGTATTCCAGCATTAGCATAAATACCTGCCTCTTGATTAGTTCCAGTAAGAATAATATCTGCATCATGATTTGCTGTTTTTGTATTTCCTCCTGTATAGAATAATCCTATATTTGCATTTGATGAATTGTTTGTTAATGTAATAGTTCCACCAGTTACTCCAGCTCCATCAGCAAGATACATTCCTGTTCCATAAGTAGCTCCTCCAAGAGTACCTATATTTAAAGTTAATCCTCCAGATAGATTAATATTTCCAGCAGCTCCGTAGATTCCAACTGAATTTCCAGCAGTTGAACCAGAATTTATAGTTGCATTAGCCAATGTTCCACCATTAGAAAAATAGATACCTACTGTTTTATCTCCTTCAGATGTGTATGTTCCATTAGTTAAAGTATTGACTCCATTGACATAAATACCAACTGCTGCATTCTCTGCTTTGATAATTGCATTGTTAGTTAATGTATTAGTTCCATCTAAATAAATTCCAACAGATTTTTTAGTTCCAGCATCTGCTACTCCATCAACATTTAAATTACCAGTTACATTTATGATTGAACCATTTTTTGCATATACATAGATATTTTCTTTTGAATTATCTAATGTCATTGTACCAGTACCTAAATTAACTGTAGCATTATCTGCTGCTATTCCAAAAGCATTTGTTGTATTAAATTTTATAGTTCCTGTATTGCTGTCTGTAATTTCAGCCCCATCTTTTCCTACCATTCCAGCAGCACCTGAACTTTTTAAATCTATTGTGCCATGATTTATTGCAATTCCTGTATTTGTAACTGCAACCATACCTAATTGACTAGAATCTCCTACTTCGATAGTACCATTATTAATAACTGTTCCTTTTTTAGTATACATACCAACAGCATTTGTTTTTCCTGATGTCATTTCTATTTTTCCATCATTAGATGAGCTTCCATTATTTACATAAATTCCAACTCCATTTGCACCTAATTTCATAATAGTAGTACTTGCTGTACTTGCACCAGTAACTCCTTGTACATATAGTGAAGTAACATTACTAATATTAGATGTGTCTATTGTTCCCGTAGGCACTTGGATAGTTGTAGCAACAGGGGCTGTATTTGCATCACCATGTATTGCTATTACCCCCCTATCTCCAGCAGCTCCTGCTGATGTTATTGTTCCTATTGTAGCTGTTGAAGAAATTACTGAATCTGGAGAAAGGGCAATACCAGTAGCTCCTTTTCCTAATTCAAGATTTCCAATATCTGTTACAGTAACAGCATTTTCACCATAAATACCAGTAGAATTTTCACCAATTTTTAAATTATTGGTATTTCCTATTTCTGTTTCAGCTTCATGTCCTGTTCCAGTTCCACTAGCATATATACCTATTGAATTTTTTCCAACAGTTATTGTTCCAGTATTAGTAGCTGAAATAGTTCTATCCATTCCAGGGGCTAAACTTGCATCTCTACTATTATTTTCTAGATATATCCCTACTGAGTTTTCTCCATTAGTTATAATATCTCCATTATTTGTTACTGAAGTTTTACCTTGATTTAAAGCTGTGCTTCCAAATTCTTCTCCAGCCAAAGTTCCTAATGAAGTTTTTCTCCATGCTGTAGCATAGATACCTAGTGCTTCATCTCCATAAACATCAATTTTAGCTCCAGAGTTATTATCTACATTTGAACCATTAGTTGCAAATATACCAGTTCCACCTTTTACAGAAGTATATCCTTTTTGTACTTCAATAGTTCCAGCATTATTTAATTGTCCATAGTTTATAAATACTCCTACAGCTCCAGCTCCAGCATCTGTTCTGGCAGCTGATATTATAGAATTATTATTTATTTTTGTTGTAGCATTAGAAGTTGCATTTTTACTAGAGTTCATCTCTAAACCAATAATTTGTCCCTTATATGCAGCTGCTCCTAGTGCACTTCCTGTTGATGCAGAAGCTAGATTTGCAGTAACAGGATTATTTACATTCAGAACACTGTTTTGGGCAACAACTCTATTGAAATAGTAAAAATCTGCTCCTGATGTAGATGATTTATCCATTGGTACATCAACATTAATTGTAGTTTTTTCTAAAGCTGCTTCCAGATACTCAGTTATTCCAGCATCACTTGTTACAGTAACTCCTGAAGTGACATCTCCTTGTAAAGTACTTATAGAAGTTGTAGGCATATTTTTTATATTAAATACTATTACATCATTTGATTTTACATGAACCTTTGTTCCTGTAAGAGTAAGAGTTACAAGAGCAAACGGATCTTTGTCTATATCAAATGCTGTAGCTGTACCATTTAAAACTATTTCAGCATCAGTCAAATTAATTTTTCCAACTCCATCAGTATATGCTGCATATCCATTGTTAACTTCAATCTTTCCATTGCTAAAATCAATATTTCCACCTGTTCCAATAGAAGCTATACCAGCAGCTCCATCTGTGACTTTAATGTTAGTGTATTGTGCATGGATAATACCATTATTGACCATTAATCCAATTCCTCTATATGATCCAGCACTTCCTGACACTTCTGCCCCTTGAATTTCTATATCAGGAGTAGAGTTAAGACTAGATTTATTAGCTGTTATTACTGCTCCACTGGCAGCAAAAGCTCCCAGTGCATTTATACTGTCAGAACTTGTTGGAGAATCTACTGATAATTTAAGATTTGATATACCAGTAGTTGCTGTTATAGAAGTTCCACTTCCTTCAGCATATAATCCAATTCCATTTACAGAAGTGTTCCCATTTCCTTTTATATCTTTTATCGAAATACTGTATCCATTTTTAGCTACAGCTCCAACATTATTTTTTCCTCCATCTAAAACTATTGTACTTGCTGAAGATATATTTCCACCTTTATTTTGTAGAACATTGCTGGTATTATAAATATTCATTGCTATCATACCTATATTATTTTCTCCACCCAAGACTTCTACTGAACCTGTTCCCAAAGTCAAAGTTGGAGAAGTCCCTGATGTTGTTGTTATAGGTACAACTCCAATAGAGTTTTCTGTATTAGAATAAATTTTAATTCCATGTGAATCAAGACTCATGCTTTTATATGATAGTATTCCTACAGTTCCCTCTATTTTATTAATATTAGTATTATCTCCATAATAGTTATTAATAGCAGAACCACCATTTGTATCTCCTGCTGCAACATTAAGAACTTTATTTGCTGTTCCTAATGAATCTCCTATATCTGCATGAAAATTTCCATAAATATTATTTCCAGAAGGATTAAAAGAGTTAGTCACATATAGACCTATACTGCTGTCTCCATATAGAACTACTGGTTTTCTAGTCCCTGCTCCATCTGTAAAGTCCATATATAATGTTCCATTCGCACTTCCAGCAGATTTTCCATATACACCTAATGATCCTTTTCCTGTCATTTCTATTGTTCCTCTATTAACAATAACATTATTTAATGCTGTTGTTAATGTAGCACCACTATTTATTGTATAAGCACCACTATCATTAGTATAAAATTTCATACTTCCTGAATTATACATTACCTGTTGAACAGTTCCACTATTATCATTAGATACTAGGAAACCTGAATTATATGCATCATATATATTTGTCCCATCATTAAATGGTCTAATTATTATTTCATCAGTATTAATTGCAAAAGTTATACTGTTGGAACTATGCATATATTGATTTGTAAGAGATAAATTTCCACCTTCCATTACTATTTTTCCACTATTGAGCCACATCATTCCTCTTGCGCTGTATGCCGTTCCATGACCAGTAGTATACCCTGCTCCAACAGAAGTTGATACTGCTGCTACATCATCCCAGGCATTAATCACATTAGCAGCTTTAGTAGCACTGATATATTGCGCTATAGTTGTATTGGTTTGATTAGTTGCCTTTTCTAAAGCAGCTTTTATAGCTGCAAAAGTATTTGTTGCACCATGGTTATCCATATGAACAAATTCTCTTAAATTTAATGTACTTTGTTCATTTTTTCCAGTGTATATAAAATTTCCGTTATTATATAATCCAATACGTTGTACTGTTACAGCTTGTACTCCAGTTCCTTGACTATAATAATTGCTTCCATTACTATTTTTAAAGTTTTTATTTGTTGTAACATCAGCCATTGCACTTATTGTATCGTTTGCAACAGATAGTCCAGCTGTTGTTGCTCCTAAATATGTATATGCAACATAATCTTTATATGTATAAGCAAATCCTCCATATGTAGTTGTCGAATTTGGCATTCCAGTTTCTCTGTCAACAAGAAAATCTCCATTTAGTACTGCTATATTAGCAATAAAACCATTTTCTCCTATAACATTATCAACATAGTATTTATTTCCATTTCCTATTGAACGTGAACTAAAAGCAACATCTGGTATTTCTGGAATAACAATATCAGGTGCTGTTGGTTTTTCAGGTGCACTTACCATTGTTGGATCTACTGCATGTGGAATTGCAACAGTTGGTTTAATAATAGTTTTATCTCCAGGTACAGTTGGTGTAGGCACAGTAGGTGCTGTTACATTTATTGAGGCAACTGCTCCAGGTGTTGTCACACTAATTGTAGGTGAAGAAATTGTTGCAGGAGCTGTAGGTGGTGTCACAGTAGGTGTTGTTAAACTAGGAATTCCACCAATTGTAGGAATTCCAACAGCTACATTTATTGTTTTATTTATCTCTGGAAGTATTGGTTCAATAGGAACAATATTCGCTCCAACTTCTATTTCTTCTCTAAATACTTCAGTGTCGACAGCTACTCCATTTCCAGACATTATTTTGTCTTTTCCAATATTTCCTGTAGCTCTAAGTAGACTTCTTCCACTCTTTGTCCCATAGTGCTTATTTATTGCATCTATTGTTTCAGAAAATTCTTTATCAGTTCTATCTTTCATTTTTCCATTATCTAAATATTGATAACTTAAAAATACCTGTGTACTGTTGAATAAAGGTTTAGAATAAAAATCTCCCTTTCTTACAAGTTCTACAAAATCTGAATTGTATTCTTTTATCATTCTTTCATTTTCTGCTATTTTTCTTTTTATTTCCTCGCGCTCTGTTTGTATCTTAGTTAAAAGATCTCCTTTAGTTTCCTGTATCTCTTCTGCTGTTATTCCTGCACCTAAAGATATCCCTCCTGTTATCATGAAGGCTATCAAAAGCGAAAGAGAATAACTGACTTTTCTCTTCAAAAATCTCTTTAGAGATTTTTCAATGTCACCTTTTTTCATAAATCTTTCCCCCTTAGTTTCCTGCTCTAACTTTTTGTTCCATCTTATCTAATCTATTCAAGTATTCATTAAGTTTCTCATTTTCTAATAATAATAGTTCAATCTCGTTATTATTAGATTTGAATTCATCATATACTTCATCATATTTTTGACTTAGAAATACTCTCTTTTCATCAGGTTCCATTCCTAAAACTTCCTCAAGTTTCATGATTTCTTCCTCTTCCATTTTCAGAAAAACCATTCTTTCCTTACCTATTTCAAAAGCTGCTCCTGCTGCTGCAATTCTAGCTTCTGGAGTATTTTCGCTTCTGAATACCTTTTCCTCAAGAGATTCATTCATATCTCTTCTGATCTCTTCAATTATTTTTTTTCCTTTTTTTTCTTCAGCTTTTTCAGCTGCAATTCTAGCTTTCTCTTCATCTTCAATAGCTTTTTGTTTTGCCTTTTCTTCAGCCTGTATCTCTTTTCTTATCTGTTCAAGAACTTTTTTCCCCTCTTTTTCACTTATTTCCTGTGAATAAAGCGCTGTTGTCAAACAAGATAGAAAAAGAAATAGAGTAATTATTTTTTTCATATCTCTTTCCTCCTTAAATTAAATTACTTTCAAGATGTTATATATAAAATTTAATAAAATAATCCCCCCTCTTTTTTATTTTGTTTTGACATACAAAAAATCGAAAAAAATGTATAATTCTTTTGAAAGTATACGAATTTTTTCTCTGAAAATCGTAAAAAAGTAAACGATTTTTATTTATATAATTAAATTATAGCACTAAAAAAGTTGTTTTAAAACAAAAAAATATTTCAAAATCAATAAAAATGATTTTTATTAGAAAAATATAGAAAAGTATTCAGAATTAAAGGAATAAAATGGAAAATTCTAGAAAAATGATTTTTATAAAAAAATACAAAAAATAAAAAACAACCATACTTGTTAGTACAGTTGTTTAAATGAAGTATAAAAATAAAAAATATTATATTAAAATAAATTTAGAATACTTTCAATTTCTTCAGCATTTTTAATAGCTTTAGTTACAACAGGATGAAATTTAAAAGTTCCAAATAAAACTTTTTTTAAAGATAATGTATCTAATTCACATTCTTCATTGTTTTTTAAAGTTAATGATATTCCCACTCTAGTTACCATTCCCGGAATGAGAGAATTAATAATAATTTTCTTTTTAGCAATATTATCAGCATTTATTTCCAATGCTTTAAAGTCTAAAAAAGCAGGCTGCAGGAGTACTACAACTTTCTTTTCTTCATCAATAGCTATAGTTGAATAATTACAGTCCCATCTTTTAGTGAAATTATAGCCTTTTTCTTTTGAAAGATTTTCTAAACATTTAGTTCTTTTATTTTTCATCACTATACGAGTATTAAGAAAAACAATAAAAAAGTTTCCTAGAATCATAAATAATATGACAAAAATAATTAAAAAAAGTTCATATTTTCCCCCCTTGGTGTTTTACGAATTATGTTCAAACAAATGAATTTTTTAACTTAATAAGTATATCATAAATTTAATAAGAAAGCTAATTTTGTTTTTATATAAATTATATAAGTGTTTTGTAAAAAAAATTATATTTCTCCATAAGCGATAAGAGGATCATCAATAGCTATGGCTAAAGATATTGTTTCATAAAGTATAATTCCAGCAAATTCAGCTTTATAAGTTTCAAGAATATTTCCAAAACAATCTTTTATTTCTCCAAGAAAAGCTCCTTTTTTAAAAGTATCTCCTGCTTGGAAAGCTGGATACCAGAATCCATTGTGTTTTGATTCAAGGTATTTAGAATTATTTATTTCTTTTTGAGACGAAACAGATGAATTAGAATTATTTTCTAATATATGAAAATATTTTAAAAGATTTTTAATATCCTGTTTATAAGCAGTAACTTCTTCTTTACTCCATAATCCTCTTCCTCCCCTTTCTACTAGAAGAGAAGGAACTCCCTGCATAGCTGCTGAGCTATAAACTCCATTGACAGAGGAAGATTTTACTCTGTAAGGAACAGAAAGAGATTTAGCAGCTTCTATTGATATTTCTTTTATATTTTCATCAGCAGAACCAGAAAAATATACAAAAGGCATCACATTTTCTTGAACATCTCCTCCATGAAGATCAAAGAAAAAATCTATATTAGGATAAAGATTTTTTGAAAAACTATATGCTATTTTTTCTGAGAGAGTTCCATCTTTATTTCCTGGAAAAACCCTATTAAGATTTTTGTTATCTTCTGGCATTACAGCAGGAAGCCTTTTAAAAAATCCAGTGTAGTTAACTGGATGTAGTATGATGACTGTTCCTGAAATATTGTTAGGAGATAATTCTTGAGCTATTTCAATAGCAGCTTGTATTCCTACATATTCACAGCTGTGAACTCCAGAAGAAATAACTATTGTTTTTCCTTCTTGCTTTCCACAAATAATAGTGATAGGAATATGATAGTTAGTTTTTTCTATATTCCAATATCCTTTTTCTTTTTTTCCATTTTCACATTTTATATTTCCTAAAATAAAACTCATAACTTTCTCCTTTTAATTAAAATTTAAAAAATGATGTTCATATAAAAATAGACATAGATGTAAAAATATTAAGATAAAACTATATATTTCTGAGATAATAAAAAGTTATCCAATACTTTAACAGGTGAATATAAGACTCAAAGAAATAATAGGCAGACTTGTAAAAATAATACATTTAAGTTCAACTAGTTAAAGATCTATTCCTAAGAATTTTTTCACTAGTATACCTATTACAAAGGATATAGCAGCCACAGAAAGACTGATTCCAGCCATTTCTAAAAATCTTTTTATGAAGGGCAGATCTTTGGCTACTGAAATATAATAGTTGAAGAAGAGAATGATAAAAATAACAGTAATAAGCATTGTAATTAAAGCACCAAGCCACATATCTTCTGGAAATAGAAGATATGGAAGTACGAGAAGAGCAACAGTAATAAGGTAAGCTACACCTGTATAAACACTTGATTTCATTGCATTCGGATTATTTTCTGCTCTTTCAGCAAGATAGTTTGAGGCAGCCATAGAAAGAGTTGCAGAGATTCCAGTGATTATTCCAGAAAGGGCAACAATTCTTGTATTCATAAGAGCAAATGAAAGACCAGCAATAGTCCCTGTAAGCTCAACAAGAGCATCATTTAATCCAAGTACCATAGCACCAACATATTGAAGTCTTTCTTCATCAAGCATTTCAATAAGTTCATGTTCATGTCTTAATTCATCTTCTGAGGCTTTTTTAGCTTCAGGGACTTCATCTATTATATCTGCATATTTAGAACTGGCATTAGTTTCACCACTTTGAATGAGCTTTAATACGAAAGTAAATCCCATAATTACAGAGAGAAACTTGTACCAATAAATAAGTTTGAAATTAGGTTTTATATTTTTTTTAGTAAAACTTTTCCACATTTTGGCATGATCTCTTTCATCACTAGCCATTTTTTCTAAAATATTTTTATTTTTAGGATTTTTTTCTTTTTTTGACAGAAAATCGTAAATTAAACTATCTGTTTCTTCATCAGCTTGGCTTTTAAGTAATATATCTAATGCTTTTTGACTCAATATTCTTTCTTCCATTTATATCCACCTCTGTTTGTAAAATTATAATTATTCCTATATTTAGATTATATTACATACTTATATCAAAATACAATTTTTATAAAAAATATTTATTTTTATAAAATGCTTTGATATTGAGGTACTATTGAAGATATTATTGTCTAAAATTAATTTTATTTTTTAGGAAAATAGAGGAAAATGAATGATTGTATGGTATATAACTAAGCATAAATTTTATTTATAAAAAATACTTAATTATAAAAAAAATAAAATAGGAAATAAAAAAATGAGTAAAAATAAAGGATATACATATTTAAATATAGTTGTTTCAACACTTGTAATATTGAGTTTTATGTATGTGGGAATAATATATTATAGAAATTTAAAAGAAAAAAGAGAAATAGAAGAAGCAAAACAGAAAATAGTTAATATATTTACTGATTTTTCTGCAGAGGCTTTTGATAATGAAAAGTCATATAATATAAAAATTGATTATATTTTAAAAAAATAATAGTATATGAAAATATAATAAGAGAAAAAGAAAGTATAAGATTACCAACCTCTTTAAAATATGCTACTGTGTATAATAAAGAAAATGTAGAAAAGTTTGAGATAAAAATGACAAAAAATGGCAATATAACTCCATCTTTTAGTATATATATATTTGGGTATAATGATATGGCTAAGTATCGAATTTCCTTTTATGGATTTGATATAGTGAAATTTATGAAAATAAATGTATATAGAAATATTAAAAACAAAAAGGCTAAATATGAAAATATAGTATCTTACCATGAAAAGTTTTCCTATGAAGAAGATGGGTGGCAGAAGGAGTAAAAATGAAATTAATATTAATATTTATCTTTTTTCTTGAAATTATTTTAATATATGGAGAAGAGAAGAAAATGGAATTGATAAAAATAAAGGTAAGAATAGGAAGTAGTGAATATATCAGTTATGTACAAATGTCAAATGTAGAAGAATTTAAAAATTTTAAAATATTAAAAGAGATGTGATGAAGTGAAAAATATAGTGAAAAATATAAAATTTGAAAATAATCAAATATTTTTAGAAATTTTGAAAGAAGAAAAATTGAGAAAAGAAAATTACATCTTAGATGAAAAACTTTTTAAAAATAGAGTAGTACAATATCTTTTAGAAAAAAATTTAATAAAAGAGAATTTTTTTCCATGTTATGTTAATAAAGAAAAGATAGTATTAATAGTTTTTGAAAGCTTAAAAAAAGACATTTTGGATATTTTATATATTAAATTTAAGTTAAAAGTAATATCATTATTTTGTGATAAGAAAAGTTTCTTAATTGGAATGGAAAAGTTTAAAAAAATTCAAAAATATGGAGATATAGAAGAAATAGAAAATATATTTAGGGAACTTCAAAAAAAAGAAAATAAAAGTGAAAAGAATGAAAGTGAGGATATATATAAATCGCTTTCAATAGAAAGTCCAATAGTAGTTAAAGGACTCAGTGCAATAATAATTCATGGTGTAGAAAGAGAAGCGAGCGATATTCATATCGGATAACACTGATTTTAGTTTCAATAAGCTTAAAATCAGTGTTAAAAAAAATTGAAAATACTTATGGTAATACTTTGGTAATATTATTTTCAAGTAAGTCAGCTATCTTTTTTCCGTTATTACTATACATATGACTGTAAGTATTTAATGTAGTAGTAGGATTATCATGCCCTACTCTATCAGCAATATCAACTACATTTACACCCATATGAATAAGCATAGAAACATGACTGTGCCTTAAATCATGAATCCTTATATTTTTTAATCCTGCTTTTTTTAAATGCCTTCTCAGATTATTTCTAATAGATGATTGATGTCTAGAATATATAAAATCTCTATTTTCTATACCGTAAAGTGTTTTAATATGTTTTTTTAATATTTCCATAACAGATAAAGGCATGTCTACTACTCTGTTACTTTTTTCAGTTTTTGGGCTGTTAATTATAGCATCTTTAGTTACAAAAGTTTTTGTTTCATCCACCCTGATAGTACTATTTTTAAAATCAATATCATCTAATCTTAATGCTAATACTTCTCCTATTCTGAATCCTCCATAAAAAAGTAAACTGAAAAATGATCTATGTAAATAATCTTCTTTTAGAAAAGTTCCTATAAATTTTTCAAATTCATGAGGTTCCCATATTTCCATCTCTTTTTTAGGTTTATTTAATTTAGCTTTTCCAGTAATTTTTAAAGGATTGGATTTAAGATTATGAAATTTAATAGCATAATTAAAAAAAGCATTTAAATATTTTTGAATTCCACCAATATATGAATTACTATAATCTTTTTTTAAAAGTTTGTTTTGCCATTCTCTAATAGTTAGAGGAGTAATATCAGATACACTTATATCTTTAAAAAAAGGAAGAATATGCAGATTAAAAATTTTTTCTTTATTAATCATTGTAATATACTTGACTCTAACTTTTAAATCTTCATAATATAAATCATACATACTCTGAAAACTCATTGTTGGGTCAGATGTCATTTTAACTAAAAATTCTCTTTTCCATTTTTCAGCCTCTTTTTTTGTTCTGAATCCCCTCTTGTGTTTTTGCTTTCTTTTTCCCTGGTAATCGATGTAGTAAAAACTAGTTTCCCAACTTTTTTCATCTTTTGATTTATAAGTACTCATAAAAAAATCACGTCCTTTCTGTTATTTTTGAGTATAGCAAAATAACCAAAGTCGTGATATAATACAAATACCTAATATATATAGCATGACTTTAGTTGTGCATATATAGAGCAGTTATTGTTGGTAGCAATAGCTGCTTTTTTTATTTATTTTGGTATAATAGTTTTAGTATTTTTCTTTTTGTTATCTTTTGTATTTTAAATTTTTTAATTCTTGCAAGATTTTAAAATCAATATCACAATTGTAAATATATTCATCATCATTTTCATCAACAAGAAGTTCAGCAGAAAATTCATTAGCTTGTTTTTCAAAAATAGAATTTTTAGGCAATAGTGTATATTCTCTAGAAAATTGAACTTCTCTTGAACTATGACAAACTCCATGTCCAAGTTCATGAGCACATACAACTTTTTTGCTAAAATCATCTAAAGTTGAATTGATGATAATAGTTTTTTTTCCTTTTATTTTCTGATAACATCCTTTTGTATTTTCTCCTAAATCTTTAAATGTAACATATATTCCTAAATATTTGCACAATTTGAAAGGGTCTCTTGTTCCCCATTTTTTTACTAAATTCTTAACTCTAACAGGGATATTTATCATAAAATTCCTCCCTATTTTTTAGTTTTATTTTTTCTTTCTTGCTGTTTTATGAATTTAACCTCATAGAATGCTTCTTGAAGTGCTGTTAAGAATTTTTCTTTATCGTCATCAGATACAGAATCATCATTAAAGAACATTGCATTTTGATGTAATAATTCTTTAAGCTGTAAAGTTTCCCTTTTATTAAGAGTTTCTAATTCTGGATTTATAAAATATAAAGGTCGTTTAGTATCTGTTAGACCAACTAAATAATTTAAATCTATATTAAAAAATTTTGCATAAGCGGAAAGATATGTATTGTTTGGACTAGCTTGTCCATTTTCCCATCTCGAAATCATACTTTTTGTAATTTTTAAGTTGTATAATTTATTTAATTTTTCGCATAGTTCGTCCATAGATAAATTTTTTTCAAATCGAAGCTGTTTTAAAATATCTTTTGTTTCCATATAATGCCTCCTTTTTTCTATGTAATTATTTTACTACTTTTGTTCCTGAAAAGCAACTTTTTTTTAAAAAAAAGAAAAAAAGTTATATACTAAAAATGTTCCTTAATAGGAACGGAAAATAAAATAGAAGTGAGGTGAAATAGCATGGAAAAAGAAAAAAATAAAGGCTATTCTAAATTGAAAGGATATTTTGTTGAAAATAATATAAGTCAGCAAGATGTTGCTAAGTTATTAGAGATTAATCGTTCAACTTTAAATTCTAAATTAAATAGAAATAAAGCTGATTTTACAATGGAAGAAGCAAGGCTCATTTCTTTAAAGTATGGTTTAGATATGAATCAATTTTTTTTGATTTAATCGTTCCTTAATAGGAACGGAAAAATAAAATAGAAGTGAGGTGAAATAGCATGGAAAAAGAATTGAAGAAGGTTGATTTTAAAGAACAGGTTGGAGATAACATTTTAATTAAAACTAAAAATCATATACCATATGAAATTTATATTAATGGTCATGAATTGTCAGGAGTCTCAAACATTAAAATAAACACAAATTTAACCCATGACAGTTTTAACCACTCAATAATTTTAGAAATAAAAGTCATAAATGACTTAGAAATCATTAATGAAAGTTGAGGTGATTAAAATTACTTTCAAATTATTAGAGATTATAGGAAGAATTTCTGTAGGAATATTATTTTTAAAAAAAGCTAAAGAAATTCCCTATAAAAAGAAGACAGAAAAATTTCTTTGTTACCTAATGATGTTTTTATGGTTAGTTTCAGCTTTGATATGTTTAGATGAGATTTATGGAGGTGAATTAAGATGACAGAAAAACAGGGAAGGAAAATATTTAAAAAAGAGCTTGAGACTTTCTTAAAAAATTCCAAGCAAATAACAGAAGAAATAGCTGGAAATGTTTCTGAAGGGACTAAAAAGGGTACAGGTGAAAAAATTTCAGAAATAAAAGAAGTTGGTCAACAACTATGGAAGGATATTTGTTATTTAGAAAAAGAAAGATGGAAAGCTCTAAAAGAAATGATTGAGTGTTTGGAAAAAATGAAAAAAGTTAACTACTATCCATCACATAAAGAAGAGTACCACAAGTTGACACAGTGGTATCATGAAGCTCTAAAAAGACATGATGCTGCTGTATATGAACTGACTAATTATTAAATGGGGGTGAATTAGATGTGGAAGTGCAAAAAATGTAATGGTGAGGTAATAGGAATAGCAGAGGTTAATAATCTTTTTGATTTCAAATTAGATAAAGATGGAAAATTGAGTAAATATGATTCTGTTTGGGGACTTGAAGAAGCGATAATAGAGAGTTCAGAAGTTGAAAACTACTATTGTAAAAGTTGTGGTAAGAGTGATGATGATTTAAAAGAAATAGCGGTTTGGGAGGAAGATTAATGACATTAAAAGAGAAAATGTTTGAATATTTAAGAGAAAATCCAAAAGCATCATATAAAGAACTAGAAGAAAATGCTGGAATTCCTTATGGAGTGGCTAAAACTTATATGCACAGAGCAAAACAGAAAGGAGAATTAAAAGAGTTGGAAGATGGTGGATATGAAGTTGTAAAAGAACCACCAATAGAAAAAAGCTCATATAAAAAAGAGGTTATAACAGAAATGATAGATATTTATATGGAGGATTTTAGGGCTGTCAGTCCTAGTGAAAGAGTAGATATAGGTAAAAGAATAACAATGTTACTAGAAAAACTTTAAAACTATGGAGAAAAGATATGAATAAAAAAGACAAAGTGATACAGTTCATACTCAAAACATTACTACACTTATATTCAAAGGTAAGGAACTGATAGTTAAAAAACCAAGTGTTGCTAGATCAAGGCGAGAATGTGAAGAGTATGACATCCCTTATATAGAAATAGATGAATCAGAATTGCTTCCTGATGGAATATTTGAGAGAAGAGAAGATGGAAAATTATATCGAATTAGCCTAGAAACTCTAAAAGAGTTAAATCAATGGCCTTATAAAATTTTAATTGGAACAACTTATGATTTATAAATCTTAGAAAGGAGAAATTGAATGATTAAACCAGGAGATAGAGTTATTTATAATGTACAACCTGATTATGATGAATGTGGGAGTATTCCACTACTTAGAACTGTTGAAGAAGTAATAAAAACAAAAATAACACTTATTACAAACTTAATGATGTTGAGGACTTAGTTTTTGAAGATGATATTGAAGAAATTATTTCAGAAGGTAAGGAAAAATCACTGAGTGAAAAATGTCAGGTAGGTTAGGTTTGATTACATATTTGATTTTTAAAGTATCAGAAATGAAACTTCAAGACAGATGTTGTAATCCAGGGGAATCTTGGGGCTATGTTGTAAAAGTTTTATATGAAGAATCTGATCCAAAAGTTTTCTGGGAATATGTGGGGAATATAGTTTCTGAAATACAAAAATTTGTTAAATAAGGGGGTAATCATGGGCAGAGGTAAGAGTGAAGCAAAGAAAAGGGCGAAAAAGATAAGAGAAAAAAATCTAGCTAACTTATTGAGAATGAAAGAGCTAGGAACTCAATTAAAAGAAAAAGAATCACTACAGAAATTATTACTGGAGAAAAAAGTACCAAGACAAAATATAGTTTAGAAGGTGAAAATTATGAAGTTTTTATTCGCTAAGGATGTTATGCAGATAACAGGGTTAAAAATTACTAAATCAAGAGAGATAATTCGAGATTTAAATGGTGAATTGAAAGAAAAAGGATATCTGACTATTCAAGGCAGGGTACCTGAAAAATATTTTATAATAGATATTTTCCAAATGAAAGTGAGGGACAGTATGAAAACAAAAAGAAATAAAAAAAGCACTTCAAGAAGCTGCAACTTCTAAAAGTGCAAATCTATGATGAAAATCACATTACTTGGATTATAGCATAAGGAGGCTATGATGGCAATTAAAAAGTTTATGAAAAGAAATATAAAGATGTTGTATGTGTTAGGGATTGTAGCAACATTAGTTGGAATAAAGACAGCGTATGAGTGGAGAGGATATTTTGCCTTAGGTGGAGAAATACTTATTCTACTTATACCAGTGATGATACAAATATGGATAGCAATGGAGGAGTAAATGGATTTTAACTTATTAAAGAATTATACGAGCTTCACAAAAGGAGTAACACTTTCAGAAGAAAGACTGAAAATCAGGGAAGAAGCAAAAGAATTTCTATATGAGTTAAAAAATGGAAATAAAACACTTCAAATATCTGAGGGATTGGATGTAATAACAGCAATGTTTAATTATCTATTTATGTTGGGACTTTCTGAAAAAGAGTTCCAGGAACACATAGATAAATTAGATAGATATAAAAAAGAAAAATACCAATAGGAGGATTTAATTATGGAAATAAAAGTAACAGTAGACTTAGGAGAAAAAACAGCAGCACTATTAGAAACATTTATAACAGCATTATCAGGAAACAAGTCTGTTTCTACAGAAGCTCCAGCTTCTAAAACAACAATAAAGACACCAGCAACACAAGAAGTAAAAACAGAGATAAAACCAACAGCTCCAGTAGTAGAAACACAATCTACAGAAGCAGCAGTAGTACCAACAACAGCTCCAACTTATACACTTATAGAATTAGGAAATGCAGCAAAAGCAATATTGGATGCAGGAAATGTGGAAAAATTAAAAGCTCTTTTAGCGGATCAGTTTGGAGTAAAAGCTTTAACAGAACTAGCTCCAGAAAGATATGGTGAGTTTGCTACAGCTATAAGAGCTATGGGGGCGAAAATATAATGGCTCATGCAATATTAAGTGCATCAGGTGCAAGCAGATGGATGGCCTGCACACCTAGTGCAAGATTAGAGGAACAGTTTCCAGATAGTACATCAGAGTATGCAAAAGAAGGAACTTTGGCACATGAACTGTGTGAGCTAAAAGTCAGAAAAAATTTAATAGAACCAATGCATACAAGAACTTATAATTCTAAACTAAAAAAAATTAAAGAGCATGAATTGTGGCAGGATGAAATGGATAGACATACAGATACTTATTTAGAGTATATTCAAGGGTTGCTTCATTCATTTAGCTGTACTCCTGCTGTGATGGTAGAGAAGAAAGTGGATTTCAGTAGTTATGTACCTGATGGATTTGGTACAGCAGACTGCATTATTATTGCAGAGGGAGTTTTGCATGTAATAGATTTCAAATATGGTAAAGGGGTAGCTGTATCAGCAGAAAATAATTCACAAATGAAGCTTTATGGATTAGGAGCTTATTTAGAATATAGTTTTCTATATGCAATTGATAAAGTGAAAATGACTATAGTTCAGCCTAGATTGGATGAGGTTATATCAGAATATGAAATATCTGTAACTGAACTGATGGAATGGGCGGAGGAAATAGTTAAACCTTTAGCAGAAAAAGCATATAAAGGAGAAGGAACATATATCGCTGGAAACCATTGCAAGTTTTGCAGGGCTAAAGCTACATGTAGAGAAAGAGCAAGAATGAATTTAGAAGTTGCTAAATTTGATTTTAAGGAGCCAGCACTTTTAAGTGATGAAGAAGTAGGGGAAGCATTAAAACAGGCACAGGATTTAGCTAAGTGGGCAGAGGATTTAAAAGATTATGCACTTGCTGAAAGTTTAAAGGGAAAACTTATTCCTGGATGGAAAGCTGTAGAAGGTAGAGGTTCAAGAGTATTTACTGATAATGAAGAAGCATTGAAAGTCTTAATGGGCAGTGGGATTGATGAAACAATGCTTTATGAAAGAAAACAATTAACATTGGCTCAAATAGAAAAAGTACTAGGACCTAAACAGTTTAAAGAATTAGTAGGAAATATGGTAGAAAAATCACCAGGTAAACCTACATTAGTATTAGATACAGATAAGAGAGAAGCTATATCAAATAAAACAACAGCAGTAGAAGATTTTAAGGAGGAGATATAAATGGCAGTAATTAATACAAAAGTAGTAACAGGAAAAGTGAGATTAAGTTTTGTACATGTTTTTAAACCTTATGCACCAACACCAGATCAAGAAGAGAAATATAGTGTAACAGTTTTAGTTCCTAAGTCAGATACAGTTACTAAGGCTAAAATAGATGCAGCAATACAGTTGGCAACTGAACAAGGGGTAGCTAGTAAGTGGAATGGGGTAAAACCTCCAAAAATAGCAATACCTATATATGATGGTGATGGAGTAAAACCATCTGATGGAATGCCTTTTGGGGATGAATGTAAAGGACATTGGGTTTTTACAGCAAGTGCTAAAAAGGATTATCCACCACAAGTAGTAGATGCTCAAGTAAATGCTATTTTAAATCAATCTGAGGTATATAGTGGTATTTATGGAAGAGTATCAGTTAACTTTTTTCCATATGCATTTGCAGGAAAAAAAGGTATAGGAGTAGGGCTTAACAATGTTCAAAAACTTATGGATGGAGAACCATTAAGTGGAAGAGCTAATGCAGCAGAAGATTTTGGAACACCTGTAGAAGTGGATCCAATTACAGGGCAACCAATATAAATTAAAAATACAGGGCGGTCATATTTGATGGCCGCCTAATTTATAAGAGGTGTTGGAAATGAAGATATATAGTTGTGAACATTGTGGAAGTGAAGTAATAGTATCTGATAATTTAATTAAATGTAGCAGTTGTGATACTGAATTTTATGATACTGATGGACTTTCTTATGAGGTGGTGTAATGAAACATTTAAGTATAGATATAGAAACATACAGCAGTGTAGATATTAAAAAAGCAGGAATGTATAAATACGCATTATCAGATGATTTCCAAATACTTCTATTTGCTTATTCAATAGATTTTGGAGAGGTAAAAATAATAGACTTGGCCAAGGGTGAAATTCTTCCAGAAGTTATTATAGAAGCTCTTAATGATAAAAATATAATAAAGCATGCATACAATGCACCATTTGAATGGTGGTGTCTTAATCAAGCAGGATATAAAACAAGCATTGAACAATGGAGAGATACTATGTTCCACGGGCTTTACTGTGGCTATACAGCAGGATTAGGAGCTACAGGAGCAGCAATTGGATTACCGCAAGATAAGAAAAAAGATACAACAGGAAAAGCATTAATAAAGTTATTCTGTGTTCCTTGCAAGCCTACTAAAAAGAATGGTGGAAGGCTGAGAAACTTACCACACCATGAACCTGAGAAATGGGAATTATTTAAAAATTACTGCATCCAGGATGTAGTGACTGAAACTGAAATATATAAAAGATTAAGTAACTTTCCAGTACCACAGGAGGAACAGGAATTGTGGGTATTAGACCAGAAAATAAATGCTTATGGTGTGAAGATAGATACAGAGCTTGTAAAAGGGGCATTAAGTATAAATGATATTGTGACAGCTGAACTTACAGAAGAAGCTATACAAGTAACAGGTCTTGATAACCCTAACAGTGCAGCTCAATTAGGAAAGTGGTTAAAAGAAAAAACTGGCCAAGATATAGAAAACCTTCAAAAAGGAACTGTATCAGAGCTTATAGGGAGTTTAGAAGATAAAGAAGCAGTAAGAGTATTAGAAATACGCCAGGAGCTTGCTAAAACCAGTATAAAGAAGTATGTGGCCATGGAAGAAGCAATATGTCCTGATGGAAGAATAAGAGGACTATTACAATTTTATGGAGCCAACAGGACAGGAAGATGGGCAGGTAGATTAGTCCAAGTTCAGAATTTACCTAGAAATTATTTAGAAACTTTAGATTATGCAAGAGAGATAGTAAAAAGCCAGGATGCTGATTTTTTAAAATTAGTATATGGAAATGTATCTGATACTTTAAGCCAGCTTATAAGAACAGCTTTTGTACCATCAGAGGGACATAAATTTGTAGTAGCAGACTTTAGTGCCATTGAGGCAAGAGTTATAGCATGGCTAGCGGGGGAACAGTGGAGACAGGAAGTATTTGCCACACATGGAAAAATCTATGAAGCATCAGCAAGTCAAATGTTTGGAGTACCTATAGAACTGATTAAAAAAGGTAATCCTGAGTATGCATTAAGACAAAAAGGAAAAGTAGCAGAACTAGCACTGGGATATGGTGGAAGCTCAGGTGCACTTATAGCCATGGGCGCACTAGATATGGGGTTAGAAGAAAAAGAACTACCAGATGTAGTAAGAAGATGGAGAAATGCAAATAAAAGGATAACAGATTTATGGTATGGGATAGAAAATGCAGTTATAAAGCTTATGGAAACAGGAGAAACCCAAGGCTTGAAAGGGATTATTTTCAGTAGGGAAATAGATCTTATTTATGACCAAGATTTTCTGACTATAAAACTTCCATCAGGAAGAAAGCTTTATTATCCAAAACCACATTTAAAAGAGAATAGATTTGGCAGTAATGCATTACATTATTTTGGAGTTAACCAAACTACTAAAAAATGGGAAGTGCAAGAAACATATGGCGGAAAACTTGTGGAGAATATAGTACAGGCAATATCAAGAGATTGCTTGGCAGTAACTTTAAAGAGATTAGAAACTGAAGGGCTGCAAACTGTTATGCATATCCATGATGAAGCAGTAATAGATGCAGATCCTAATGTTGATTTAAATAAAGTATGTGAATTAATGGGGCAACCTATAGAGTGGGCTCCTGGATTATTATTAAAGGCTGCTGGATTTGAAAGTGGTTATTATATGAAAGACTAGAGGTGTAATTATGGCTGAAACTTATAAAAAGATGGGTATGTTTATACAAAATCAAATAAAAGAATGGTGTTTACTCCAGAATTACATTATAACCATAAAAAACCTTGGAAAGTAAAAGATTTAATATATTTATGTGGCATGTGGGAGAGAAGGCAAAAAGGAATGAGAAGCAAAGATATTGCTCTTTGTTTAGGTAGAACACTTGGAACATGCGCTAGTAAAGTAACATCATTAAAGAAAGTTGGAGAGTATAAAAGTTATGCAGATAAATTTAATGACTAAGAAAGGAGGTGGCCAAGTTGAAATTTGATAGAGAAATAACCATCAGTTCAGCTGGTAGCAGGTTTGCTGTGATATGGACCAAGCAGAAAATATACTGGTCAGAGTTGATAGAAAAGTTAAAAACACCAGTAAGATCTCCTGAAACTTTGGAGGAATATTTAAAATATCCAAAGAGTAAACAGGATAATTTAAAAGATGTAGGGGGATTTGTTGGTGGAGAACTTATAGATAATAATAGAAAAAAAGGAGCATCAGGAAGAGACATAATAGCGCTAGACTTAGATAATATTGAAGCAGGGCAAACACAAGAAGTATTAAAGAAGATTGGTGGATTAGGGTGTGCTTATGCTGTGTATTCAACTAGAAAACATAGTGATTACAAACCTAGATTAAGAATACTTATTCCAGGGGATAGAACATTAACTCCTGATGAGTATGAGCCAGCAGCAAGAAAACTAGCAAGTATGATAGGGATTGCATTATGCGACCCTACTACCTTTCAAGTGACTAGATTAATGTATTGGCCAAGCTGTAGCATTGATAGCAGCTATGTGTATGCATATGAAGATAAAGCCTTTTTAAATGTAGATGGGATACTTGGAATGTATAAAGACTGGCAGGATGTGGCAGAATGGCCACAAGTTCCAGGAAGTGAAAAAACAATTGCCAGTTTAAGAAAAAAACAAGAAAATCCATTAGAGAAAACTGGGATAATAGGGGCATTTTGTAGGAGCTATACAATAATTGAAGCAATAGAAAAATTTATTCCTGATGCATATGAGATACATGAGAATAGCGATAGATTGACTTTTACAGGTGGAAGTACATTTGGTGGAGCTATTTTATATGAGGATGGGTTATTTCTATACAGCCATCATGCAACTGATCCAGCTAGTATGAAACTTTGCAATGCTTTTGATCTTGTAAGACTTCATAAGTTTAAAGACTTGGATGATGAAGCTAAGGAAGGAACACCAACAGCAAAATTACCAAGTTTTACAGCTATGAATAAATTAATGTTAAAAGATGAAAAAGTTATAAAGATACTAGATAAAGAAAGAAGCGAAAGTGTAAAAAATGATTTCTATGATTTGGATCCAGAAGATGGAGAAGAAATAGAATGGATGAAAAAATTAAAAAGAAATGAGAATTCAGGACAGATAGAGAAAACTAGAGAAAATATATCGATAATACTTGAAAACGACTTACAGCTAAAAGGAAAGATGGTATATGATGAATTCTCAAATAGAGGAATAGTAACAGGAGCTTTACCCTGGAATAAAACTGATGAAGAAAGATTATGGAAAGATGTAGATGATGCAGAGTTAAGAACTTATTTAGAAACAGTTTACAGAATTACTGGAGATAAGAAAATTGATGATGTACTTCTTGCATATTGTCACAAATACAAAATAAATAAAGTTAAAAAATATCTTGAAGAGCTTAAATGGGATGGAGTTAAGAGAGTAGATACTTTATTACACGATTATTTAGGAGCTGAAAATAATGTATATACTCAAGAAGTAATGAGAAAATCAATGGTAGCAGCAGTAGCAAGGGCAATGGGATTATATGTTAAATGGGACCAGATGCCTATACTCTCAGGGCCACAAGGAATTGGAAAGAGTACTTTTTTAAGAATGCTTGGTAAAAATTGGTTTTCAGATAGTTTACAAACATTTGAGGGTAAAGATGCAAGTGAGACTATCCAGGGAACATGGATAAATGAAATAGGTGAGCTTGCATCTATGAATAGGAGTGAATTAAATTCCGTAAAACTCTTTTTAAGTAAAGTGGAGGATATATTCAGAGAAGCTTATGGAAGAAGAACAGAAAAATTTCCTAGAAGGTGTATATTCTTTGGAACTACAAACAGCAGCGATTTTTTAAGAGATAGTACTGGTGATAGAAGATTTTGGCCTGTAGATGTGGGAATAGTAAGTCCTCAAAAATCAGTATTTAAGGAATTGGGAGTTGAAGTAGATCAGTTGTGGGCTGAAGCATTTTGCTACTGGCAATTAGGGGAAGACTTGCTTTTATCTGTGGAAGCACAAAAGATTGCAGAGGAAGAGCAAAAAGCACATAAAGAAACAAACTCTTTAGAAGGGCTAATAGAAGTATTTTTAGAAAAAGAAATTCCTGAAAATTGGAATACTTTGGATATAAATTATAGAAAAGCAATAATGAGTGGAGATTTTACACAAGAAAATGCAAAAACAATAAAGAGAACTAAAGTATGTGCTTTAGAAATATGGGTTGAATGTTTAAAAGGGGATCCTAAAAATATTCAAAGAAGAAATTCTATGGAGATAAATGCAATTGTGGCGGGCCTAGAAAATTGGCAAAAATGTAAATCTTTTTTAAGATTCGGACCTTATGGAACACAAAGAGGGTTTATAAGAAAAGGGTAAACAAAGATTTATTTTTTACTATAATACGGACACTTTTAAGAAGAAGTACCGCCAAGCATAGACGAAAAAGTGGAATTTTTGAAAGTTTGTTTACCCCTCTGAGTAAACATAGAAAAATCAATGTTTCCTACTTTGTTTATGGGTTTGTTTACCCTAAAACTTAGAATTTATGATACTTTCATATATTAAGTAAACATAGTAAACATAATTTTATATATATAATATAAAATATATAAATTATAGGGTGTATAGGTGTATATTTCGCCTATACACATACATATACGCCATGATTATATATGTCTATACGCGTACATGTGACCTTTGTTTATCTTTAAAATTTTAGGAGAAAAATATGAGAGAAAAAGAAATAGAAAAATACTTGAGAGAAGAAATTAAAAAGCTAGGAGGGATAGCATATAAATTTACAAGTCCAGGTAATTCAGGAGTACCAGACAGATTGGTTTTGTTACCGTGTGGAGTAGTGGCTTTTGTGGAACTTAAAGCACCTGGAGGAAAGACAACAGCTATCCAAGACAGGCAAATAGCAAGAATACAGAAATTAGACTTTGATGTATATATCGTAGATTCAAAATTCAAAGTAGATTGCTTTATACAAGATATGCAAAGAAGAATAGGGGATTACTAAAAGGAGGTAGTGCTAATGAAATTCATACCTCATGGGTATCAGCAATACTGCATAGACAGAATGCTGACTGATGATAAATTAGGGCTTATGTTAGATATGGGACTTGGAAAAACAGTTATAACATTATCAGCTATAGCAGATCTTAGGTTCAATAGATTTTTAATAAATAAAGTCCTGGTAATAGCACCCAAGAAAGTGGCAGAAGCTACGTGGAGTAAAGAAGCAGAAAAATGGGACCATTTGAAATTGCTTAGAATAGTGCCGATATTAGGGAGCAGCCAAAAAAGAATAAAAGCTTTAAATACGCCAGGAGACATCTACGTCATAAACAGAGAGAATGTAGTGTGGTTGGTTGAATATACGAGAAATAACTGGCCATTTGATATGGTTGTAGTGGATGAATTCAGTAGTTTTAAATCACATCAAGCCAAAAGATTTAAAGCACTTACTTGGGTAAGAAAGCATATACAAAGATTTGTAGGACTTACAGGAACACCTACACCAAATGGATTAATGGATTTGTGGGCACAGATTTATTTACTAGACCAGGGAGAAAGATTAGGAAAATTTATAAGTCACTACAGAGAAAGATATTTTGACCCTGGACAAAGAGATAGAAATGTAATATTCAAATATGATCTCAAAGAAGGAGCAGCAGAAAGTATTCAGGAAAAGATATCAGATATCTGTATCAGTATGAAAGCAGAAGACTATCTACAACTGCCTGATATCACTTTTAACAATGTTCCAGTAGTTTTAGATAGTAAAGCTATGAAAGAGTATGAAGAACTTGAAAAAAAGATGATCCTGGAGCTTGAGGACAAGACAATAGATGTCACATCAGCAGCAGCTTTATCAAATAAACTTATGCAGCTGGCCAATGGTGCCATCTATGATGAGAATAGGGGAATACATGAAGTACACAACTGTAAGATAGAAGCTTTTATGGAACTTATAGAAAAACTTAATGGAAAAGCAGCCTTAGTATTTTATAACTTTCAACATGACCTTGCAAGGTTGCAGGAAGCCTTAAAGAAAACAGGGTTAAAAGTAAGGATACTTAAAACAGTTGAGGACCAGGATGCATGGAATAAAAAAGAAATAGATATATTGCTTACACATCCAGCAAGCAGTGCCTATGGACTTAATCTACAAGAGGGTGGAAACCATGTTATATGGTTTGGCCTTAACTGGAGCTTGGAATTATATCAGCAGGCTAATAAGAGATTACACAGACAAGGACAGAAAGAGAAAGTTATAGTTCACCATTTAGTAGTTCAGGACACAAGAGATGAGGATGTAATAAAAGCACTGAATACTAAAGGAGATGTTCAAGAAGCGCTATTAGAAAGTTTGAAAGTAAGAATAGACAAATATAGGAGGAAATAATAATGAGCAATATTTTAAATAAAGATGATATAGATAAAATTTTTCAACTAGCAGAAGATATTGGAAAGACTATACCAAAAGACAATGATGCACTCAATAGAATACACCTGCATAAAGGAGAGATTGTATGTAGTGACAGCTATAGATTAGGAGTGTATAAAAGTTCAATAGATACAGATATAACATGTAGTATACCACTAGATATAATAAAAGCTTTAAAAGCTGCTAAAATTAAGCAAATAGGTATAGCAGGAATGGCTGGAACAGATGTAGAGTTGAAAACAGATAAGTTTAGAATTCAATTCAAACAAAATACACTAGCCTATCCCAAATATGATGATTTAATTTCTATAAAACCAGTAGTTAAAGCTAAAATAAAAACAGCAGAGTTTTTAAGAAAATTAGAAGGAGCAAAAAATGTATCTGATAAGGTTGTTTTAAAAGTATATAAAGATTGTTTAGAAATATCTGCTGAAAGTGAGACAGATAACTATCATAACAGCATAGAAGCTAAAGCAGACGGAGAAATAAAAATATGTTTAAATAATAAGTATTTGGCAACATATTTAAAAAGAGTAAAAAATGAGTATGTGGAAATAGGTTTTATCAGTACACATTCACAAATACATATCCATGAAGAAAATATGTATGAATATATTTTGATGCCATGTGTTATGAGAGATTAAAAGAGGTGAAACAAAATGACAAAAAAGGAATATCTTAGACAAGGGTTTAAGTTAAAAAGAGAAATAGAACATGATAAAAAAATATTGGAAGAACTTAAAAGTAATCTTGATGGACTTCAAGCTTTGCAAAATTCAGAAAAGGTTCAAGGCGGACCTGTTAAAGATGATAGTGGTATAGTCAATAGGATGAATAAAGTAATAGAACTTGAAAATAAAATAAAAAATAAATTATATAAACTCAACGACTTTCAGCAAAAATTATTATCAGAATTAGAAAGAATAGAGAATATAGATGAGAAAATTTTAATGGAAAGTAAATATATTCTTAATCTTTCATGGGACCAAATAGCTGATAAAATACATTATTCCCTTAGTCACACTTACAGAATTCATGGTAGAGCATTAGAAAATTTTAAATTTTATAAAAATGATAGTGAATGATAGTGTCAAGGTGTGCTATTATATAAAATATAGATTTGGGTCAAGGGAGAAAATCCTTTGGCCTTTTTATATTTAAATGGATTTGATTAGTTATTTTTTCTTTGGTATAATAAATGTAAATATTATATTGAGGAGTTGAAATAAATGATAAGTTATAGTGGTATATCAGAGAAGTTGATGTTATCAACAGTAAAAATAAATACAATTAATGGAAGTGGGACTGGTTTTTTCTTTAAATTTAAAGTAGGTGATGATAAAGAAGTACCTGTTTTATTAACTAATAAGCATGTTGTCAATCATAATACTAAAGAGAAAATTCAGATTTCATTCCATATATGGGCTGATGGAAAAGTATCCGAAGAAAATTTATCTCTAGCTTTAGAACTTGATTGGGTCTTTCATGAAGAATATGATTTATGTTTTGCTTTCATTGCTCCAGTTTTAAATTATATAAAGGAATTTTATCAAAAAGAAGTAGCAATTAGTTATATAGATGAAGAAATGATAAAAGAAAATTTAAGTAATTTAGAGGCTTTGGAAGAAGTAACTATGATTGGATACCCTATTGGACTACATGATGAAATTAACAATTTACCAATATTCAGAAAAGGATATACAGCCTCTCATCCAGCTTTATCATTCAATAAGAATGGAATAGCATTGGTTGATATGGCATGCTTTCCTGGTTCTTCAGGATCACCAATTTTTATTTTAAATGAAGGAAGTTATAGAGATTCTAAAGGAATAGTTATAGGGAGTAGATTAATCTTTTTAGGAATTTTATTTGCAGGACCAACATATAATGCAACTGGTGAAATAATAGAAAAAGAGATAGATATGAAATCAAATTCTATATCCTCAGTTAATATAATGATAAATTTAGGGTATTATATACAAGCAAAAGCAGTTTTGGATTTTAAAAATATAATTATTAGAAAATTAGAGAATCAGTAAAATGGTTCTCTTTTTTAATTGTTATTTTCAAAAAAGTGGCAATTTTTAAAAATAGGAGGTGATATTTTGACTAAGAATCAAAAAATATTTGTAGATGAATACTTGGTAGACTTGAATGCTACAAGAGCATATAAAAAGGCATATCCAAATATCAAAAGTGATGAGACAGCAGCAGTAAATGGAAGTAAATTGCTAAGAAATACTAAGGTTGCATCAGAAATTGAAAAAAGAATGAAAGATAGAGAAAAAAGAACAGAAGTAACTCAGGATAAAGTAGTAAAAGAGTTAGCTAGACTAGCATTTACAGATAGAACTTCAATAGTTAAAGTTGCCTCTGGAAGCCTTAAAATAAAAAGTTTTGATGAACTTACAGAAGATCAGAAAGCTTGTATATCAGGAGCCAAAGAAACTAAATTTGGAATAGAAGTTACATTCTACAACAAAGAGAAGGCTCTGGAGATGTTAGGAAGGCATTTAGGGCTGTTCAATGATAAGCTTGAAGTAAAAGGTCAAGTGAATGTATCAAATCCTTTTTCGGGGCTGTCAACTGAGGAACTAAAAAAGGTGATTTTCAATGAAAATAAGTAATGATGAAATTATAAAACAAGCTAAACTAGAACTTGCAAGGCGTGAGTTCTTTTTTTATTGCCATTTAAAAGCTCCAGACTTTTATAAACCAGATAGAAAATATTTGGTAGATTTGTGTGATAATATGCAGGAGTTTTATGAGGGAGATGATGAAGTACTCATTATTAATCTTCCGCCTAGACATGGGAAGTCAAGAACAGCTGGGTTATTTGTAGAATGGATATTAGGAAAAGACCAGACAGAAAAGATTATTGCAGGTTCATATAATGAAACTCTATCAACTGAATTTTCAAAAGATGTAAGAGGTGATATTCAGGAAATAAAAGCAGATGAAGATAAAATTGTATTTTCTGACATATTTCCAAATGTAAGAATAAAACGTGGTGATGGAGCTATGAACCTTTGGAGTTTGGAAAATGGAAGAAATAATTATCTTGCTACATCTCCTACTGGGACAGCTACAGGATTTGGGTGTTCTTTGTTGATAATAGATGACCTTATTAAAAATGCTGAAGAGGCTTACAATGAGAATAAGCTTGGCAGTCATTGGGATTGGTTTACAAAAACAATGCTGTCAAGGTTGGAAGGAAAAAGAAAGCAGATAATTATTATGACAAGGTGGTCAAGTGAAGATCTTGCAGGAAGAGCATTGGAATATTACAAAGAAGAAGGAAAAAAAGTAAAACATATAACAAAGAAAGCTTTGCAGGATGATGGAACTATGCTATGTGATGAAGTATTAAATTATAAAGCATACAAAAGCATAATTAGAGCCATGGGGCCAGAGATAGCAAGTGCCAACTACCAGCAAGAGCCTATTGACCTTAAAGGAAGATTATACAGCAATATAAAAACCTATGAAGCTCTACCAAAAGATGCAAATGGGAATCTGCTATTTACAACTATTAAAAACTATACAGATACAGCAGACACAGGATCAGATTATCTATGCTCGATTAACTATGGAGTATATGAGAAAGAAGCATATGTATTAGATGTCATTTACACTAAAGAGCCTATGGAAGTAACAGAACCTTTATTGGCTAATAGTCTATATGATTACAGAGTTAATGAGGCAGACATAGAAAGTAACAATGGAGGTAGAGGCTTTGCAAGGTCAGTAGAAAGGATTTTAAGAGAAAAGTATAGAAGTAATAAAACTAAGATAAACTGGTTTCATCAATCAAAGAATAAGCAAGCTAGAATACTTTCAAACAGTACATGGGTAATGGACCATATATATTTTCCTAAAAATTGGATGGATAGATGGCCAGAATTTGCAAAGGCTATTTTAAGCTATCAAAAAGAAGGAAAAAACAAGCATGATGATGGACCAGATACACTGTCAGGAATAGCCGAGAAAAACAATAATGCAAAAAGATTTGGGTGGTAAAAATAAAGAAGGTGAAATATGTTTGAGTGGATAAAAAAATTATTTTCTAAAAGTAAAGAGAAGGTGGAAAAGAAGGTGGAGAGAAGTTATGTAGAAAAATTAATTCAGAACTGGGAAATGTCAAAGTCTAGGAAGATGATGATTACTGGAGAGGAATACTACAGAGGAAAACAGGATATTCTCAATAAAAAAAGACTGGTTAGAAATGAAAAAGGAGATTTAGTTGAAAATTTTGCTTTGGTAAATCATAAAATAGTTGATAATCAGTATAGTAAACTTGTGGATCAGAAAGTTAATTACTTAGTGGGAAAACCTATTTCTTTTAAAAGCAAAGATGAGAAATACGCAGAAGAATTACAAAAAATATTTGATAAAAATTTTCATAGAAAATTCAAATATTTAACTGAAAATGCTCTGAACAATGGTGTAGGGTGGTTACACCCATACTATGACAATGAAGGTAATTTCAAATTGAGGCAGTTTGAACCTTCTGAAATATTACCAATTTATAAAGATAAGGATAAAGAAGAACTGGAAATGGTAATAAGAGTATATAAAGAGGCTGTACTTGGAACTTATGAAACCATTGAGAAAGTAGAAGTGTATAAAAAGAATGGAATAGATAGATATGTTAGAAAAAGAGGGGTGTGCTCATTGGAATGTGAGAACATCCCTTATGTAATTTTTACAGAAGGAGAAGAGGAAAAACCTTTTAACTGGGCCAAAATCCCTTTTATACCATTCAGATATAATCAACAGGAAATACCTCTTATAGCGAGGGTAAAAAGTTTACAGGATGCTATTAATACAATAGTATCTAATTTTCAAGACAATGTTACAGAGGATATAAGAAATACAATATTTGTTTTAGTAAATTTTGGTGGAGAAGATCCAGCAGATTTCAGAAGGGATTTACAAGATGGGATTATTAAAGTTAATGCAGTAGAAGGAATATCAGGAGATGTTAAAACCCTTCAAGTTGAGGTAAACTCAGAAAACTATAAAACAATATTAGAAATGCTTAAAAAAGCTATTATAGAAAATGGGAGAGGATTTGACGCTAAGGATGACAGAATGTCAAATAATCCTAATCAGATGAACATACAATCCATGTATGCAGATATAGATTTAGATGCAAATAATATGGAGACAGAATTTCAAGCTTCTTTTGAACAGTTGCTATGGTTTGTAAATGTTCATATGAGAAAAGATAAGGATCCTACTTTAGAAGTTATATTTGATAGAGATGTTCTTGTAAATGAAGGACAGACAATAGAGAATATAGCAAAATCTGTAGGAATTATATCTGAAGAAACACTTGTATCAATGCATCCATTTGTAGCAGATCCAAAAGCAGAACTTGAAAGGATGAAAAAGGAAAAAGAAGAAAAAATGGAAGTGTATCCAGAGGTTTTTAAAAATCTAGGTGATCCAGATGACAAAGAAGAGTAGTTATTGGCAAGAAAGGTTTTTAGAGGAAGAAGAAAGAATAAATAAGGATGCCAGAGCATATGCAAGAAGAATAGAACAGCAATATGATATAGCACTTAGAAACATAGAAAGAGATATAAATGATTGGTATATGAGAATAGCAAAGAACAACAATGTTAGTCTATTAGAAGCTAAAAGAATGCTATCAGCTAGAGAACTTGCAGAATTTAAGTGGAGTGTAAAAGAGTACATAAAAGCTGGAGAAACTAATGCTATTTCTCCCATTTGGATGAAAGAACTTGAGAATGCATCAGCAAGGGTTCATATCTCCAGATTAGAAGCTCTAAAAATTCAAATACAGAATGAAGTTGAGGGAATCTATGGAATAAGAGACAAGGAAATGCAGAATTATCTTGTAAGAACCTATGGAGAAACATATTACCACACAGCTTACGAGATACAGAAAGGAAATGGGGTAGGATGGTCACTAAATAGACTTGATACAAATAAAGTTAATGCTATTATTCATAAACCTTGGGCAGCAGATGGCAAGAACTTTTCAGAAAGAATTTGGGAAGATAAGACAAAACTGATTAATACTTTACACACAGGACTTACTCAAAACTTTATTAGAGGGGAAGCTCCAGATAAGCTTATATCTTCTATCACTAAAGAATTTAATATAAAAAAGAGTGTAGCAGCTAGACTGGTAATGACAGAATCAGCTGCATATTCTTCACAGGCCAGAGAAAAGTCATTTAAGGCATTAAACTTGAGTAAATATGAAATAGTGGCAACTTTAGATAGTAAAACATCTGAAATATGTCAGGAAATGGATGGAAAAGTATTTGATATGAAAGATTATCAAGTAGGAGTAACAGCTCCACCTTTTCATGTTTGGTGTAGAACTACTACGGCTCCATGGTTTCCTGAAAATTTTGATGCAGAAAGAATAGCTAGGGGAACAGATGGGAAAACATATAAAGTTCCAGAGAATATGAAATATAAAGATTGGAAAGAAAAATATGTGAAAGACAATGAAGAAAATGGTATAATAGAAATAAAAACAAAAGATGATTTTATAAAGAGGATGAAAGAAGATTTTGGATTTAAAAAAGTTGATAGTGAAAATGTGGAAATAGGTGTTTTAAAAGAAATTCATGGGTCACTTAAAAAATCATATGAAGACTATCCTGTACTAAAAGATTTCATTACAGATTTTAATATCAGTACTAAAACCAAAGCCCCAGCATGGGCAGCAATGGAAGTGAAAGAAAATGGAAAAATTATCAGATCTTTAAATGTAAATCCTAAACACATAGGCAATCAAAATGAAATTTTAAAAATGATAGACCGATCTGTACAAACTGGATGGTGGACACCAAAAGATGGTGTAGGTGGAATAGTGAGACATGAATTAGGACATATGATTGAATATGCCTTAAATTTAAAAATGGCAAAGATAGATTTAAAAAATCTTACAACTTCTACTGCTGGATTAATAGACCCGTGGAAAGCGTGTGCAAAAGGAACACTATCTAAGAAGATTTTATCTGGAGTATTTAAAAGTAAAGGTTTAAAAATGAATAAAGCCAATCTTGAGAACTTTATCTCAAAATATGGAGCTAAAAATACAAAAGAAGCATTGGCAGAATGTATTGGGTGTGATGATAAAAAAGAAATACCAGATTTAGTAAAATCAGAAGTGATGAAACTTATCAAGGAGTTGATGAAATGATGTTAACGGAATATCCTATGGAACTAAAAGAGAAAATTGAGTATGATTCTCAAGGAAAAATAAGATTGAAAAAGGGAGCTACAGAAGAAGAGAAGAGAATATTTAATGAACATATGAAACTTCTTGAATCTCTTGAAAACTTAGAAGATACAAAAGATATAGAAACAATAATTGATTATTAAGCACTTAGAGAAATCTAGGTGCTTTTTTAATACCAAAATTTAAGGAGGAATAAAAATGGATTCGAAAGAATTTATAACATTATGTAAAAAGGAAATAGTAAATTATTTTAATGGAAACTCTGAAAAGACTGATAAATTTGAACTTTCAGAGGATGATGTGTTTGTTGTTTGGAGCTGTAAGACTTTACAAAACAATAAAGCTCTATTGAGTACGACTGTCAGTGATGGAATGTATTATGAAGTTACATTCAATGGTGACAAAAAAGAAATGTATTTGGATGTCTACAAGAAATGGGAAAATAAATGTATAAAATTATAAAAATAGGAGAGTGATTAAAATGATGACATCAGGATTTACAGTAGCAGGATTGGTGTTTGTAGGAATTGTAATAGGAGGTGTAGCAGGATATTTTGTAGGAAAGATTAGAGAAAGAAATGGCAAAAGTAAAAAATGAACAGCAGAAGTGATACACCATGGAAGAATCAAAGAGCTTGAGTATTCAATACTAGGAGCTGGGTATGGACAACATGCATATGGCATACCTTGCTCTTATTTTTATAAAAGTAAATAAGGAGGAAAAATAAATGACTAAAGAACAATTAAAAGCTTTAGGAGTTACTGAAGAATTAGCAATTAAAATTGCTGGAGAATCTAAGAAGGAGCTAGAAGGCTATGTGGAAAAAACAAAATTTGATGAAGTTGAAACCAAAGTAAAACAACTAGAAACCTCAGTAGCAGAAAGAGACAGACAGTTGGAAGATTTAAAAAAATCAACTGGAGATGTGGAAACACTGAAAAAGCAAATAGAAACTTTGCAAAATGAGAATAAAACAAAAGAAGAAACGTATAAAACAGAGTTGTCTAATTTGAAAAAAACTAATGCACTTGATTTAGCTTTATCTGGAGCAAAGGTTAAAAATAATAAGGCAATAAAAGCTTTATTAGCTAGTGAAAAAATCAAACTAAAAGATGATGGAACATTAGAAGGACTTACAGAGCAGTTAGAAGCTATTAAAAAAACAGATGCATATTTATTTGAGGAAACTCAAACAAAAGAAAAAACAGTTCCTAAAGGATTTGTACCTGGAGTAACACCACCAGGAGAAACAGTAACATCTCCTGCAAGTTTAGGAGATGCAGTAGCAACAGCTTTAGCTGGAGTATTTAATAAAAATTAAGGAGGAGATATAAATGGCAGTAACATTAGCACAAGCAAAATTAAATGTACAAGATGCATTACAAATGGGAGTAATAGATGAATTTGCAAAAAGCAACTTCATAATGGCTAACATTCCGTGGGATGATTGTGTATCACCAACTGGAGGAGGAGCAACTCTTACATACGCATACACAAGATTAAAAACACAACCAACAGCAACTTTTAGAGAAGTAAACACAGAGTATACAGCTCAAGAAGTGGAAAAAGAAAGACATACAGCTGATATAAAAATATTTGGAGGAGCATTCCAAATAGATAGAGTAATAGCTGATATGGGAGGAATTATAAGTGAAGTAACACTGCAAATGCAGCAAAAGATTAAAGCTGCATCAGCACTATTTAATGAAAATGTAATCAATGGTGATAGTGCAGTAGATAACAAAGCATTTGACGGACTTGATAAAGCTCTTACAGGGTCATCAACAGAAGTTGTTCCAACAGCTCCAATAGATTTATCTACATCAGCAGCAGTAGATACTAACTGGAAAGAATTTTTGGATGTATTGGATGAATTTCTTATGGGATTAGATGGAACTCCATCAATGATTGGGGGAAATACAAAGCTTATTGCTAAGATAAGAGCATGTGCAAGAAGAGCAGGAATGTATCAAGTAACAAAAAATGATTTTGGTCAACAAGTGGAATCATACAATACAATTCCTTTAGTGGATTTAGGAGCGAAAGCAGGAACTAATGATCCAGTAGTTAAAACTGATACATCTACAGGAGAAACATCTTTGTATGCTATAAGATTTGGATTAGATGGATTTCATGCAGTAACTACTCCAGGACAATTCATCAAAACATGGTTGCCTGATTATAATACTGCTGGAGCAGTAAAAACTGGAGAAGTAGAAGCACTAGCTGCAGTTGTATTAAAAACAACAAAGGCAGCAGGAGTATTAAGAAAAATCAAAGTTCAATAGTAGGAGGAAAATTATGGCTAAAATAATATGTCCTAACAAAGAATACACTGGAGTTTCTGCCAGTGTATCTTTTTGTAATGGAGTAGGAGAAACAGAAGATATAAGATTGATAAAATGGTTTGAAGACCACGGATATACTGTAGTAAATAATGAGAAAGTAGTAGAAAAAGCAGCAATTGATGAAAAGGAGAAAGAAGAAGTAACAGCAGAGGAAACAGCAACAGAAAAAGAAATGTACACTAAAAAAGCTTTAGAGGGAATGGCTGCTCTTGATATAGATGAGTTAGCAGCAAGAGAGGGAGTAGATATTTCTAATTGCAAAAACAAAAATGAGAAAATAGAAAAAATTTTAGAATACCAAAAGGCTAAAGAAGAAAAATAGGAGGGAATCATGGGAATAGCTGAAGCAGTAAAATTAAGATTGAAAATGTTTAAAATAACAGTATCAACAGAAGATGAAGACATATTAGAATACCTCATAAATAAATCTCTCAATAGCATAAATAATATAACCAATCAGGATTATACTGCTGATACATTCCCTACTCCTATTTTTGAAATATGGGTGGATAAAGCAGCAGGAGAGTATATAAACCTCAAGAAAACTACGGGAGAGCTACCAGAAGATTATGACTTATTACTTCTAGTTAATCAGGTAAAATTAGGAGATACAAGTGTAAATCTAGGAGAAGGAACAGCAAGTAGTGATGAACAGAGATTAAATGCTGCAATAAGCTATTTAATGTTTGGAAGAGACAGAGAACTAATAAGGCTTAGGAGGATGTCAAGATGACAAGAAAAGAAAAGTATATAGCAGCTTGCAGAAAGTCAATAGAAAAGCTTTATGATGATACATGTAATATTTATGAGAGTGGCATGATAAAAGACCCTAAAACAAAAATTACAAAGCCTACAGATGATAATTTAGTAGTTAAGAATCAACAATGCAGGATATCATTTAAAACTATATCCCCTACTAATCAAACTGAGAGTAATAATAAGATTTCTCAGGAGATAAAACTATTCATAGCTCCAGAACTGCTTATCAAAGAAGGTTCTAAAATAGTTATAACTAGAAATGGAAGGACTACAGAATATAAAAATAGTGGAACTCCAGCTATATATAGTACTCATCAAGAGATAATTTTAACTCTAGTAAAGGAATATGCATAATGGGTAATGCAGTTAAAATAAATTTTAAAGAACTTGAAAACTTTTCAAAGCAATTAGAAAAATTGGCAGAAGAAACAAGATGGGTGATAGTGGAGCTTGCAAATGAGATAGCAGCAAGATTACTGAGGAAAGTAATTAAAAGAACTCCTGTTGGGATATATGGAAAACAAATACCAGTCACTAAAAAGATTTATAGATATGAGGTAATTCAAGGCGAAACAACAAGGAATGGAAAGCCCAAGAAGAGAAGAATTGATACAGGAAGAACAAAAACAGTTATGCAGAGTACATCAAGTAAAACTGGTGGTACTTTGAGAAGAGGATGGGATATAGGACCTGTTATTAAGTCTGGTGAAACCTATTCAGTGGAAATATTTAATTCAGTAGAATATGCATCTTATGTGGAGTTTGGGCACAGAACAAGAAATCACAAAGGCTGGGTACAAGGGCACTTTATGCTTACTATCTCAGAAAAAGAGCTATCAGAGAATCTAAATGTAATTATAGAAAAAAGCTGACAGAATTGTTCAGGGAGCGGTTTAGATGATGAATGGAATTATAGCAGGTATAGGAAAAGCTTTATCAGATGAGTTTAAAGATACATATCAAATATATATGGAACAAATACCACAAGATTTTAAAGAGCCTTGTTTTTTTATACAAGGAATAAATGCAACAGAAAAGCAGTTTTTAAACAGAAGATATAAATTCAATCAATCCTTTGTGGTTCAGTATTTTCCTGAAGAAGATAAAATATCAAATGAAAATATGTATTTTATAGCTGAAAGAATGATGAGAGCTTTAGAATTTATAGAGCAAATTGGAGAAGAAGAAACAAATAAACTTAGAGGGACAAACAGAAGTTATAGAATAATTGATGGGGTATTGAATTTATTTGTTGATTACAATTTCTTTGCTTATTTGGAAATACCAGAAGAAGCATTTATGGAAATTTTAAATGGGAATTATCAAACAAAAGGGTAAGGAGGAAATATAGTGGCAAAAGAAATAAAAGAAACTATTGTAGAAGAGAAAAAATTTACTAAAAATTCTTTAGTGAATAGTGAGAAATATAAAAGTAAAAAAATTCTATTAAAAGTGCTACTTGAAGAAGAGAAGAAATATTCATTTAAAGAAGTAGAAAAGATAATAGATGACTATTTAAAAAAAGGGGTGAAATAAATGGCATTTGGAGGAGGAACATGGTTAACTCAAAACAAGGTACTTCCAGGTACCTATATTAACTTTGTAAGTGCAGCGGCAGCATATGTAAATATTGCTGATAGAGGGTATGCGTGTATGGGATTTAATTTGGACTGGGGAATTGAGAATGAAATATTCACTGTTGAAAACTCAGATTTTCAAACAAATAGTATGAAGTATTTTGGTTATGAATACACACATGACAAAATGAAAGCACTCAGAGATATATTTCAAAATGCTAAAACAGTATACTGTTTTAGATTAAATGGATCAGGAGGAGTAAAAGCTTCAAATACTTTTGCTACAGCTAAATATGCAGGAGTAAGAGGAAATGATATAAAAGTTATAATTGCTGATAGTGTGGATGAAGAAGAAAAATTTGATGTATCTACATATATTGGAATTTCTTTAGTCGATACACAAACTGTAGCTGCAGCAGCAGAGTTAAAAGACAATGATTATGTTGTTTGGAAAAAAGAAGCAACTTTAGAAGTTACAGCAGGAATACCATTAACAGGTGGAACAAATGGAACAGATTCTACAGGACTTTCCCATCAAACTTTCTTAGAAAAATCTGAAAAATATAGATTTAACTCTATAGGAGCAGCTGTTACAGATAAAGTAACCAAACAGTTGTATGCAGAGCATACTAAAAGAATGAGAGATGAAGTAGGAGTTAAGTATCAGTGTGTGTTGTATGATTATGAAGCTGATTATGAGGGAGTAATCAATGTAGTTAATGCATGTACTGACACTGGAGAGAATGAAGCCTCAATAGTTTATTGGTTAGTGGGGGCAAATGCAGGATGTGCAATAAATGAGTCATTAACTAATAAAAATTATGATGGTTCATTTAAAATAAAAACAGATTACACTCAAACACAATTAGAACAAGGAATGAAAGCAGGACACTTCATGTTTCATCAAGTTGATAATGCTATAGCAGTTCTATCTGATATTAACAGTTTTGTCAATTGGAGTATTTATAAAAATGAAGACTTTTACAGAAATCAAGTTATAAGAATATTGGATCAAGTAGCAATGGATGTAGCAAGTTTGTTTAATAAAAGACATCTTGGTAAGACTAGAAATAATAATCCAGGAAGAGTTGCTTTATGGACAGATATAACAGCTCATCATCAAGAGCTTGAGAAAATAGAAGCCATAGAAGATTTTAATCCTAAAGAGGTTACAGTCTTAGAAGGAGCTGACAAGGTATCAGTTTTAGTAAATGACAGAATAAAACCTGTGGGAGTAATGGAAAAATTATATATGGCAGTAGTTGTTGTATAAAGGGAGGTAGAAAGTAAATGAGAAGAGTAACGATGCATGGAAAAGATGCTATAAGTGGTTCAGAAGCAGAATGCTATATTACAATAGATGGAAATAGATATAATTTTATGCAGGCAATAACTTTTGAAGCAACTTTTGAAAAAAATAAAACAGAAGTTCCTATACTTGGAAGACCTGGAAAAGGAAACAAAGCAAATGGATGGACTGGAACAGGATCGATGACATGCCATTTCAATCAATCTGTAATGAGAGAACTTTTAGAAAAGTATAAAAATGATGGGATAGATACTTATTTCACTATCATGGTAACAAATGAGGATCCTACATCAGCAGTAGGAAGACAGACAGTAATATTTAAGGATTGTAATTTAGATGGCGGAATATTAGCCAAATTTGATGCAGATGCAGATTATTTGGATGAGGACTTCGATTTTACATTTGAAGATTTTGAAATACAAGAAACATTTAAACCATTAGATGGATTTATAGCATAGGAGGAGAGAAATATGAGTTTAACAACATTTTTAAAAGGAAATGCAAAAACAATAGGAGTGATAGAGTATGCTCCATCAGATAGATTTTTAGATGAAGAAGGAAAACCAGCTAAATTTAAAATAAGAGCAATATCAGGAAAATTAGATGCTCAGTTAAGAGCTCAATCTCAAATTAAAGATTTAAAAAGTGGGGCAATAGATTTTGATACTAATAAATACATGGCCTTACTGATGACTACATGTATATCTGAACCAGATTTGAGAAATGCGGAACTTCAAGATAGCTATGAAGTAAAAAATGAAGTAGATCTTTTAGAAGTCATGTTTACAGCTGGAGAATATCAGAGACTTTTAATGAAAGTTCAAGAGGTAAATGGTTTTACTGAAACATATCAAGAAAAGGTTAAACAGGCAAAAAACTAATAAAGGAAGGTGATAGCGAGGCAAATCTTGCCTACTATTGCCTTCATAAATTAAAAATGCTGCCAAGTGTATATCTAAGCCTTCCAGAAAATGAAAGGGCATTTGTAGATGCATGTATACTGGAGAAAGTAGAACAAGAGAAAAAAGAAGAAAAGAAATCAAAAAGAAATAGAAAAAAGAGATAAGGAGGGGATAGGATGGCACAAATAAATGCAAGCATTAATCTTATGAATGGTATGACGCAACCACTTATGAACATAGTAAATTCAGTGAATAATGTTATATCTACACTTAGAGCAGTAAATAATGCAAATATAAATATTGATACCTCATCTCTCCAAGCATCTCAAAATTTACTTAATCAAACCTCTGCTGATTTATTAAGATGGCAGCAGGAACTGGAAAATCAAATAAGAGAAAATGGAGATGAAGCTGGTAAGCTCAATAATAGGTTTCGTGAAGGTGGAGGTCCATTAGAAGGACTTATAGCAAAAGCAAAAAGATTAGCTTTAACATTAGGAGGAATTACCTTTGGGAAGAAACTTTTAGGATTATCAGATGAGATAACGACAATGAATGCCAGAGTAAATATAATGGCAAAAGCAAATGAGGATCCAGAAGATATTAAAAGAGCTCTTTTGAATCAGCTCAAAGATCCAGGGCGGACTATTTTGCTACTGCCAATGCAGCAGCAACAATGGGAATAACAGCAAAAGATACCTTTGGAAGCAGCAAGGAAGTAATAAGTTTTATGGAATTGGCAAATAAACAATTTACTATAGCAGGAACTGAAGGGGCAGCCAAAGAAGGAGCTATGCTTCAACTACAGCAAGCTATGTCTATGGGAGTTTTAAGAGGACAAGAATTTAGATCAGTACAGCAGGGGATGCCAACTATGATTGATTATCTGGCCAAACATTTAGGAAAAACTAAAGCTCAGATTAAGGAAATGGCAGATCAGGGAAAACTTACAGCAGGGGTAGTAAAAGCAGCAATGTTTGGAGCAGCAGATGACATTAATAAAAAATTTGAAAGTATGCCTAAAACCTTGGGACAGATAGGAACATCTATTAAAAATACTTTTATAAAGAACTTTGAACCAGTATCAGAAAAACTGTCAAAGATGTTTAATAGTGAATCCTTTAAAAATTTTGTTAATACTATATCAATGGGAATAAATATTAGTATTTTAGCAATAGGAGGGCTGATATCAGCTGTGGCTGGGATGGTAAACTGGATTAGAAAATACAGCAGTTATATAGTTCCAATATTAACAATAGCAACAATAGGGTTTGTACAATTAAAATGGGCTGTAATAGCTTCTACTGCTGCAACGATTAAAGATACTATTGCAAAGGGTGTAAATGCAGCAGCTACCTTGGGATTAACAGCTGTGTATGTACTCTATAATGGGGCAGTAGCCTTGGCAACATTGGCAACAGGAATAATGACAGGAAGTACAGCAGCTCTAACAATTGGGGTAAAAGGATTATCAGCAGCCTTTCTAGCATGTCCTGTTGTTTGGGTTGCATTAGCAATTATGGGAATTGTATATGGATTGTATAAACTTGTAGAATGGCTTAATAAAACCAAGGGAATGAGTTTGTCAACTTTTGGTGTTATAGCAGGAGCTATAGCTTATTTTGTAACTTCAACATTTAATTTACTTAAAGTTTTTGCCAATAATATAATGTTTACGATTTCGATTATATACAACAATTTTGCAACATTTGCAGAGTTTTTAGCTAATCTATTTAATGATCCAGTAACTGCAGTGAAGAATTTGTTTTTAGATTTAGGAGAAAATATAATAAAAATATTAACAACAGTATCAGGAGTAATTGATAAAGTTTTAGGAACTAACCTTTCATCAGGATTGAATGATTTTCAAGATAAATTAAATACTTGGAGGAATGAAAATGTAAAAGAAAATAAAATAAAAATTCCAAGAATGAATCCTGAATATTTTCAACTTTCAGATCCAAAAGAAGCATTTAAAAATGCACATGACAAAACAGTAGAGATAGCTAATAACATAAAGGGAAGTTTAAATTTAGGAGTGACAAATGACTATTTAAAAACTATTGCAGGAAATACAGAGAAAACTAATAGTACTTTGGACCTGACAAAAGAGGAATTGAAATATCTTAGAGATGTTGCAGAACAAGAGGTTATTAATAGATACACAACTGCTTCTATAAATAACAATAACACATTCAATAATAATATAAACAGTGAAACGGATGTGGATGGTGTAGTAAGTAAGTTTTATAATGGATTGGCAGAAGCAGCATCAATGGTGGCTGAGGGGGTATAAATATGTATATTTTTTATTTAGGAAGTTTATTATTTCCTGTTGCTCCTGAGGGTGTAAATATTAAGGCTAATAACCAAAATAAAACCTTAACATTAATCAATGAGGGGGAAATAAATCTTTTAAAATCAGGAGGACTGCAAGAGATAAACTTTGAAGTGATGATACCTCATCAAAAGTACTCCTTTTCTAAATATCTTGGTGGAGTTCTTCCTATACAACATTATACAGAAGCTTTAGCAGCTATGAAAGCTACTAAAAAGCCTGTTCAATTTATTATACTTAGAAACCTTAAGAGTATATCAGGAATCTATAATACTAATATAAAAGTATCAGTGGAAGATTATAATCTCATAGATAGTGCAGATAAATATGGAGAGGATATAGGGATATCTATTAAATTAAAAGAATATAGAGATAAATCAAATATTTTTATGTCTGTAGTAGGTAATGTAGGGAATAAAACACAATACCTATTAACAAAAATTAGAGAAAGTACTAAAATACTTCCAAAAACTTATACTGTAAATCCAGGAGATACTTTATTTACAATAGCAAAAAAGCAGTTGGGAGATGGAAGCAAAGCTCAAAATCTTTTAGAATTAAATAAGCTTCCAAATCTTATAGATATTGTAGCAGGACAGGTGATAAGACTTGAATGATGCAGATATAAAAGTATATATAGTTAAACAAGACACACCAGATACTACAGGAAATGTTTTTATACCTAAAGTACTTGAAGGTGTTACCTGGACAACAGAAAGATATGGAACTGCTGGGAAATTAGAATTTTCTATTTTAAATGAAGGAGATATTTTTCCAGTAGAAGGGGATAAGGTGGAGTTTCATTATAATGGAGCTCCTGTTTTTTTAGGATTTATATTTACTATCCAAAGAGATAAAACAGATGTGATAAAGATTACAGCATATGACCAATTAAGGTATTTAAAAATAAAGGGATACATGAGTATAAAAATAAAAGAGCTGATGAAGTGGTAAAAATGCTGGCAGATGATTATAGATTACAACTAGGAGATCTTGACAATACAGGACACATAATTCCAATTAGAAAAGAAGTAAATAAAACACTGTTAGATATAATAAATACTGCTTTATCTATAACTTTACAGAACACTAAAAAGCTATATGTTTTATATGATGACTTTGGGAAAATTATGCTTAAGGATATTGAAAGCCTATATATAGAGCTTTTAATAGATGAGAATAACAGTGAAAATTTTTCTTATACATCAAGTATAGATAAAAGAACATATAACAGGATAGTAGTGTATAGGGAAAATGAGAAAGCAGGAACAAGGGAATTGTATGAAACTAAATCGACAAAAAATCAGAATGAGTGGGGAATACTTCAGCATGTAGAACAATGTGGAGAAAAAGAAAATCCAAAAGTTATGGCAGATGCACTTTTGGAATTATACAATAAAAAAACAAGAATGCTCTCAATAAAAAATGTTTTAGGAGATGTAAGATGTAGAGCTGGGTTTAGCTTATTTGTAAAATTAGATACTGGAGATATTGATATTAATAACAAAATGATTATCAATAGGGTTACACACACATTCAAATATCAAGAGCATTTAATGACACTTGATTTAATAGGAGGTGTTTTAAATGTATAGTGACTTGATAAGGCTATTTAAACGGATAGCAAAAGATGTAATTGAAAACGATAAGCCAGTGGCAGTTCAAACTGGAACAGTTATCCAAGTAAATCCTATACATATCAGAGTGGATGACAAGATAACACATAAGGAAGAGGATGGAGATCTTATACTAACTCATCTTGTAAAAGATTATGAAGTAGATATTACTGTACAGCATAGTACAGATAGTATTTATAAAGAATGGGATACTAATCATGCACATCCAGGTGTAGGGATGGCTACAATTCCTATTGACCATGAACATGAATATAGAGGAAGAAAAAAGATAATAATGCATCTAGCACTTAAAAAAGGAGAAAAGGTATTATTATTAAGAGAAAATGGGGGGCAAAGATATATAGTTTTAGATAGAGTTTATGATCCAATAGTAGAGGGGGAATGGATATGATACCAGTAAGAGACAGTTTTACATCTGATGAATATAGTATTATAGAAAGTCCTACTAAAACTTATAAGATGGATATAGAAGACAATAAAAGATATTTAAGGATAAAAGGCCATACTGATGAAAGAAAAGCTATGGAACAGGCCATATATAAGATTCTATTGACTGAAAGATATCAATATCTTATTTACAGTTGGAACTATGGAATTGAGTTAAAAGATTTATTTGGCAAGCCTATTCCATATTGTTGTGTAGAATTAGAAAGAAGAATAAGAGAAGCATTACTTCAAGATGAGAGAATAACTAAGGTTTATGATTTTGAGTTTGAAAACCCTGAGTTTGAAACAATTCTTGTTAAATTTAAAGCAGATACAATTTATGGAGAAATGGATTTATCAAGGGAGGTGAGATTAAGCAGTGTTTGAAACTAAAACTTTTGAATATTTAATGAATGAGAAACTTAAAAATGTGCCTTCTGATGTAGATAAAAGAGAAGGCTCTGTTGTTTGGGATAGTATGGCTCCTAATGCTTTAGAATCAGCTATGATGTATCAGGAACTGGAAGCTTATTACAAAGAAACATTTGGAAGTACAGCAAGTAGAACATACCTAATTGAAAGGTGTAGAGAAAGAGGGATAACTCCTAAAGCAGCAAGTGCAGGAGTATATAAAGGGAAATTTAATATTCAAGTACCTATTGGTAATAGATTTAGTTTAGATATATACAATTATGAAGTTATAGCCTATATAGGATTAAATACAGATACTCAGTACTATGAATATCAGTTAAGATGTGAAAGTACTGGGATAGCTCCAAATTCTAACTTTGGTCAATTAATACCTATAGACTATCTACAAGGACTAACTTATGCACAACTAACAGAAACTTTAATACCAGGAGAAAATGAAGAGCATACAGAAGTGCTTAGACAAAGATACTTAGATTCTTTTGATACCCAAGCATATGGAGGAAATATAAAGGATTATGAGGAGAAAACTTTATCTATATCAGGAGTGGGAGCTGTAAAAGTAACTCCAGTATGGGCTGGAGGAGGAACAGTAAAGTTGACTATTTTGGATAGTGAGTATAATGATGCAACATCGACTCTGATAGGTGCAGTTCAGGAAATAATAGATCCTACACAGGATGCATCAGGAAAAGGAGTAGCACCAATAGGACATATTGTAACAGTAGATACAACTTTAAGAGAAACAATCTATATAGCAACAGTATTAACATTACAAGGTATAGATTTAAGTAATGTAAAAGATGCTATAAATGAAACCTTAAAAGAATACTTACTGGAACTTAGAAAAGCATGGTCCTTATCTGAAAAATTGATTGTAAGAATATCTCAAATTGAAACAAGAATTCTTGCAGTTAATCCTGGAATAATAGATGTGAAAAATACTAAAATAAATGGTTTTGAAAAAAACCTTGAAATAACAGCAAATAAAATTCCTGTATGGGGAGATGGTAGTTATGTTACTGGATAAAGCAAAAACAGTCAACTTAATTAAGTATCTCCCTGTTTTTATGCATGAGTACAAGGAAATAAAAACTATAACAGATTGTGAAAATCCAATAATCCAAGATGAATGTCTAAGGTTAAAACAAGCATTTAGAAATAATTTTATATTTCTTACAGATGAAACAGGAATAGCCATATTTGAAAAGATGATGAAGATATATCCACCTAGTAATGCAAGTCTAGCCTCAAGACAAGCAGCTGTATTTACTAAATGGAACTCATCACTACCTTATACTTGGGAATGGTTACTGGAATTTTTAGAGAATTATTTCAGTAATAGTGATACTATAGCAACTCCAATTTTATATAACTTAATTTATGGACTTGATATAGAGTTAGTAAAGGAAGAGGAATTTACGGATTTTGAATATGCTTTATTTACATATTTAAGAGAAGTGATACCTGCTAACCTAGTATTAAATATAATCAATAGAAAGGAAAGCTCTGGAACTTATTACCTGGGGAACTTAGAAACACAAATATTAGAAGAAGAGTATTATCCTGATGGAGAAGATACTGAGTGGGATAATAGATATTACATGAAAAACTTAGAAATACAAATAATAGAAGAGGTGATAATAAATGGCATATAATGGATTAACAAATGCAGGAGCAGCATATTTAGCTGCAAGACAGGCGAACAATCTGCCAGTAGAATTTTTAAAAGCAAAAGTAGGAAATGGAATAGTTCCATCAGGAACAGATCCAGCAGAACTTACAGATATAATATCAGGAAAAATGGAAGTAGAAATAACAGATATACATCAAGTAGAAAGAACATTGAAAATGACGATACAAATAAGCAATGAAAGTCTAACTACTGGCTTTTATCTTACAGAGATAGCAATATTTGTAAATGATAATGGAACACCAGTACTTTACTGGTATATAGGAAAAGACAATGGAACTTATGTACCTGATAGTACTAAGCCGATGAAATATAAAAATATTTTAAATATTGAGGTTTCAAGTACACTAGTAACAACAGTAAATTATACAGGAAAAGATTTATGGATAGATGAAGAAACTTTAAATGCAAAATTTGGAACTAAGGAAAAGGAAATACTTGAAGGAATTCAACTGGCTCGTACACTTGGTTTGGAATATGGTGGTGAGTTAAATAACAGCAATACAAAAAAACTAAATACTGTCTACTATGATACACAAAATAAATCATTTTTTAAATGTTTTAGAGAAAATACATTAAATTACGCTGATTCAAATTATTATGAAGGAATTTCAAACAATGATTTATTGAATAAATTACAGAATTTAACCAATGAAAAGCAATTTAGATTTGAAATGGGTAATGTTGCTGTAGCTTAACAAAATTCGGTAAAATAATTATGTGTGTAGTCCAACATCAAGTGGGCTTTTAATGCTGGCTTACCTGTTGGAACTATTCCACTGGATTTTAGAGGAGAATATACAACATATTTAACAGTTCCTTGTATTACAGGTTCTCCATATATAGCCCTAAGAACTGATGGAAGTGTAGAATTTCGACTTAATGATGCAACATTTCAAATTCTAACAACAAATACAAGTTATTTTTAACACAAAGTTATTTTTCTAAGCTTTATTAAGAATAGTTATTTTTATTAGTCTTTGCAATACCAATTCCTTGTATGGCAATAAATGGCTGTACTGGGCTACTTCCAAAATTTAAAGTTATTTCTCCAGAAGGACTAATAGAGCCATCATAGACAGTCGAAAGGCTTACTACACTACAAATATAGGCATCATATCTTGGGATAAAACGAGGATTATCTATAGTAAAAATCTTTGCTTTTCCTACTACAGAAAAATCAATTTTATTGGAAGAATTGTAAATTATCATATTCCCAATTCTTTTAAATACAAAAACTACACCATTTTCAGTTTATAATATGTTTCTACTTTGGATAAATTCTGTAATTACCTCTTTGCTATACTATATGTATTAATTACATAAAAGCAGGAGGAAAACAGAGATGAGAACTTATAACAAGGCTAATTTGGAAGTTTATGAAATGTATTTGGAAAGTAATAAGGCACGGAATTACGAAAGCCTTAAAACGACTTACAGAGTGTATAAAAGCAATATGCTGCAATATATGCAATACTTGCAAAAGTGGGAAGGAAATAGATTATTGCTAAGTGATAGCACTATTAAAAATTGTGTATCTATCTTAGAAAGATATATAAATTTTTGTAGAGAAAATGGAAATAACAATCAGACAATTAATAATAAACTTACTGCCATATCTAGTTTTTATATTTGGTGTGTAAAGAGGGATTTAATAACCCATCATCCCTTTATGCACAAGCTGGATAGACTTAGAAAAGGAGCTTTTGATAAGCGTAGAGAAAGCTATTTTTTAACTATGGAGGATATCATAAAAGCTAGAATACTTATGCAGCACAATAATAAAAAATTTGATATCCAATCCAGGTTACTATGGGAGCTATTTCTAGAGAGTGCTTGTAGAATATCTGCTGTACAGAATTTAACATTCTCTCAATTAGATTTAAAAAATGGTTATTTTACTGGTGTAAGAGAAAAGGGAAATAAAATGGTAGATGTCATCTTTCTAGATAATACAGAAAGACTATTGAGAGAATGGATAGAAAAAAGAAAGGAACTAGAAATTGATGTAGACTTTATATTTATAACCAAAGAAAATGGAGAATATAGGCAAATGGCACAAAGTACTATTAGAAATAGAATTAAAAAGATAGGAGGATTAATAGGATATAATAAACTTTATCCTCACACTCTTAGGAAAACATCTATAAATTTATTAAAGAACTGGAGTGATATAAACACAGCATCAGAATTTGCAAATCATAATGACACAAAAACTACTGTTGAGCATTATATAAAGGCTCGAACAGGTACAGAAAACCGGAATAAAATATTGCAAATTCGTAGAGAAAAAGGCTTAATTTAAGCCTAAAAAGTTGTAGAAATTATTCAATTTACACAAATTTCTATAAATTCTTAAAAATGAAATGTCTTGATTTTATTGAGTTTATGAAGTTTAAAAAAAATTAGCTCTTAACTTTTGGATCAACTACAACTTTATTTTAAAAGTTATAAATCCTTATTATTTCGGAACTTTCGAAATATAATAAACTTGAATTTTTGATGAAATTGAATAATTTATGCATAGTAAAAAATAGAAAAAATTAAAAATAAAATTACAAAAAGGAGAAAAGAAAATGGAAAAAATAATCTATATTTATAATAAAAATTTAGAATTAATAGGGCAGCCTTTTATAAAGGATTATGAAGAGTTTAAGGAAAATCCTATAAAATATTATCCTAGTTGGGATAACACAATGTATGCTTCTTTAGAAAAATATAACAATCCAGTTTTAGATAAAAAAATAGGAGAAATAAGAGAAAAAACTAGAGAAGAACTTATTTTATTGGATAATAAATTGGAATTACTCCAAGATGGAGAATATGTAGAAGCTGGAGAGATAATAGTTGTAGAAGCTCCAGACAGACTTATAAAAAAGATTTGGAATAAAGAAATATATATTTGGGAAGAAGGAGCTACCAGAGAAGAATTAATAGAAGAAAGAAAAAATAAAATACTAGAATATAAAAAACTAAAGGATGATAAAAAGGATTTAGAAGATAGTGGATTTTCTTCAGAAGAAGAAATTTTAATGTTAAGTGAAAAAATGGCTCTATTAGAAGCAGATATAAATAATCTAGCAGAAAAGATAAAAGGTTTATAGTTAAAATTATTAATGTAAAAAAATAATTTTTTAAGGAGGATAAAATGAAAATATCAAAATATTTTGATGAAAAGGAAACAACAGTATCAGCAATGGGAGAAAGACTGAAAATAAAGAATATTCCTAATCAAGATGAAAAGGATAATATATTATATACAGCATCCAGAATGGATTTAATAAGAGAATATCTAGGAATACCTCTTATAGTTTTAAGCTGGTTTAGGTCAGAAGAACTTAATATAGCAGTAAAAGGAAGTAAAACCTCTGCACATAGAATTGGAATGGCAGTAGATGTTTATAGTAATAAGATGACTAGCAAAGACATATATAATAAGCTTATAGGAGCACAGGCAGAAGGAGTATTGCAGTTTGATCAGTTAATTTATTATCCAAAACAAAACTTTGTGCATATTGGCTTTAAATTAAATAAGGATCAGGAAAGAAAAAAATACTGGATAAATGGATAGGGAGGAATAAAAAAATGAATAAAGAAACATTATTTTTTATAATAACAATTATTTTGATTATAATGGGTTTGTATTACTTATATAAATATAAAAAAGAAAGTTTGTGGGTAATAGCTTGTTATGTAGTAGCAAGAGCAGAGGAAGAATTTATATCAGGACAAGGAAAACAAAAACTTGAGTATGCTATAAAAGAATTTAAAAAAAGAATTCCTGAATATCTATCTTGGCTTATATCAGAAAAATTTATTATTTCTTTAATAGAAGAAGCATTAAAAACACTTCAGGAAGTTTTCAAAAAAACAAAAGAAAAACAGCTTATAATAGTTAATGAAATTCTTAAAACAGCAACTACAGGAGCTACAAAAGATATATTAAAAGTAGCTGGGGAAATGCAAAAAGATATAACTAGCAAAGGATATATAGAAGGATATTTAGAAGGAAAAACAGATTTAAGAGGCAACAATAATATAGTTGGTGGATTAAGAGCAGGAGTTAAGTTATAAAAGATGGAGGAATATATGTTTGAAGCGTTAAAAGAGTATATAAATTTAGCAAAGATAGGACTGGCTATGATATGGACAAGTTGGATAAGTATTTTTATTTTCTTAGTAGGAGGTATTGATAACTTGTTTAGGGCATTGTTGATAATGATGGCATTAGATTATATAACAGGAGTTGCAAAGGGGTATAAAGAGAAGAATATGAATTCCAAAAGAGCTTATAAAGGATTTTGGAAGAAATTTATTATCCTTGTAATAATAGTTGGAGCTACTCAAATGGATATAATTTTACAAGGTGTGGGAATAAGAACACTTGTATTAATGTTTTATGTAGCCACAGAATTTTTATCTATTTTAGAAAATGCAGCTATACTAGGAATACCTATACCAGAAAAATTAAAGGTAGCATTAGAACAATGTAAGGATAAGCAAGAGATAAAAATAAGAACAAAAATTAATTTTTAAATTTTAAGGTTTATATTGTTAATGAAACTATTTTTTGTATTCACAAAAAGAAACTTATATGATATTATATTTGTATACAAAATCTTTCCCCAAGATGTTTATAACTATAAAAAAGGCCTCTCTTGATTGAGAGGTCTTTTAATTTTTATTTTGGTAATACTTTGGTAATTTTTATTTGAAAAGCCATTATTTTTTTATGATTTTAATGTATTTATATGTTTAAAAAGTCAGTAAAAATAATGGCTTGTGATTTGATGATATTAAATAAATGTCCATATCGAACCAAATAGAGATTATATAAGAATAAGATATAGAATAGATGGAATATTGACTGAAGCAGAAAAAATATCTTTAGAATTGCTATCTCCTATTATTTCAAGGTTAAAAGTGATATCAAGTTTGGATATTACTGAAAAAAGAATGCCACAAGATGGAAGATTTAATTTAGAGATAAGAGGGAAAAAAATAGATTTCAGAGTGTCCATAATGCCTGTAATAAATGGAGAAAAGGCTGTAATAAGAATACTGGATAGAGATATAATAGAATTTGAAATAGAAAAAATAGGAATGCTAAAAACTGATTATAATAGATTGTTATTCCAATTAAATAGAAAAAATGGAATATTTTTAGTAAGTGGGCCTACAGGTTCTGGGAAAAGTAGTACCCTTTATTCCTTGTTGAAAAAACTTAATACAGGGGAAGTTAATATTTCTACAGTAGAAGATCCTGTGGAATATGAGATAGATGGAATAAATCAAGTACAATGTAAAAGCGATATAGGAAGAAACTTTGCTTCTGTATTAAGAGCTTATCTTAGGCAAGACCCTGATATTTTAATGGTTGGAGAAATAAGAGATCATGAAACTGCTGAAATAGCAGTAAAAGCTGCAATTACAGGGCATCTTGTACTTTCAACTATTCATACAAATGATTCTATTGGAGGAATAAATAGACTTTTAAATATTGGAGTACAACCATATATGGTATCTGCTTCTCTCATAGGTATACTATCTCAAAGATTAGTACGAAGGTTATGTCCTTACTGCCAAGAAAAAGATGAAAACTGGAAAGTTAAAATACAACTTTTAGGTTATAAATATGAAAGATACCTAGAAAATATTTTTTATATGGGCAAAGGTTGTGAAAAATGTAGTTACACTGGATATAAAGGAAGAACAGCAGTTTTTGAAATGTTTGAGCTTAATGAAAAAGTAAAAGAAATGATTGAAAAAGGTAACTCATATCAAGAAATCGAAAGAGAAGCGTTAAATAATGGAATGAAAAAATTGATAGAAGATGGAATAGAAAAAGCAGGAATGAGAATAACATCTTTAGATGAAATACTAAGACAGTGTTAAAAGAGGGAAAAAATGCCACAATATAGATATACAGCATATGATGCAAAGGGAAGAAAGTGTAGAGGGAAAAAAGAATTTTCAAATGAAAAAGAATTTAGAAAATTTTTAAAAGGTAAAAGAATGATATTAATTCAATTTGAAATTCTAAAAAAAAATAGAAAGATGCTGAGAAGAGATATATTATCTTTTACTAGAGAGTTAAAAATAATGCTGGAAAGCAAGATAAATGTAATAGAAACCCTGAAAATATTAGAAGAACAATATGAGAATAGTAGGTTTGGGGAAATTATATCTGATATAAGAAAAAATATATTAAATGGAAATTCTATTGGAGAGGCTTTTAATAAACATAGAAATATTTTTGGAAATTTTTATGTAGATTTGTTATATCTAGGGGAAATCTCAGGAAAAATTACCGAAAATTTAGAAAGAATATCAATAAATTTAGAATTAGAAGATAAAATAAGAAAAAAGATGATAGAAGCTCTTTTTTATCCATGTATAGTAATATTTTTTTCCATAATAGTAGTAATGTTTTTAATGCTATATGTGCTTCCTAATTTTGTTGAGATATTTAATGAAAGTGAAACAGTACTTCCTTTAATTACTAAAATTCTAATGAGTATAAGTAAAAATATTCACTATATAATTTTATTATTCACATGTATATGTACAGTAATAATTTGCATAAGAAAAAAAATTAAAAGTAATATAAAAGATAAATTTTATTATGATAAATTTGTAATGAAAATACCAGTGTACAATAAAATTATGACTAAAAATATAATAATAAGGTTTTCCAAAAATATGGCACTAATGTTGGAATCAGGAATGTTGGTAACTGAAATACTTGAACTTATGCAGGAAAGTTTTGATAATGTTTTTGTAAAAGCTGGGATAGAAGATATGAGATATAGCATCATTTCAGGTGGGGGAATAGCAGAATCGCTTAAGCAACTGGAAATATATCCAAGTAGATATCAAAAGATGGTGGTAATAGGAGAGGAGAGTGGAGAATTAGTAAATATGTTTCATAAAATATCTCAGTTGTGTCAAGAAGAATTAGAAAGCTACATAGGAAAAATACTAATTTTAATAGAGCCAATAATGATAATCATATTAGGTTTGATATTAGGAGTTGTAATTATAGCTATTTATCTTCCTATATTCAATTTGTCAGAGATAATTAAATAAAATATAAAAACTTGGAGGAGAGCAAATGAAAAATGGAGGATTTACATTAATTGAATTGATAATAGCAGTGGCATTAGTTGGAATATTATCAAGTCTAGTTACACCTAAAGTGAGAATTCAATTAGCAAAAGGAAGAGATACTAAAGCTATATCGTATTTAGGAGCTATGAGAACAGCAGCAGAATTATATTATATAGAGAAAGGGGAAGCTCCAACTACAGTAATATCTCCTAATGAAGCTGATGATAAAAAAGCAATAGAAAATATATTGCCCTATTTAGATCCAAAAGCAGAATCTGTAATAAAAGATGGAAAAATACAGATTGGTGGTAGCAGAAAAGATGAAAATGGAAAAATAACTTTTGGTGGGGAAATGAAGTTTACTTTTAAAAGTCCTCAGCATGATGAAATTGCCAAGAGAGGAGATGGGATATATATTTGGTTTGCTCCTGAAGAAAGCCAAGTATATGATATACAAGGCAATAAATGGCTAGAATATTAAGAGGAGAAAAATATGGGAAATTTATTTTTAGTTTTTCTTCTAATTGTTTCTTTTATAATATTTGTAATAGATATAAAAAAATTATATATTCCTAATACTATAAATATAATATTTTTTGTAATGGCTGTATGTTATAGAGGATTTGATTTGTATAAAATAGAGAATGGAATACTCGGAGCAGGAGTTTATACTCTTCCCCTACTCTTTTTTTATGGATACGGATCAGATCTTGCTCAAAAAGAAATTATGGGTTTTGGAGATATAAAACTTATGATAGGGATTGGCTATGTTTTAGGATATAGTGATTTTTATACTATTTATATTTATTATTTAGAAACTTTTGTCATAGCTGCTCTTTTTGGAATAGTATACATTGTGAAGAAAAAAACAGTAAGAGGAGAAATTGCTTTTTCACCTTTTCTTCTTTTTTCTTTTTATTGTATTTTATTTATGGAGAGGGTATGAAAAATAAAGCTTTTTCTTTTGTAGAGGTAATTATTGCTATAAGCTTATTTTTAATAACTATATTTCCAATTATGGAACTTAATAGAGAAATCTTAAAGATAAACAGAAAATATATGGAGATAGAACAGAGTGAAAAAAATTTTTATTTGGTAGAAAAAAATATAACAGCGAAAGGATATACATTTTTATCTTCAAATTTAGGAAATTATGAATATAAAATAGGGGAAACTAAGGATAGCAATCATATTTTTGGAGATATAAAATTTTTATATGAAAATAATAATGGTGATAAAATATTGATTTTTATAGAAAAAACAATATTTAGTAGTGAGGTTGAACGAAATAATTTTATAATTTTAAAAATAGAGTTTTACAGTAGAAATAGAGTGTTTAAAAAAGAAAAACTAATATCAGAATATGATGAATATTACTAGGAGAAAAATGTATAGGAAAAAAACAAAAGGAATAACTCTTCTGGAAACAATAGTATCTATAGGAATAATTGGAATGTTTCTACTTCTTTCTTTTCCCATTATGAAAATTATTTATAAGACAGAAATTTTTTTTGTAAATGAAAGAAATAGTGGAAGAAATAGTTCAAGAATAATAGAAATTATTGAAAGAGATGTAAAAGAGAGCTGTTTTGGGAACAAAGAATATATTGGAAAGAAATATATGAGCAATGGGAAAAAAATATTTGAGCATTCTGGTTATATTAGCAATCCATTAAGAGAAGAATTCTTCAAATCGAAAGTTGAAAAAGGAAATATGTTATTTTTAGAAATACCATTTATCAAAAATAATACTGTTTTCTCTAAATATATTATTTACAGATTTTATGCTGGAAGTTTACAAATTATAGAGTGCAGTTTATTCAATGGAAATATTTTTATAGAAAATACAGAGAATATATTAGATGGGGTAGATGGTTCCTTTGAAAGAGATAAAAAAGGAATAATAATAACTTTGAAAATACGAAGTGATAAAGAAAAAATAAAAAAAGTATTGAAAGGCTATGAAATTATGGGGAAAAAATATGAATAAAAAAGCTTTTTTACTTTTAATAACAATTTTTTTAATAACCTTTATAATGGGAAGTTTTCTTGTTGGATATAGAATGACTCATACTAGAGGGAAAAAATTAATAAGCAGACTTAATACTTTAAAAATTAAAGAAAAAAAAGATATTTTACATACCTTAGCATATCATGAATTATATAAAATAGATAAATATATAAGAGAAGGTAAATATGAAAATACTATAGATTTTTTTGCAAAAAATAATGATAAAAAAAGGATATGGTTGAAAAAGAAAGGTGAAATGCTTCAATTGAGTTATGGAGGGTATACTCTACAAAAATTTTTTTATAATAATTCTGAAGAAATTTATCCAAATAGTACAGGTGAAATATATGAAAGAATATTAGATAAACTTCAAAGCCACTTTGTTGAGAAAAGAAAATTTACAGCAAGAATGGAGAAAAAAATTAAATCTGATGAATTTAATATGGAAGTAATATTTACTGTTGTAATAGATATAGAATATGAATTTGGAAATGAAGATATAAATAGGGCAGATGCCGAATATATAAAGGAGTTTGTGGTGTCAGAAGATGTTCAATAACTTTTTAAATAGAGAAAAAGATACCTTTTTTACTTTAGAAGATACAGAAAATGTAAAAAAAGGAATATTAGTACTTGAAAGTGAATATTTTGAAATAATTAAAATAATATTAGAAGAAGATTTAGATGAACGAGAAAGAGAATATGAAATAGAAGAACAGTTAGAGAACAGAATTATAAATTATGAAGCAGTAGATTATATAGAAAAAGAAATTTTTTGAGAAAGATAGATGAAATAGAAGAAAATCTTATAATACTTATCAAGAGAGAAAAAATATATGAAATAGCAGATAAAATAAGAGAAAAAGGGATAGATCTTAAAGGAATAATACCAGTTTTTCTTTTAAAATATCTTTCAAATGAGGAGAAAAAAGATGAAATTTTTCTGGATATAGGAATGGGTAGAACTTCAGTTGTAGTTTTTAAAGATAATAAACTGAGAGATATAGTGACTATAGATATAGAAAAAGGTGAAGGGCTTTATTCTCAAGAAGAATTTGATGAGTTATTAGAAAGAATAGTTTTTTCAATTGAAGAAGAAAATTTTGATAATATAGAAAAAATAATTATTTATGAGAAAGACAAAGAATTAGAAAAATTTATAGAAAAAAGTGAACTATATAAAAAGGAGATAGTAGTAGAAAATTGGAAAAATTATGAAATAACTTTTAATAAGAGTTTTGATTTTATTCCAATAGAATATAGAAAGGGAATGGAACAGAGAAAATATATAAAATATGGAGCAGCTGTTCTAGCAGGAATTTTGATTATAGAATTTTTTCTATTTTTCTTTTTGACAAGTGTAAGAAATAATGAAATGGAAAATATAAAAAATTTTGAAAGAGATTTAGGAAATCTCAAAGGTAAGATAGAAGAAAAAAGACAGGATATAAAAAAGTTTGAAAATTTTAAAGATAAAAAAAGTAAATTGTTGGAAAAAATAAGTTTTGGGAAATTTAAACTGTCTGAAATATTAAATGAATTAAAAAAATGTAAACCATCACACATATATTTTAATGGGATAGAATATAATGGAAAAAATACTTTGAAAATAATTGGAAGGTCACAGGAAGAAAAAGATATTTATGAATTTGAAAAAAATATTTTAAAAAATAGTAATTTCTTTTATTTAAATCATGATTATATAAAAAAACAGGAATATGGATATGAATTTCAGATGGATATAGGGGTAAAAAATGAAAGAAATAAGTAATATTCAAATTACTGAATGGAAAGAAAAAGGTATAGTATTTATTTTTATTGGTTTATGGCTGATTTTGTCATATAAGTTGGTAGTAGAACCATACAATGAAATTCAAAATAAAAAAAAGCAAAAAATATCTTTGGAAACTAAAGTGAAAAATGCTAAAAAAGAGTTGAAAGAAACTGAAAAAATATATCAAAAAAAGTTTAAGGAAAATATGAAAGAAAAAGCTGAGTATGAAATATATGAAAAAACTATTTTAGAAAGAGGATTTCAAAATTTTGGGAAAATGGAAGAATATATATATCAAAAGTCGAAGGAAAACAAGATAACTATTGAAATTATAGGAAGTATAGAAAAAAGTGGAACTGTAGAGAAAGAGAGAAAAGGAAAAGTATATATTCCTTATTCAATAACTGGGAAGGAAGAAAATATTTTAAAATGGATTGGAGAAATTGAGAATTCAGAAAAATTAATATCATTGACTGACACTCCCTTTCAGTTGAATAAAGATGAAAATGAGATGAAAGCTAATTTAAAAATATCTGGATATGTTCTTAATGATACTCTTAAAGAAAAAAGTGTGCAAAGCATAATAACAGAAAATCTTTTTTTTAATTACAATCAAAAAGAAATAGTGATAGAGAAAAATACAATAGAAATTAATGGAAAAATACATATAATATTAAAATTTAAAAGTGGAAAAAGAAAAATACTTACTGATGGGGAAAAAATAAAAAAGGTAAAGAATGGTATATGTTAAGAATACAGGATAAAGAGGGATATTAAGAAAAGATTTTAAAAAATGAAGATTAATTAAGGAGAATATATGAAAAAAACTCTTATACTTTTATTAATTTTTTTTATTTGCTATAATATTTATGGTAAAATAGAAAAGAAATCTTTAAGAGAAATAAAGCTTGAACAGGAGCTAGAATTGAAAAACATAGTTCTTTCAGATGCATTAGCAGTTATTTCCAAAGAGAGTAGAATATCAATAATAGCAGATGATAAAGCTAAGGACATAGTTTTAGATCTTTTTTTGCTAAAGGGGAAAATTTTGAAAATATTTTAGATGGAATTGCTGCAACTAATAATTTAAAAATAAGTACCATAAGTGAAATGTTGATTTTATCAAAAAGAAATTCAAATATATCTGGTGAAATGGCTTTAGGAGGAAAAGTTCTCATAGATGGTTATGATAATGGTATAGAAGGTGTAAAAATTACTGTTCAAAAAAGTTCTTCATCTCCAGTTTATACTACATATGGAGGAAATTTTGTTATAAATGATTTGAATCCTGGAATATATGTGGTAAAATTTGAGAAAGCAGGATTTCTTACAGTAGGGCAGATAATAAATATTGATAAAAGTATAAATACTATTACTGTTTCTATGGAAAGGGATAAAAATAATTCTGAAAAGGTAAAAGAAGAAAAAGATATTAATAATATAATGGAGAAAACTTTTATCAATGGAGAGGAATTTTATACTGAAAAAATAAAATTGATGAATATATCATCAGATGATGTAAGTAACATATTAAAAAATTCCTTTGGTGAAGAAGTAAGAATATCTTCTATACCTAAAATGAATATAGTAATAATAGTTGGTAAAAAAGATAGTACTATGTCAGCTATAAAACTTGTAAAAGAATTGGATAAAGAGATACAGCAGGTAAGAATAACTTCACAGATATTAGATGTGACAGATAATCTCTTTGAAACCCTGGGCTTTGATTGGCTATATAATAATGTAGGAAGTGTAGAAAAAAATAGTGGACTGGATATTTCATTAATTGGAAAAGCAGCTTTAGATAGTGCAGGAGTAAGTTTTGGTTCTGGTATAAACTTAGTAAGACAGTTTAATAATGGAAATGATGTACTTGGCTTGGGAATAAATCTTTTACAGGCTACACAGGATTTAGTGATAAGTGCTATGCCCTCTATACTTGTAGCTGATGGTGAAGAGGGGGAATTTAAAATAACAGAGGAAGTAATAGTTGGTGAAGAAAAAAAAGAAAATGATAATACAGAGAAAACAACTTATACACCTTTATTTAGAGAAGCTGGAATAATACTTAAAGTAAAACCATTAATTAAAGAAAATGGAACAATATTTTTAAAGGTAATGATAGAAGTAAGTAACTTCAGATTAAAGAAAAATGAAAAGGAAAATATGATTTCTGAGGGAGGAACATATAATTCAGAAGGTGGTTCTAAAATAGGAAGAAGTATTGAAACTACTGTAAAAATGAGAGATGGAGAAACTATTTTTATAGGAGGTCTTAAAAGAGCTGTAATACAGAATTTAGATAGCCAAGTTCCTTTTCTTGGAACGCTTCCTGTAATAAATATTTTTTTCAAAAATCAGTCTGTAAAAAAAGAAATAACCGATATATATATAAAATTAAAAGTTGATATAGAAAAGGATACTTGGGAAAAGGATAGTTTTGATAAAATAGAATTACACCAAAAAATTAAAGATATAAAAAATAGAAAAATATATCCTGTATTCTAGCAGGAAACAAGGAGAATTTTATGGAGCAAAGGAAGAATTTTGATTTGAAGAAAATACTGGATAACTTTAAAAACATAAAAATAGGGGTAGTTGGAGATCTAATGTTGGATGATTACATCTATGGAAGTGTAGATAGAATATCACCAGAAGCACCTGTACCAGTAGTGAATGTATTAGAGGAAAAATTTGTGCTAGGAGGAGCAGCAAATGTTGTGAATAATCTGGCTTCTTTAGGTGCGCAGACTATCTGTTTTGGTGTTATTGGAAATGATTCCAATGGAGATAGGCTTATGGGAGCATTTTCAGATAAAAATATAGATGTATCTGGTCTGATAAGGAGCAAGGATAGAACTACTATTGTAAAAAGAAGAGTAATTGGAGGCAATCAGCAGTTATTAAGAATAGATTGGGAAGATATAACTCCAATATCTACATTTTTAGAATATGCCCTTCTTAAAAATATAGAATCAAAAATAGATGAATTAGATGCAGTTATACTTTCAGATTATGACAAGGGAGTGCTTACTCCAATGGTAGCAAAAGAGATAGTAAAAATGTGCAGAGAAAGAGGAAAAATAGTAACAGTAGATCCTAAACCTAAAAATGCAGTAAATTATACAGGAGCAACATCTATAACTCCTAATAGAAAAGAAGCTTTAGAATGTCTTGGGCTGAAAAGATCAGATGATATGGAGGCTGTTGGAAGAGAGCTTAAAGCAAAACTTCAGCTTGATAATCTTCTTCTTACTAGAAGTGAAGAGGGAATGAGCCTTTTCTTAGATAATGATGAAGTTGTAACTATACCAACTTTTGCAAAAGAAGTGTATGATGTAACAGGAGCAGGGGATACAGTAATATCAGTATTTACATTGGCAGGAGCTTCTGGGGTATCTTGGCATGAGGCTGCAAAAATAGCTAATACAGCAGCAGGAGTGGTAGTTGGAAAAATGGGAACTTCTACTGTAACTAAAGACGAAATACTTGAATTCTATAACAGAATTTATGAGAGATGGGAATAGTGATATAATGATAAGAATTGGAAATGGATATGATGTCCATGTACTTGCAGAAGGAAGAAAACTAATACTTGGAGGAGTAGAAATTCCTCATACTAAAGGTGTATTAGGACATTCTGATGGAGATGTATTGGTCCATGCAATAATGGACGCAATGCTTGGGGCATTAGCTTTAGGAGATATAGGACAACATTTTCCTGATACAGATATGAAATATGAGAATATAGATAGTACTATACTTTTAAAAAGAGTAAAAGAATTAATTGCTGAAAGAGGATATAAAATAATTAATCTTGATTCTATAATAGTTTTACAAAAACCAAAAGTAAAACCATATATAGAAGCTATGAGAAAAAGAATCGCAGAAGTATTGGAAATAGATGTAGAACAGGTAAGTGTCAAGGCTACTACTGAAGAAAAACTAGGGTTCACAGGAGATGAAAGTGGAGTAAAATCTTACTGTGTTGTGCTTTTAGAAAAATAAATTATTAAATTGAGGATAATTGAAAAGCAAGATTAAATTTTTGCTTGTAAGTTATCCTTATATTTTTATAGGAGGTAAAAATATGAATTATACAAGAGAAAAAATATGTATATACATAAAAATAAAATTTTTTGAAGATAAAAGAAAAACTCCTGTAAAATTTTCTGATGGAAATTATAGACCTCATTTTGTAATAAAAAATGATTCTGAATATTTAGGAGTTCAATTTATAGAGGGGGAGGAATTTGTTTTTGAAAAAGAGGTACTTGGAATTGTTCAGCCTCTCTATACAGATACTGTAGACTACAGCAAATTAATACCAGGAACAGAATTTTTCATTTTAGAAGGAAAAAATCTAGTAGGAGAAGGGGTAGTTGTAGAAAATTTTAAAACTGAACTTTCTTAAAAATTTTTTAGTATTTTAAAAGAATTTTTTAATAAAAAGCTACACTCTCTGTTCTAGTAATTAAGAGTGAGAGTGTAGCATATAATGTTTATAAGAATTTTATTCTTCTATTGGAGCAAGAGAAGCTTGGAAATGACGAAGAATAGGAGGCTCCCAAATTATCTTATATCCACGTTTGATTTCGTGGGCTCTTTTACTTACTTCTATAATAGCGTCAGCCATTACATCAAAGTGAGATTGAGTGTAAACTCTTCTAGGAATAGCTAGACGAGTAAATTCAAAATCTGCTTCTAATTGTTTTCCTGTATCAGGATCATTTCCTAACATATAAGAACCAATGTCACAAGTCCTTATTCCAGCTTCAATATAAAGTTCTATTGCAAGAACCTGACCTGGATATTCATTATAAGGAATTTGAGGGAACATAGCTTTAGCATCTATAAATGCTCCATGTCCACCTATTGGAGCTTGGTAAGCTATTCCAGCATCATCAAGTCTAGAAGCTAAATATTCCATTTGTCCATTTCTATATTTTAAATAATCTTCATCAATTCCTTCATAAAGACCTATAGCAAGGGCTTCTAAATCACGTCCTCCCAGTCCGCCATAAGTAAAGAATCCTTCATAAGATATACAATTAGCTTTTATTTTCAGAATAAGAGGGCTTTGAGGATCTTTAACACCTATAAGTCCACCCATATTTACAATAGTATCTTTTTTAGCGGACATAGTAAACATATCAGCATAGCTGAAAGTTTCTCTGATGATATCTTTTATTGATTTATTTTGATAGCCTTCTTCATCTCTCTTGATGAAATAAGCATTTTCAGCATAACGAGCAGCATCAATATTGAATGGGATACCATATTTTTTACATATTTCTGAAGTTTCTCTAATATTTTTCATAGAAACAGGTTGACCACCAGCAGAGTTATTTGTAATTGTCATAACAATTAATCCTATATTTTCAGGTCCTTTTTCAAGAATTATTTTTTCCATTTTTTCAACATCCATATTACCTTTAAACTTACAACGATGAGAAGGATCTTTAGCTTCTTCAATTACACAATCTATTGGACGAGCTCCAGCTAGAATTACATGAGCACGAGTTGTATCAAAAAACATATTTGAAATAGCAAATTTTCCTGGACTTAAAAATGTAGGAAACAGAACTTTTTCAGCAGCACGCCCTTGGTGGACTGGCTGAATAAAACCATAATTGAATATATCTTTACCAGCATCTACTAATCTAAAATAACTTGAAGCACCTGCATAAGCTTCATCTCCACGCATAACTCCTGACCATTGATCATGGCTCATTGCATTTGTTCCAGAATCTGTTAGAAGGTCAATATAAACATCTGCACCTTTAAGATTAAACAAATTATAGTTTGCTTCCTTGATTTTTTCAATTCTTTCCTCTCTAGTAAGCATTTTGATTGGTTCAACCATTTTAATTCTAAATGGTTCTGGAATATACTTTACTGCCATAAATAAACACCTCCAAAATTTGTATGAAAATTTTTTCTGTGCCCTGGTCATTGAAATATCAACTGGCAGGCGGCATCTTTTTAAATAGAACTTACTCAGTTCACAGTAAAAATAAATGTATTAAATTACTTTATTCTCTTGAGAAGATTTTAACTTTTTTCAAAATAAATGTCAATAATTTCTTAAAAATATTTTTAATTATTTTTTTAATATAGGTTTTTAAATAGTGAAAAATTGATTTATAGAAATTAAAAGCTAGAAAAATATTTATTAAACTAAAAAATTAGATTAAAATTTATTAAGTTATGTTAATATATATTTGTATTAGTTTTAAAAATTATTGAGAGAAATAAAAGGATAGAACCTAAAATTAAATATCTGGTATCTAGAGATGTTTTTGTAAAATAATAGATTCTATTTTACTATTTGAAATAGTTTCTAAAAAAATTTATTTTTTATAATTTTATAATATATTTTTTATATTTTACTTGTTGGAAAAATGTATTATACTTATGAATATAAAACCTTAGAATTTTTTCTCAATAAAAAAATATAAAAAGAAAAAAATCTTATAATTGATTGGGAGGTTTTATGATTTTTGAAGATGGTTTTTCATATTATAGTATTATTATTAATTTTTTAGAAAGAACATTTGGGGAATTAACAGAAATAACACTCTATAGTTTTGAAGATGGAGACGAAGGAAAACTTATAGCTAAATCATCTAATTGTAGTTTTAAATTAGGGAGTGCTACTCCAAAAACATTGAGAAAATTACTTGATAAGTATAATAATAAAAAAGAATCAAATGATAATATTGATTTTATAACAAATTTTCCTGGAAAAGATAATGATGGGAAGTTATTTAGAGTATCAACTTTTTTTATAAAAGGGGAAAAAAATTCTCTTAAAGGAGCATTTAACATAAAAGTTGATATATCTGAGATGGTATATGCAGCTAATTTTTTAAATAAAGCATTAAAAGAGCTGACTGGAGGACTAGAAAGAAATCTTGAAAAAGAATCTGAAGAAGTAGACGAATTAGGAACAATAGAAGAATACTCAAAATATCTAATAAATCAATATTTTGATAGTTTGAAAAAACCAATGGATGCAATGACTACTTCAGAAAAGATAGAAATTGTAAAATCTTTAGATAAAAAGGGAATATTTAATCTTAAGGGAAGTGTTGGAGAACTTGCGAAAAGATTTAATACTTCTGAAAAAACAATTTACAGATATTTAAGTTCAGAGCAATAATTTTTTATTTCAGCCAATATTTAAAATGATAATACCTAAAAATAGTTTTTATAGAGAAAAAATATAATAATCTTTATAAAGTTTTTAATAAAAATAAGTTTTTAAAAATAGCTTAAGGAGGTTTATCATGGCTGAAACGAGAGAAGTATGGAAGAGTAGAAAAGGATTTATCTTTGCAGCAGTTGGAGCAGCAATCGGTTTGGGAAACCTATGGAGATTTCCATTTCAAGCCTATAAAAATGGTGGAGGAGCATTTTTCTTTCCCTATATAATAGCATTATTTACATGTGCAATGCCTCTAATGATATTAGAATATCAATATGGAAGAAAAATAAGAGGAGGGTCAACAAAAGCCTTTAGACTTTTAGGTAAAAGATATGAATGGGTTGGCTGGCTTCAAGTGATGGTACCAATAGTGGTTATGATGTTTTACAGTACTATAATATCAATATCAATTATATTTATGTTTTGGTCTCTTGGTCATGCTTTTGGACTAACTAACTGGATGGCAGATCCTGGGAAATTAATGGGAATGATAGTAGGTGGAGGAAAGGGACCATTTGATTTTGCAGCAGGAATAAGTAAGTATTTATTAGGGTTTGTTGTATTAGTGTGGCTTGGAAACTGGATCATTGTTAAAAAAGGAATATCAGGTGGAATTGAAAAATGTTCTAATATATTTACACCACTTTTGATGATAATGATGGTAGCTTTTATGTTTAATTCAATCAGACTCACAGGAGCAAAAGTAGGCTTGAATGCTTTGTTTACACCAGATTTTACTAAAATTTTAAACCCAAGTATATGGGTTGCAGCATATGCACAAGTATTTTTTTCAACAACTTTAGCAGTTGGAGTTATGATAGCCTATGGTTCATATATACATGATGATTGGGATATAGTAAATAGCTCGTTTATTACAGTGTTTTCAAATGCTTCATTTGATATAATATCTGGAATAACAGTATTTTCAACTCTTGGATATTTGGTACAAAATATGGGAGTAGATTATAATTCTTTTGGCGATGGAGCGGGGATAGCATTCATAGCTTTTCCAATAGCAATTTCAACAATAACAACAAGTCAATTCTTACAGGGGATTATAGGTTTTTTATTTTTCTTGTGTTTATTTATAGCTGGACTTTCTTCAAGTATTTCAATGTTGGAATCTTTTTCAACAGCAGCATTGGATAAATTTAAAATAAGTAGAGAAAAATTAGTGGGAATTGTTTCAATTGTAGGTTTTATAGGAAGTGCATGTTTTGCAACATATGCAGGATTTAATTATATACTTGATATAGTAGATTCATATGTTGGAAGTTATATAATAGCTACATCTGGACTAATAGAAACTTTGCTTGTTTGCTATGTTTATGGAATAGAAAAAATAAGACAAGATGCAAATGAATTTTCTGATTTTAAAGTAGGAAAATGGTTTAATTTCTTGTTGAAATATGTAACACCAATAATTTTAGGAACAACAGTAATAACGAATCTTATAAAAGGATTGTCAAAACTTAATACAGCAGAAATAATATTTGGTTGGGGAACAATTTTTTTAATGATAATATCAGCTACTATTTTTTACAATAAGAAATGGGAAAATAAAGTAGATATAGAGGAATAATTATTACAGAGGAGGCTTATTATGAATATAAGTGCATTGATAATGATGACAATGGGGTGTGTAATTATTTGGGGTGGTTTATTTGTAACTTTAGGAATTGCATTTAAAAAAGGGAATATTTAATTAAAAATCAATATTGATAAAAAAGAGGTTGACCTAGAGTAAGAAGTAATTTTAGAGTGTTTTTAAATTTATTTCAGCTTTTGGGTCAACCTTGTTTTTATTTTAGTTAAGTTATAGATTATATAATTTTAATTTTCTATAAAGAGTAGCAAGGCTTATATCAAGTGTGTTAGCTACTTTAATTTTATCTTTAGATGAATGTCCATATTTTAAAAGAAGAGTTTCAATAGCTTCTTTTTCTATTTCAGCTAAAGTTTTTATTTCTTTGATATTAAGAGAATTTGTAAGTTTTGGTGGTAAGTGTTTTACAGTTATCATCAAATCTCTTTCTTCAATTACATTTATTATATATTCAGTTATATTTTTTAGTTCTCTTATATTTCCAGGCCAGCTGTAAGAAAGAAAAATAGACATAACTTCATTTGAAAGACTTCTTATAGGAATATTGAAAAGCTGAGAATACTTAGCAATGAAGAAATTCGTTAAATCTTCTATATCTTTAGGTCTTTCTCTTAATGGAGGAATATCTATTGGAAAGACATTTAATCTATAATAGAGATCTTCTCTAAACTTGCCTTCAGCAACAAGGGCTTCTAAATTTTTATTGGTAGCAGCAATAATTCTTATATCTATTTCTTTTACCTTATCAGAACCAACAGGAGAGATAGTTTTTTCCTGAAGTACTCTTAAAAGTTTAACTTGAAGAGGCAGAGGCATATCTCCAATTTCATCTAAAAATATAGTTCCTTTATCAGCCTGTTCAAAAAATCCCACTTTCCCTTTCGGGTTTGCTCCTGTAAAAGCTCCCTTTACATATCCAAAAAATTCGCTTTCCATAAGAGTATCTGGAATGGCTCCACAATTGACTGCAACAAGGGGCATATCAGCTCTGTTACTGTTCATATGAATAGCTTTTGCGGCTACTTCTTTTCCAGTTCCGCTTTCCCCTGTAATGAGAACAGTTGATGTTGTTTTTGCAACTTTTCTTATTTTTGAATATACAGCTTCCATTTCCTGAGAATTAAAAATGAACTCTTTAGAAAAATTATAGTTTAATTGGTGGAGGTATGTTTTAAATTTTTCAGATTCCTGAAATATATACAAGGTTCTAAATCTTCCCATATTTTTGGGAAAGTATATTATATCTCCTACAACGTCGTGTGAAATGTCAGCATAGGAAAGAGAAAATTCTTTTTTATCAAGAAAATTTTTTATAGGTGAAACTATGAGTTTATGTTCATAGTCTGTAAGTTTAAAAAGAGCTATTCCCTTTTCATTGATAAGCTCAATTTTATCATTTTCATTAGTTATAATAATAGAATCAGGAATTCTATCAACTATATTCATAAGAACTTTATTATTATTTTCTATCATTATTTTTTCATTGGCTTCATATACTCTGGAACTTATGAATAAAGCTATCTGTTGTAAAAATTTTATATATGAATCTTTTTTTAAGATAAATTCTTCTTTCTGTTTTTCATCAAAACAGATTAGACCAATGACTCCAATAGGTTCAGAATTAAACATAACAGGAGTTGAGATTTCCAATACTTCTGTACAAGTATATTTTGAAGGACAGGTTTGGCATATTTTTTCTTCTCTTGGAGAAAGGATAATCTCTGTATTTCCAGTTGTTAAGACATGCTCATAGACATGAGATTCCCCAGTCATATCAAGTCCAACTTTTTCTTTTAATCTTCCAGTACCAGCTATTCTTATGAGATCTTTGCTCATAATTTCTACATCTATATTTATTACTTGAGAAATAGTTTCAGCATATTTTGATATATCGCCTTTTACTTTATTTAATAAATCCATATTCCCACATCCTTTTATTTCATATATACATTATACAATTTTTTCTCAAAATGAGAAAGAAAAAAATAATTAAAAGAGTAAATTAGAAAATATAGGACTTTAGTGAAAATTATCAAAATGATAGTTATTTCTCAAAATGAGAAATTAAAAAATGGTTTATTTTACAAAAATGAATAAAAATAATTCTAAAAGTTCTAAAAATAAACGGAAAAAAAATTTAAAAAATTGGTATGGTTTTTGCTTATTATATACTATGAAAATAAAACAATAGGAGGAAAAAAATTGGAACTATTAAAATGGGTACACAATAAAAGAAGCAGAAACATTGAATATAAAAAATCTGAACTTTCAGGTTTCAGCTCTGAGGAAATGAAAGAGGTTTATGAATTTCATAAAAGTCTTCCTGACTATCAAGCTACTCCTTTAGTTGATTTAAAATCTCTTGCTTCATACTATGGAGTTAAAAAAGTATGGCTGAAAGATGAATCTAAAAGATTTGGACTTAATGCTTTCAAAGTATTAGGAGGGTCATATGCTATAGGTAAATATCTTAGTAAAAAACTTAACAGAGATATGAAGGAGCTTCCTTTCAATGTCCTTATCTCTGATGAAGTAAAAAAACAATTAGGAGATGTCACTTTTGTTACTGCTACTGATGGTAATCATGGTAGAGGTGTTGCATGGATGGCTGCAAGGCTTAGACAAAAATCTGTTGTATATATGCCTAAAGGTTCAGCTCAGATGAGATTTGATGCTATTGCCAGAGAAGGAGCAGATGTAACAATAACTGATCTTAATTATGATGATGCTGTAAGGCTTGCTAATAAAGGAGCACAGGATCATGGTTGGATAATGGTACAGGATACTGCATGGGACGGATATGAAGAAATTCCTTTATGGATTATGCAGGGATATTCAACAATAATAAATGAAGTTGTAGAACAGCTTGAAGCAGCTAAAGAAGAAAAACCAACTCATGTATTTCTTCAAGCTGGTGTAGGATCATTTGCAGGGGCAGTGCAGGGGTACTTAGCACATCTTTATGGAGATGACAGACCAGTTACAATTATCTGTGAGCCTCATGGAGCTAACTGTATATATAAATCTATGGAAGCTAATGATGGAAACCCTCATAATGTATCTGGAGATCTTACTACTATAATGGCTGGGCTTGCATGTGGAGAACCAAACACTATTAGTTGGAAAATACTAAGAGATAATGCAGATTTCTCTGTGTCATGTGATGATCAGGTTGCAGCTAGAGGAATGAGAGTACTTTCAAGCCCTCTTGGAAATGATACAAGAGTCATCTCAGGAGAATCAGGAGCTGTAGGGTTAGGACTATTCACTATTCTTTCAGAAAAGAAAGAAGAATACAAAGAACTTATGAATGAACTGAAAATAGATGAAAATTCAAGAATTCTTTGCATCAGTACAGAAGGAGATACAGATGTAGAGGGATACAAAAATGTAGTATGGAATGGAGCTTATCCAAATAAATAATATTTTAAATAAAAAATTCAGGAGGAATTTAAATGTTGACTAATGAAAGAAAAGAACAAATAGTAGAAGTACTTCAAAATCTTATTCAAAGAAGAAGTTATTCAGGAGAAGAAAAAGAGGTAGCAGAATATATTAAAAAATTATGTCTTGAAGTAGGATATGACACTGTACATATAGATAAATATGGAAATGTTATTGGTTCTGTAAAAGGAAAATATGAAGGGCCAAAAGTACTTATGGATGGGCATATAGACACAGTTCCAGTAGATGAGGAAAAATGGACTAAAAAACCTTTTGCAGGAAATATAGAAGATGGAAAACTTTATGGAAGAGGAACTACAGATATGAAAGGAGCTGTATGTGCAATGCTTTTAGCTGGAGCATACTTAGCTCAAGATCTTAAAAAAGAGTTTGCAGGAGAAATATTTATTGCTGGTGTAGTTCATGAAGAATGTTTTGAAGGAGTTGCAGCAAGAGAAATAAGTAAATATGTAAAACCTGATTATGTAATAATAGGGGAAGCTTCTCAACTTAACCTTAAAATAGGGCAGAGAGGAAGAGGAGAAATAGTAGTAGAAACTTTTGGAAAACCAGCTCACTCAGCTAATCCAGAAAAAGGAATAAATGCAGTATATAAAATGATGAAGATAATAGAAAATATTCAAAAACTTCCAATGACTCATCATGACACATTAGGATATGGAATACTTGAATTAACAGATGTGAAATCATCTCCATATCCAGGAGCATCAGTAGTACCAGATTATTGTAGAGCTACTTATGACAGAAGACTTTTAGTAGGAGAAACTCCTGAAAGTGTACTTGCACCTATTCAAAAACTATTAGATGAAATGATGAAAGAAGATGACACTCTAAAAGCAAAAGTATCATATGCAAGAGGGGTAGAAAAATGCTGGACAGGGGCAACAATAGAAGGAGAAAGATTCTTCCCAGGATGGCTGTTTGAAGAAAAAGATGAATATGTACAAAAAGCATTAAAAGCACTAAAAGAAATAGGACAAACACCAACAATAACTCACTATAACTTCTGTACAAATGGATCACACTATGCAGGGGAAGCAGGAATAAAAACAATAGGATATGGACCATCAAGAGAAAATCTAGCACATACAATTGATGAGTATATAGAATTAGATAGCCTATATAATGTAACAGAAGGATATTATGCAATTTTAAAAGCTTATTTGGCAAAGTAATAAATTAAATTAATTTAGGGGGAATCAAATATGAATAAAGCACAAATCACAGCTTTAGTAATTATTTTACTTTATATGGCGGCAACTGTTGCTATTGGACTTATTGCCTCAAGAAAAAAAGCAGAAGAAAAGCAAAGTAATGATGACTTTTTAATGGCGAGCAAGTCTTTAGGTCCAGTAGTTCTTGCAGGAACATTATTTGCAGCTAATACAGGGGGAGCAAGTACAACAGGTATTGCAACTAATGTTTTTCAATATGGACTATCAGCAGCATGGTATGTTATAGCAGGAGGAATAGGATTTGTTTTAGTATCATTTATAGCTCCGTATTTCAGAAGAGCACAGGCGAATACAGTGCCTGAAATAATTAGCAAGAGATATGGTAAAGCTTCTCATATATTTACTGCTATCACATCTATTTTGGCATTATTTATGGCAACAGGAGCTCAAATTATAGCAACAGCTTCTATTATTAATGTTGTTACAGGGTTTGATTTTAGAACAGCGGCAATTGTAAGTACAGCAGTAGTTATTATATATACTATGGTTGGAGGATTTAAATCTGTTACAGCAGCAAATCTAATGCATGTTCTGTTCATTACAGTAGGAATGACTATTGCAATGCTTGTAATGGTAAATAGTAAAGAAGTTGGTGGGTTTGGTGCATTATTCCAGAAGGCAGAAGCTATGAAAAGTGTAAGTGGTGCAAATATGGATATGCTTAGTATGACAAAAATAGGAGCTACAACAATTATAGGATACATAGCTATGTATTTCATGACTTTCCCTACTGGACAGGAAATAGTTCAAACTTATTGTTCAGCAAAAGATGGTAAATCAGCAAAATTAGGATCTATACTTGCTGGACTTGTATCAGCAGCTTATGCGATAGTTCCTGCTATAATCGGACTTTTAGCTTATGTTTGTATTGATGGGTATGCACTTGGAGGATCTCAAAAAAATGCTCTTGCACAAGCAACAATTACATTTGCTCCAGCTGTCATTGCAGGTATAGTACTAGCAGCAATTGTTGCAGCAACTATGAGTAGTGCAGCAGGAAACATGATTGGTACTGCCACAATGTTTACAAATGATATTTTTGTTCCTTATATTAATAAAGGTGTTAAAGAAGATAAAAAAGAAATTTGGATTTCAAAAATTGCCATGTTAATAGTTGGAGGAGTAGGACTTTTCATAGCTCTTGAAGCAAGTAATGTAATCAGTGTTATGATGGGGGCTTTTGCTCTTAGAAGTGCAGGACCTTTTGCAGCATTTATCTGTGGTATTTTCTACAAAAATGTAACAAGAAATGCAGGGTTTATTTCAATTGTTGCAGGTACAGTTGTAGCAGCTATATGGATATACATTTTAAATACTCCTTGGGGACTGAATGCAATGGTTCCTGGTGGAATTGTAGCGTTTATAGTAATCTTTGCTGTTTCAGCAATTGAAAGAAGTATGGGTGTAAAACCAGCTCCAGAAATTGAATTTGAAAATATTTAATGATATAAGTACAACTATTAAGGAGGAGATTATATTATGAAGAAATTGATAAAAAATGGTTTTGTTATTGATGGTAGTGGTGAAAAAAGATATAAAGCAGATGTCCTTGTAAATGGAGATAAAATTGAAAAAATAGGAGCAATAGATAATATAGAAGGAGCAGAAGTTATAGATGCTACTGGTAAAATAGTAGCTCCTGGATTTATAGATACTCATAGTCACTCAGATTTAAAAGTATTAATAGAACCATTTATTGAACCTAAACTTCGTCAAGGGATAACTACAGAAATACTTGGACAAGATGGAATTTCAATGGCTCCTCTTCCAAAAGAGTTTGTAAGTTCTTGGAGAAAAAATCTAGCTGGACTAGATGGTGACAGTGATCTTCTTTCTTGGGACTGGGAAACAACAGATAAATATCTTGATCTTATAGCAAAAACTGGTTCTGGACCTAATGAACTATATTTAGTTCCTCATGGAAATATCAGAATGGAAGCTATGGGACTTGAAGCAAGAGTGGCAACTGATGAAGAATTGGCTAAGATGAGAGATATAACTAGAAGAGAGATGGAAGCTGGTGCAGCTGGACTTTCAACAGGACTTATCTACATACCTTGTGCTTATTCAGATACTAGAGAATTAGTAGAAATATGTAAAGTAGCAGCAGAATATGACAGACCTCTAGTTATACATCAAAGAAGTGAAGCAGATACTATGATAGAATCTATGAATGAAGTTATAACTATAGCTAGAGAAAGTGGAGTAAAAATTCACTTCTCTCACTTCAAAATATGTGGTAAAAAGAACTGGCATCTAATAAAAGATATCATTGCTCTTCTTGATAAATGTAAAGAGGAAGGAATCAAAATATCTTATGACCAATATCCATATGTTGCAGGAAGTACAATGCTTGGAGTTATTATTCCACCTTGGGCACATGCAGGAGGAACTGATAAACTTGTAGAAAGATTGGGAAATAAAGCTGATAGAGAAAAAATGAAACATGATATAATCAATGGAATTCCAGGTTGGGATAACTTTATAGATTTTGCTGGGTTCGAAGGTATATATGTAACTTCAGTAAAGACAAAAGCTAATGAAGACTGTATAGGAAAAAATCTAATAGAAATAGCTGAATTAAGAGGAAAAGATAAATTTGATGCAGTATTTGATTTGTTGAAAGAAGAAGAAAATGCTGTTGGAATGTATGACTACTATGGAAAAGATGAGCATGTAGTTACTTTCATGACAAGAGAAGAAAGTAATATATGTACAGATGGACTTTTAGGAGGAAAACCACACCCTAGAGTATATGGAGCTTTCCCAAGAGTTATAGGAAAATTTGTAAGAGAAATGAAAGCTATGACATTGGAAGAAGCAGTTTATAAAATGACAAATAAACCTGCTAAAACATTTAAAATAGAGAATAGAGGACTATTAAAAGAAGGATACTTTGCAGACGTAGTTATATTTGATGAAAATACAACTATTGATAAAGGAACTTTTGTTGACCCTATTCAATTCCCAGAAGGAATAAGTCATGTAATGGTAAATGGAGAACTTGTAATTAATAATTATAAGAAAAATGAAGTATTGCCAGGAAGAGTTATCAGAATTAAAAAATAGCTACCATTTACAAAATTATTTATAAATTTTGTACTCTAAATAATCCTTAAAGAAAGAGCATGAGAAATCATGTTCTTTTTTTGTGCTCATACTGAAGGAGGAGAATTGACTTTTTCAGGTAAAACTTATTATAATTAAATTACTCGTAGCATTAGAAAAAACATCATGAAGTAGGCTTTCACTGTGTGGAAGCCTACTTCATTTTTTCATTTATAAATTTTTTAAATTCCTCAAAAGTTCCAATTGAAAAACTATCTTTTTTTAATATCAGTCCCTGCCTTTTTCCAATCATTAAAACATAAATCAGTTTATATTCTTTTATTTTTTTAATTTGATTATATTCAAATTCCATTGATATTTTACCTTCTTTTAAAGCAATATTGTTATCAGTAAATTGCAAAATAGATTCTGGTTTTTGCCCATTATGTAGATTAAGAGAAGATTTTTTCATATTTTTTAGATAAAGTAAATGATAGAAAATCAATCGCAATGAAACAATAAATATTACTATAGTCAATGCAGCCATAACTAAACGCAGGCTTTTCATCTTAAATAGTATGAGGTAAGTATAGAGCATTGCAACGAGCATAAAGAAAAATCCGATTATTCTAAGATATCTGCAATGGACATCTTTTATATACTCAGTTAAAATTTTTTTATCAGAGTAATATCTATTTTCAAATAATATTTCCATTCTTTCCCTCCATTATCCTATTATTTATATGCTTTCTCTAAAATTTTTAAGTATTTAAAATATTATATAGTAATTTATACTTTTAGTCTACTTATAATTATAATAAAATAGAAAATAAATGGAGGTTTATTAAAAATAATGAAAAAGTATCAATTGTTTAAAAAATATAATCTTAAAGTTTTTATTGCTTTACAGAGTAGCTTCCTAATATTTTAAGGTCTTTACAATTTTTTCTCATAGCCTCTATCAAATCTTTTGTTTTTTGAGCTTTTAATTCTCCCACTATCTCCACGTAGAAGAAGTACTGCCAAGGAAGATTATGAAGTGAACGAGATTTAATACTTTCCATATTGAACCCATGCTCAGCTACTATCTGAATGATATGTGCAAGCTGTCCTGCATTGTGGTCAACAGTAAATAAAAGATTAAATCTATCCCCTTTCTCTTCAAGTTTTTTAGTTAATATAATAAATCTTGTAGTATTTTCTATACTTGTGTTAATATTTTCCACTAAAATTTTTAAACCATAAAGTTCAGCAGTTTCTCTGCTGGCAATGGCAGCTTTATGTATATCTCCAGCTTCACTTACAAATTTTGCTGCTAATGCAGTATTAGGGTATGGAATAGCTTCAAAATTAGTTCCTTTTAAGAAAGTCTGGCATTGAGATAAGGCTTGATGATGAGAATAGACTTTTTCTATATCTTTTATTTCAGCATTTTTTAATCCCAATAAATTTTGATCTATTTTAAGGTCATAAATTCCAGAGATGTGGCAATCATATTTTAAAAGGAGGTCAAGGACTTCTCCCACTTCTCCTGTAAATGAGTTTTCAAAAGGAATAACGCCATATGCAGCAGCACCATCAGCAACAGACTTAAACACATCTTCAAAAGTTGCAAATGATTTTAATTTTGAATCTGGAAAAACTTTTTTTGAGGCAATATGAGAAAAAGCTCCCATAGTTCCTTGATATGCAACCACTCCTTTATTAATGATGGAAGCCTGATATCTTTTAGAAGTATCCATAAGATTTTGAATAAATTCCTTATATGATTCAATATATTTTTCTTCTGTGATATAGGCACAATTTTTTTCTATTACCTGTTTTTCTCTGCTGCTGTCAAGAATAGGCATATTATTTTCTAATTTATAAAGTATAACATCTTCCACAGCCTGCATTCTTTTTTGAAAAAGAGCTGCTATTTCTTTGTCTACTTCATTTATAATTTTTCTAGCTTCTTCCAATCTGTTCATAATTTACTTCCCCCTTTGAATTTTGAAATTATTATAACACTATTTTATATGACATTCTACATAAAAATTTTTTACTTTTTATAAAAAACGGAAAAGCTAGTAAAAATAAGGAGTTTCATAGAATGTAAAAATTAAAGTTATAAAAAATTTAAAAAAAATGTTGCAAAATTTTTAATATAGGTTTACTATAAGTAAAATTCGTTTTTTCGGAGTGGTAACTTATGAGAGATAAAAAAGCAGACAATATAGTATTCAGATTTTATTTTAGATAGCCTTGATACAACCATAAAGTCCTTATGGTCTTTTGTTGTATCAAGGCGAAGCATTCAAGGAATTGAATGCTTTTTTTTATATCTGAGGAAAAAATATAAGGAGGATTTTTATGAAACTGAGAATAGAACTTAGGGAAAAAAGTTATGATATTCATATTGAAAAGGGGATACTTCATAAAATAAAAGAATATATAAATCTAGATAGAAAAGTTATGATAGTGACAGATAAGGGTGTTCCTGAAAAATATATGAATATAGTGAAAGCCCAATGTCCAAACGGATACTCTATAGCTGTAGAACAGGGAGAGGGAGCAAAGAGCTTTAAAGTATTTGAAGAAGTATGCAGAAAGCTTCTTGATCTGGGATTCCATAGAAATGATTTGATAATAGCTCTTGGAGGAGGAGTAATTGGAGATCTTGCAGGTTTTGCAGCAGCTTCTTATATGAGGGGGATAGATTTTATAAATATTCCGACTACTACATTGTCACAGATAGATAGTTCTATTGGAGGAAAGACAGCAATAAATCTTGGAGATACTAAAAATATAATAGGAGCTTTTTATCAGCCGAAAGGAGTATTTATAGATTTAGAAGTTTTGAAAACTCTTCCTGAAAGACACTATTATAATGGACTGGTAGAAGCATTGAAGGCAGGCCTTATATATGATAAAGAACTTTTTGAGATATTTGAAAATAAAAACATAGATGAGAATCTTCAAGAGATAATATACAGAGCCCTCTTGGTAAAAAAAGATGTGGTGGAAAAAGATGAAAAAGAAGAAAATCTTAGAAAAATACTAAACTTTGGACACACTGTAGGACATGGAATAGAGGGATTCTTTCATTTGAAAGATGTGCTTCATGGAGAAGGAGTAGCTATGGGAATGCTTCCTATGATAGAAGACGAAGATTTAAGAGAGAGAACTAAAAAAATATTGAAGAAAATGAATATAGATACAGATATAGAATATGACAGAGAAAAAGTATTTGAACTTATGCTTAAAGATAAAAAAGCTGATCAAGATAAAATAACTTTAGTAAAGGTAAAAGAGCTGGGAAAAGCTGAATTAGTAAAAGTTCCAATAGAAGAATGTAAAAATTATCTTAAATAAGAGGAGGAAAAATGCAGAGTACAATAGGAAATAGTATAAAGCTCAGTCTTTTTGGAGAATCACATGGAACAGCTATTGGAATAGTGATAGACGGCTTAGCCCCTGGAATAAAATTAGATACTGATTTTATACAGCAGCAGCTGGAAAAAAGAAAACCAAAGGGCAAAATATCAACTCAAAGACACGAAGCAGATGATTTTAAAATAGTCAGTGGATATTTCAATGGATACACAACTGGGACACCACTGTGCCTCATAATTGAAAATAAATCACAGATGAGCAGAGATTATGAAAAAACTAAAAGCATAATGAGGCCTTCTCATGCTGATTATACAGCAGATGTAAAATATATGGGGTATCAGGACTATAGAGGGGGAGGACATTTTTCTGGAAGAACAACAGCACCTCTGGTAGCAGCAGGGGCAATATTCATTCAGATACTTAAATCTAAAGGAATAGAAATAGGAACTCATATATTAAAATGTAAAAATGAAAGAGATAAAGATTTTTCATCAGATGAAATAACACTTTTAAAGGAAATCAGAGAAGTAAATGAAAAATATTTTCCTGTACTGGGAAAAGATGCAGAAGAAAAAATGAAAAACATAATAGAAAAAGCAGGGGAGGAACTTGATTCAGTAGGAGGAATACTGGAGACTGCTGTGACAGGATTGCCAGCTGGAATAGGAGAGCCATATTTTAATTCTGTAGAAAGTGTACTTTCTCATCTTATATATTCTATACCAGCAGTAAAAGGAATAGAATTCGGAGCTGGTTTTGGAATAACAGATATGTATGGAAGCGAAGCTAATGACAGTTTCTATTATGAAAATGAAAAGGTAAAAACAAAAACAAATAATAATGGTGGTATCAACGGAGGGATAACAAATTCTATGCCGCTTATAATGAAAACTGCTGTAAAACCTACACCATCGATATATAAAGAGCAGGAAAGCATAGATATATCTAAAGAGAAAAATGTAAAATTTAATATTGAAGGAAGACATGACCCAGCTATAATACATAGAGCAAGAGTGGTTGTAGATTCTATGGCAGCATTTGGACTGCTTGATCTCATATGTATGAGATATGGATATATGTGGATGACAGATAAAAAATAAAAATTAAAATATATAAAAAACTGAGGGGGAAGAAAAATGATAATAACTTTAAAAAAGAATACACCACAAGAAGAAATTCAAAAGATGATTGAGGCTTTAGAAAGTAAAAATGATGTATCAGTAACTCTTATATCAGGAGAAAACTACAATGTATTTGGTATTGTAGGGGATACAACAAAAATAGATGAAAAAGCATTGAAGGCAAATCCATATGTTGAAGATGTAACTAGAATAGCAGCACCATATAAGAAAGCCAACAGACTTTTTCACCCAGAAGACAGTATTGTAGATGTAGCAGGAATCAAGATAGGTGCAGGACAAAAAATAGCTGTAATAGGAGGGCCTTGTTCTGTAGAGGGAGAATGCTCAGTTATGGAGATAGCTAAAGAAGTAAAAGAGGCAGGAGCTTCTATGCTTAGAGGTGGAGCTTACAAACCTCGTACATCACCATATGCTTTTCAGGGAATGGCAAGTGAAGGAATACAATGTCTGGTGAAAGCAAGAGAAGCTTATGGACTTCCAATAGTGAGTGAACTTATGAGTGCTGATAAAATAGATGAATTTGTTGAAAATGTAGACCTTATTCAAATAGGGGCAAGAAATATGCAGAACTTTGATTTACTAAAAGCTGTAGGGAAAATAAATAAGCCTATTCTTCTAAAAAGAGGACTTTCAAATACTATTGAGGAATGGATAATGTCAGCTGAATATATAATGGCTGGAGGAAATGAAAATGTAATACTGTGTGAAAGAGGTATCCGTACATTTGAAAAATATACTAGAAATACACTTGATCTCAGTGTAATACCTATTATCAAGCAGAAAACACATCTTCCTATAATAATCGACCCTTCTCATGCTACTGGAAACTGGGAATATGTAGAATCAATGTCATTAGCAGCTATTGCTGCTGGGGCAGATGGACTTATCATAGAAGTTCATAATGACCCTGAGCATGCTTGGAGTGATGGAGCTCAATCATTAAAACCTAAAAAATTCAAACATTTGATAGAGCAGGGAAGAAAAATAGCAAAAGTTATTGGAAGAGATATGTAGAACTTGCTGTAGGGAGGAAATAAATGAAAGTAAAAATATATCCATCAAAATGCAGTGGGCAGATAGTTATACCTCCTTCTAAAAGTATGGGGCATAGAGCAATAATATGTGCTTCATTGGCTTCTGGAAGAAGTGTCATAAAAAATGTAGCTTATTCTGATGATATAAAAACAACTATTGAGGGAATGAGAAAATTAGGAGCTGAAATAGAGGAGAATGGAGATATTCTTATTATAGATGGAATAAAAGATATTACAAGAATTTCAGATGAAATAATAAATTGTAATGAATCTGGCTCAACTTTGAGATTTTTTATACCTATATTTTCTTTAACTGGGAAAAAAATAACTTTTCTTGGAAAGAACAGACTTCTTAAAAGGCCTCAAAAAATATATGAGGATATATTTAAAGAACAGAAACTGCATTATTTTCATGATGAAACTAAAATAGAAATAGAAGGCAGATTGAAAGCTGGAACATATGTGGTAGATGGAAATATAAGCTCACAGTTTATAAGTGGACTTCTATTTACTCTTCCTTTGCTGGAGGGAGATTCTAAAATAAAAATAAAACCTCCTTTTGAATCAGCTTCGTATATAGAGCTTACTCTTGAAATGTTGAGAAGGTATGGAATAGAAATATCTAAGACAGATGAACTTACTTTTAAAATTAAAGGAAATCAAAAATATAAGCCTTGTGATTATACAATAGAGGGAGATTTTTCACAACTTGGTTTTTTTGCAGTACTGGGAGCAATAAATAATAATATTGAATGTCTTGGTCTGAATCATGGGTCTAATCAGGGAGATAAGGCTATAATAGAAATATTAAGAAATGCTGGAATAAAAATAGAAAATATAGAGGGAGGATATCTAATTCATAAGAGTACTCCCAAAAGTTGTGAAATAGATCTTGCTGACTGTCCAGATCTAGGGCCGATACTTAATGTATTGGGAATGTACGGAGATGGAAAATTCAGAATCTACAATGCAGGAAGATTGAGATACAAGGAAAGCGACAGAATAGCAGCTATGGAAGAGGAACTTTTAAAGCTGGGAGTGGACATAAAAACTACTGAAGATGAAATTTTTATATCTGGTAAAAAAATATATGATGGTGGAATAGAAGCAGCAGGACATAAAGATCATAGAATAGTTATGAGTCTGGCAGTGGCAGCAACTATTATGAACAAACCAGTCATTATAGATGGAGCAGAGGCTGTAGAAAAGTCTTACCCAGATTTTTTTAAAGATATAGAGAAGATAGGGATAAAGGTTGAATACTATGATAAATAAAAATACAAAGTTCCTAATTGTAGGGTTGGGACTTTTAGGGGGAGCTTATGCAAAAGCTCTTAAGAAAAAAGGATATTTTGTAAGTGCTGTTGATATTAATAAAGACAGTATAGAGTATGCTCTTGAAAATAAAATAATAGATGAAGGGGCAGTTTCTGATTATGAATCATTGATAGAAAAGGCAGATGTAATAATATCAGGACTTTATCCTACTACTATGGTAGGATGGATAGAAAAAAATAAAAAATATTTAAAAAAAGGCTGTATACTTACTGATGTAAGTGGTGTAAAAAGAGGTATAGTTAATAAAGTACAAGGAATTCTGCCCAAAGATACAGAGTTTATCAGTTCTCATCCAATGGCAGGAAAAGAAGTGAGTGGAGTGAGAAACAGTGATGAAACTATTTTTGAAATAGCTAACTTTATTGTTACTCCTACAGAAAAAAATACAGTTCAGGGAATAGAATTTGCAAAGGAACTTGGAAAAATACTTGGTTTTAGAAATATAACCCAGCTTTCTTTGGAGGAACATGATAAAATGATTGGGTTTGTATCTCAGCTTACTCATGTGATAGCTGTATCCCTTATGAATACAAATGATAATACACATCTTGTAGAGTATACAGGGGATTCATTTAGAGATCTTACTAGAATAGCTAAAATAAATGAAGTTTTGTGGAGTGAACTTTTTCTTTTGAACAAAGATAATCTAGTGAAAGAAATAGATGATTTTACAGCAGAACTTAATAACTTTAGAGAAAAACTTGTAAGTGAAGATGTTGAAGGAATGAAAAAATTATTTATTCAATCAACTGAGAGAAGAAAACTTTTTGACAAGAAAGATGTAAAGAATAGGAAGTGAATTTTTTTAATCAATAAGCAGCCAAGTTATTTTTCATGGTAATTTATTTTAATGATTGAGTAATTAAAAAATAAATTTTATATTCAACAGGATAACAATTATACCTTATCAATATTTTTTCAATTTTAGTATTATTAAGATAACTGTTAAAAAATATAAATAAAAAATGAACTTGGTGACTAAATTTTTTAGCAGCCAAGTTCATTTGATTTTTGGTATTTATAGCAAAGTTTTATTTAAAACAAAGAGCCAAAGCTCCCAAAATCCCAGCATCTTCTCCAAGAGCAGGAGGAACAATATATTCATCGATATTTTTTAAGATACTTTCAGTTTGAATATATCCATTTAAAAGTTGAACCACTTTTTTTCTAATTATAGGAAAAAGATGTTTTTCTCTCATTACTCCTCCACCTAACATTATTTTTTCAGGTGACAGAACAAGTATATAGTTTACAAGAGCATGAGCTATGTAGTATCCTTCCATTTCCCAAGCAGGGTGATCAGCTGGGATATCTGCCCCTTTCATTCCCCATCTTCTTTCAAGAGCTGGACCTGAAGCCATTCCTTCCAAACAGTTTCCACCATGAAATGGACAATTTCCAACAAATTTATCTCTAGGATGTCTGTTGACAAAAATATGCCCCATCTCTGGGTGAAGCATTCCGTGGACAAGTTTTCCCTCAACTACTGCTCCTCCTCCGATTCCAGTTCCTACAGTGAGATAGATTGAACTTTTTAAGTCTTTTCCAGCTCCCCATACATATTCACCAAAAGCAGCAGCATTTACATCTGTATCAAAATATACTGGGATATCAAAGTTCTTTTTAATTTCTCCAACAAGATTGAAATTTTTCCATGCAGTTTTAGGAGTGGAAGTTATATACCCATAAGTTTCAGAATCTTTATTTAAGTTGATAGGACCAAAACAGCCTATTCCAATTGCTTCAATGTCTTTACCTTTGAAAAAAGATATAACATTTTTCATCGTTTCATGTGGTAGTTCTGTAGGGAAAGAGATTCTCTCTACTAATTCACCAGATTTAGTTCCTATTCCACATACAAATTTTGTTCCACCAGCTTCTATTGCACCAAAGAACATAACATTTCCTCCCATTCCCATATATTTTAAAATCATTTTACCTTCTATGTATATTCTACCATTTCTTTGAAAAAGTTTGTAGATAATAAATAAAAAAATTTAGAAAAATAAATTCCCCAAACCACTATAAGAAATGAGTTTTGAATTTAAAGAGAAAGAGAATATAGAAAGTCATATATTTGTAGTCGAAAAATATTCATAAAATTATACTAAATTGAAATTTTACTTGAGAGGAATTTCAGTATATTTTACTGTATTATATTTTATTATATATTATATATTATATATTATATAGTCTTTCTCAAAATAAGAAAGAAAAATAACAAATAGATTTAATAAATTAACAAAGCAAGAGCATTTATTAATGAATTATCAATATGATATAAATTTCTCAAAATGATAAAGTTGGGAAAATTTTTTCATAGAAAAATGAACTGCAATAAAACTTAGAGTATTTAAATAGAACGATTTTTTTGGCATATTTTTTGCTCATATATTTTTTATAAAAATCCAATGCTACAAAAATTAAAAAGTTCTTTTAATAAGGTTATTTAATGTACTTAATTAAAAGTTTTTTATATCAGCTAAATTAAATAATAAGGGGGAATGGAAATGCAGTACGATTTAATTATCAAAAATGGAAAGATAGTATCATCTGAATCAACATTAGAGGGTGATATTGCTATTGTAGGAGAAAAAATAGTAGCACTTGGAAAGTTTAATGATGTTGAATCTAAAAAGATTATTGATGCACAGGGGAAATATATTATGCCAGGGGTTATAGAAGCACATATGCATTGTCAAGCACCATTTCAAGGTTGTCTAGGAGCTAATACTTTTTATGAACAAAGTATTAGTGGAGCCTTTGGGGGAGTTACTATGTTTATGGATTTTGCTAATATGAAAAAAGGTGATTCTCCATATAAGCAAGCATTAGCAAGGGCTGAGGAAATGCAAGAATCAGCTATTGATTTTAGTGTACATGGAAAATTTGTAGAATCAACCGAAGAAGCAATAAATGATATTAAAAAAATGGCAGAGGCAGGAATTCCAACTTTTAAAATATTTATGACATATAAAAAAGAAGGAGTAATGTCAGATGATGAAACTATGTTAAAAGTTTTTGAGAGTGCAAAAGAAGTAAATGGACTTCCTATGGTTCATTGTGAAAGTAATGCAATTGCAGAAGCTAATATTGAGAAATGTCAATTAAAAAATGATATGAGTTGGGTAAATTTTGCTAAATGCAAACCAATTTTATGTGAAGCAGAAGCTTTTGATAGAGCAGTTAACTTTGCTGAATATGTTGGAAATGCATTACTAGTTGTACATACTACCAATGAAAAAGCTCTTAATACAGCAAGAAGAGCACATGAACAAGGATTGCCTATTTATGTAGAAACAGGACCTCATTATTTAACATTGTTTGATGATTTATATAAAAATGAAAATGGGTACTTAGCTATTTGTTCTCCACCATTAAGAAATTCAAAAGAAGCAGAAGCTTTATGGAAAGGATTGCAGGACGGAACAATTTCATTAACAGGTTCTGATGATTGTACTTTTGATATAGATGAAAAATCTATGTTCTTAGAAAAAAATGAAGATGGAACTTGGAAACAAGATTTTACTAAAGTAGTAAATGGGCTATCAGGACTTGAAGTAAGACTTCCTATTCTTCTTTCAGAAGGTGTTAATAAAGGAAGGTTAAGCATAAATAAAGTATGTGCTTTAACAAGTACAAATATTGCAAAAATATATGGTTGCTTTCCTCAAAAGGGAGTGATTGCTCCTGGCTCAGATGCAGATATAGTTATTGTAGATATGGAAAAAGAAGTGATTTTATCAAAAGATACATTACATAATAATATAAGTTATTGTTTACATGAAGGAATGAAAATAAAAGGCTACCCGATTATGACAATAGCTAGAGGAAAAATTATTATTGAAAATGACCAGTTTAAAGGAGAAAAAGGAAGAGGGCGTTTTATTAAACGAAAAATAAATTCACAATATTTAAAAAAATATGGGCTAAACTAAAAATTGGGAGTGTGAAAGTATGAACTCAGAAAATGAAAAACTTCGAAGTAAAGAATTATTACCAACAGGTAGTAAAGAAAGAGATATGTCATTATTTGATTATATTATTCTTTGGGCTGGAATGACAATTAATATAGTAGCTTTTAGTTTAGGAGCACAATATTATAATGGTGGGAAAGGGTTATCTCCTTGGACTTTAGTATGTGTTATGCTTATTGGATATGGCATTGTAACTCTATTCACATCACTTGTAGGTGATATAGGAACTAAATATGGAGTTCCATTTGCAGCATATATAAGAGCTCCTTTTGGGTATAAAGGAGCTAACATTGCAGGGTTTATTCGTGCAATACCAGGATTATATTGGTTTGGTTTTTTAACTTGGATAGGAGCAGGGTCACTCAATAAAATTATGGCAATAATTTTTCCTGGTTTTGATAATTTAATGTTAATGATTATAATATTCGCTGCAGTGCAAGTATTAAATACAATGTATGGTTTGAAAGCTATGGCAAAATTTGGTTGGATAGCAATACCATCATTAGCAGTTATGTTTACAGCAATTTTAATAGGAACATTAAATAAATATAATATAACAATACCTGAAATTATGTCTATTGAAACAGAAGGAGGTTATTCATTTGCATTCGCTATTGCAGGAATAGCAGGAGGCTGGCTGACTATGGCATTAAATGGTAGTGATTTAACAAGACAGATAAAAAGATATGAAAATTATGAAAATATGAATTTTTTTCAACGTAATAAAAGAGCTATATTTGGACAAGTGGTTGGATTGATGATTGTTGGTGTAGTTACTATGTTAATAGGAGTAGCAAGTGGGATAACATCTGGGTTCTGGGACTTGAATGATGTTGTACCAGATTTATTCGCAAATAATAATATTACTTTAATTTTATGTTTTATAGTTATAGTATTTGCTCAATGGTCTACTAATACAGCAGCTAATCTATTGCCACCTGCCTTAGTTCTTTTGAATTTTTCACCTAAAATCAAATATTGGATGAGTACAATTATTTGTGGAACTATTTCTATTGGTATTATGCCATGGAAAATACAAAGTTCAGGAGGCTTTTTAGTAGATATACAAAGCTGGATTTCTCAAATGTTAGGTCCTATTATTGGAATAATACTTACAGATTATTTTATTATAAGAAAATGTCAACTAAATGTAAAAGATTTATATACAGCAGGGGGACAATATGAATATACTAATGGATATAATATAAGTGCAATAATAGCACTGTTTATAGCATTTTTTATAGGTTTATTATTTGGAGATTATGCATTTTTTGTTGGCTCTATAGTAAGTGTTATTGTTTATTATGTGCTGATGAAATGTATAACTTTAAAAAAATATAATCAAAATATAGGAAAAGAAATATTTTTTGATTCAAGTATAAATTAAAATTAGGGAGATTTTGCTTTCTTAGAAAGATTTATTTGAAAATATAGAATATTTATTTCATAAAATAAATATAATTTATAACACATACAATTTTAGAAGAGATATAGGTGATTTGAATAGAAAAAAGTAAATATAAAAATTAAAACTATTAGAGCATTATAAGTGAGAATTTAAATAATTAAAATTTAAAATGGCTTTCTATGATAAAATAGTATCATAGAAGGCTGTTTTTTTATAGAGAGGAAAAGTAATTTTAAGTGGAGAGAGGTTCACTAATTTGGTAAAACATTAGATAAGCATAAGTGCTGAAAAATAGAGAACTTGAAGATGAATCAATAATTTGGTATAATACATTAGATAATCTAGATTTAGGAGGAAAAAATGATACTAGCAGGAAATAAGAAAGCATTTTTCGATTATTTCATAGAAGATAAATTTGAAGCCGGTATTGAGTTAGTAGGAAGTGAAGTAAAATCTGCAAAAGCTGGAAAAATAAGCATAAAAGAATCTTTTATAAGAATAATAAATGGAGAAATTTTTATTATGGGAATGTCAATAGTTCCATGGGGATTTGGAAGTGTATATAACCCAGATGAAAGAAGAGTGAGAAAACTTCTTCTTCATAAAAAAGAGATAAAAAAACTTCATGAAAAAGTATCTCAAAAAGGATATACTATTGTTCCTTTGAATGTCCATCTGTCTAAGGGATATGTAAAACTTGAGATAGCTTTGGCAAGAGGTAAGAAAAACTATGATAAGAGAGAAAGCTTAGCTAAAAAAGATGTTGAAAGAGATCTTCAAAGAATGGCAAAAGAAAGATAAAATTGAAAAAAAAATAGAAATATGCTATACTCTAATGTAGCATAAAAATTGAATAATGGGGATGCAAAGGTTTCGACGGGGTTCTCAGGTTATAGGTAGCAGGTCAGGGTGACCGCTGTGAGAGGTCAACTCATCGTTTAGATGGAAACAAAAATTACGCTTTAGCTGCTTAATGTCAGCTCACCTTTGAACATATTCTTCTGTAAATGTGTTCAGCCAAGGTGTCACTAAAATACAGATTACCCTAAATGATTTCTCTAAGTTATAGGGGACATTCCAGAGGATAGCTTTAGTTAGCCCTGTCTGTGGGATTAACTACTGCGAAATTCAATAGCAGACTAAACTTGTAGAAGCCTATGGCGCTGGCAATTTCGGACACGGGTTCGATTCCCGTCATCTCCACCAACCTTATCCATATACATGGGGATATCACGAACTCTGATTTCCACATGATTTGAATAGATTATAACCTGGTCGATAAATGCTTCGATTATTAATTTTTTTATTACTTTTATAAAAATGACTGAATAAATAAATTTATCCAGTCATTAATCTATAATTTTTATTACAAGGTTACTGTAATTTTTTGATTTTCTTTTTAATTATCCTTTCTTTTTTTAGTCCTATTTACTTCTTTTAAAGATTTTATAATATGAATATAATTTTCTTTTCTTAATTTTTTTATTTATAATATCTTTAGTTTCAATTTTTATTAATTAAGAGTAATATTCTATAAAATTTTCTACAATCTTAATTACTATCAGACAACCATTATTTTTGATATAATATTCAAGGTTCATACTGATTAATAAAAGAAAAATAGATTTAGCTTAATTTAAACTATAAAAAATAATTAGGCATTTAAATTGTTCTAAAAGAAAACTTCTTTAGCCTTTTGTTTAATTTCTTTAGAAGCAATAAAAGGAATTCTAGTTGTATATTCTTTTTTGGCAGCAATATATTTCTTAAATGGCCATTCAAAAATTTCCCTGTTCCAAATACCAATACTGTCATTATAGACTTCTCTTGCAGCTGTAATTTCTCTTTGAAGATATAGATTTTGTTGCATAGCATCTCTTAATTCCATATGACTTTTTAAATCAGGATAATTTTCAACTGCTATACTTAATCCACTGTAAGCTTTTTCTAGTTTTCCTTGAATTTCGTTTCTTTCACTTTCTTTAATATTTCCACCAGTTCTAAGTTTAGCAACTTCACTAAATATAGACTTATCTAGATCTACAGCTTTTTCTACTAATTTAGCAGTATTTTGTAAGACTATAACCCTTTGCTCTAAATAATTATCAATTTGAGAAGCACTTTGTTGTATTCTCTGTTCTAACTGATTAAAATATGATTCTTGTTTTTTTAAATTACTATATACAATACCAAGAATTATCACTCCTATGGGAATAATATAGTATATTTTGCTTATAGCCCCTCCAATTATCAGTCCTAAGCCCAATAGATACAATACACAGATTAATATTTGAAGACTTGGATCTTTTTCAACCTTAATCTGTTTAGCAATAACATTAGTATCTCTACCTTCTTCTCTTATTTCTTCATCTAATTCGTTTAACATATTTGACATAGTTTTCCTCCCTTATTTATTAGTTAAATTTTTCAATATTTTGCTATGCCTTATCTCATTTTCATTGGTAAATATTGCAAAAATATTATTTTTATAAGTATATTTTTTATTGCCTATTGATTTTGAAAATTCATGATTAATAGATTTTTCAAAATCTTTTTCTTCTATATTTATTTTTTTTATTTCCATTCTTCCAAGAGTACTAAGAGGAATATATTCAATCCAATCTACAGGGACATTATAGGTTCTTCCGTTATTTGCAGTTACAGGGATATACTGTGTTCTAGTAATTGTTTTATATGATTTTCCCTTTACTTCAACTAAATCAATATCTTCCTGAGTTTTGATAGTATTAGTTTTTAAAATAGAAGGAGTTATGGATTCACTGTGAGAAAAGAGATTTTGTCCTAAAGAGTTTGCCATAACTTCAGCTATGTATGAATTATAATTATAATTGAATTCATTTCCATAAATATAATTTTGTGATTTGTGTTGATGATATACAGGGATTGTAAAAATTGGTAAAAATAATCTATAAAAATTGCTAAAAAATTTTTTATTAATCTCATAATATTTTTCTTTTATTACATCAAATGAAAAATCATTATAATAAGACTTATTTACATTTAAAATCCAGTTTTTTCCATTTGAGATTTTATTTAATTTGTTCATTTTATGAAAAACAAAGTCATCTCCAAAATCTTTATCTTTTAATAATTCTATCATATTTCTTTGAGCTATTGGAGTAAAAAGTACTCTAAATTCAACTTCATTATTTCTATTTAAGGCTCCAAACAAACCATCAAACTCCAAGTTTCCCATTTCTAAAAAACTATCTCCTGTTTTAATTGATTTTTCACTTTTTTTCTTAATCTCTTTTTCTATTTTTTTTAGATATTTTGCAAGTTCTTTAGGTGTAAAATCATGAATAAAATTTGGTTCTCTTATAAAACTTAAATGTTCAGCTGCATCATTTCCATAGATTAAATCAATAATCTCTTCAAATATTTGTTTTGGTTTAACTATGCTTGCTCTTAAAGTTTGTGTCCTATTTCTTGATTTTCTTTCTCCGTTATAAGTATAATATTCAGTCCATGAAACTGTCAGTGAACCATGATAAGTTTCATCTACAACTCTATTTTGAATACTTTTTATTATAACAAAAGGATTTCCTAGAATTTCTCCTGATATCAAATCTTTTGCAGATAAATTACTATCTAATTGTTCAGCCATTCCAAAATTATATACTAAATCAGCATATCTTTCTATCTTAAAGTATTTATCTAAAATCAATGTAGGAATAATTTCAGTTATAAATTTATTTGCCATGTTACTCTCAAAGAGTTTTAGAAGAGGAGCAACCTGTGAATAGCATTCATCTTGTTTTGCTTTAAGTTCAGTTCCTAATTCTTCTATCTTTTGAATGTATATATATTTCTTTTTATTTATATATTTAAAATTTAAAATAGAAAGAGCAATGATAAAAAATCCTGTAATAACAGTTTTAATAGTTATATTATATATATTCTTATTCATATCAAAAAGTTTTTTTAATATTGTAATATTGTTTATTTCATATATTGTTAGGCAGATAGAACTAATTATCACTAAATAAGAAAAGCGTTTCAACCACTTTAATATATTTTCGTTTTTTGCTTTAGTACTTGATATTTCATTGTATTCTTCCACAGACTTTCTATTGACTTCAATATCTATATTAGATTCTTTTAATAGTTTTTTAAAAGTATCAGTAAGTTTATTTAAAAACTTTTCAGTTAGCTCTGTTTTATAATATTTTAATGGGTCCAATAATTTTTCTTGTTCATCAATGAGTTCCATAACTTTCCTCCAGATTTTAAATTCATTTATGTTAATTTAAATTTATACAAACTACTTCTAACCTCTTATAAGATATAATAATTTACTTAGTTTTATTATATCTTTCTAATTTAATTAGAGATAATTTTTATTTTGAATTAATAGATTTTTAATGATCATTAACAATTATATCATATTAAATTAGTTAAATTTTATTTTGTTACTTTTAGAGTGATATTTTTCTTCTTTAATACTTTGAAATAAAATTTTTGTTAATTTTATTTTTTTATGTTAAGAATATAAATCAAACTTAGAATAAGAAAACAAAAAGTAAACAAGAATATAAGAAATATAAAAAATAAAGTAGTAAAAGCAAGAAAAATATCAAAAAGACAGAATTTAGAAGAGCTCTATTTTCTGTTTTTTTATTTTGTAATGAAAAAATAATTCTTTTTATGATGTTTAACATTAAAAAATGATTCGATATCAATATAAATGTTTAAAAATAAATCATAAAAAAGTTGACAATGGAAAAACCATAGAGTATACTTAAATTAATTAATAAACTTTCTTTATTAAAAATGAAAGGAGAATATAATGGCGACAATTAATGGAAAACCTAAAATAATAAAAGAAATAAATATGGCTTTAGTTAGAAAAAATATTATTAGACATTCACCTATAACAAAGCCGGAATTATCAAAATTACTTGGACTTAGTCTTCCAACTGTAAATAAATGTGTAGATGAACTTCTTGAAAAAGAAATTGTAAAAGTATTTGAAGGAGAGATACAGGTAAAAGGAAGTGGAAAAAAACCAATATTTTATGAGATAAATAGTGATCATGTATCATATATAGCTGCATATTTTAAAGGAACAATTCTTACAGTAAGGGAATATAATCTTCTTGGAAAAATAAAAAATGAAAAAGTAAAAAAATTGAAAGAAGACAGTGATGAAAAAGTGTTAATTTCAGTTTTAGATAAAATAATAAAAGAATCTAAAAATAAAGAAAATATAGAAGCAATTTCTATTGGTGTTGCAGGAATTGTAGAAGAAAATGGAAGTATTAATAATGTTTATACCTTGAAAAAATTTAATGGGGTTTTCTTAAAAAGAATATTGGAAGAAAGATACAATATTCCAACTATAATAGAAAATGATGCAAACTTGGTGACTTTTGGTCTTATAGATAAAATAGAATTTAACACTAAAAATCTTGTATATATTTATATGGGAACTGGTATAGGAACAGGAACAGTAATTGATGGAAAACTTCATAAAGGAAAATCTAACTTTTCTGGAGAAATAGGAGAGCTTCCTATATCAATAGAAAAAACTTTAGAAGATGATTATAAAGAAGTTCTAAAAAGAAAAGATATGGAAAAATTTGAAAAAATTATAATTTTTGTAATTATGATTAATATTTCTATATTGAATCCTGAAATAATAGTATTGAATAGTGATATATTGAAAATCGAAAAAAGTTTATTGCGAAATATAATTAAAAAAATATCTAAAAAATTTGGAGAAAAGAATATGCCAGAAATTATTCTTGATAATAATGATATTGAAAATGGTATGAAAGGTGCATTAAAATTAGCTCTTCAAGAAAGTGACAAAGATTTAAAAATAATAGGGAAATAGAGGTAAAAAATGGGATATATATTATCGGTAGATGGTGGGGGAAGCAAAACTCTGTATTGTCTATATGAAATAGAGAATGATTATAAAGAATACATTAGAGGGGATAGTACTAATTATAAAAATATTGGAATAGATGTTGTTAAAAGCAATCTTGAAAAAAATATTAATGAAATAATGAATAAAAAAAATATAAGTTTTCAAGATATAAAATATTTTGTATTTGGATTTTCCAGTTGTGATACTGCTGAAGATTATAAACTATTTAAAAAAATACTTGAAGATATTGGAGTAAAAGAGAATTTTGTAATAATGAATGATGCAGAACTGGCTTTCAGAGCTATATGTCCATTTGAAGATGGAGGAGTTATTGTATCTGGAACAGGATCTATAGGTTTTGCTTTTGATGACAAAAAAGTAGTAAGAGTTGGAGGCTGGGGAAAAGAACTTAGTGATCTTGGATCAGGATATTGGATAGGCAGAAAATTTCTTGAAAAATATATTCTCTATTTAGAAGGTATGGAAGAAAAGGATAAGTCTTTTGATAAAGTAGAAATATTTGCTGATAATAGAAGAAAGCAACTGGAAAAAATAGTTGAAAAATATAATACAACAGAAAAAATAGCAAGTATAGCAAAATTTGTTATAAAGGAAAAAGATACATTATTATGTGAAAAAATATTAGATGAAGCAGTAGCAGAGCTTATGAAAATGGTAAAACAGATATCTAAGAATATAAAAAAAGATAAATATACTCTTGTATTGTCAGGAGGAGTAGCTGTAAATGAAATAGTTACAGTTAAAATAAAAGAAAAAATAGTTCAATGTGGTTTAGAAAATAAGATAAAGTTAGTTGCCAATAAGTATGAACCTGTAGATGGTGGAATAAATATAGGACTTAATTATCTGAATAAAAATATCTAAATGGTGGTGAAAATGAAAAAATATTTACAGGTGTTTTCTGGAGGATTTTCAAATCTGGAAGTAGATATAGAAAAATTAAAAGAAAAGCTTTTAAAAATAATGAAGATAAAAAAAATAGATGGAATTATTATAGGTTGGAATGAAAATAAAGAATTATATAGGGAACTAAAGGATTTTTTAAGACCTTATAAAACAAAGCTATATTTTTGGTTTCCAGTATTTTCAGAATTATCTTATTATAAGAAATTTAATAAAGTATTAGATTATAAAGAGGAAGAAATAGAAAATTTTTCATTTCAAGAAGGAGAAAACTTTGAATTTTATTGCCCTAATACTATTGAAAATATGCAAAATATAGAAAAAATATTTGATGAAAAATTTTCTGATTATGAAATAGATGGAGTTTTTCTGGATAAAATAAGATATCCGGCATTTTCAAATGGAGGAAAAGCTGTATTTAGTTGTTTTTGTCCTGCATGTATAAAAAAGATGAAAGAAAAGGGAATAGATGTAGAGAAATTAAAAATATACATTGAAGAAAGTTTTGGAAAGTTAGGAAATAATCCCCTTGAAATAGAAAAATATGAAAATTTTAGATATAAATTTAAAAATAAGGAAATGGATCAATATTTTCAATTTAAAAATGATTCAATAACTGAAAAAGTAAATGAACTTATAGATTTTTTTAAGGGCAAAGGGTTGGAAGTTGGATTAGATACATATGCTTCTGACATATCTTATCTATTTGGGCAAGATATAATAAGGCTCAGTCAAAAAGCAGATTTTATTAAGCCTATGTATTATAGAAGAACTTATGCACCAGCAGGAATACCTTTTGAAATTCAGACTTTTGAAGAAATGTATAATAAAGAAGCTGGAGAATTTCTTTTAAATATTATAGGAGAAAAAGATTTAAAGAATAATATAGGAAAAGAACAAATGAAAGAGGAAGTAAAATATTTATCTGAAAATTTAGAGAATATATTTCTAGGAATAGATTTTAATAAGAAAGAGAATATCGCATTAAGTGATAAAGAATATATAAAAGAAGTATTTGATATTTTAGAAGAAGGAAATTCAAAGGGAATAGTTCTTTCATGGGATTTGATGAGTATACCTGAAGAACATTTAAAAATATTTCTGGAAAGGGAGGAAAAATGCGATTAGGAGATGTAATTCTGAATTGTAAAAATATAAGCAAATCTTTTTCCAAAGTAGAAGTTTTAAAAAATATAAATATTGAAATAAAAAAAGGTGAAGTTCATGCAATAATAGGAGCAAATGGTGCAGGAAAATCTACTTTGATGAAAATAATATGTGGAGTGCATGAAGCTAATGGTGGAGAACTTATATATAAAGGAAACATAGAAAAATTTAAAACACCCTTAGAGGCACAAAAAAAAGGAATAAGTATAATATATCAAGAATTGAGCCTTGTATCAACGCTTAAAAATTATGAAAATCTTTTTGTAGGAAATGAAATAAAAAAATATGGTGTATTTACTGACGATACAGCTATGGTTAAAAAATTTAAAGAATTATGTGAAAAATTAAATTTTGATATAGATCCGATGGAGATAACTAGAAATATGAGTATATCTAAGCAACAAATGATAGAGATACTTAAAGTTGTAGCAAATGATTCAGATATCATAATAATGGATGAACCAACTACTTCGTTATCAGAAAAAGAGAAAAAATCTTTATTTGATGTTATAAGAAGATTAAAAGAAGCTGGAAAGACAGTTATATATATTTCTCATATGTTAGAGGAAGTATTTTCAGTATGCGATAGAATAAGTGTATTGAGAGATGGAGAATTTATAGCTACCCAAAAAGTCTCAGAACTTACAAAAGATAAAGTAGTAGAGTTGATGACAGGAAAAGCAGTCAAAAAAGGAAATATAAAAGAAAAAAAAGATAATAGAAATGAAGTAATTCTTGAAGTAAAGGAATTGGAATATAAAAATATATTAAAAAATGTATCTTTTCAAGTTAAAAGAGGAGAGATATTAGGAATAGCAGGATTAGTTGGTTCAGGAAGAAGTGAGTTAGCAGAATGTATATTTGGAGCAAGGGAAATAGATAAGGGAGATATTTATCTTGAAGGAAAAAAGAAAAAGTTTTCTCATCCTAAAGATGCTATAAAAAATGGAATAGGACTTATACCAGAAGACAGAAAGAATTTTGGACTCATATTGAAACATACAATAAAAGATAACTCTACATTGATACAGATAAAAAAGATGTTGTCTGGTGTTCTTTTAAACAGTAAAAAAGAAAATAAACATATTGAAGAATCAATAAAAGATCTTTCAATAAAAGTTTCAGATTATAATTTGAAAGTATCAAGTCTTAGTGGTGGAAATCAGCAAAAAATAGTTATTTCAAAATGGAAAGATATGGATTTGAAAATTTTGATATTTGATGAACCAACAAAAGGAATAGATGTAAATGCCAAAGAAGATATCTTTAAAGTAATTGAAGATTATGCAGCCAAAGGAGTAGGAATAATTTTTATATCTTCTGATCTTGGAGAAGTGGAAAGAATAGCAGATAGAGTTCTTGTATTAAAGCGAGGAAATTTTATCAATGAACTTAGAGGAAATGATATAAATATAGAAAAAATAAACTATTTGGCATTAAATGGTTAGGATGGAGGATATATGTTAGCACAGTTAAAAAATTCTTTCAGAAGAGAAAATCTCTTGAAAAATTATGGGATAATAATAGGCTTTTTAGTTTTATGTACAATAATAAGTTTTGCAACACCTAATTTTCTTACAAGAAACAATATACTTAATCTATTAAGACAGTCATCAATAATAGGCGTTATAGCAACAGGAATGACATTTGTAATAATTTCAGGAAACTTTGATATATCGGTAGGAAAAATAGCTGCCCTAGGGGGAACTATAATAATGAGTATGATTTCAAATGGACATAGTTTTATTATAGCATTTTTAACAGCACTTTTAGCAGGAGCAGTTATTGGATTAATTAATGGATTTGCAGTTGCAGTCATAAAAATACCATCTCTTATAGCAACTATGGGAATGGTCGTAATTTTACAGGGGCTCATTTTTATATATACAGGGGGATATCCAATATCTGGAATAAATCCAGTCCTTTCTCTTATTGGAAGAGGCTATATCTTGGGAATACCTGTACCTGTAATAATTTTCTTCCTTGGGGTAATACTGGCTAATGTAGTTTTAAGAAAGACAGTAATGGGAAGAAGAATATATGCAGTAGGAGGGAATGAAGATTCCAGCAGACTGTCAGGTATAGATACTATAAAGTATAAAATAATGGTATTCATGATAAATGGTATGGCCTCAATAATAGGGGGACTTATCTTAGTTTCAAGATTGAGTACAGCTACTCCTACAGCAGGAGAGGGATATGATATGGACGCCATAGCTTCAGTTGTAATCGGGGGAACAAGTGTAAATGGTGGAGAAGGAAATGTTATGAGAACAATAATTGGAGTTCTTCTCATGAGTGTTATAAGTAATAGTTTCAACCTTATAGGTGTGAGTATATATTTTCAATATGTTTTTAAAGGAATAATAATACTTGCAGCAGTAGGGTTTGGAAGTTTTAAGAAAAAATAGGTTTCAATATAAGAATAAGGAGGAGTAAGATGAAAAAATTATTATTAGGAGCTTTATGTTTAGTACTTGGAGCAACTGCTTTTGCAGCAGAAAAAGTTATCGGAGTATCTTTGCCTGGACCAGTAGGATATTTTATAGCTGTAAGAGATGGAATGGACACACAAGCTAAAAAAGAAGGGGTAAAACTAGAATATACTGATGCTAACTGGGATCCTATAAAACAATTATCTCAAATAGAAGATCTTGTAGCAAAAAAAGTAGATGTAATAGCAGTGGCAGCAGCTGATTCAGAAGCTATTAAAGGAGCAATTACAATAGCTAATGAAGCAAAAATACCAGTTATAGCATTTACAAATGCAATAGGAAGCGATGAAGATGGAAAGTATGATGGTGTAGTTACTTATGTTGGGCAAAACGAAGTAAAAACAGGAGCACTAACAGGAAAAATAGCAAAAAATTTATTAAAAAAAGATGATGCAAAAATAGTTCTTATAGAAGGAGTTCCAGGAACACCTCCTCAAAGAAATAGAAAAAAAGGTCTTACTGAAGAATTAGCAGGAACAAAAATGGAAATAGTATATAATCAAACAAGCAGATGGGAAAAAGAAAGAGCTATGAAAATAGTTGAAGATCTTATTCAAAAAAATCAAAAAATGGATATAATAATAACTCAAGATGATAACTCAGCTATGGGAGCAGGAATGGCATTACAAGAAGCTGGATTAAAAGATAAAATATATGTAGTAGGACTTGGAGGAAGTAAAGAAGGTCTTGCAGCCATAAAAGATGGACTTATTGATGGAACTACATATATGTCAGCTGTAGAAGAAGGAGCAAAAACTATAGAAGCAGCTGGAAAATTATTAAGAGGGGAAAAACTTGAACCAGTAACTCCTATGATTCAGGTAGAAGTAAATAAAGGAAATGTAGATAACTTTAAAGGTGAATGGTAAAAAATTGAAAGGAAGTGCAAATTCTTTTGTACTTCCTTCTTTTTTGTGGTATGCTATATTTGTATATATGAAAATTGCGAGGTGTAAAATGCAGTACAAAAGTAAGGATATAGCAAAAGCTTCAGTTATAATGGCTATGAGTTCAAGAGAGGAAGAAGCAGAACTTAAAGTAAAATATTTGAATTTGGGAATAAAAACGGCTGCTGTGGATATAGGAGGAAATGTGGTTGATTCTATTTCTAAAATATTAGAGAGAGCTTTAGTGGCTTCTAAAAGAAATGGAATAATATCAGAATCACATATATATGAGGGGGCTCTTACAGGAGCAACAAGAGAAGCTATAGCTCAGATTATGGATAAAGCAGTTGGATTTAATGTTGGAGGAAAAATAGGAATTGCAAGATGTCAGGAACATCTTTCTGTATGCATTTTTTTGACAATAGGAATGTTCAGATTGGACGAAGTGGTAATTGGGCTGGGACATAGAGCAGTACCAGTAGATCAGGAGTAAATAACTGTTGACAAAAGCAAAGATTTTTATATAATCATTATTAATAAATACGTAGAATAGTAAAATAGTAGGAATTGAAAAGAAGTAGAAAAACAAAACAGTAGAATTGTAGGATAGTAGAAAAAATTAATACCATTTATAAAATTACCCTTTTTAAAAGGGGATTTGTTGTATTATGTTAATTTTACCTTTTTACAATTTTATGTAAAAAGGTTTTTTTATTTTCCGTTCAATAATAATCAGGAGGAGAAAATGAAAATAAAAGTAGGACAGAGATTAATGATGATGGTGATGTTTTTAATTATCATTGGAGTACAAAGTGTAGCTCAAGAAGGAAAAAAGTTTAAAATAGGTATTTCACAGTTTGCAGAACACCCAGCATTAGATGATGTAAGAAAAGGTTTTGAAGATGAATTAAAATCTTTGGGAGTAAATGCAGATATAATATATAAAAATTCACAGGGAGATACTGGAGTAGCAGGGGTAATAGCTCAAAAATTTGTATCAGATAAAGCAGACTTAATATTTGGAATAGCAACTGTATCAGCTCAAGCTGCTAAACAATCTACAGATAAAATACCTGTTCTTTTCAGTGCTGTAACTGATCCAGTAAATTCTCAATTAGTAAAAACTATGGATAAGGTTGGAGGAAATGTAACAGGAACAACTGATGCAACTCCTATGGAAAAACAATTAGGACTATTTCAAAAAATTGATCCTAAAATTAAAAAAGTGGGAATAATATATAATACAAGTGAGTCAAATTCAGAAATACAAGTAGCCAATGCAAAAGAAATAGGTGCAAAGTTAGGGCTTGAAATAAGAGCTGTTGGAGTAAATAATATTAATGATATACCTCAGGCTGTAAATTCTATGATATCTAAAGTAGATGGATTTTATACTATTACTGATAATATAGTTGCTTCTGCAATAAACCTTATTTCTATGGCAGCTAATGAAAGAGGAATGGTAACAGTAGGTGCAGAAGAAGCTCATGTAAAAGGTGGAATACTTCTAACAGATGGACTTAGTTATTATGAATTAGGAAGACAAACTGGTCGTATGGCTAAAGAAATACTTGTAGATGGAAAGAAACCAGAAGATATGCCAGTCGAAACTTTAGCTAATACTACTAAAGTAGTAAATGTAAAAACAATGAATAATTTGAAATTGAATAAAGAGCTTCCAGTTTTTGAAGGAGCAGAGTTTATAGAACAATAGAAAAAGGGGTAAAAAATGAATTCGTTAATGACTATATCAATAGAACAAGGACTCATATTTGCAGTATTGGCAATGGGAGTATTTATAACATATAAAATATTAGATTTTCCAGACTTATCAGTTGAGGGAACATTTCCATTTGGAGCATTTATTTTTGCAAGATTTGCAACTTTAGGTCTTGATCCCATAATAAGTACTGTATTAGCATTTGTATTTGGATTGCTAGCTGGGGTTATAACATATTTTCTTCATATTAAAATGAAAATAGCTCCTATATTAGCAGGAATACTTACAATGACTATTCTTTATTCTATAAATTTAAGAATAAATGGAAAAGCAAATATTCCTTTATATAACAGCCCATCTGTTTTTTCATTAGGAAATAAGATAGTAGTTCTTGTGATAATAGTCATGCTTATAAAAGTGTTAATGGATATGTTTCTTAAAACAGAGATAGGATATCTTCTTATAGCAACTGGAGATAATGAAACACTTGTAAAATCTTTAGGTGTGAGCTGTGACAAATTTAAACTTTTAGGACTTATGCTTTCAAATGGGTTGGTAGCTGTAAGTGGAGCTCTTATGGGTCAAAGACAGGGATTTGCAGATATAAATATGGGAACATCTATAATAGTTTCTGCACTTGCTTCTATTATAATAGGAGATACTATTTTAAAGAAATCAACAAAATTAAAAGGAACAACAAGAGCTATACTAGGTTCCATAAGTTATAAAATAATAGGTGGAATAGCAATAGATTTAGGTCTTGCACCAACAGATTTAAAAGCTATCAGTGCAATAATAGTAATAATATTTATAGGATATAACAATGCGTCATTTTTTAGTCTGAAAAAGAAGGGAGGAGAAGAAAATGCTAAAAATAAAGAACTTGTCAAAGAGTTTTAATGGTGGAACTGAAAATGAATTAAATATATTTAAAGGATTTAATCTAAATATAGAAGAAAGTGAATTTGTGGCAATATTAGGTTCAAATGGCTGTGGGAAAAGTACTTTGTTCAATCTTATAAGTGGGGCATTGAAAGAAGATACTGGAAGTATCCTTCTTGATGAAAAATCAATAAATAATTTAAAAGAAGAAGAGAGAGCTTGGGGAATAGGAAAAGTTCATCAAGATCCATCAAAGGGAGTATCTCCTTCTCTCACTATATTGGAAAATCTTTCTTTAGCAGATAAAAAATGCGAAAAATTTTCTTTGAGAAGTCTTATAAAAAAGGATAAAATAAAAAGGTTTATTGAAATTTTAAAGGAAGTAGATTTAGGACTTGAAAATAAATTGAATACACAGGTAAAATTTTTGTCAGGGGGGCAAAGACAAGCTCTTTCTCTTATTATGGCAACTCTTAAAAAACCAAAACTTCTTCTTTTAGATGAACATACAGCAGCTCTTGACCCTAAAACATCAAAAGTAATAATGGAGAAGACAAAACAGCTTATTGATAAACAGCATATTACTGCTATGATGATTTCGCATAATTTAAGGGATGCAGTGCAGTATGCTGACAGAATAATTATGCTGGACAAAGGGAAGATTATACTTGATGTAGAGAGTAAAAAAATAACTGAATCTGAACTTGTTAAAATATATAATTCTAAAATAGAAAAAGAACAGATGAGGGCAGCAGGATAAAATGAGAATAAAGTTTTAGAGTTTTTGAAGTTGGAAGATTTCTGATGAAAAAATTTTAAAACTTTTTTTATTAGAAAAATATTTTTATATCTTTACAAGTGTTTGATACTGATTGACAAAAAACAATGGAAGTAGTATTATAATAGATAGTTTGGTAGAAAAATTTAGGGAGGGAGTCAAATGTCAGATTGTAATACTTGTCCATCAGGAAGCAGTTGTACAAAAGATAAAGAAAGTTGTGGGATAATAAATAATCCACATAATAACATAAAAAAAGTAATTGGAGTAATGAGTGGTAAAGGTGGAGTTGGAAAATCTACAGTAACAACTTTGTTTGCAAAAGAATTAAATAAGTTGGGATATAAAGTTGGGATAATGGATGCAGATATAACTGGTCCAAGTATTCCAAGATTAATGGGAATGAAAGATGAAAAAGCTATGGGAGATGGAGAAAATATATATCCTGTAGTATCTAAAGAGGGAATAAAAGTTATTTCTCTTAATTTATTAATAGATGATGAAAATGAACCAGTAATCTGGAGAGGACCTGTAGTAGGTGGAGCTGTGAAACAATTCTGGGAAGATGTAATATGGGGAGATCTTGATTTTCTATTGATAGATATGCCTCCAGGAACAGGAGATGTAGCTTTAACAGTTATGCAGTCAACACCAATAAATGGAGTGGTAATGGTATCTGTTCCTCAGGATATGGTATCTATGATAGTAGCAAAAGCTGTAAATATGACTAAAAAAATGAATATACCAGTATTAGGTGTAGTTGAAAATATGAGTTATATAGTATGTCCAGGATGTGAAACTAAAATAAGCTTCAATGAAGAAAATGGGGTAAATGACTTTTTAAATGAAATGGGACTTACTCTATTGGGAGAACTTCCTATGACTAGAGGAATAGCAGGACTTACAAAAGGAAAAGAAGAGGGAATAGGAGAATTATTCACACCTATTGCTGTAAATATTATTAAAGAAATTGAAAAATTATAATAAATAATTTTTTAATAAAATGGAATAACTTATAAATAGAAATATTTATTAATGGTTTTATTTGTAAAAAAATATGAGAAATAATTAAAGGCAAAGAAAATAAATTTTAGTGATTTTGAGTTCAAAAATATTTTATTGAAAAAATTCTAAAATTTTATTTTCATATCATATACAAAGAGGGTGAAATTTTCACCCTCTTTGTATATTTAGATTAATTAGCTTTAACTTTATTTTTATCTAATTTAGCAATAATTTTTTCATTGATAGAGAAAAATATAAATACAGCTGTGAATATGAATAATAGAAGCTGATACCATAATAGAGGAATAATATCTAATGGAGAAACTTTACCAGCTGTAAATCCTAATAAAATAAGCATTTGAGCCCCATAAGGAATAAGTCCCTGAAATATACAAGAGAAGATATCCAATATTGCAGCACTTTCTCTGAGATCAACATTATATTTCTGGCATATTCTTTTGGCAATAGAACCATTTATGATAATTGCAACAGTATTATTAGCAACTGCCATATCTGTTACAGCAACTAAAAGACCAACACCAATTTTAGCACTTTTCTTTCCAATTATTATTTTTTGAATCTGGTCAATTAACCATTGTATACCACCAGCTTTTGTAGCCATAGCAGCTAATCCTCCAGTTAGTAATGAAAGAAGGAATATTTCATTCATACCAAGAAAACCATTGTATATCTCATTTGTTAAAGAAAGTAAAGTAAAGTTTCCAAAGGCTAATCCTATTATTCCAGAAAGGAATATTCCACAAGTAAGAACAATAAAGACATTTACTCCTACAATAGCTAGAATAAGAACTACAAGATATGGAACAACTTTCAAGAAATTATATGTAAGAACTTCTATATGAGGAATTTGATCTGGTTTTCCAAATATCAAAAGTAAAATAACTGTAATAATAGCAGCTGGAGCAGCAATATACAAGTTTACTCTAAACTTATCTCTCATTTCAACGCCCTGAGTTTTTGTTGCTGCAATAGTAGTATCTGATATAACTGAAAGATTATCTCCAAACATTGCTCCACCCATAACAGCAGCTAAGATTAAAGGAAGAGGAACTCCACTTTTTTCAGCAAGTCCTACAGCAATAGGAGTTATAGAAACAATAGCTCCTACAGAAGTTCCAGTGGCTGTAGATATAAAAGATGCTATTATAAATAATCCTGCAGCTATATAGTGAGCGGGAATATATGTGAGTCCCATGTTAACAGTAGCATCTACTCCTCCCATAGCTTTAGATACTCCAGCAAAAGCACCTGCAAGTAGATAAATTATACACATTGTAATTATGTCTTGGTGTCCACACCCTTCAAGGAAAGTTTCAAATTTTTCCATAATAGTTCCCTTAAACAGTATGAAGGCAACAATTATACCAACAAAAACTGCAACTGGTGATGGCAGTTGATAGAATGCCATTGGAACACCTCTCATTTGAAGTACTATACCTGTTCCAAGATAGATGACAACAAATACCAGAAGGGGTATTAACCCGGTAAAGCTTGGTTTAGATTTGTTCTCCATATAGAACCTCCTGTTTATTCTTTATATTTTGCTAAGACCATATTCTAAATCAGCTATAATATCTTCAATGTTTTCAAGACCAACAGACAATCTTACTAATCCATCAGTTATTCCAGCTTCCATTCTTTCCTCTTTAGTATAAGGAGAGTGAGTCATAGATGCTGGGTGTTGAATTAGAGTTTCAGTGTCTCCTAAAGATACAGCTAGTGAACATAGTTTCAAATTATTTAAAAGAATCTTTCCAGCTTCAAATCCACCTTTTAATTCAAAAGACATGATTCCACCAAAGGCGTCCATTTGTTTTGCTGCAGTTTCGTGACCTGGATGTGATTTAAGTCCAGGGAAATAAACTTCAGCAACTTTATCATGAGCTGCTAAGAACTCAGCAACTTTCATAGCATTTTCACAATGTTTTTTCATTCTTACTTCAAGAGTTTTCATTCCTCTAATTATTAAATATGCTTCCATAGGACCTAAAACTGATCCTGTCATATCTTTTATTCCAACTAATCTTATTTGATCAATTAAATCTTTTTTAGAAATAACCATACCTGCAATAACATCTCCATGTCCATTTAGGTATTTTGTAGCTGAATGAACAACTATATCTGCTCCTAATTCAATTGGTCTTTGGCAATAAGGAGTAGAAAATGTATTATCAACAATAACTAATGTGTTAGGATTAGTATGAGCAACTTCAGCTATAGCTTTTATATCAACTATTTTTAAATTAGGATTAGCTGGAGTTTCCAAATAAACAGCTTTAGTATTAGGCTTCATAGCTTTTTTAACAGCTTCTGCATCTGATGTATCAACAAAACTTACTTCAATTCCAAATTTTGATAACCCATGACTAAAGAAAGCAAAAGTACAACCATAAAGAGTTTTGTCAGAGATAATATGATCTCCAGCTTTAAGTATAGTCCACATAACTGAAGAGATAGCTCCCATACCAGATGATGTGGCTACAGCGGCTTCTCCATGCTCTAATTGAGCTATTTTATCTTCTAATACAGCAGTAGTAGGGTTTCCAAGTCTTGAATATATGTACCCTGATTCTTCCAATGCGAATCTTCTTCCACCTTGCTCAGCTGAATCAAATACAAAAGTAGAAGTTTGAAATATAGGTACAGCTAATGTACCATATGGATTTTTACAACTACCTCCATGAATACTTACAGTACCAAATCCTGCTTTTTTGTTTTCCATAATACTCCCTCCTTAATAATGTCAAATATGTGTTTTAAATATATAATATAAGAATAAAACGCTTTATTATAATACGATTTTATTATATAATATAAGAAAAATCAAACATTTAACTTTAAAAGTGTCTTATGACACTTTGGATAAAGTGTTTTTAGAATACCTCAAAATGGGAGGGGAATATTACTATGAATAAGAAAATTATTAGGAATACAGGAACTAATTTTTATACCCAACTTTATGAGCTCTTAAAAGCTGAAATAATTACAAAAAAAATGAAACCTGATTCAAAATTTTATTCTATAAGACAGACAGTTATCAAATTTGATGTAAATATTAATACAGTTCTAAGAGTCTATAGAATGCTTGAGGAAAATGGATATATATATTCAATAAAAGGAAAGGGGTGCTTTGTAAAAGAGTACTCAGACTTTACTATTAGTGACAAAGTTATTCCCATTATGGAAAGTTTTAGATATGGACAACAAAATGAAGTTCCTGAAATAATTTTTTCTAATGGTACGCCATCAAAAGATTTCTTTCCAGTAGAAGTGTATCAGAAACTTTCAGAAAAAGCAATAAAAGATTGTGGAAAAGAGCTATTTGGATATCAAAATGTACAGGGATTAACTAGTTTGAGAGAAGCATTGGCTGATTACCTTGAAAAAGATGATATTTTTGTAGAAAGTGAAGATATAATTATAACTTCTGGAACTCAACAATCTTTGGATATAGTAGTTAAAGCTTTTGGATGCCACCCAGTAAAAACAATAGTCATATCTAATCCAACATATCCCAATGCAATAAATTTTTTAGGAGATGTATGTAATATTAAGACAATGGATATTGAAAATGATGGTTGGAATATGGAAGAATTTGAAGAACTTATAAAAAAGAAAAGATACATATGGTATATATAATATCAAATTTTCAAAATCCAACTGGAATAGTGTGGTCAGATGAAAAGAAGAAAAGACTTATTCAATTAGCTGAAGAATATGATTTTTATATAATAGAAGATGACTGTTTCTGTGAATTTTATTATGATGATAATAAAGTATATTCAATAAAAAGTATGGATAAAAATGGAGAAGAGAGGGTTATATATATAAGAACATACTCAAAGATGTTCATGCCTGGAATAGCATTAGCTTTTATGATTCCTCCAAGAAAATTTATGGAGAAGTTTGTATTCATAAAATATGGACTTGATCCAAATACACCAGGGTTAAATCAAAAAATATTAGAATATTTTATAACAGAAGGTCATCTTGACAAGCATTTAGAGGAATCAAAAAAATATTGGCAGCTAAATTTCAAAAGATGCTTTCCTTACTTCTAAAAATACCACATATAAAAATATTGAATATACCAAGAGGTGGTTTTTTTATTTGGATAGAGTTAGCAGACTATATTGATGGAGAGAAGTTTTATTATAAGTGCAAATTAAGAGGACTTTCGATATTACCAGGAAGTATATTTTACTACAATAAAAGAAATTCTTGTGAGATACGAATAAGCTTTTTATCTACAACTATGGAAGAGATTGAAACAGGAATAAAAATAATGGAAAATGTTCTTATAAATTGTGAAGGAGCAAAGAAAATTACAGGGAAAAAAGCACAAAAATAGATATAGCCCCCTTTTATTATTTTACTTAAAAGAGGGCGTGCATTATTCTTGCATTATTTTAATAATTCTTCCAAAGCTAAATTTAATTCCAAAACATTAATCATATTATTATTTATATTATTTTTTACTAATTCTATAATTTTTTCTTCAGGAATATTATTAGCTTTAGCGATTCTTTTGGTTTGTATCATTGCTCCTTGAATTGATATGTTAGGATCAACTCCTGAGCCAGAAGCAGTTACCATATCAATAGGAATTTCTTTAGTTTCTAGTTCTGGATTATCATTTAAGAATTTTTCTATTCTATTCTTTAAATTTTCAGAATATATAGAATTGCTTATTGATAAGTTTGAACCTCCAGAAGCAGGAAGCACTTCAGTTTCTTTCATAGAATTATATGTATTGTAATTAAAAGCAGATGGTCTTCCATGAAAATATCTATCACTTGTAAAAAGTTGTCCTATATATTTACTACCTATAGCTTGCTCATTTTTATAAATAATACTTCCATTTGCACTATTTTTAAAAAATGTTTGAGCAAATATATTTATTATACCTGTATAAAGTACAGCAATTATAAATAAAGAAATTGTAATATAAATACTTTTTTTTATCAATTCCATTTTTTTCCTCCTTTATTTTACATTCCCAAAATTAAAAGGAATGGTGTAACTATTAAATCTATTAATTTTATTCCTATGAATGGAGCTATGATTCCACCAACTCCATATATACCTAGATTTTTAAGAAGCATTACCTGAACATTCATAGGTTTATATTTTACTCCTTTTAATGCGATAGGAACTAGGAGTGGAATGATAATTGCATTAAATATTAATGCTGAAATTATTGCACTTATTGGAGAAGAAAGATGCATGATATTAAGTTTTTCCATTTGAGGAATAGCAGCTATAAACATAGCAGGAATAATAGCAAAATATTTAGCAACATCATTAGCTATACTGAATGTAGTTAAAGCTCCACGAGTTATTAATAATTGCTTGCCTATTTCTACAACTTCAAGAATTTTTGTAGGATTGGAATCTAAGTCTACCATATTAGCAGCTTCTTTAGCAGCGATAGTACCACTATTCATTGCGATACCTACATCAGCCTGAGCAAGTGCAGGAGCATCATTAGTTCCATCACCTGTCATAGCTACCAATTTTCCTTGAGCTTGTTCTCTCTTTATCACTTCAATTTTTTCTTCAGGAGTACATTCTGCAACAAATTCATCTATTCCAGCTTCTTTAGCTATAGTTTCGGCAGTTAGAGGATTATCCCCAGTACACATAATAGTTTTAATTCCCATCTTTCTGATATTGTCGAATCTTTCTTTTAATCCTGGTTTTACTGTGTCTTTTAAATAGATAACTCCATAAATTTTATCATCGACAGCAAGAACCAAGGGAGTTCCTCCAAGTCTTGATATTTTGTCAATTATACTATCAAGATCTTTAGAGATAATTCCATTTTGTTCTTGAATAAATTTTTTGATTGAAGAACCAGAGCCTTTTCTGATTTTTTGACCATTTTCAAGGTTTATTCCACTAGTTTTTGTTTGAGCACTGAATTCAATAAATTCAGCTTTATCATAATCCTTTTCATTTAAAATAATATCAAATTTTTTACCTAACTCTACAATAGATCTTCCTTCTGGAGTCAAATCTTTTAATGAAGAAATAACAGAATATTCTATCATTTTATCTTTAGATATTCCTTTTACAGGAAAAAATTCATCAGCAAGTCTGTTACCAAATGTGATAGTTCCTGTCTTATCTAAAATAATAGTATTAATATCCCCACAAGTTTCAACAGCTTTACCAGACATAGCGATAACATTAAATTTATTTACTCTATCCATACCAGCTATACCTATGGCTGAAAGCAACCCTCCAATTGTAGTTGGAATTAAACAGACAAGTAAAGCAATAAGTGTAGATAGTGGAAGGTGAACTCCAGCATATAATCCCATTGGAAATAGGGTAACAATGACAACTAAAAATATGAGAGTTAAACCTACTAATACAATATTTAAAGCTATTTCATTAGGAGTTTTTTTTCTCTCAGCTCCTTCAACAAGGTTAATCATTTTATCAAGAAAAGATTCCCCACTAGAAACAGATATTTGGATTTTAATTTTATCACTTACTACACGAGTTCCACCAGTGACTGAAGAAAAATCTCCACCAGCTTCTTTGACAACAGGAGCAGATTCTCCAGTAATGGCAGATTCATCTACAGATGCTATTCCCTCAATGACAATTCCATCATTTGGGATAAGTTCTCCAGTATTTACAATAACAATATCTCCTTTTTTTAGAGAACCAGCATCTATTGTTATTGTAGTCCCATCTTCATTTAAAAGATTTGCAGAAGTTTCTTTTCTAGTCTTTTTCAAACTATCAGCTTGTGCTTTTCCTCTTCCTTCAGCGATTGATTCAGCAAAGTTTGCAAATATGATGGTAATGAAAAGAATAAATGAAATAATTCCATTGAATATTCTCAAATCAGCTTCATTCTCTGTAAACAATGAAGGATTAATTGTTAAAATTAATGTTAAGAAAAAGCCTATTTCAACAACAAATATGACAGGATTTTTAATCAAAACTCTAGGATCAAATTTTTTTAAAGAATCAATTAAAGCTTTATTTACTATTTCTTTAGAAATAGATTTAACTTGTTTTTTACTCATAGTCGATTACCCCCAGATGCTCAAATGTTCAGCAATAGGTCCTAAAGCTAAAGCAGGTAGGAATGTAAGAGCACCAATTATCAAAATTATAAAAAATAAAATAAAAGAAAAAGTTAGATTATCTGTTTTAAATGTTGATATATTAACAGGAACACTCTGTTTTTTATAAAGTGAATATCCAACTATTACCATTAATACCATACTTATGTATCTTCCTAAGAGCATGACTATTCCTGTCATTATATTCCAAAATGTAGTTCCATCTCCAAGTCCTTCAAATCCAGAACCATTGTTAGCAGCACTTGAAGTATACTCATAAAGAACTTGGGATATTCCATGGAACCCAGAATTTGTAATTCCAGAAGTACCTAAATTACTGATAAGAGATATAGCACTTGGAACTAATATAATAATTGGGTGAATTAGTATTAAAAATGTAATTATCTGCATTTCTCTAGCTTCAAGTTTTTTTCCAAAAAACTCAGGAGTTCTTCCAACCATCAGTCCACACAAGAAAACACTGAGCATCATATACATGAGAATATTCATGAATCCAACACCTTTTCCTCCAAATATGCAGTTAAGCATCATATTCCATAAAGGCATCATTCCTCCTATTGGGGTTAATGAGTCATGCATATTATTGACACTTCCTGTTGTAAAAGATGTTGTTATATCTGTAAATAAAACTGAAGCAATAAGGCCAAACCTCATTTCCTTACCTTCCATGTTGATACCATTTAATCCATACTTAGAAAATAATGGAACTCCCTGTTTTTCAAAGTGATATAACATGAAAAAGAGAAAAGAAATAAAGTAAATATTGGTAAAAATATAAACCAACCTTGTTTTTTATTTTTAGCAGCCATTCCAAATCCTATAATAGTAGCTCCAGGAATAACCATCATGCACATCATCTCAATATAATTTGTATATAATGAAATATTTTCAAAAGGGTGTGAAGAATTAGCTGAAAAAATTCCACCACCATTTGTACCTAAATGTTTAATAGCTTCCCAAGCAGCAACAGGTCCTAAAGTAAGCACTTGATACTGCCCTTCTATTGTTTTTACTATTGTATGAGTAGCAAAAGTTTGAGGAATCCCCAAAACAACTAAAGAAATTGCAACAAGTATTGATAGAGGCAGTAAAAGCCTTGTTATTGACTTTGTCAAATCTTCAAAGAAATTTCCTAATCTTATTTTTAATATTCCTCTGATAATAGCCATGGATATGGCAAGCCCACTTGCTGCTGATGTAAACATTAGATTTATTAGAGCTAGCCTTGACATTGTTCCATTTAACCATTCACCAGAATAATGCTGTAAATTTGTATTGGTAACAAAACTTACTGCTGTATTAAAAGCTAGTGAAGGAGAAGAACCATCTAAAGAAAGAATAATATATGTTAAAATAAACATAATTAAGTTAGTTCCTAAAAAAGCTATAATATAAGCTTTAAGATTCATATTTTCATTTCCAGTGACTTTAAATATAACTTTTTCCATTTTAGAAAATAAAGAATCATGAATTGTTTTCTCATGCAGAATCAATTTTGATATATGTTTTCCAATAGGAATTATCAATAAAATAAAAACAATAAGAAAAATAAATACATTTAATAAAGACATCTAAAACCCCTCCCTAAAATTTTTCTGGTTTAAATAAAGCATAAAATAAATAGCAAAACAAAAAAAATATAATGACACCTAAAATTATCATTTTTTATTCCTCCTTAATATTTATAAATCTATAAAAAATATTTTAAAAATAGTATTTTCAATGTACAAAATACTATTTTTTTGACAAAAAAAGACAAAACAAAAACTGCTGTTAATGCCTAAAAATATTTGAGATTTAAAAAACTAAAAATCTCAAAATATAAAAAAATATTAAGACAAAAAAAGCAGCTGGCAATAAAGAAAATAATTTTATCATCTCATAACACCTCCAAATAAAAATTAAAATAAAAATAATAATGGTGAAAAAATTATTTTTATTAACAAAGAGGTTTCATAGCTATGGATATTATCATTAACCTCCCATAAAAGTCAATACTTTTTTTTAAAATTTAATTAATTATTTTTTGCTATACTATAAAAGGAGAATATAAAAAAAATTTTATATAAAAAAACTTGACTTTTATTTATTTTAGGAGTAATATCTGAAAATGAAAATTGAATAATACCAAATCGCTTAGTTTATTTTATTAAATAAAGCGGGGGAACCATTATTTTTGGGGCGTATTTCCATTAGGAATAGGATACTTTTCAGTCCGAGCCCGTCAGCTAACCTCGTCAGCGTTGAAAAGAGCCTGGGTTTGTTTATCATAACACCATGACTTTTTTTGTTGTGGTGTTTTTTAATTTTAAATGACAAAGAGGCAAATGGTGAAAGAAAATGAGAGTAAGTATTAAAAGTGTTAAAATGAGAGTTTTTTTAATTTTTATAACAGTCTTAGTAATTTTAACTTTAAATAGTTTGTGGGCTGTTTTTAATTTTAATATTTTGAATAATTCAATTGAGAGAATATTAGATTCCAATTATAAAAGCATAGTTGCTGCTCAAAACATGACAACAGCAGTGGAAAGACAAGACAGTCTGCAGCTATCATATATTTTTACAAGAGATGAAAAATATATAATAGATTTTATGAAAAATGAATCACAATTTTATGATTTTTTAAAAAATGCTCAAGATAATATAACAGAAAATGGTGAAAAGGAAATAGTAATAAGCCTTGGTAATTCTTATAAAGAATATATAAAATCATTTTATAATTTCATGGAAATTGAAGATATAGGTGAACAAAGGAATTTTTATTTCAAAGAAGTATTTCCTAAATTTGAAAAAATAAAGAATATTTCTAAAAATTACTAGAAATAAATCAAGATTCTATGGTGGTTAAAAGATATGAAGCTGGAAAAATAGCAGAGAAAGCTACATTTTTTACAGTAATGGTAGCATCGGTGACAATTTTTTTAGGAATGCTGATAATTAGCTATCTTATCAAAAAATTCTAAGCCAATTTCAGATTTTTATTGAAAAAATAGAAGGAGTAGCTAGAGAGAATTATTCACAGAGGATACCAGCAAATTTAGACAAGGAATTTAATGAATTAGGAATTGCATTTAATCAAATGGCAGAAAAACTAAATAACTATAAAAATATAAATATAAAAAAATAATGACAGAAAAAGTAAAGCAGAGGCTATTGTAGAAAGTATAAATGATGGAATCATTGTAACAGATAAAGAAAATAAAATACTTCTTATTAACAATGCAGCAGAAAAATTACTGAATATAAAAGAATCAGAATTGTTAGATAAACCATTTTTTACAGCAATTCCAAATAAAAAATACATGAGAGCATTAATGAAGTTATAAATAGCAGAGAAATAAAATCTACTGTTAAACAATTGGAATTATCTTTAAATCCTGCTTTAGAAAAAATATTTACTGTAGAGTTTTTATAAATTCTATAATTGGAAAAAATAAAGAAAATCTTGGAATAGTGACATTGTTACAAGATATAACAAAATTGAAAGAGATAGATCAAATGAAATCAGATTTTGTTTCAACAGTTTCTCATGAATTTAGAACACCATTAACTTCTATAGGTATGGCTGTAGAACTTTTAAAAGATGGATCTGTTGGTACAATAAATGAAACACAGCAGGAACTTTTAAAAGTAATAAAAGAAGATAGTGAGAGATTAAATGTCCTTATTAAAGATCTTTTAGATCTTTCAAGATTAGAGTCTGGAAAAACTCATTTGAAATTTGAGAAAATAATATTAAAAAAATTATAGAAACAACAGTAAATTCTTTAAAAAATCTTTCTGAAAATAGAAATGTAAAAATTGAAATTAAGAATGTAGGAAGTTCGCTTTTTGTTCTAGCAGATATAAATAAAATTATATTGGTATTAACCAATCTTATAACAAATGCAATAAAATATAAGAGTGAAGAAAGGGAAGGGCATATAATAATAGAAGCTTTTAAAAAGAAAAAAATATAGTTGTATCTGTAGAAGATAATGGTCGAGGAATACCAGAAGAATATATAGAAAAAATATTTAATAAATTTATACAGGTTAAAGTTTCTAATGAAGGGAAAATAGAAGGAACAGGATTGGGACTATCCATATGTAAAGAAATTATAAAAAATCATGGTGGAGAGATATGGGTTGATAGTATTTTAGGAAAAGGGAGTACTTTTTATTTTTCATTAAAAAGTGCAGATTAAAACTGTGGACAGGAGAGAAATGTCAAAGAAAATTCTTATTATAGATGATGAAAAAAATATTTTATTAACTTTAAATTTAATTTTAAGAAATGAAGGATATGATGTATTTATAGCTTCAGATAGTTTAGAAGGGGTGATAAAGGCAGGAGAGATAAAGCCTAATTTAATATTATTAGATATATGTTTACCCAAAGCAGATGGATATTCTGTATGTAGATCATTAAGATGTGATACAGATATTGAAGAAATACCAATAATATTTATGAGTTCAAAAAATCATGAAGATGATATAGAAGAAGCTTTTGATTCAGGTGGAAATGATTATTTATTAAAGCCTTTTACTAAAAAAGAGTTACTAGATGTAATAGAGAGAAATATAAACAGGGGGAAGAAATGAAAAAAGGATACTGATTACAGATGATGAAAAAATATAAGAACTACTTTAAATTGCTGTTTAATAACAGAAGGTTTTGAAATAGAGATGGCTGCCAGTGGAGAAGAAGCATTAAATATGATTTTAAACCAAGGAAAAAATTATGACTTGATACTTTTAGATATCAAAATGTCAGATATAGATGGAATGGAAGTTTTAAGGAAATTACGAGAAGCAGGAAATAAAACCAACATTATTATGATGACTGCATATGGAACTATAAAAGAAGCAGTAGAAGCAATGAAATTAAACGCTATTGACTTCATAAGTAAACCTTTTACTCCAGAACAGATAAGAATGCTTGTGAAAAAGGTTTTTTTAAGAGAAGAATTAGAGGAAGAAAAACTGAAAACTTATGAAGATTATATAGAATATGCAAAGCTAAATATAATTAGAAGAAAATTTGAAGAAAGTGAAAATCTTTTAAAAATAGCCATTGGTAAAAGTGTAAATTCTCCTGAGGCTCACAATTTGTTAGGGGTAATTGCTGAATGTAAAGGGAAAATAGGGGAAGCTCAAAAGCAATATAGGGCAGCCTTAGCTTTGGATTCCTCTTACGAACCTGCTGTAAGTAATCTTGAGAGAATAACTGAAATGGATTACTCTAATGAAGATATAAAATTAGGATAGGAATGTAAAGATATGGATGAAAAAAAAAGATTAACTCCAGAAGAAGCATTGAAAATATATAATAAAGAAAAAAAAGGAAAATTAAAAATATACCTTGGATATTCACCTGGAGTAGGAAAAACTTATACAATGCTAAGAGAAGCTAATATAAGAGTTAAAAGAGGAGAAGATATATGTATTGGATATATTGAACCTCATGACAGAAAAGCTACAACAGAACAAATAGGAATATTAGAAGAAATTCCTCCTTTGGAAATAGAATATTATGGAAAAAAGTATAAAGAAGTTGACATAGAAAAAATTAAAAAGAGAAAACCAGAAACAGTTCTAGTAGATGAGCTTGCTCATACTAATATAAAAGGAAGTAAAAATAAAAAAAGATATGAGGATATATTAGAAATATTAGAAGCTGGAATAAATGTTCATACAACTATGAATATTCAACATCTTGAAAGTTTAAATGACACAATATATACAATAACTGGAATAATAGTAAGGGAAACTGTTCCTGATAAAATAATAAATATAGCTGATGAAGTAGAAGTTATTGATATATCAGCAACTGGACTTGAGGAAAGACTTAAGAGAGGAGAAATATATAATCTTCAAACAGTTCCAAATGCATTGAGAAATTTTTTAGGCAAGGGAACCTCAATGCATTAAGAGAAATAGCTCTAAGGCAAATAGCTCAAGAAGTAGATAATAATCTTGTAGAATACATGGAAAATAAAAAAATAAATACTAACTGGCACACTACAGAAAGAGTTCTAGTATCAATATCTTCCAGTCCTAAAGCTGGAAGAATAATTAGATATGGTGCAAGAATAGCTCAAAGATATAAATGTGAATTTTATGTTATTTCAATAGAAACTAATGGAATCTTGAAAAAGGGATTTACAGCTGAAGAATGGAAAGTAATAGAACAACATGAAGAACTGGCTAAAACTTTAGGTGCTGAAGTTGTAAGAGTAAAAGGAAAAGATATAGTTCGAGAAATATTAAAATTTTCTTTTGAAAGAAGAATAACGCAAATAGTTTTAGGACACAGCAAAAGAGGTAAATTAGCTACTTTTTTTAAAGGTTCTGTAATAAATAAAATAATAGAAAATTCTAAAGGGGTAGAAATAAGGATAGTTCCTTGGGAGAATATGTAAAAACTTCCTTTATAATAAAGCAGAGAAGAAGTTCATCTGTATATTATAAAAGAAGTTTATTTTTTATTTTTCTAATACAGAAGAATCAATAAAAAGGTATGGATTTACAAAAGTTGTTCCAATACTAATTGTAAAATGTAAATGAGGACCAGTAGTAAAACCTGTATTTCCACTTTTTCCAATTAAATCCCCTTTTTTTACTGTATCTCCTTCTTTTACATTTAAAGAACTCATATGAGCATAGCTTGAAAATACATTCATTCCATGGTCAATAACAAGAGTATTTCCAGTAGAAGTCAGCTCTTTTGCAAGAACTACCTTTCCTGAATTTGATGCTTTTAAAGGAGTGCCAACAGGAACAGGGAAATCAATACCCGAATGATATCCAACTACCTTATTATTCACAAATCTCATAGCACCAAAGGGACTGCTGATTTTACTTTGTACAGGAAGTATAAAATTACCAACCCAAAGTTTTTTTGCAGTTGGATTTTTTTTAGCTTCAGATACAAAATTAGTCATAACTTTCATATTTTTTTCAGAACGTTTCTCTGACATAGTTTTAGAAACAGTTATATAACTTTTTTTAAAGTTTCCATCAAGAACTTTTATTGTTTTAGAATAAATTTCATTATTTCCTTCAGATATTTTTACAGTATATACTCCTTCTGGGGTAGAATAATGTACAGGAATAAAAGCAATTTTTTATTATTGTCCTTAAAACTTTTTATTTTTATTAAAGAATTTTTAAAGGTTATTTCATAGTTTTTATTAGCAGGATATTCAATATAGAAAAATCCTCCTTGATTAACTTTATCATCTGAAAATATTATATTTTCAGATGCGAAGCTTAAAATAGTTAAAGTAAAAAATATAAAAAGCAGTAATTTTTTCATCTTCATCTCCCTTATTTTTAAACAGAGGCTTCAACATAATTAATAGTTAATTTCTTCATAAATGGAATAGTAAGTATAGCTGTCATAAAATCTGCAAAAGGCAGAGCAAGCCAGATGCCATTTACTCCTATTAGTTTTGGAAGAATAACCAGTCCTATAAATACAAAAGAAAACTCCTAGACATACATATTACATTAGAAAACATAGGTCTGTCAACTGCTTGAAGATAAGCAATATTTACAAAGTTAAACCCAAGAAATGAAAGTGCTATAGAATAAAGAATAAATCCTTTAGCTGATTCTACAACAAGTGGAGCATCATGAGTAAAGATTCTTACCACTGGTGTAGCAAGAAAAAATATTATTATGAGAGAAGCTATAGAGGCTCCAAAAGTTATTTTATGAGCAAAAATAAGCATTTTTTTAACTCTGTCTAAATTTTTTCTACCATAATTAAAACTGACTATAGGTTGAATGCCTTGTGAAAGTCCAGTAAAAAGCATTCTAAAAAACATAAAGCTATAAGATATTATTCCATAAGCAGAAGCCCCAAAAACACCTACAGCATTCATAAATGCAATATTAAGAAGAACTGTAATAACAGCTACAGCAAACTCTAGTACAAATGAAGGAAATCCAATAGATAGAAGCTTCTTTAAAAGAAAAAAGTCTATTTTCTTTAAAGAAAGATTAAGTTTAAATGTAGAGCCAATAAAATGTCTGCAAAGATATATAGCAGATATTATTTGACTGATAGCTGTAGCATAAGCTCCTCCTTCTATTCCTAAATTAAATTTAAATATGAATAAGTAATCTAATACGATATTCAATCCAGCACCTAGAAGAGTAGATACCATTGCTCTTCTAGGTGCATTATCGTTTCTTACTACTGCATTCAAGGACATAGACATCATGAGGAAAAAAGTAGATACTGTACATGGATACATATATCCTTTTATCATTGGTAACAGTTTTTCATTTGCTCCCATAGCCATCATTAAAGGTTTAGTAAATAAAAATATCATACTTGCTACTATTATGTATACAAAAATATTAAGAAGGATTATATGGGAAAAACATTTATTTTGATATTTAATATCATCTTTTTTAAATGCAATGAGAGTAGCTCCTCCTATTCCAAACATTAGACTAAGTGCAACAGTAAAGTTAATGATAGGATATCCAATATTTACAGCAGCAATTCCTTCGCTCCCTACTCCTCTTGTAATAAAAACACCATCAGCAATAGTATAAAGAGATGTAACTATCATACTTATAGTTGAAGGAATTGCAAAACTGAAGAAAAGCTCTGATATTTTCCCTGTTTCTAGATTTAAGTTTTGTTTCATTTTCCACCTTCCAAATATTAATAAAATTTATATGAACAATACATATCATACACTATAAATAAAAATTTTCAATAGAATTTAAGGGGAAATTTAAAAAAACACTTGAAATATATAGTTGACAAAAATAAAAACCAGCTTTATACTATTTGTGTAGAGAAATTAAATAAAAATTATCTTCAGGGCAGGGTGAGCATTTTGCAACTCCCGACCGGCGGTAAAAGTCCGCGAAGACCTTTGGTCTTGATTTGGTGAAATTCCAAAACCGACAGTATAGTCTGGATGGAAGAAGAGGAAAGAAATCTTTTTTGATTGTCTTTTTTATGCTTTTACAGCCTGGAGTTTATCTGGGCTTTTTTATTTGTCCTGAATTACAAGGAGGAAAAATGAAAGTATTAGAAGGAAATTATGCAGGTAGAGGGTTAAGAATTGGAATAGTAGCAGCAAGATTCAATGAGTTCATTACATCTAAATTAATAGGTGGAGCAGAAGATGCTTTAGTTAGACATGAAGTTGCAAAAGATGATATTGAATTAGCTTGGGTACCTGGAGCATTTGAAATTCCTTTAGCAGCAAAGAAAATGGCAGAATCAGGGAGATATGATGCTGTAATTACTCTAGGAGCAGTAATTAAAGGATCAACACCGCATTTTGATTACGTTTGTGCAGAAGTTTCAAAAGGGGTAGCAACTGTAAGTCTTCAAAGTAATGTACCAGTAATATTTGGTGTACTTACTACAAATACTATAGAAGAAGCTATTCAAAGAGCTGGAACAAAAGCAGGAAATAAAGGATTTGATGCAGGAGTTACAGCTATTGAAATGGTAAACTTACTAAAGGGGATGTAATCATGGATAAAAAGTACATGGAGAGAGCATTGGAACTTGCTGCTTTAGGAGAAGGATATGTGAATCCAAATCCTATGGTAGGAGCTGTAGTGGTAAAAGATGGAAAGATTGTGGGGGAAGGGTATCATAAAAAATATGGTGGACCTCATGCTGAAGTTTTCGCTCTGGAAGAAGCTGGAGAAAAAGCAGAAGGAGCAACTATCTATGTCACTTTAGAACCATGTTCTCATTATGGAAAAACTCCTCCATGTGCCAAAAAGATAATAGATATGGGGATAAAAAGATGCATTATTGCATCTTTAGACCCAAATCCACTAGTATCTGGAAGAGGTATAAAAATGATGACAGATGCTGGAATTGAAGTGGTTACAGGTATCATGGAAAAAGAAGCTTTGGAACTCAATAGAGTTTTTATGAAATATATATCAACAAAAGTACCTTATTTATTTTTAAAATGTGGAATAACATTAGATGGAAAAATAGCCAGTAGAACAGGAAATTCCAAATGGATAACAAATGAACTGGCAAGAGAAAAAGTACAAAAACTTAGAAATAAATATATGGGAATAATGGTAGGAATAAACACAGTTCTTGCAGATGATCCAAGTCTTACAGCTAGAATAGAAAATGGAAGAAATCCATATAGAGTAGTGATAGATCCATTTTTAGATATTCCTATAGATTCAAAATTTGTAAATTTTGAAGATGGAAAAAGTATTTTGATTACTTCATACAATAATGTAGAAAAAGAAAGAATATCTTTTTTAAAAAAGAAAAATGTAAATGTGATTTTTTTAGAAGGGATAGATTTTAAATTGTATGATATATTGAAAAAAATTGGAGAGATAGGAATAGATGGAGTACTTTTAGAAGGAGGAAGTTTTTTAATATCAAAAGCTTTTTCTGAAGATGTTATAGATGGTGGAGAGATATTTATAGCTCCAAAAATACTTGGAGATGATAAAGCTATTCCATTTATAAAAGGATTTAATTTTGAAAATATTTCTGATGGATTTCAATTAAGAAATGTTAAAATAAATAATTATGGAAATAATGTATCGATGGAATTTTACAGGTAGAGAGGAGAGTGAGTTCTATTTTTACAGGACTGGTAGAAGAGATGGGAGAAGTTCTTGCTATTGAAAATGGTGAGAAATCTCTTAAAATAAAGATAAAGTGTAAAAAAGTTTTAGATAAAAGTCAGGTAGGAGATAGTATAGCAACAAATGGAACTTGTCTTACTGCTGTTGAGATAGGAGAGAATTATTTTACTGCTGACTGCATGTATGAAACAGTAAAAAGGACAAATTTGAAAAGACTTAAAACAGGAGATAAAGTAAATCTTGAAAAATCTATCACATTGGCAACTCCTCTTGGAGGACATTTGGTAACAGGAGATGTGGACTGTGAAGGTATTATTTCTTCAATAACCTCAGAAGGAATAGCAAAGATATATGAAATAGAAATAGATAGAAAATATATGAAATATGTTGTAGAAAAAGGAAGAGTAACTTTGGATGGAGCAAGTCTGACAGTAATGAGAATGACAGATAATAGCTTAAGTGTATCTCTTATACCCCATACTCAGGAAATGGTAACATTGGGAAAGAAAAATATAGGAGATTATATAAATGTAGAAACTGATCTCATAGGAAAATATGTAGAAAGATTACTTAATTTTTCTGGTGAAGATAAAAAGAAGGAATATTAACAAGAGAATTTCTCTTGGAAAATGGATTTTAAAGGAGAGTGAATCAATAATGTTAGATAGAATAGAAGATGCTCTGGAAGACCTTAGAGCAGGAAAATCAATAATTGTTGTAGATGATGAAAATCGTGAAAATGAAGGGGATATAATTTGTGCAGCTGAATTTGCAACATTGGAAAATGTTAATCTTATGGCTGCTCATGCAAGAGGACTTATCTGTATGCCTATGTCACAAGAGTATATAGAAAAATTGGATCTGCCTCAAATGTGCAGTGATAATACAGATAATCATTGTACAGCTTTTACTGTATCTATAGATCATGTGGATACAACAACTGGAATATCAGCATATGAACGTGGAATTACAGCTATGAAAGTAGTGGAAGAAGGAGCAAAGCCAAAAGATTTTAGAAGACCAGGGCATATGTTTCCTCTTAGAGCAAAAGAAGGAGGAGTCCTTGTAAGAAATGGACATACAGAAGCAACTGTAGATCTTATGGTACTTGCAGGGCTTAAACCAGTAGGATTATGTTGCGAAATAATGAAAGAAGATGGAATGATGGCAAGAATGGATGACCTTCAGGAATTTGCTAAAAAATTTAATCTTAAAATGATATCTATAGAAGATCTTCAAAAATACAGAAGAAAAAATGAAAAACTTATGGAAATATCTGTAAAAGCAAAAATGCCAACAGCTCAAGGAGAATTTGAAATAGTTGGTTTTGATAATAAACTTGATGATAAGGAACATATTGCGCTTATAAAAGGAGATTTGGAAGGCAAAGAAGATGTTCTTATTAGAATTCATTCAGAATGTTTTACTGGGGACATTTTAGGATCGTTGAGATGTGATTGTGGTTCTCAGTTGAAAAGAGCTATGAAGAGAGTAAATGAAGAAGGAGAGGGAGCAGTTCTTTATTTAAGGCAAGAAGGAAGAGGAATTGGACTTCTTAACAAATTAAGAGCTTATACTCTTCAAGATAATGGAGCAGATACTGTAGAAGCAAATGTAAAACTTGGTTTTGATCCAGATATGAGAGATTATTCAATAGCAGCTCAAATGATAAAAGCTCTTGGAATAAAATCTGTAAGGATAATGACAAATAATCCTGAAAAAATTAAAGGGCTTGAAGAATATGGAATTAAAGTAACAGGAAGAGAAGCTATAGAAACAGGATTTAATCCATCAAATGAAAGATATATGAAAACTAAGAAAGAAAAAATGGGACATATACTTCATATCTAAATTATTAAAAAAATAAGTATTTCGGGAAATGGGTTTATCATTTTAATAAATGGACTCATTTCTTTTTTTTCTAATAAATGCTATAATTAAAAAAAATAAAAATGTGGAGAAATTATGAAAAATATTAAGGAAACAATAACTGTATCTGCTAATGAAAATGATAAGGGAAAAAGAATAGATAGTTTCTTAAATGAGATTATAGATGATGCAACAAGATCATATATTCAGAAAATAATTGATGGTGGATATGTGGAAATAACTGGAAAGAAAGTTACTAAAAGTGGAAATAAACTTAAAGGAACAGAAATAATAGTTGTGAACATTCCAGAAGATGAAATTCTCAATGTAGTACCAGAAAATATTCCTCTGAATATAATATATGAAGATAAGGATATAGTAATTATAAATAAGACAGCTAATATGGTGGTACATCCAGCACATGGAAATTATAATGGAACTCTTGTGAATGCCTTGTTGTATCAGATAAAAGATTTATCTACTATTAATGGAGTTATAAGACCTGGTATTGTTCATAGATTGGATAAAGATACAAGTGGTGTCATAGTGGTAGCTAAAAATGATGAGGCTCATTCAACCCTTTCAGATATGTTTAAGGAAAAAACTTTAGAAAAAACATATATATGTATAACAAAAGGAATATTTAAAGATAAATCAGGGAAAATAGAAACACTCATAGGAAGAGATCCAAAAGACAGAAAAAAGATGACTGTGGTAGATATAAATGGAAAAAATGCTATTTCTAATTATGAAGTATTAGATGAAGGGAAAAATTTCTCCCTTGTAAAAGTGAGAATAGAAACAGGAAGAACTCATCAGATAAGAGTTCATATGAAGTATCTTAATCATCCAATATTGGGGGATTCAGTATATGGGAACAGTAATGAAGGAATAACTAGACAAATGCTTCATGCATATAGGTTAAAATTTACACATCCTGTAACAAAAAAAGAGATGATAGTAACAGCAGATATACCAGAAGATTTTAAGAAAGCAGCAAAGTTTGCTGGAGTAGATATAAATAAAATAAATTTTTAAAAAGGAACTGATCATGAAAGGTAAGAAAAATGATGAAAGACTAGAAAATCAGTTGGGACTTTTTTCTGTAGAAGAAAAAAAATCACCAAGGAAAAAGAAAGAAAAAAATATTGAAAAAGAAATGATAATATCTTTGCATGATTTTGATACTAATATAGGAGAAGAGATTATAGGAGTAGATGAAGCTGGAAGAGGTCCTTTAGCTGGACCAGTAGTAGCTGCTGCTGTAAAAATAAAAGATTATAACAGTGAGTTAGATGAAATAAATGATTCAAAGCAATTATCAGAAAAAAAGAGAGAAAAACTTTATGATGTAGTAAAGGAACATTTTTATATAGGTATTGGAGTTGCAGATTCTAAAGAGATAGATGAAATAAATATACTCAATGCCACATTTTTAGCAATGAGAAGAGCTTTAGAGAATTTGAAGAAAGAGTGTAGTGGGGAGTATCTTGTATTAGTAGATGGAAATTTTAAAATAAGAGAATATAAAGGCAGACAGGAACCTGTAATTAAAGGAGATGGGAAAAGCCTTTCCATAGCAGCAGCTTCAATAATAGCAAAAGTGACAAGGGATAGAATTATGAGGGAAGAAGCTATAAAATACCCTCTTTATGGATTTGAAAAACATAAAGGTTATGGAACAAAACAGCATAGAGATGCAATAGAGAAATATGGAGTATTGGAAATGCATAGAAAAAGTTTTCTTACTAAAATATTAAAATAAGAAACTGGAGATTTTTATGAATAAAAGAAAAAAAGGAAGTCTTTATGAAAATAGGGCAGCAGAATTTTTAGAGAGAAATTCATATGAAATTTTAGAAAAAAATTATTATGGCAGACATGGAGAAATAGATTTAATAGCATTAAAAGATGGACAAATTGTATTTATCGAGGTAAAATATAGAGAAACATCTGAATATGGGTATGGGGTAGAATCTGTAGATAGGAAGAAGGCTATAAAAATATACAGAACTGCAGAAGAATATCTTATAAAAAATCATATGGAAGATTATGATATTAGATTCGATTGTATAAGTTACTTAAAAGATGAACAGGAATGGCTTAAAAATATTTTATGGGGTGATGAAATTGGATTTTAAATGTGTAAAATGCGGATGTGATAAATATCAGGTAAAAACTTCGATTTTACCAGAAAAAAGTCCAGGACTAAGGCTGGAATTGAGTACCTATTATATAAAAACATGCTTGAATTGTGGATATACAGAAATATATTCTGCAAAAATAGTAGATATGGAAAAAGATGAAGAACTTAAGCCAGAATTTTAAAAGGCTTTTCTTTTCAGTAAAGTGTTCAGTATGTGGAAGAGTTATAGAAGTTGAGAATCAATATATTTGCTGTGATTGCTTTCGCGTATTGAAAAGAAAAAGTGAAATAAAAAATATAGATAACTATTATTTCCTATATTATTATGATAAAGATATAAAGAAAATTATAACAGACTATAAACTTAAAAATAGAAAAGAACTTTCAAAGGAAATTTCTATTTTGATAAAAAAACCTTTAAAGGAATTGATAAGGGAAAAAAGAATAAATATAGTGATACCTGTTCCAATAAGTAGAAATAGAATGAGAGAAAGAGGTTTTAATCAAGTAGAGGAAATATTAAAAGAATTAAAAATAGATTATAAAACAATGGATAGAATAAGGGATACAGAGCATATGTATTCTATACTTGAAGAGAAAAAAAGAGAAGAAAATATCAAAAAAGCTTTTAAAAATGATGAGATAAATGGAAGTGGAAAAAATATACTTATAATAGATGATATAGTGACTACAGGGAGTACAATAAGGGAAGTAGTAAAAGAAATAAGAGAAAAAAATTCTCCAAAAGAGATATATGTTTTTTCAATAGCAATGTCAAAATTCTTTAAAAAATAAATGGAAAATAGAGGTTATGATGGAAGTATATGTAGATAATGTAAAAGTGGAGATGAAACAGAAAAAATTTAAGAGTTTAGGAAATGCAATTTCTGCAATCAACAAAAAACTTATGAAAGAAAATAAAATTCCACATGAAATATATGTAAATGGGAGTACTTTAAGAGATAATAGTATTGTAGTTGGAAAGGATCTTAAAGTTATAGAAGTAATAACAAAGACTCATGGAGCTATGATACTTGAGTCTATTCTTATTGCAAAAGAATCTATTGATAGATATTTTGATATATTTGATGATATTGAGGAAAGTGGACAGGAAAGTCTTAATGATGAAGTAGAAATACAACTGATAGAAATGGTAATATTTTTGAGATGGTTTTATAATCTTCTTCTTTTGATAAAAGAAAATCATATACTTGATTTTATATATGAAGATTTTGATGAATATATAGAAGATTTTAGAAAAGAATTGGAAATTGCAGAGCATGCATATGAAGCGAGAGATCTTATTGGATTTATAGATATACTTGAATTTTCAATAGGAGATCTTTTAATTGAGTTTTATGATAATGTAGAAGATTATTATAATGATATTGTAGAAGAGGAAAATCGTAAAAGATTGCTCAATTAATAGTTATAATCTGACCAATGATACATTTGAAAAATAATGATTACTATGATAATATTTATTGGAAAATAAATATAAAAATGGAGGTTATTTAGGATGAGAAAAAAAGTAATAGCTGGGAACTGGAAAATGAATAAAACTAATACAGAAGCAGTAGAAATGCTTACTGAATTAAAGGAACTTGTAAAAGGAATAGACAATGTAGGAATAATAATAGGCGCACCATTTACAGCTTTATCTGATGCTGTAAAGGCTGTAAAAGGAAGTAATATAGCAATAGCTGCAGAAAATGTTTATCCAAAAGATTCAGGGGCATATACAGGGGAAGTTTCTCCAGTTATGCTTAAATCAATAGGAGTGGAATATGTTATTTTAGGACATTCTGAAAGAAGAGAATACTTTAAAGAAAGTGATGAATTTATTAATGAAAAGGTAAAGGCTGTATTAGCTGCTGGAATGCTACCAATACTATGTATTGGGGAAAAATTAGAAGAAAGAGAATCAGGGAAAACTGCTGAAGTTACTGAAACTCAAATAAGAGGAGGATTGAAAGATCTTACTGCTGAAGAAGCTAAAAAAGTAATAGTTGCTTATGAACCAGTATGGGCCATAGGAACAGGAAGAACTGCTACACCTGAAATGGCACAGGAAACACACAGACAAGTAAGAGATGTATTAGTATCTATGTTTGGAAATGAAACTGCTGAAGAAATGATAATTCAATATGGAGGTTCAATGAAACCAGATAATGCAGTTGAATTATTGGCACAGAAGGATATTGATGGAGGACTTATAGGAGGAGCATCTTTAAAAGCTTCTTCGTTTGCTGAAATAGTTGTAGCAGGAAAATAAAAGAGGTGGGAAATCAAATGAACAAAAAACCATTAATGCTTATGATATTAGATGGATGGGGTATAAATAAACATCCAGAACAAAAAAATGCAATAAAAACTGCAAATCCTGAAAATTTTTATAGACTTATAAAAGAATATCCACATTCTGAACTTGAAGCTTCTGGAGAAGCTGTAGGACTACCAGATGGACAAATGGGAAATTCAGAAGTGGGACATTTAAATATAGGATCAGGAAGAGTAGTTTATCAACCACTAGTTGAGATATCTAAAGATATTAGAGAAGGAACTTTCTTCAATAATGAAGTTTTAAAAGAAGCTTTTGAATATGCAGTAAAAGAAAGAAAACCTGTACATTTTGGAGGGTTAGTATCTCCAGGAGGAGTACATTCGCATACAGATCATCTTTATGGACTTTTAATGATGGCTAAAAAGTATGGAGTGAAAGCCTACGTTCATGCTTTTCTTGATGGAAGGGATACAGCTCCTGAATCAGGAGAAGGGTTTTTAAAAGAACTTGAAGCAAAAATGAAGGAAATAGGTGAAGGAGTCATTGCAACTATATCGGGAAGATATTATGCTATGGATAGAGATAAAAACTGGGATAGAGTAAAAAAGGCATATGATGCTATGGTATATGGAGAAGGGAATCATGCTTCTTCAGCTGTAGAGGCAATAGAAAAATCATATGCAGAGAATGTAAGTGATGAATTTGTAATTCCTACTGTAATATGTCCTGAAGGAACTATTAAAAAAGGAGATGTGTTTATAAACTTTAACTTTAGACCAGATAGAGCAAGAGAAATAACAAGAGCTTTAAATGATAAAGAATTTTCTGGATTTGAAAGAGAATATTTAGGACTTAAATATTATTGTATGCGTCAGTATGATTCAACTATAGATGCTCCAGTAATTTATGGAGAAAAAGATATAATTAATACATTTGGTGAAGTAATATCAAAAGCTGGATTAAAACAACTAAGAACTGCTGAAACAGAAAAATATGCTCATGTAACTTTTTTCTTTAATGGGGGAAAAGAAGCACAATATGAAGGTGAAGAAAGAAAACTTGTGGCATCACCTAAGGTAGCAACATATGATCTTCAACCTGAAATGTCAGCATGTGAAGTAACAGAAGGACTTATGGAGGCTTTAGATTCAGGGAAATTTGATGTTATTATAGTTAATTATGCAAATCCTGATATGGTAGGTCATACAGGGGTATTTGATGCTGCTGTGGCTGCTGTGAAAAAAATAGATTTTTGTTTAGGAAAAGTTTCTAAAAAAGTATTAGAATTAGGAGGAACACTTTTTGTAACTGCTGACCATGGAAATGTTGAACTTATGGAGGATCCAGTTACAAAAATACCATTTACAGCACACACAACAAATAAAGTTCCATTTATAATGGTATCAGATGAATATAAAAATTATAAGCTTGAAGATGGAAAATTATCAGATATAGCTCCAACTATGCTTGAAATACTAGGTTTAGATAAACCAAAAGAAATGAATGGAAAATCATTACTAGTGAAATAAAAAAATAAGATAATTCTTTAAAAGGTATCTGTTTTTCAAATAGATACCTTTTTTGTTTGTTTGAAAAGTTTTAATAAAATAAAAAAAATTAAATTTTTTTTAAGAAATGATTTGAAAAATAAAAGTTAAGGAAGGGGTAATTTTTACACATTTTTCTTCATGAAATATGGTATACGAATTAAAAAAAACATGTGTAATATGTTTAATTTTGAAATATATAGCTTGACAACTAAACGAAAAGATGGTAAAAAAGTAATAGGAAACTGGAATAATAGCATAGTTAGTATATCCATTTAAGATTTATTTTTATAAACTATTCTAATAAAAAAGAAAGTATAGGTTAGGGATATATTTTTTATTTTTTGAAGAATAAAAAATAAAGATTAAGATTTACTACTGTTATAATCATTCACAGTTTAACTTAAAAATATTTTGGAGGTAAATATGATAGCAGTACTTAAGTTAAGTCCAGTATTTGTGCTTGCAGCACTTATGATAAGCGGATTTGACGCTCTGATAGCAGCGCCATTAGCAACAATTGTAGCAGCGTTGATAGCGATGTGGACAGAGAAGAAAAATTTTGCATACATTCTTGATGCAGCAATAACAAATGTAAGAGAGATAACAATAGCGTTATTTATCTTAATGGCAGCATATGCTCTGGCAGAAACATTTATGTCAACTGGAGTAGGGGCATCAATCATCAATATGGCATTGAATTTAGGAATAACAGGAAAAACTGTTGCATTGACAGGAGCGATAGTAACATCTGTACTATCAATAGCAACAGGAACAAGTTGGGGAACATTTGCAGCCTGTGCACCTATATTTTTATGGCTTAATCATATAGTTGGAGGAAATATTCTTCTTACTACTGCAGCAATAGCTGGTGGAGCATGTTTTGGAGATAATATAGGTCTTATTTCAGATACTACAATAGTTAGTTCAGGAATTCAAGGGGTAGAAGTTGTTAGAAGAATAAGACACCAAGGTGTATGGTCTGGACTTGTATTATTATGTGGAGTAATAGCTTTTGGAGTTGCTGGAATAGTAATGAAACTTCCATCAATAACTGGAAATGGAACAGAGGCTATCAATCAGATACCAGCAGAAGTATGGGTAAAACTGGCTGAAGAAAGAGAATCAGCAGTGACATTGTTAAATCAAGTAAGAGATGGAGTTCCTTATTATATGGTAATTCCTTTAGTATTAGTTCTTGTTGCAGCATTTATGGGATATCAGACATTTATTTGTTTGTTCTTGGGAATAGCTGCTGCCTATATACTTGGAAAATTTGCTGGGACTGTAACTAGTACAAGTGATTACTTAAATAATCTTGTAATGAAAGGATTTTCAGATGCAGGAGCATGGGTTGTAGTAATGATGATGTGGGTAGCTGCATTTGGTGGAATAATGAAGGTAATGGATGCCTTTAAGCCTGTATCTGATTTAGTTGGAAAAATATCTAGAAATGTAAGACAGCTTATGTTCTGGAATGCAATTCTTTCAATATTTGGAAATATGGCACTTGCAGATGAGATGGCTCAAATAGTAACTATTGGACCTATTATAAGAAACCTTGTTGAAAAGAATGTAGTTGGAAGCGAAGAGGATATGTATACTCTTAAACTTAGAAATGCAACATTCAGTGACGCAATGGGAGTATTTGGATCTCAGTTGATACCATGGCATGTTTATATTGGATTTTATATAGGTATAGCTTCAACAGTATATCCATTACATAAATTCATTGCAATAGATATCATTAAATATAATTTTATAGCTTTTATAGCTGTATTTAGTATGTTGTTCTTAACTTTAACTGGATTTGACAGATTTATACCTAAATTTGCTCTTCCTAGAGAGCCAAGAGTAAGATTGAAAACTATTGAAGAAAAAAAAGCTGATGAGATTGCAACTCAAGCATAATAATTAAAAATTAAATAATATGGGGGCAGATTCTATTGCTGTCCCCTATTATTTTACTAAATCTAGAAATAAAAAATATTTTCATAAGAATAATTGAGTGCAAAAGTATTTTTATAATTATTGACAAAAGACACAAAAAGTGATAGTAATATAGTTAATGAGTGCCTTTAAAATTAAACTAAAGGAGGGTGGACTGTTTATGAAGATAAAATTATTTTATTTTATCATTTCATGTATTTTTGCAATACTTACTTCAACAAATAATAGAATAGACAGAGTCCATTCTCAATTTAAAGAAAAGGAACAAAATATACTTTTGCTGGAAATACAAGAAAGTAAAATTAAGAACTATACTCCCATACTTGTTGATAAAATAGAACCAGCAAATAATTTTACTAATAAATTAAAAGGAAAATTCGATTTTTTTATGAGGATATATTTCGTTCAGAGATAAATAAAGAAATTGTTAAAAAGAGCAACAAAGTAGAAATATTGGATGATAATTTTTTTTATTATACAATATTATATCGCTATAAGAGTCGAGTGCTCCGGATTTAATTTTACCCATCTCTCAGATAATTAAAATTAAATAAATTAACCGGAGGCAAAGATGGGAATAACAGCAATAATTAAATTAGTACCAGTATTGGTTTTGGCAGCACTTATGATGAGTGGATTTGATGCTTTGATAGCAGCACCTCTAGCAACAATGGTTGCAGCAGCAGTGGCAATGTGGACTGAGAAGAAAAACTTTTCTCATGTTTTAGATGCAGCAATAACAAATGTAAGAGAGATAACAATTGCATTATTTATTCTAATGGCTGCATATGCTATGGCTGAAGTATTCATGTCAACAGGAGTTGGAGCATCAATCATCAACATGGCATTGACTCTTGGGATTACAGGGAAAACTGTTGCACTTGTAGGAGCGATAGTAACATCTGTACTATCAATAGCCACTGGAACAAGCTGGGGAACATTTGCAGCCTGTGCACCTATTTTCTTATGGCTTAATCATATAGTTGGAGGAAATATTCTGTTGACTGTGGGAGCTATAGCAGGTGGAGCATGTTTTGGAGATAATATTGGACTCATTTCAGATACTACAATAGTAAGTTCTGGAATACAAGGAGTAGAAGTTGTCAGAAGAGTAAAACATCAAGGTGTATGGTCTGGGTTAGTATTGTTATGTGGAATAGTATCTTTTGGTATAGCAGGAATGATAATGGTACCTTCATCAGTAGCTGGAAACGGAGCAGAGGCTATCAATAAAATACCAGCAGAAGTATGGGTAAAACTGGCTGAAGAAAGAGAATCAGCAGTTACACTATTGAATCAGGTAAGGGATGGAGTTCCTTATTATATGATAATTCCATTAATATTAGTTCTTATCACAGCATTTATGGGATACCAAACATTTATATGTTTGTTCTTAGGGATAGCTTCTGCATATATACTTGGTAAATTTGCTGGAACTGTAACTGATACAAATTCTTTTTTTAATGATTTAATTATGTCAGGATTTGCAGATGCAGGATCATGGGTTGTAGTAATGATGATGTGGGTAGCAGCATTTGGTGGAATAATGAAAATGATGGATGCCTTTAAGCCATTGTCGGATCTCCTTGGAAGAATATCAAGAAATGTAAGACAGCTTATGTTTTGGAATGCTGTTCTTTCAATATTTGGAAATATGGCACTTGCAGATGAAATGGCTCAAATAGTAACTATTGGTCCGATTATTAAGAATCTTGTGGAAAAAAATGTAGTTGCCAGTGAAGAAGATATGTATACACTAAAATTGAGAAATGCAACATTTAGTGATGCAATGGGAGTGTTTGGATCTCAATTGATTCCATGGCATGTATACATAGGGTTCTATATTGGTATAGCAGCTACAGTTTATCCATTGCATGAATTTGTGCCTATAGACATCATTAAATATAATTTTATTGCATACATAGCTGTTTTTAGTATGCTTATTTTGACATTGACTGGTTGGGACAGATTTATACCTAAATTTGCTCTTCCTAGAGAACCAAAAGTAAGATTAAAGACGAAAGAGGAAATAGTAGCTGATGAGGTAGCTCTTCGTGTATAAAAACAATGAAAATATAGTTAATTTTTATAACTTTCGTTAAAATAAGTGAACAATAAAATAAAATAATATATAAAATGAATGAAAATTGAAAAAAACTTTTATTTTTTGAAAAAATGATGAGTTGGTTTTTAGTTAAAAAGAGTTTTTATTGACAATTGTGTTTAAAAATGGTATAAAATAATTATAAAGTTTTAATTATAAAAGATTATTTAAATAAGGAGGGGAGTAAATTGAAAAGAAAATTTTTATATTTTATCATTGCTTGTGTATTTGCAATTGTAACTACATCTAGTGCAACTCAAAATACTTCCCTTCCTGTTTTTAGAGAAGTTACAACTAATAGAATATTTGAAGATATACAAAAAAATAATGAAAAAAATTATCCAATTTTTACAATTAAAAAAATTGATATGGAAAAAGGGATTACTCATAAAGATGAAATTGTATATTTGGAAAATATGCTGAAAATTGAAGTATGTTCTTTTCCAGGAATGAAAACTGAATTAATAGAAAAAGTGATTAGGTTAAGTCCTAGTTATACAATATTATCTCGATATAAAAGTCGTGTACTTCGGAATTAGAGCTCTCCTATATTTTTATTTAAAACAATAAAATATTATATGGAGGGAAAATTATGTTGACATTAAACTTTAATATGGCAGAAACACTGGCAATTGCAATAGTTGTACTTTTACTTGGTAGAGAGGTTAAAAAAAGGGTTGCTTTTCTTGAAAGATTTTTTATCCCTGCTCCAGTAGTAGGTGGAGTTATATTTTCTATACTTCTATTGATTGGACATAATACTGGTGCTTTCAGCTTTAATTTTGATGGTGTTTTAAAAGATTTTCTAATGCTGATATTCTTCACTACAATAGGATTCACTGCAAGTGGAAAATTATTGAAAAAAGGTGGAGTTGGAGTAGCTATATTCTTGGTAACTGCTACTGTTCTAGTAATAATTCAAGACATAGTTGGAGTATCATTAGCTAAAGTATTTGGACTTAATCCTTTACTTGGACTTGCTGTAGGATCAATACCATTGACAGGAGGTCATGGAACTTCAGGAGCATTTGGACCTGTTTTGGAAGAATTTGGAGCTACAGGAGGACTTTCAGTTTCGATAGCTGCTGCAACTTATGGATTAATTGCAGGATGCTTAATTGGTGGACCTATTGCTAAAAGACTTAAAGAAAAATATAATTTAAAACCTAATTTAGAAGAAACAGGAATGTCAATTGAAGAATTAGAAGATGAAACTGCTAAACCAGTATCAGAGTCTACTTTATTTGATGCAGTAGTTGTTATTTCATTAGCAATGGGAATTGGATATTGGATAGCACCATTCTTGAAAGGTTATGGAATTGTTATTCCAGCATATATAGGGCCAATGTTTATTGCAGCTATAATCAGAAATATAGTTGATATGCAGAAAAAGGTGCTTCCTATGAAAGAAATATCTATCACTGGAAATATAGCACTTTCTTTATTCTTAGCGATGGCATTGATGACATTGAAATTGTGGGAACTTGCAGCACTTGCTATTCCTATCATTTCAATACTATTGATACAAACAGCAATCATGGCAGCTTATGCTTACTTCGTTACATTTAATTTCAATGGAAAAGATTATGATGCTGCTGTTATAGCTACAGGACATTGTGGGTTTGGACTTGGAGCGACTCCAAATGCAATGGCGAATATGGAAGTATTTACCAAAGAAAATGGTCCTGCAACAAGAGCTTTTTTCGTTTTACCAATTGTTGGAGCATTATTTATAGATTTTACAAATGCAACAGTAATAACATTTTTCATCAATATGTTTAAATAAAACTATTGTTGAACTTTCTATATTTGTTGTGAATACCCTAAATCACAAGGGCTGGTCTTTTATGATCAGCCTTATTTTTATAATTAATCTTAATTAAAAAAATAAAGTAAGGTATAAAATTTACTTTTTCACAAGAATAAACTTGTAAGACAAACATGAATTAATATGTTAAAATTGATATCAAAGAATAAAAAAACTACAATTATAACTGTAGTTTTTTATAGGGTATGACAAAATTATCCAGAGAATTCAGATAATTTTTTTATCAATTTTAAAAATAAATTCTATTTAAGTTATAAGAATTTTTCATTACATTAAAATTATAAATTTAAAAAGATAAAAAGTAAAACAATATATCATTTAATAGTCTACAAGTATAAACTTGTATGTATAATAAAAAGGAAAGGAGAAGAAAAAGCATGATAACAAGTTTTGAGATATTTTTAAAAGTAGCTGAAGAATTGAGTGTAAGCAGAGCAGCAGCAAGATGTTTTGTAACACAGCAATGTGTAAGTGATCATATAAAAAGATTAGAAGAAGATTATGGAATTTTACTTTTTAATAGAAAACCTCATTTTTCCCTTACAGAAGCAGGAAAAGTACTCTATGAGTCTGTATTAGAGATACAAAAAATAGAAGAAGATATAAAAATAAAGTTTAATAGATTAAAAAATAATAAAAAACTTATAGTAGGAATGAATGCTACAAGAATAAGTCTTATACTTCCAGAACTTCTTCCTGTATATAATGAGATATTTCCAGATGTAGAAATATCTTTTGTAATGCATGAAACACGAGTACTTGAACAAATGATGCTAAAAGGAGATATTGATATATTTGTTGGGGTAAATGCAAACAGCAGTTCAAAATATAATGCTGATCTCCTTGGAATGGAAAAAATAAATATAATAATTTCTTCTAAACTTTTTAAAAAGAATTTCAATTTAAAAGATTTAGAAAAAATGAAAAAGGGTGTAAATTTTTCTGAATTTAGAAATATTTCTTTTGCAAGAGAACCTGGCTGGAGTAGAATAAATGATTTAATAGATTTTTATTCAAAACGTGAAGACGTACATCTGAAATCATTGTATTATACAAGAGATTACGATACTCAAATAGCTTTATGTTCTTCAGGTCTTGTAGCAATAGTTTGTCCTGGTATGATAACTAGAAAAATTTTAGAGCATAATGATAAAAATTCTAAAGAAAATGAGATATTTATATTTCCTTTAAATAATCAAAGTGAACTTTTAAAAATAGAATTGATAACATTAAAAAAATCAGATGAAAGCGATTATAAAATAAGATTTATAGATCTTTTAAAAGAATATATGAAGAAAAATATAAATTGATTATAAAAAGTTTATGAGTGAATAAAAGATGAAAATTATAATATTTTATGTAGAGATTTTCTCAGTATTTACAAATATTCTAATATATGGTAAAATTTGTAGTAATATAAATTTTTAGGAGGGGCTTTTTAATGATTGGAATAGGAATAGTAGGTCTTCCAAATGTAGGAAAATCTACACTTTTTAATGCTATAACTAAAGCTGGAGCTGCTGAAGCTGCAAACTATCCTTTTTGTACAATAGAACCAAATGTAGGTATGGTAACAGTACCAGATAAGAGACTTGAACAACTTTCTGCTATAATTAATCCACAAAGAGTAGTGCAGGCAACTGTTGAATTTATAGATATTGCAGGACTGGTAAAGGGAGCAGCTAAGGGAGAAGGACTTGGAAATAAATTTCTTTCAAATATAAGGACAACTGCTGCTATATGTCAAGTAGTAAGATGTTTTGAAGATGAAAATGTTATTCATGTAAGTGGATCAGTGGATCCTATCAGAGATATAGAAATTATAAATACTGAACTTATTTTTGCTGATATGGAAACTATAGAAAAAGCTATTGAAAAACATAAAAAGTTAGTAACAAGTAAAAACAAAGAGTCAATGGAACTGATGCCAGTGTTATTAAAATGTAAAGAACATCTTGAAAGTTTCCAATTATTAAAAATATTACCTTTAACTCCAGAAGAAACAGAATTACTAAAAACATACCAATTGCTAACTTTAAAACCTATGATATTTGCAGCAAATGTATCTGAAGATGATTTGGCATCAGGAAATGAATATGTTGAAAAAGTGAAAGAATATGCTGAAACAGTAGGTTCACAAGTGGTAATAGTTTCAGCAAAGGTAGAGGCTGAACTTCAAGAAATGGACAATGAAGCTGAAAAGCAGGAATACTTAGAAACATTAGGAGTTGAAGAAGCAGGGCTTAATAGATTGATAAGAGCAGGATTTAAACTTCTGGGGCTTCAAACTTACTTCACTGCTGGAGTAAAAGAAGTAAGGGCTTGGACTATAAAAATAGGAGATACAGCACCTAAAGCAGCTGGAGAAATTCATACTGACTTTGAAAAGGGATTTATAAGAGCTAAAGTTGTTTCTTTTGACGATTTTATCAAGTATTCGGGTTGGAAAGGGTCACAAGAAGCTGGAGTGTTAAGATTAGAAGGAAAAGAATATATAGTAAAAGATGGAGATTTAATGGAATTTCTATTTAATGTTTAAAATAAAATCTTTGTGAAGAAATTTTACTTGACAAGGTTTAAAAAAATTAGTAAAATATCTAGGTATAGATTGGAGGGGGTTGTCTTGAAACTAAGAGTTAAAGATTTTAGCAGCGTTCTTAACAATACTATAAAGTTTGATTTTTATGAAGAAAACATTGGTGATATTGAACTTTCAGATAAAATACATATAGTTGGAAGTGCAGTTTCTGATAATAATGGAAAAATAGAAGTTAGTGGAAAGTATTCCACAAAAGCTATTGTTCAATGTGTGAGATGTTTAAAAGATATTGAAGTAGATTTAAATGGTGAATTTATAGGAAGCTTTCTTGATGAAGCGGCATATAGACAATATATGAAAAATTTGAAAACAGAGTGTGAGATAGACAGCAATGAAATTTATGATGAAATCATAAATGGAGAAATAGATTTATCAAGATTGGTAAGAGAGTATATAATACTTGATCTGCCCCCATATCCACAATGTGATCCTAAATGCGAAGACGATTCTGAAATAGAAAAGTATAGTGATAATGGGATAGATTCAAGGTGGCAGCAATTATTACAAATAAAAAATTAATTTTTTAAATATGAGTGTAGTAGGAGGGAAACTAAGATGGCAGTACCTAAGAAAAAGACATCTAAGGCTAAAAAGAACATGAGAAGATCTCATCACGCTTTAACTGGAACTGGTTTAGCAACTTGTGAAGTTTGCGGAGCACCAAAAAGACCTCACAGAGTTTGTTTAAGCTGTGGAGATTATAATGGTAAAAAAGTTTTAGCTGGAGACGCTGAGTAATCAACGTAAGATGCAAATTAAATAAAAAAAGACAAGAAAGGTAATCTTGTCTTTTTTTATATGTGTATATTTTTTGAAATTATTGAAATATCTAGTTTTCTATTTCAGAAAAGTAATGTATAATATATAAGGAAATGTTTTTTTATTTTAGGGAGGAAAGAATGAGAATAGCTTTAGATGCTATGGGTGGAGATAATGCCCCAGTAGAAACAATAAAGGGTGCAGTAGCCGCTTTAAGTGAAATAGAAAAGTTACAACTTGTATTAGTTGGAAAAAAAGAGGTAATTGAAGCTGAACTTTCTAAATATAAGTATTCTAAAGAGAGAATAGAAATAGTTGATACAAGAGAAGTAATAGAAATGACTGATGATCCTGTAACAGCAGTGAAAACTAAAAAAGACTCTTCTATGAACAAAACTCTTGAACTTGCAAAAGAAGGAATTGTAGATGCCTCTGTTTCAGCAGGTAACACAGGTGCTTTAATTACAGCAAGTCAGCTTAAATTAAAAAGAATAAAAGGAGTGTTGAGACCAGCTATTGCAACTATGTTCCCTAATAAAAAAGGACATATGTTAATGCTTGATGTAGGAGCTACAGCTGATTGTAAACCTGAATTTCTTAATCAATATGCTATGATGGGAGCTAAATATGTAGAAATTCTTTTGGGAAGAAAAGAACCTAAGGTAGGGCTTCTGAATATAGGAACGGAAGAAGGAAAAGGTAATGAGATAACTAGAGGAGCATACGATCTTTTAAAAGAAAATAAAACGATAAATTTTGTTGGAAATGTTGAAAGTACAGAAGTAATGAATGGTGAAATAGATGTTGTTGTAACAGATGGTTTTACTGGAAATATGGTCTTAAAGACAGCAGAAGGAATTGCAAAGTTTGTACTGAGCATAATAAAAACAGAAATAAAGAAGAGTATTATTTATATGTTAGGGGCTCTTCTACTTCGTCCAGCTTTAAAAATGATAAAATTAAAGATGGATTCTTCTGAATATGGAGGAGCAATATTTTTAGGACTTAATGGACTTTCTATAAAAGCGCATGGGAATTCAGATTCAAATGGAATAAAAAATGCAATAAAAGTTGCGAACAGATTTGCTGAAATAAATTTTGTAGAAGAATTGAAGAAAGTTATAGATATTGATAAAGAAGAAACAAATTAGGAGGCAGCATGGAATTTAAAAGTGTAGGAATCAAAGGAATGGGATATTATGTTCCAGAAAAAATTATGTCTAACTTTGATTTTGAAAAAATATTAGATACTAGTGATGAGTGGATAAGAACAATGACAGGAGTAGAAGAGAGAAGATTTGCAGCTCCTGAAGAGGCAACTTCTGATCTTTGTATAAAAGCAGCAGAAAAAGCATTGAAAGTAGCAGGAATGACTATTGATGATATAGATATGATAATTGTAGCTACAGTTACTCCAGACTATCCTGTTCAAAGTACTGCCTGCTTAGTACAACATAAAATGGGAGCAAGAAATGTTCCGTCTTTTGATGTAAATGCTGCATGTAGTGGTTTTATATATTCTCTTACAATAGCAGGATCTATGATAAGAAGTGGTATATATAAAAATGTTTTAGTAATTGGAGCAGAAGTTCTTTCGAGAATACTTGATATGACTAATAGAAGCAACTGTATTCTTTTTGGAGATGGTGCAGCAGCAGCAGTAGTATCTGAAGTAGAAGAAGGATATGGAATGCTTTCTACATATTTAGGTGCAAAAGGAGAAGATGACTATATTCTAAAAATACCAGCAGGAGGAAGCAAAAAACCTAATGATGCAGAAACAATAGCAAATAGAGAAAACTTCCTTGTAATGAAAGGGTCAGAAGTTTTTAAATTTGCTGTACATGCTCTTCCTTCAGCAACAAATAAAGCCTTAAAAATAGCAAATGTTAAATCTGAAGAATTGAAAATGATATTTCCACATCAAGCTAATGTAAGAATAATAGAATCAGCAGCTAAAAGAATTCATGTTCCTATGGAGAAATTCTACATGAATATTCAAAGATATGGAAATACTTCTGCAGCTTCTGTAGGAATTGCTTTAGGTGAAGCACTTGAAAAAGGAATGCTTGAAAAAGGAGATTTAATTGCTCTTACAGGATTCGGTGCTGGACTTACTTATGGGTCAATTGTTATGAAATGGGCTTATTAATTATTGACATATTTTAAATGCTGTGATATATTAAAAAACAGGTGTAATTAATAAGGGGGCTTTTTATGTCAAAAATTGCTTTTGTATTTCCAGGACAAGGAACACAATATGTTGGAATGGGAAAAGAACTTTATGAGAACAGTGAACTGGCAAGAAAAGAATTTGACAGTCTGTTTTCAAAGCTTGATTTTGATCTTAAAACAATAATGTTTGAAGGACCAGAAGAAGCATTGAAAGAAACAAAAAATACTCAACCGGCTATCGTTTCTATGAGCCTTATACTTACAAAATTATTAGAAGCTAAAGGGGTAAAACCTGATTATGTTGCAGGACATTCAGTAGGAGAATACGCAGCTTTTGGAGCAGCAGGGTACTTAACTACAGAAGATACAGTGAAACTTACAAGTGCAAGAGGAAAATTTATGAATGATACAGCTATAAAAGTAAATGGTGGAATGGCTGCAATCATTGGACTTGACTCAGAAAAAATAAAAGAAGTTTTAAAAAATGTTGAAGGAATAGTAGAAGCAGTAAACTTTAATGAACCAAATCAGACAGTAATAGCAGGGCAAAAAGATGCTATTGAAAGAGCATGTGTAGCTTTAAAGGAAGCTGGAGCAAGAAGAGCAATGCCATTGGCTGTTTCGGGACCTTTTCATTCTTCTTTGATGAAAGAGGCTGGAGAAAAATTGAAGGAAGAAGCAGAAAAATATACTTTCCAAATGACAGATATAAAACTTGTAGCTAATACTACAGGAGAGGTTTTGAATAGTATTGAAGATATAAAAAATGAGATATATACTCAAAGTTTTGGACCAGTTAAATGGGTAGATACTATAAAAAAATTAAAATCTGAGGGAGTAACAAAAATTTATGAAATAGGTCCAGGTAAAGTATTGGCTGGACTTGTAAAGAAAATCGACAAGGAAATAGAAATAAAAAATGTAGAAAAACTTGAAGATTTGGAAAATTTAATGTAAAATCTAAGTATAAATGCATAGATAAAGAATTTTAAGGAGGAAAAAAATGTTAGATAAAATAAGAGAAATTGTAGTAGAACAATTAGGGGTTGACGCTGAACAAGTTACTCCAGAGGCTAATTTTGTAGAAGATTTAGGAGCAGATTCACTAGATACAGTTGAATTAATAATGGCTTTTGAAGAAGAATTTGATGTAGAAATTCCTGATACAGATGCTGAGAAAATTAAAACTGTACAAGATGTTATGGATTACATTGAGTCAAAAAAATAAGAAAATCTAATATATTGAGAAACGGGGTATGAATGTACCCCGTTCCTTATATATACTATAATTATAAAAATAGAGGTGAGAATGTGAAAAGAGTAGTAGTTACAGGACTTGGATTAATAACTGCACTGGGGACTGGGTTGGAAAAAAGCTGGAAAAAAATATTAGCAGGAGAAACTGGGGTAGGACTTATAGAAACATATGACACTACAGATATGCCTGTAAAAATAGCAGCTGAAGTAAAGGACTTTGATCCTTTAGAATTTGGAATTGAAAAGAAAGAGGTTAAAAAATTAGCAAGGAATACTCAATTTGCTATTGCTGCAACTAAAATGGCATTAGAAGATTCAGGACTTGTTATAGATGAAAATAATTGTGAGGATATAGGAGTAATTGTTTCTTCTGGTATTGGAGGAATAGAAATATTTGAAGGACAACATCAAACTATGTTGGAAAAAGGAGTAAAAAGAATATCTCCATTTACTATACCAGGAATGATATCTAATATGGCAGCTGGAAATATAGGAATATATTTTGGAGCAAAAGGACCAAATAAGTCTATAGTAACAGCTTGTGCAGCTGGAACTCATTCAGTTGGAGATGCTTTTGAAATGATAAAATCAGGAAGAGCGAAAGCAATGATAGCAGGAGGAACAGAAGCTTCAATAACACCATTTGCAATGAATGCTTTTGCTAATATGAAGGCTCTATCTACTAGAAATGATGAACCAGAAAAAGCTTCAAGACCATTTTCGGCAGATAGAGATGGGTTTGTAATGGGAGAAGGAGCTGGAATCCTTATTCTTGAAGAATTAGAGTCTGCTAAAGCAAGAGGAGCTAAGATTTATGCTGAAGTGGTAGGATATGGAGAAACTTGTGATGCGTATCATATAACTGCACCAGCTGATGGAGGAGAAGGAGCTGCAAGAGCTTTTAAAATGGCATTAAAGGAAGGAAATATCAATCTAAATGATGTTGACTATATAAATGCTCATGGAACTTCTACACCTGCAAATGATAAAAATGAAACTATGGCAATAAAATCTGTTTTTGGAGAAAGAGCTAAAGAACTTTTAGTTTCTTCTACTAAGGGAGCAACAGGACATGGATTGGGAGCTGCTGGAGGAATAGAAGCTGTATTGATAGCTAATACTATTTTTACAGGAATAGTACCACCTACTATAAACTATGATAACCCTGATGAGGTTTGTGATCTTAACTATGTACCAAATAAACCAGTAGAAAGAACTGTAGAAGTAGCAATGTCAAGTTCTCTTGGATTTGGTGGGCATAATGCTGTAATTGCAATGAGAAAATATAAGTAAGGAGGATAAGTTGAAAAAGAATTATTTAGAGCTTGAAGGAAACTTAGGTTATTCTTTTAATAATAAAGAGCTTTTAAAAAATTCACTTATCCATAGATCTTTTGGAAATGAACACTGGAGATATAAAAAAATAAGCAACGAAAGACTAGAACTGCTTGGAGATGCAGTTCTAGATCTTGTTGTTACTGAATATCTATACAAAAGCCATGAAAGTTCAACAGAAGGAGATTTAGCAAAAATAAAATCTATGGTTGTAAGTGAACCTGTATTGGCATCTATTTCTAAAAAAATGGATGTTGGTAAATATCTTCTTTTAAGTAAAGGAGAAGAAATGACAGGAGGAAGAGAGAGAAGTTCTATATTAGGTGATGCATTTGAAGCAATATTAGGTGCAATATATCTTGATTCAGATTTTGAAACAGCAAAGAAATATGCTTTGAGTCATATAAAAGACTCAATAGACCACGTGGATAAAAATGAAGATATATTAGATTTTAAAACTATACTGCAAGAATATAGTCAAAGAGAGTATAAAATAATACCATCTTATGAAGTAATAAGAGAAACAGGACCTGATCATCAAAAAGTATTTGAAATAGAAGTAAGAATTGGTGAAAGAACAGGAAGAGGAACAGGAAAAAATAAAAAAAGTGCAGAACAATCAGCAGCTAAAGAGTTATGTAAAAAGTTAGGAGTAAAAACACATGAAGCATTATAATATTCCTATATTCATAAGTCATTTTGGATGTCCTAATGCTTGTGTTTTTTGTAATCAAAAAAAAATAAATGGACGTGAAACTGATGTAACAATGGAAGATTTGAAAGAAACGATAGAAACATATTTAGAAACTCTGCCAAAGAATTCCAAAAAAGAAGTGGCTTTTTTTGGTGGAACTTTTACAGGGATCTCTTTTGATCTTCAGAGGCAATATCTAGAGACAGTACATAAATATATTAAAGAAGGATTGATAGATGGTATAAGATTATCTACAAGACCTGATTGCATAAATAGAGAGATAGTGGAACAGTTGAAAAAATATGGAGTGACTTCAGTAGAACTTGGAGTTCAGTCATTAGATGAGAAAGTATTGAAAGCTACAGCAAGGTATTATCCTATAGAAGCAGTAGCCAAAGCATGCAGTTTGTTGAAAGAATATAATATTGAATTGGGAATACAGTTAATGATAGGGCTTCCAGAGTCAACATTTGAAAGTGATTTTCTATCAGCCAAAAAAGCTTTAGAAATGAAACCAGATGTGGCAAGAATATATCCTACTCTTGTTATAAAAGGAACAAAGATGGAAGAAATGTTTAAAGTCGGGGAATATAAAGCTTTAGACATAAATGAAGCTGTAAAAAGAACTAGAAAAATATATTCGCTTTTAGAAAGCAGTGGGGTAAATATTATAAGAGTTGGACTTCAACCAAGTGAGGATTTGCGAGAAGAAGGAGTAGTTTTAAGTGGACCATTTCATCCAGCTTTTAGAGAACTAGTAGAAACAGAGATTTATTATGACTTTTTTAATTCTATAGTTGGAAAAGAAAAAAGATTAGACATAAGAGCAAATGAAAAAGATATATCAAAATTAGTAGGAATAAAAAAGCAAATAAAGAAAGATTAAAAGAATATTTTAATATAAAAATAGATAATGGTATTGAAAAAGGTAAAGTTGTTATAAATGACAGAATGTATTCAAGGCTAGATATCCTTAGGAAGGAGATTAATGAATCAGATAGTAATTAATATAGATGAATTTCAATCTAGAGCAGCGATAATAGAAGATGGAAAAGTTGTAGAGATACTGATAGAAAGAGAAGAAGAAGGAAGAATAAATGGAAGCATATATAAGGGAAAAGTAGCCAATGTCCTTCCTGGAATGGAATCAGCTTTTGTAAATATTGGATTAGAAAAAAATGGATTTCTTTATGTGAATGATTTAAGAGAATTTGAAGAAAAATACTTAGATGGAATATTAAATAGTAGTAGACCAATTGAAGATATATTAAATGTAGGAGATGATGTAGTAGTACAGATACTTAATGAACCTCGTGGAACAAAGGGAGCCAGAGTTACTACACATTTTACAATACCAGGAAAATACTTGGTTCTTATGCCTAATAATGATCATATAGCTATTTCAAAAAAAATAAAAGATGAAAAGGAAAGAGAAAGATTAGAGAGTATATTTAAAGAAATAAAACCTGAAAATATGGGTGTAATAATAAGAACTGCAGCTTTTGGGAAAAGTGAATTTCATTTTGAAAGAGAAATAGAATATCTTGTAAAAAAGTGGGAAGATATAGAAAAAAAAATAAAAGGTGCTAAAATAGGTGAAGTACTTTATAAAGATAATGGAATTATCACAACAGTATTAAGAGATATTTTTTCCAATGATATAGATGAACTTATAGTAGATAATGAAGATGTATATTGGGAAGTTATAGATTATATCAATGCTTTCAGTGAGAAGACTCTTAAAACAAAAATAAAATTGTATAAAGATGGGAAAGAAAAAGATATCTTTGATTTATATGGAATAAATGAAGAGATAGACAAAGCACTTAATGAAGTAGTATGGCTAGAGTGTGGAGGATATCTTGTTATACAAAAGACAGAAGCTCTTATTAGTATTGATGTAAATACAGGAAAAAATACTGGAAGTTTGAATCTTGAAGAAACAGTTGTAAATACTAATATAGAAGCGGCCAAAGAAATACCTAGACAACTTAGGCTTAGAAATTTTGGTGGGATAATAATAATAGATTTCATTGATATGAGAGTAGAAGAAGATAAAATAAAAGTATTGGAAGCTTTAGAAAAGCATCTGCAAAAAGATAGAATAAAAAATAATATAGTGCACTTTACTGATCTTGGGCTTGTGGAAATGACAAGGAAGCGTTCAGGAAAACCTTTAGCATACTATTTTCAAGAGGTATGCCCATGCTGTAATGGAACAGGAAAAATCAAATCAAAAGATGCACTTATCCATGAACTTATGAAGGAAATTAAAATATGTTCTGAAGATAAAGATATCAGTACAATAAAAGTAAGATTATCAAAAAATCTTATAGAATCTTTTAAAGAAATATATTTTGAAATTATTAAAGAGTTCTTAAAAATGAAGAAAAAAGCTATAGAATTAGAAGTGGATACAAATAATAGTTGCCAATATGAAATAATTCTGGTTAAATAGAGGAGAGAACTATGAAAATAGGTGTTTATGCTGGAAGTTTTGATCCTATAACTAAGGGACACTATGATGTTATAAAAAAATCATTAAAAATAACAGATAAGCTCATTGTAGCTGTTATGAATAATAGTAATAAGAAAGGTTGGTTTTCTCTTGAAGAGAGAAAAAATATGATAAAGCTCTTAGTAGGAGAAGAGAATGATAGAATAGAGGTAAAAAGTTTTGATGGACTTTTGATAAATTTTATGAAAGAAAATGGAGCAGATATAATAATCAGAGGATTAAGAGCAGTTTCAGATTATGAATATGAATTAGGCTATGCTTTTGCTAATCATGATCTTTCTTATGGAGAAGTAGAAACTGTATTTATTCCAGCTGCAAGAGAATATATGTATTTAAGTTCAAGTTCTGTAAGAGAAGCAGCTATGGTGGGAGCTAGACTTGATATATTTGTAGATGATAAGATAGCTGAGATAGTAAAGGAAAAAGTAAAAACTATCAAAGGATAGGAGAAAAAGTGGCTAAAAATAAAAGTTTTTATGTTTGCAGTGAATGTGGATATAAATCATCTAAATGGCTGGGAAAGTGTCCTCAATGTAATGAATGGGGTACTTTTGAAGAAGAAATAGAGATAATATCAGCTGGAGCACCTGTAGTTTCTTCAGTAATTTCTGTAAAAGAAACTGCTGAAAAAGTGTATTCTTTTTCAGATATAAAAATGGAAGATATGTATAGATATAAAACAGGAATAGAAGAATTTGATAGAGTGCTTGGAGGAGGACTTTTACAAGGAGAAGTAGTACTTGTAACTGGTAATCCAGGAATAGGAAAGTCAACACTTTTACTTCAAGTTGCAGATAGATACACTTCATATGGAACAGTCATATATATTTCCGGAGAGGAATCTCCTTCTCAAGTAAAGAATAGAGGAGAAAGACTTAAAATAAGTGCTAAAGATTTATTTCTTATGGCTGAAACAGATGTTTCTAATATTTATGAGTACCTTATAGCCAAAAAACCTAAAGTAGTAATAGTAGATTCAATACAGACATTGTATAATTCATCAATAGATTCTATACCAGGAACACCTACACAAATAAGAGAATGTACTTTAAAAATAATAGAGCTTGCTAAAAAATACAATATATCATTTTTTATAGTTGGACATATAACTAAAGATGGAAAAGTAGCAGGGCCAAAAATGCTTGAACATATGGTAGATGCTGTTTTTAATTTTGAAGGAGAAGAAGGACTTTTTTACAGAATTTTAAGAAGTACTAAAAATAGATTTGGGTCAACTAATGAACTAGCTGTTTTCAGTATGGAAGAAGATGGAATGAAAGAAATAAAAAATTCTTCAGAGTACTTTTTAAGTGAAAGAGATGAAAAAAATGCTGGGAGTATGGTAGTTCCAGTTTTAGAAGGAACAAAAGTATTCCTTTTAGAAATACAGACACTTCTTACAGAATCAAATATAGGAATACCTAAAAGAATAGTTCAAGGATTTGATAGAAATAGAATACAAATACTTACTGCAATAGCAGAAAAGAAAATGCATATGAGTCTTGCTATGAAAGATATGTTTGTGAATATACCTGGAGGTCTAAGTATAGAAGATCCAGCAGCAGATCTTGCTGTTCTTATATCCCTTTTATCTGTTTATAGAGGAGTAGAAATAAGTCAGAAAATAGCAGCCATTGGGGAGTTAGGATTAAGAGGAGAAATCAGAAAAGTTTTTTTTATTGAAAAAAGGCTGAGAGAACTAGAAAAATTAGGATTCAAAGGAGTCTATATTCCAGAAGCTAATAGAAAAGAAATAGAAAAAAATAGTTATAAATATAAATTAAAATTAATATATTTAAAAAATTTAGAAGAACTTTTAGAAAGGATGAACAAGGATGGTCAATAAAAAACTTGAAGAAATGCTCTTGCAGATAACTCCTGGAACACCTCTGAGAGAAGGAGTGTACAATATAATTGATGCAGGTATAGGAGCATTAATAGTAGTTGGTATGGATGAAGCAGTGGAAAAGATGCTTGATGGTGGGTTTTATATAAACTGTGAATATACACCAGAAAGAATATTTGAATTAGCTAAAATGGACGGAGCTATAATAGTTGATGAAGAATGTAAAACAATTATATATGCAAATGTACATCTTCAAGTTGACAGAAAATATTCATCTGAAGAAAGTGGAACTAGGCACAGAACAGCTCAAAGAGCAGGTAAGCAAACTAGTAAATTAGTAATAGCTGTATCTGAAAGAAGAAAAACAATAAGTTTATATAAAGGTGAAATGAGATATAAACTTAAAGATATGTCTGAAATAATGAATGAAGCATCACAGGCTTTAAAAACTATGGAAAGATACAGATATGTTTTAGATAAGTCATTGGCAAATCTAACTATACTGGAACTTGATGACATAGTTACTATTTATGATGCTGCATTGGTTTTACAGAGATTTGAAATGATGATGAGAATAGAAGAAGAATTAAAAGGATATGTATTAGAGCTGGGAGTAGAAGGAAGACTAATAGAGCTTCAATTAGAAGATTTAGCTCAAGATATACATGAAGAGATGCTAGAATTTTTAAGTGACTACAAGAGTGAAGATGTTGAATATGAAAGTATTCTTGCACAACTTAGAGAATTTAATAATACTGAACTACTTGAGATTGAAAATTTTGCAAGTGTACTTGGGTATAAGAAAAGTTACAGCAGCTTAGATAATAAAATAAGCCCTAAAGGATATAGAATTCTTGGGAAAATAAGTAAACTTACAAAAAAGGATATTGAAAAACTTGTATCAAATTATGGAGAACTTTCTTCTATACAAGAAGCTCCTATTGAAGAATTATCAGATACAAAATTGAGTAAACTGAAGATAAAAGCTATAAAAAATGGTCTTAAAAGACTTAAATTTACAGTAGAATTAGAAAAATAAATTATTTGAGGATATCCTTATAGGTTATCCTCTTTTTTGATTAAAATATATTTATAGTAAGTAGTATTGCTAGCAGTATTTTTTATATCTACATATGTTAAAGTTTTTTCTGAATAAAGTTATACACTTGTAGTGAATTTATTTTTCTTTGTAAAAATAAAAAAATTTTATTATTTTAGCATTGAGGAAAAATAAAAATAAAGAGAGTATTAAATAAAAATTAAAAAATAAATTTTATTTTTTCAAAAAAATACTTGTATTTTTTTAAAAAAAGGAGTATTATAAGAAAAATAAAAATCGAGAAAAGGAGTTCAGATATGTATTCATCAGCTAATGTAATAATAATAAGCATATATATAATATTGGTTATAATAGTTATTATAAGCAATAAATTTTTATATGCAAAAGATTATGTTAGGAAAAATGGACTGAACTTAAAATATTTAGGATAATGAAAATCTGACTAAGTATAATTAGAGTGTATGTTTAACAGCCTAACAGGGCTGTTTTTTTTTATAAAATTTTAAAAAATGAAAGGGGAAATAAAATGAAAAAGTATGTAGTAGATCGGATAAAAAGATCAGAGGGAGGGAGAATGGCAGAATTATATTTAAAGTGAAAATTTGATAAAGATAAATAGGGAGATATAAAATGAAATTATTAAATAAATTAAGCGATTTTTTAGGAAAGTATTTTATTGTTCTAGTTTTACTTATGGTAGTAGCAGCTATGGTATTGCCACAGGCATTTATTACTTTGGGAAAAACAAGAGTTTTTGGGCAGTCTTTAGTAACAGTAGGACTGGGATCTATTATGTTTGTTATGGGACTTACTCTTAATGAGAAAGACTTTAAAGTAATTGTAACAAGACCTAAAGATGTATTTATAGGGTGTCTTGCTCAATTTACTGTAATGCCATTAATGGCTTACTTTTTGGCAAAAACATTAAGACTTCCACCAGAATTGGCAGTTGGGCTGGTTTTATTAGGAACTTGTCCAGGAGGAACTGCAAGCAATGTTATGACTTATCTGGCGAAAGGAGATGTAGCTCTTTCAATTGGAATGACTACTGTATCAACATTAGCAGCCCCTCTTTTAACACCAGCTCTTACATATTTTTTAGCAGGTCAGTGGGTAGAAATCAATATGTATGCTATGCTTCTTGATATCGTAAAAGTTGTTATTGTTCCTATCTTTTTAGGTATGGCAGTTCATAAAGCATTTGGAGAAAAAGTGCATAAAGTATCTAAAGTACTAGTAATTATTCCAATTGTATGTATTTTGATGATTATGGGATTATGTGTAGCACCTAATAAAATGAATCTTATTAATTCTGGAGCTGTTCTTATTATGGCTGTATGCCTTCATAATTGGTTTGGATTTATTTTAGGATATGCTATTGGAATATTTACTAAAATGGATAATTCTAAGAAAAAAGCACTTTCTATTGAAGTTGGCTTACAAAATTCTGGATTAGCAGTAGGATTAGCAGCACAATTTGTAAATCCTCTATGTGCATTACCGGCAGCAGTGGCTACTGTAGTACATCAGGTTTCAGGTTCTTTGTTAGCTAATGTATTTTCAGGAAATTTATCATTCAATTTTTTCAGAAGAAGAGTCAAATCAGCAGCTAATATCAGCATGATGAACAAATAAGAGAAGGAGATAAGAAAAATGTCAAATAGAAATGTATTTTTACCAAATTATACTATTGGAGATTCAGCATATAATGAAGTTATAAAAGTTTGTTCTAACTATGGAAAAAAAGTTGTATTCATTGGAGGAAAAACAGCTTTGGAAAAAGCAAGCCATTTAGTGAAAAATTTAATGGCAGGAAGTGATTTAGAAGTAATAGATACTTTGTGGTATGGAGGAGAAGCAGCTTATGCTAACGTGGAAAAATTAAAAGAAGAGAGTACAGTCCATGAGGCAGATATGGTATTTGCTTTTGGTGGAGGAAAAGCTATAGATACTTGTAAAGTGCTTACAGGTGATTTGAATAAACCTCTGTTTGTATTCCCAACTATTTCATCTACTTGTGCAGCTGTAACATCAGTATGTGCTATTTACAATGTAGATGGAGTATTTGAAGGATTGTATTGGAGGAAGACACCTGCTGAACATACCTTTATTAATACAAAAATTATAGCTGAAGCACCAGATAAATATTTATGGGCTGGAATTGGAGATACTCTGGCAAAAGGATATGAACCTGAATTTTCATCGAGAGGAAGAAAATTGGATCACCCTAATGCTTTAGGAGTTACATTATCTAAGCTTTGTCAGGAGCCTTTAGTAGAATATGGATCAAAAGCTTTAGTGGATTGCAAAGAAAATAAAGTATCTGATGATCTTGAAGAAACTGTTCTGTCTATTATTGTAAATACAGGACTTGTATCTAATCATGTTATCAATGATTATAACAGCTGTGTAGCTCATGCAATGTGTTATGGATTTTCTACTATGCCAAAAGTAGAACATAATCATCTTCATGGAGAGATTGTATCATATGGAGTATTAGTACAGTTAATGTTGGATAATAATACTAAAGAAATAGATAAGCTTCTTCCATTTTATAGAGAGATAGGTCTTCCTACATCTTATAAAGATTTTGGAGTAACAAGAGAAGAGATGGAAGGAGTATTGCAAAAAGCTTCTGAAGTAAATGATGTCAAAGTAGCAGCTATGAATATTACAAAAGATAAACTTGCAGAGGCAGTAGATAGACTGGAAAAATATGTGAGAGGATAAAAAAGTTGAATCAAAAAAGTCAGATTAAATTTTAGAATTTTAGGAATTAGAGAGATTTGTGTAATTGATATTGTAATTAAAACATGAAAAATAGTATGTCTGAGAGAAATCAGTTTCCAGTAATTAAGCAGTTAAGATTTTAACTGCTGTAATTACTGGGATACAAAAGTGAAACAATAAAAATAATAACAACTCTTTTTAATAAAAAATTTTTAAAAATTATATTCTTTTTTGTAATTTAAGTTCTTTTTTTATAAAGCATATTGAGTACTGTATAGATTGAAATAAAAACCATTTTTATTCATCAATTCATCATGTGTTCCCTGTTCAGCTATTTTTCCATCTTTTAATACAAGGATAAGGTCAGCATTTTTGATAGTAGAGAGCCTATGAGCTATTATGAAACTTGTTCTGCCTTTGATAAGATTAGCAATGGCTTTTTGCAGTCTTATTTCTGTTCTTGTATCAACCCCACTTGTAGCTTCATCAAGAATTAGAAACTTAGGATCAGAAGCAATAATTCTCGCTATTGTAATAAGCTGTTTTTGCCCTTGAGAAAGTATCATATTATCTTCACTTATTATAGTATCATATCCATCAGGAAATTTCATTATGAAGTCATGGGCACAGGCAAGTTTTGCACTTTCTACAACTTTATCAAATGAAATATTATTATTTCCATAGCTTATATTATCTTTTATAGTACCTGTGAACAACCAGCTATCTTGAAGAACCATACCAAATAGTTTTCTTATTTCGCTTTTTTTATATTCCTCTATATTTATTCCGTCTAACAGTATTTCTCCAGATGTTACATCATAGAATCTCATTAAGAGGTTTACAATAGTAGTTTTTCCTCCTCCAGTTGGACCAACTATAGCAACAACTTCTCCATTTCCAGTCTTAAATGAAAGATTTTTAAGTACAGGAGTTTCTTCATTATATGCAAAATCTACATTTTTAAATTCTATATTTCCTTTTAAAACATTGAAATCAATATTTTTCTTACCAGTATCCAAATCTTCATTTTGGTCCATGAATTGAAAAAATCTTTCAGCACTGACTAAAACAGTCTGAATAATGCTATATGCTTCTGATATACTTGCTATAGGTCTGTTAAAAAGTTTAGAGTAAATAACAAAGCTTGAAAGTCCTCCAAGAGTTATTTTACCTTGAAGCATAAATATGGCACCAATCAAAATAATAAGTGAATATCCTGTATTTCCTATAAAATTGAGGGTAGGAAAATTAAATCCAGCAAGAAAAATTGATTTTATTGCATTTTCTTTATAAGAAGAATTAAGATTTCTAAAAGTTTCTATGGCTCTTTCTTCATATGAGAAAGATTTTACTTCAGCTTGCCCTGTAAGTATTTCATCAATATATCCACTAAGTTTTCCAAGATATCTTTGCTGAACTCTTCTTTTTTCACGACTTTTTTCTGTTATTTTTTTAAAAATACTCCAGTAAAAGAAACTAGAAAGAGTTGTATCAAAGTAAGAGAGGGACTAATATACAACATTATTCCCAAAGCAGTGAATATAGTGAGTATATTCACTATTACCCTTGTTCCTATTTGAGAAAGAGAACCACTTATATTATCAATATCATTTATCATTATACTGATAATATTTCCTTGTGAAATACCATCAAAATATTTTAGTGGGAATTTATGTATTTTTTCTATTCCATCTTTTCTCATTTTATTTACAATATCTTGTGATATTATATTCATTTTTATATTTTGTATTAAAGTAAGGATTGCACCAGTTATATATGAAAAAAGTAGAAGTATAGATAGTTTTCCGAGTTGAATAAAATCACTTTTATTCATTTGAAAATGTATTTGATTTATTCCTTTTCCTACAAGATAAGGACCTGCTAAAGTTAGAAGATTTCCTATTATTGCTAGAAAAATTAGAAAAATGAATTCTAATTTGTATTTTTTTAAATAAGGGAGTAATTTTTTAAATAGATTATACTTCACAATAATTCCCTCCAGGTATACATATTTCTTGCGACTCACATATCTCTCTATAAATTTCACAATTTTCAGCTAAAGCAGCATGAGAATCAAATCCTACTACTTTTCCATTATCCATTACTATTATTCTATCCATTTTCATAAGAGAAGCAACTCTTTGAGAAATAGTTAAAATAGTAGTATTTTTCAGATAGTTTTTAAGTTCATTTTTCAGATTATATTCTGTAATGAAATCTAAAGCACTGAAACTGTCATCAAATATCAATATTTCAGGTTCTTTGATAAGAGTTCTAGCTATAGAAAGTCTTTGTTTTTGTCCACCAGAAAAATTAGTACCACCTTTAGTTACTTCAGTCTTATATTGATTAGGAAGTTTTTCAACAAAATCCTTTCCTTGAACTATAGATACAACATTTTTGACATCTTCATCAGAAGCGTTTTCTTTTCCCCATTTAATATTTTGTTCTATACTTTGGGAGAAAAGGAATGATTTTTGCATTACTATTCCAATTTTATTTCTTAATTCTTTTTCTTTGTATTTATTGACATTTACCCCATCTATAAGAATTTCCCCTTTAGTTACTTCATAAAATTTAGGAATGAGAGCTATAAGAGAAGTTTTTCCAGAACCTATACCTCCAATTATTCCAATATTTTCACCTCTTTTTATTTTTAAATTTATATTTTCAAGAATGTAATTGTCAGTATTATCATAAGAGAATGAAACATTTTTAAATTCAATAACTGTATCTGTGAATATTTTTTCAAATTCTTCTTCAGAAAGATTATCTATATTTTCAAAAAGAACTTCTTTTACCCTTCTATAAGATATAGCAGTTCGGCTATATAAAGTGAAAAGAAATGAAAGAGCATTCATGGAGAAGAGAAGCATATTAAGATAATTTATAAAAGCTACAACTTCTCCTAAATGCATTTTTCCATAATTTACTCTGATACCTCCGAACCATAGAACAGCAACAACTCCAATATTCATTATAAGAGTAATAAATGGAAGTTTACTTGCCATAAGATTATCAGCTTCAATTGTTTTTAATTTAAGATCATCATTTTTTTCTTTAAATCTTTCAGCTTCGATTTTTTCTTTTGAAAGAGCTCGAATAACTCTAATACCTGTAAGGTTTTCTCGCATCACAAGAGTAAGATTATCAAGTTTTTTTTGTACTTCAGCATATATACCAAAAGATTTTTTCATATAGTACATAGTAGTACCAACAATGGTAGGGACTATGAAAATAAAAAGTATAGCAAGGACAGGATTGATGGTTACAGCCATAATTACAGCTCCTATACCTGTTACAAGTCCTCTTAATACCATTCTTATACACATAAGAAACATATTCATGATTTGATCTACATCTTTAGTCATTCTTGTGATAAGAGATGCCTGAGTAAACTTATTAAGATGAACAAAGTTAAAGCTTTGTATTTTAGTGAATACTTTATCTCTAAGAGAAGCACCAAAATTTTGAGTTGAATGAACAGAAAAATAATTGCAAAAGATAGAACATATATATCCTATTAATGCAATTCCAACCATAGTTCCACCCATTTTAGTAATATATGTTAAATCTTTGTTGGAAACACCTATATCTATTATTTTAGCCATTATCAGAGGAAGAGACAGGTCACAAAATGCTTCTCCCATTTTGAAGAGTGCAGCTAATATAGCTTTAGGTATGAAAGGTTTAAAAAATTTGAACATCATTCCTCCTACATATTTATGTATATTTTCCATCTATAATTTTACCATAAAAAATGAAAGAAAAAAATACTTTTATAATCAAAATTTTTGTGTATAAAAAAAGGAACTAAGTTTCCTTAGTTCCGATTAAATTCAATACCAAATCAATTATTTAGTTTTGATGTTAGCTGCTTGAGGTCCTTTTTGACCTTCAATTACATCATAAGTAACTTCTTCATTTTCATTTAAAGTTTTGAATCCATCTTTTTGGATTTGAGAGAAGTGAGCGAATATATCTTTTCCATCCTCACCAGTAATAAATCCGAATCCTTTTTCTTGGTTAAACCATTTAACTGTACCTTTCATTTGTTTCCTCCATAAATATAAATTTTTTTAATGATATAACTTGTGATATTTTGGCAATAGTTATGACAAACTACCAGGTATAAACTTAATACTTAGGAAGATACTTCTTGAAAGACCTTTAAATATTAAAACCTCAAAACTCATAAATCTTTTATCACTACAAGAAATATTATACACTATTTTTTATTAAATGTATAGCTTTATTTTTAAAATTGACATATAAGAGTTGAAATAGTATAATATACAAGATTAAATAAAGAGAGAGCAGGTGGGCGGCTGATAACCCATCTGCTTTTATTTTTTTAGGAGGAAAATAATGCTTGATAAATTGAAACTAGATAAAAGATTTATAAAAACATTGTTGGTATTGGCAGTTCCAATAATATTACAAAGTCTTGTAACTGCTTCATTAAACCTTTTAGATAATTTAATGATAGGAAGCTTAGGAGAAAATGAAATTGCTGCTGTGGGAATATCAAATCAATTTTATATGGTTTATTATTATTCTATAATGGGAATAACATTAGGAGCTGGAATATTTATGTCACAATTCTGGGGAAAGAAAGATATTTCCAGCATTCATAAATTTTTAGGAATATCCCTTGTATTTGGAATAATAGCAACTATTTTTTATGCAGCAGTGGCATTTTTTATGCCTGAAAAAATAATGAATATATTTACAAAAGAAATAATTGTAATATCACTAGGAAAGAATTATTTGAGAATGGTAGCATTAAGTTACATATTTACTACTATCTCTTTAGCTTTTGCAGCTTCACTCAGAAGTATAGGACAGACAAAAATACCTATGTATGGAAGTTTAGTAGGTCTTGTATTTAATGGAATTTTAAATTATATATTCATATTTGGTAAGTTTGGAGCTCCTGCTATGGGAGTTGCTGGAGCTGCTTTAGGGACTACTGTATCAAGGTGTATGGAACTTTCTTTTATACTTTTTATTATATATAAAAATAAGAATATTGTAGCAGGAAATTTATCTCAGCTTTTAAATTTTGATTTTTCTCTTGTGATAAAATTTTTTAAAACGGCTACACCAGTTATATTTAATGATGTAATGTGGATTGGTGGAATAACAGCATATTTTGTGGCTTATTCAAAGTTAGGAACAAATGCTACTGCAACTATGCAGATAGCCAATACAATAAATAATGTATTTAATATATTTGGAATAGGTATAGCTTCAGCGTCTGCGATATTGATAGGGAACAAGATAGGAGCAGGTCTTGAGGAAGAAGCAAAAAAAGATGCTTTAAAAATATCAGTATTTGGAGTCATGATTGGAATAATAATAGGAGTAGTATTTTTTGTGGTAGCTCCACTTATAGCAATGCTGTTTAAAATAACTCCAGAAACATATCAGAATGTGATAGTTGTACTGAGGATAATGGCAGCAGCTCTTCCTTTAAGATTTTTTGGAATAGTACAGATTATAGGTGTGCTTCGTGGAGGAGGAGATGTTCTCTATGCAATAGTAACGGAATTAGTAGCTGTCTGGTGCATTGGAGTTCCGTTATCATTTTTAGGAGCTGTATATTTTAAATTTCCAATAGTTTTAGTATATTTGATGGTGTGTTTAGAAGAGCCATTTAAAGTGGTAGCTACTGTTCCAAGACTTCGTTCAGGAAAGTGGATAAAAAATTTAATAAAGTAATAAAGAAGGGCACTTCAGTTGAGGTGTCTTTTTAATTTATCCAAAATTAAGAAAAGGAATAGATAAAATAGTAGTATTTTTGGTATGAGTACTGGAAATAAATGTAAAAAAATATAAAATAAATAAAAAGGCAGGGGGAAAATCTCTGTCTTTTTTTATACTTAAGAAATTTTTATAAAGTGACATAATTTCGTTTTTTATGCCGCAAATACGTTTATTTATATACATAAAAAACTTTTTTAGAATTTTTTGTATTTTTATTGACATAAAATAAAAAATATTATATATTTATATCAACTAAGTAATGTATATCCATCAAATAAACGTATATACGATATAAATGGAGGAGCGAAGATGTATGAAGAATTATTGAAAGTATTGAGAAAAGAAAAAATAGTAGCAATATTAAGAGATGTTCCTTTAGAAAAATTTGAAAAAACATTAGAAATTTTAAAAAAAGAAGGAATAAAGATTTTAGAAATAACATTAAACAGTAAAGATGTAGAGAAACAATTTGAAATACTTAAAGAAAAATATTTGAATGATTTTGTAATTGGAGCAGGAACAGTAGTAACCCTAGAGGGATTAAATTTTGCTGTAGAAAATGGAGCTAAATTTATACTTACACCTAATATAGATGAAGAAATATTAAAAGAAGCAGAAAAGATTGGAATATTGTGTGTATGTGGATTTTTTACAGCTTCTGAAGCTATGAAAGCTAAGAAATACAGTTGCTGTAAAATTTTAAAATTATTTCCAGCAGGAGAAGTTCCATTTTCTTATTTAAAATCTCTTAAGGGTCCAATAAATGATCTTGAATGTATGGCAGTAGGAGGTGTTAACAGAAATAATGTTTCTGAATTTTTAAAAGCAGGTTTCAGCTGTCTTGGTATAGGAAGTTCTCTAGTGGATAATAAACTAATAAAGGCAGGGAAATTTGATGAATTAAGAGAGAATATAATTGCTATAAAAAAAGCTGCTGAAAGTTTTTAGCAAGGAAATGGTGAAAATGAAAAAAATAGTAACAATAGATGCAGGAACTTCTAATTTAAGAATCAGAATTGTAGAAGGAAAAAATATAATTTTCGAAAAAAAAGAAAATTATGGAGTAAAAATCGGAAAAGAAAAATTTAAAAATGAACTATATAAACTTTTAAAAGAATGTATAAAAGAAAATAAAATAGAGAAAGAAGAAATTGAATGTATAATTGCTTCAGGAATGATAACTTCTGCTTTGGGATTGATGGAAATAGAACATTTGTATGTTCCTGTATCTTTAGAAAAATTTTCTAAAAGTATGGTAAAAGTAAAATTCTTTGAATTTGAAATATATTTAATAACAGGAATAAAAGTAGAAAAAGAATATTTTAAAGAAGAACATCTAAAAAGTATAGATGTAATAAGGGGAGAAGAGGTAGAAGTATTTGGAATACTTGAAGAGATAAAAGTAGATGAACCAACACTTGTAATTCTTCCAGGATCACATAATAAATTTATAGAAGTATCTGATGGAAATATAGTGGACCTTCTTACAACTATGAGTGGAGAAATTTATGATGTGATGACCAAATATACTATATTGAAAACTTCTGTAGATGAAAAATTTGCTGATAAAATAGAAAAAAAATATTTAGAATTAGGAAATAAAATAGGAAAAAAATATGGAATAAATCAAGGTTCATTTATGCTAAGAGGTTTAGATTTATCAGAAAAGCTTACAATAAATGAAAAATCTAACTATCTTTTAGGATTAGTTTTAAGTGAAGATATAACATCATTAGAAAAAAATGGTTATTTGAAAAAATATAAAAAGTTAATAATAGCAGGGGGGAATATAATTGCTAAAGGGTTATTTGAACTATTGTCAGAAATGAAGCTAGATAATGATATTCGGATAATAAGTTCAAATGAGTTAGCAACAAAGGGAGCATTAAAAATTTGGGAACAAAGCAAAAAATAAGGTGGGATATTATGTTAAATAAGTCAACTTTGAAGACAATGGAAATACTTGAAAAAATTTCTAATTCAAAAAATGGAATGACAATAACACAGCTTTCAAAAGAATTGGAAATTCCAAGAAGTTCTGTAGATGATATAGTTAAAGCTTTAATTTTTAAGAAATATCTTTATTGCTGTGATGAAAGTCTGAAATTGTATCAGCTTGGAAATAAAATATTTGAACTTTCATTAAAAATGAGAAGCAAGAGAGAAGTACTGGATATAGTGACCCCATTTTTAAGAGAATTAGTTAATGAATTTAATGATACATTGTTTTTTGGTTTAAAAGATGGAGATGATATATTATATCTTTCAAAAATAGAAAGCTCAAAAACTGTGAGAACTACAGCAGTATTAGGAAGCAGAAAATCATTGTACTATACAGGGCTTGGAAAGGCTATCCTATCAACTTATTCTGAAAAAGATTTAGATGAATATATTGCCAGAACTAAATTAGAACCTAAAACAGACTATACAATAGTTGATTCAGATAAATTAAAAAAAGATATTTTAGAAACAAAAAAGAGAGGATATTCTATAGATTACAGAGAAGGAGATATAGAAGTTTCTTGTGTAGCAGCTCCAATATATCAAGAAGGAAAAATATTTGGTGCCATAAGTTTAGCAGGATTATATACAACAATAGATGAAGAGGAAACAAGAAAAAGAGGAAAAAAAATAAAAGACACAGCTGAAAAAATATCAGAAATTTTAAATTAAGAAATTAGGAGGAATGAGGATGAAAAAGTTATTAATAGTTTGCATGTTTATTGTTTTATCAACGTTTGGATATGCTGAAAAAGTTATGAGAGTAGGGCTGGGAGTTCCAGAGTCGCATTTTGAATATAAAGGAATGGAACTTTTTAAGAAAAATCTTGAAGAGAAGACAAATAAAGAAATAAGAGTAGAACTTTATCCATCAAATCAAATTGGAGTTGATCAAGAGGTTTTAGAACAAATCAAATTTGGAGCAGCTCATATGAATCTTCCAGATCCAGCAGTATTAGGAACATTTGTAAAAGAATTTCAGTTTCTATCTTTTCCTTTCATATTTGATACTCAGGAAAAAGCTATGGAAGTATGTAATGGCGAATGGGGAGATGAACTATTAAAGAAATTAGAAAAAGCAGGATATGTAGGACTAGGATTTGGACCATTTGGTTTTAGACATGTAACTAACAATGCAAGAGAAATAAAATCTATTGAAGATTTTAAAGGATTGAAAATTAGAACAATGCAAAATCCGTTACATTTAAAAGTATTTAGAGCTTTGGGAGCAAATCCTACACCAATGCCATTCAGTGAACTATTTTCTGCTCTTCAGCAAGGTGTTGTAGATGGACAGGAAAATCCAATGATGAATATTTATTCTCAAAAAATTTCAGAAGTTCAAAAATATGGAACTATGACAGGACATGTATATAGTTGGGTTGTATTAGTTGTTGGAAAAATTTCTATGATTCATTGACACCAGAGCAACAAACTATAATGCAGGAATCTGCTGATATAGCTATAGCTTATATGGCAGAATCAGTGGCAAAAGATGATGAAACAGCAAGAGAAGAAATGGCAAAAACAGGGTTAGTATTTGTAGAACCTTCTGAAGAGTTTAAAACAAAAATAAAAGAGATAGTAGCTCCAATATTAGAAAAAGAAGGAGATAAAATCAATAAAGATATGTATAAAAAACTTAAAGAAGCAACAAAATAAATTTTTGATGAATAGGAGATAAAGATGGGCGAAAGAAAAGAATTTGAGTACTATGTAATAACTGGAGCAATGTTGTTGCTTGTACTTATGGGAGTGCTGCAAATATTATTCAGATTTGTTCTCAATTTTTCTTTATCATGGACAGAGGAGTTAAGCAGATATTTATTTATCTTGATGGTCTATACTGGAGCTTCATTAGCTCTAAAAAGAAAAAAGCATGTTAGAGTGGAATTGATAGATATTTATGTAAAGAGTAAAATAAAAAAATATATTTTTATATTTAATGATATAGTAATGATTTGGTTGTTATTATTAGTAGGTTATGCAGGATTAAAAATCTCTATGACAACATATGAGATGGAACAGTTATCTCCTGCTTTGGGATTGCCTATGTACTTAGTTTATGGAATAATTCCGCTGACTTTCTTATTTGGAGCTTGCAGAGCTTTCCAAGTTTTGATTGCTGAAATCAAAGGAGGAAAAGAATAACAATGCAAATATTTATGATAATGATGATAATATTTATAATTGCTATATTTATAGGAATTCCCATTGCATACTGTATAGGTATTTCTGGACTGGTAGGATTGTTTATCAGTGGAATAAGTGTAGAATTTGTAGCCAAAACAGTTTTTACAGGATTGGATAGTTACACATTTCTAGCTATACCAATGTTTATCCTTGCAGGGCTGATAATGGAAAAGGGTGGAATATCCAATAGGCTGATAAAACTTGCCACTTCATTAGTAGGAAATGTTTATGGGGGATTAGGAATAATAACAGTTATAGCTTGTTTCTTCTTCGCTGCTATTTCAGGATCTTCTCCAGCAACAGTTGCAGCTATTGGGGCAATGATGATTCCAGCAATGAAAGAAGAAGGATATGATACAGCTTTTGCAGGAGCTTTAACAGCGGCTTCTGGTTCTATGGGAGTATTAGTTCCTCCATCAGTTACAATGATAATATACGCAATTACAGCAGAGGTATCAATAGGAGAATTATTCCTTGCAGGATTTGTACCTGGAGCACTTTTAACAGTGTGTTTGATAGTTACTGTATATATAATAGCTAAAAAGAATAACTACAGAAGTAAAAAAGTTGAAAGATTGTCAGGTAAAGATTTTCTTAAAGCTGTTTGGAATGCTAAATGGTCAATGTTAATTCCATTTATAATCCTGGGAGGAATATACAGTGGAATATTTACAGCAACTGAATCTGCAATTGTAGCAGTTGTTTATGCTTTAGTAATAAGTATATTTGTTCATAAGGAATTAAAATTCTCACAAGTGCCTATTATAGTAGCACAGGCAGCTTTGACAACATCAACTGTAGTAATAATTTTAGGGTTTGCAATTGCCTTTGCAAGATATTTAACAATGGCACAAATTCCACAAGAGTTTGCAAAAGAGATATTGAGTTTAACAAATAATGTATATGTAATATATTTGATGTTTATAGTTTTGGCATTTGTAGCTGGAACTTTTATGGCAATAGAAGCACAGATTTTAATTTTTACTCCAATGTTCCTTCCAATATTAAAGAATTTAGGAGTAGATCCAATACATTTTGGAATAATATTTATAATTTCAGCTCAAATAGGATTCTTAACACCACCTGTTGGAGTAAATCTATTTGTAGCTCAGGGAATATCTAATTGTTCAATAGTAGAACTTTCTAAAAGGATATTGCCATTCTTGGCTGCAATGACTTTTGCACAAATGGTACTATTGATATTTCCTGACATAGTAATGTGTTTACCTAGATTATTTTTTTAAGGAGATGTGATTAAATGAAAATAGCAAAATATGAATTATTTGAAATTCCACCAAGATGGTTATTTTTGAGAATAGAAACAGATACTGGATTAGTTGGATGGGGAGAACCAGTAGTAGAGGGAAGAGCAAGTACTGTAAAAGGTGCAGTAAAAGAATTAATGGATAACTATATGATTGGAAAAAATCCACTGGCAATAGAAGATCACTGGAATGTATTATACAGAGGAGGATTCTATAGAGGAGGAGCTATTATGATGAGTGCCCTTGCTGGAATAGACCAAGCCCTTTGGGATATAAAAGGAAAATATTTAAATCAGCCAGTGTATGAATTAATGGGTGGAAAATGCAGAGATAAAATGAAGGTTTATTCTTGGATAGGTGGAGATAGACCCAATGATGTAGCAGCAGCAGCTAAAGAAAAACAAGATCAAGGATTTACTGCAATAAAGATGAATGCTACTGAAGAGCTACAATTTATTGATTCATACGAAAAAATAGATGCTGTTTTAGAAAGAGTAGAAGCTATAAGAAAAGCAACTGGAAAATATTTTGGAATTGCTGTGGATTTTCATGGAAGAGTTCATAAACCTATGGCCAAGATATTGGCTAAAAAATTAGAACAATATGATTTGATGTTTATAGAAGAACCAGTTTTATGTGAGAATAAAGAATCTTTTAGAGATATTGCCAATGCTACTTCTATTCCAATAGCAACAGGAGAAAGACTATTCTCAAGATGGGATTTTAAAGATATATTATCTAGTGGATATGTAGATATAATACAGCCAGATTTATCACATGCTGGAGGAATTACAGAAGTTAAAAAGATTGCTTCAATGGCAGAGGCATATGATATAGCAGTAGCTCCACATTGTCCATTAGGACCAATAGCTCTTGCTGCATGCCTTCATTTAGATGCAACTACATATAATGCTGTAATTCAAGAACAAAGTATGGGTATTCATTACAATAAGGGAAAAGATGTTTTAGATTATGTAAAAAATAAAGAAGATTTTAAATTTACAGAAGGATATGTAAATATTTGCTCAAAAGCAGGATTAGGAGTAGATGTTAATGAAGAACTTGTAAGAGAACTTTCTAAAACTCCTCATAATTGGAAAAATCCTATATGGAGACATAAAGATGGTTCATTTGCTGAATGGTAAAAATAAAGGGATAGATGAAAATTTTTCATCTATCTCTTTTTGTATTTACATTTCTAATATTATTTTATTTAAAACTTCTAGAGGAGATAAATCACGAAATTCATCTCTCATCTTTTTTTTCTTTGCTTCTATCTCAGCTTTTTCTTCTGGGGTAAGAGCGTTGGGATCATACTCTGGAGGAGCCATATATTTTCTTATATTATATTTTGATACTACTCTATCAACAGGATCAAAATAGATTGTAAGAATAGTTTCTTTAAGAGAATCCTCATTTTTTAATATTTTTTAGGAAGAAGTTTTTTTAATATGTCTTTATGTTCGTCAGTATTATTTAAATAATAACTTCCATTATAATAAGTTATACCATAAAATCTATTTTTTTTAGCAATAACAAAATCGGGCTTTCCAAAAAATTCTCTCATTTCTTTTTCAGTAGATCTATATGGTATTATAACAGGATTCAGAGATCTTTCTACGTGGAAGACGAGCATTTTTTCTGTTATAGAAGAACAGCCAGTCAAGAAAAAAATACAAATAATAACATAAAAAAGTCTAAGAAATTTATTTGAATTCAAGAGAATATCCTCCTTAAATTATATATGTTTTTCTATGAAAATTATAACATATAATTATGGCTTTTTTAGAAAATTTCAAAATAAAAATATAAAAAAAATATAAATATGGTATCATAAATTATTAAGACAAATTTTAGAAAAAATAGAGTGAAAATGATATTAAAAATAGACAGAGAAAAAATTTAAAAAGAATGCTTTGAATTATTAATACCTATTTTAATTTTAAAGAGGGACAGTATAATTCTTATAAAAAGTATTTTAGAGATGAAAATATTTTGAGATTAATTAAAAATATGATAAAAATAGTAGAAAAATTTCTTTCAAGAAGATATGTTGAAATAGATAAATTTAGGAGAGAATTATTTATTTTTAGAAAATTACATAGATCCTGTAAAAATAAAGTGAGGCTGGATTTTAACCAGCCTCAAATACTTTATTTAGTTTTATCAGATATAATTGCTCCAGATGCAGCGCCAACACCAGCACCTACTATAGTACCAGTATTACCTCCAATTATATGTCCTGCTACAGCACCAACTGCTGCACCAGTAGCTATATGTTTTTCAGTACGAGTACAACCTGCGAATACGATGGTTAATACAGCCATTATTAAAAAAGTTTTTTTCATTTTTATCCCTCCTTTTGTAATGAAATAAGTTACCCTTCTCATTAAGAGATATACAAAAAAATTATATTTATCCTTTATAATTTAATGATAACATATTTTTTACCTTTATAGATAATATTTTCTTGAATTTTTTTATTTATCTTTTCAAATTTTCTATGAGTATACTTTCTAGCATGCTTAGGAGGATAATCTTCAAAAGTCCTAGATGACATAAGCGCAATAGTAAGATCAAGTTCAGCTTTATCAGGAGTTACAAGATAATCTTCACCAGAAAAAGAAAAAAGTATTCCAGGGTACATATGATCATTTTTTATTTGTTTAAAGTTAAAGGTTTTTCCTGTTTTATTAACAAGAAATTGTCCAAGGGCATTTATTCTATCTATCATTTATTTTTCACCTTCTTTTTTCCTGATTTTTTATTTTTTAATGATTGAGAACCAAATTTTTTTGAAATAGATTTTTTTTCAATAGTTTTCTTTTTAGCAACAGAATAGCCAAAACTTCCAATAGCTTCTTTAGGCATTGGAAAGTATTCACCATGAGAATAACTTATAAGATTTGCCCATTCAAAATGAATTTTTTCATTTTCATCAAGAAGTCTTGAATCTATATGAGAACAAAGTACTTCTGCAAGAAAGAGCTCATGTGTTCCTAATGGAATTATATTTTTAACTTTACATTCTATATTTACAGGACATTCATCAATATATGAACTTTTTACCTCTGTACCTTCTATCATGGTAAACTTCATTTCTTCTATTTTATTGTTGGTTCTTCCAGAACGAACACCACAATAGTCTGTTTCTCTGGTAAGTTTTCTAGTTGGAAGATTTACTGTAAATTCCATAGTTTCTTTTATATATTCATATGAAAGTCTTTCAGGCCTGATAGAGATAGATAACATAGGAGGTTTTGTACAAATAGTACCAGTCCATGCTACAGTGAAAACATTTTCTTTACCTTCAGAATTTCTACTTGTAACAAGAACTACAGGAACGGGATTAAGTACAACGCTTCCCTTAAATAGGTTTTTTTTCATAATATATCCTTTCTTTGATTATTTCATTTTTAGAAAATTATAACATTTTTTCTTAATTGCTACAAATAATAAAATAAGGATTGTTGTTGCTTATAGAAAAACCATATGATATACTAAGATTATAAAGTTGAGTGAAAAAGGTGAAACTTATGAATAATTATGTTATTTTAAAAGGGAAAAAAGACAGATTAGTGATACATTTAAATTCAGAAGTAGATTTTTTGACTCTTAGAGACAGCTTAGTCGAAAAAGTAAGAGAGGCTAGGAATTTTATTGGAAATGTTCAGTTGGCTATTGAATTTAGCAACAGGATATTATCAGAATTAGAGGAAAATGTACTAATTGATCTAATAAAATTAAATAGTGATATTAATATCACTTATGTATTTTCTGAGAGTGGCTCTGAAAAAAAAGACAAGATAAAATTCTTTAAGGCTGTAACAGAAGAAGGACCTACAAAATTTTTTAGGGGTACTTTGAGATCTGGAAGTAAGTTGGAATATGATGGAAACATAGTAATTTTAGGAGATGTGAATCCTGGAGCACTAGTAAGAGCAAGAGGGAATGTAATAGTTCTTGGATATTTAAATGGTACTATATATGCTGGTCTTGATGAAGATTCAGATGCTTTTATAGGAGCTAATTTTATGAATCCCATTCAAATGGTAATTGGTGCAGTTACTGCAAAGCCTATGCAAAAAGAGATTCTTGATACCAACAAGATAGACAGAAAAGGTGGATTCAAAATAGCTTACATCAAAAACAATGAAATATTTATCGAAGATTTTAGCACACGTTCATTTTGTGAATAACCAAAAATTTATGTTGGGAGTGGATTAAGATGGCAAAGGTGTTTGTAGTTACATCAGGAAAGGGAGGAGTAGGTAAAACAACTACTACTGCTAACCTTGGAGCTGGTCTGGCTCTTAAAGGCAATAAAGTGCTTTTAATAGATACAGATATTGGGTTAAGAAATCTTGATGTTGTAATAGGGCTTGAAAATAGAATAGTTTATGATTTAGTTGATGTGATAGAAGGAAGATGCAGAATAGCACAGGCTCTTATTAAGGATAAGAGATGTTCTAATTTGTGTCTTTTGCCAGCTGCACAGATTAGAGATAAAAATGATATAAATGGAGATCAGATGAAAACTCTGATAGAAGCTTTGAGAAAAGATTTTGATTATATAATAATAGATTGCCCTGCTGGAATTGAGCAAGGTTTTAAAAATGCAATAGCAGCAGCAGACGAAGCTATTGTAGTGACAACTCCTGAAATATCTGCAACAAGAGATGCAGATAGAATAATTGGATTATTAGAAGCTAATGATATAAGAAATCCAAAGCTTATAATTAATCGTATAAAAATGGATATGGTAAAAGCAGGGAATATGCTTGGAGTAGAAGATATTTTAGATATTCTTGCAATACCTTTGCTTGGAGTTATTCCCGATGATGAAAATATAGTTATATCAACTAATAAAGGAGAACCTTTAGTATATAAAGGGGAGTCTTTAGCAGCAGAAGCATATAGAAATGTGGTATTAAGAATGACAGGGAAAGAGGTTCCTTTTCTTGATTTAGATGTGAAGCAGGGATTCTTTGATAAACTAAAAATGGTTTTTGGAAAGTAGGTGTATTATGGGAATTTTTGATTTTTTTAAAAAAAGTGATACTCAATCTAAAAATATTGCTAAAGACAGACTTAAATTAGTTTTAATTCATGACAGAGCAATGTTACCTTCTGGTGTACTTGAAGATATGAAAGATGATATAATAGCTGCAATATCAAAGTATGTAGATATTGATAGGAATAGTTTAAATATAGAAGTGGCTCAAAGTCCAGAAAATAAAAGAAGAACAACTTTGATAGCCAATATACCATTAATAATAAAAAAAACTGAAGAAGAATAATAAAAATATTATGATAAATAAGAAATGGCAAAATAGAAAAAGACAGAATTTAGAGAGAACTCTATTTTCTGTCTTTTTTCTTCCTATTTTTTAGAAGATTTTCATTTTTAAATTTATTTATTTTTATAAAAAAATCAAAAATAGTTTTAAGTTCGCTATCAGTAAAATTATCTTCTAGAAATAGTTCTATTTCTTTTTCTTTTTTTAAAAACTGCTTGTATATATTTAAATATATTTTTGTTCCAGATTTTGTAAGTGAAAGAAATACCTCTTTTTTATTAGGTGGCATTTGAAAAGTTTCTATAAGGTCAATAGAGTGAAGCTTTTTAATAGCTTTGCTAGTGTATCCTTTACTACTTTTCATTTTTTTTGATAATTGAGTAATATTTATATTTTCATTAGAACCAATATGATAAATAAATTATAATCAGATATATTAAGATTAGAAATTATATCTATTTCTAAAAACTCGTCCTCTTTTTCAGATAGATATTGAAATTCTTTCATACTTAGATATATTTCTGGGATAAATCTATTTCTGGGTTCTCTGGAAAGAAAGTCTTTATAAAATTCATGGCTATCTTCTATTAAATTAAAAAATTTTTTTACAACTTTATTAGAAATTTTAATCACCCTTTCCGAAAAAAGATAGTTTCCTTAGAAACATTATACAATTTAAAACCTTATTTTACAAGGAAACTCGAGAGAAAAAATTGTTATGATTGAAAATAGGAATGTTTCTTATGAAACAATAAAAATTAGTTCTAATAGAGAAAATAAATTCAAGAACCGTATATTGACAGCAATTTTGCAGTAAAGTATACTTAGTATAATAAAATAACTTAGAATTTTAATTTTTTAGGAGGGAGCTTGATTATGAAAAAAGGATTTTCTCTTTTACAGAGAGTAGGAAGGGCATTTATGTTGCCAATTGCAGTTCTCCCCATGGCAGGAATACTATTGGGAGTAGGAGGGGCTTTTACAAGTAGTGCTATAGTAGACACATATAATTTAACTTTTTTAGAACCAGGCACATTACTTAATCATATTTTAATATTGTTTTTAAATGCAGGAGCATTTATTTTTGCTAATTTATCAGTTATATTTGCTGTAGGAGTAGCAATAGGTCTTGCACATCAAAATAAGGAAACAGCTGCACTTTCAGCACTTTTAGGTTTTCTTCTTTTTCATACAGTGATAGGAACAGTTCTGGGATTTATGGGACAGACAGCAGATACTACAACAGTTCAGGCACTTATGACCAAAGGAATGACTTATGGAGAAGCTATTGGAAAAGCTTCTTTATATACAAAAGAATTGGGAATATTTACACTTCAGACTGGAGTTTTAGGGGGAATAATTTGTGGATGTTTTTCAGCATTTATAACAAATAGATTTTCAAATAGAACTTTACCTGACTATCTTGCATTTTTTAGTGGAAACAGACTTGTACCAGTATTAACAATGGTATTTTTTATACCATTAGGAGTCATAGTCCCATTTATATGGCCTACAGTTTTTGGAGTAGTTGTAAAAGCAGGAGAAGCATTTACAGCCATGGGTCCACTGGGAACTTTTCTTTATGGAATGACAGGAAGACTTTTGAATGTATTTGGACTTCATCATGCAGTTTATCCATTATTCTGGTATACTGAACTTGGTGGAACTATGGAGATAGCAGGGCAGATGATAGCAGGAGGACAAAAAATATTCTTTGCTCAATTAGCTGATCCATCTACTATTCATTATTCAGCAGATGCAACAAGAACTATGACTGGAGGATTTCTGCCAATGATGTTTGGACTTCCAGCTGCTGCCCTTGCGATGTATAGATGTGCTGATGCAGACAATAAAGCAAAAATAAAAGGAATACTGGTTTCAGCAGCTTTGACATCTTTTCTTACTGGAATAACAGAGCCAATAGAATTTACATTCCTGTTTGTTGCTCCACCTTTATATGTAATTCATGCAATATTAGAAGGGATATCTTATGGACTTATGCATTTCCTTAATGTAGCAGTTGGAATAACTTTTTCAAGAGGAATAATAGACTTTACATTTTTTGGACTACTTCAAGGAATGGCAAAGACTTCATATCAATGGATATTGATATTAGGTCCAATATATTCAATAGGATATTACTTTATTTTTAAATTTATGATAGAAAAGTTTAACTATATGACTCCTGGTAGAAAAGGTGGAGAAAATAAGCTTTATACAAGAAAAGATTATCAAGGAAAAACTGATAATGATGATTTTATTGATGAAATAGTAAAAGCTCTAGGGGGAGCAGATAATATTGAGGGAATAGATGCTTGTATCACAAGATTAAGGGTCACAGTAAAAGATGAAACTAAAGTCGTTGATGATAATGCTTGGAAAGAGTTGAAATCTCAAGGAGTAATAAGAGCAGGAAAAGGAATACAGATAATATATGGAACTCAAGCAGAAATTTATAAAAATAAAATAATAAAAAAATATAAATTATAATAGTAAAAAAGAGGATATTTTCAAAATATCCTCTTTTTTTAATTAAATTAAAATACAGTAGTCATTCCAACGGTAACAGTAGGCTGCCATCTCCAGTGACTTGCTGATTTTTCAGATTCTATTTCCCAGTTTCTATATTCTGCACCAGCAACAGCATACACACTGAAAGCAGGAATAACTTGATAAGTTCCCTGAATTCCTGGGTAAGCATATAGAGAATAAGAAGCTTTTTGGCTATTTTCATTTTCATGTCCATAAAGTTTGTATTGACTCCAGTTATATTGATCATATCCACCTTCAAATACAAAGTCTAGCATGAATTTTTCATTACTACTAGTATAAAGATTTGTTACATTATATAAATATGCTTCTACATCAATGGTAAAATCTTTATCTTTTTCTTTTCTCCCACTATCAAATCCATATTTTTTTCCTAGAAAATTTTGCTGAGCAAAAATATTCAACTCGAAAGCAAAATTTAGAGGTAATTCAGTCATTGATTCTAAGTTAATTCCTAGTTTGTTAATATAGTCATCATCATTTGAATCTGCCCATTCATATTCATATTTTGGTCCAATAGTGAAATCAGTAGTCTTGATATAGTCATTATTGAACATATATTGAGCTAAATTAAATCCAGCCCAATATTCTATTCTCTGAGCTTCATCAGCACTTACATTTTCATATTCTATTCTAGATATGAATTCGATTTTAGAATCTCCAATAGTTCCATGATTATAGAAATAATCTAATTTTATTTCATTTCCATCTTCACCCTTTTGTTTTGGATCATCTGAACTATGATTCCAATTGGAAAATGATTTAACTTCAAATGCGAAAGATTGATTTTCAGTCATTTGAATATCTCCAGAAAGATTAATTTCAGTATAATTATTTTTAACTTCATTATTTCTATAATTTAGTTCCTCAGCTTTTCCATAAAATCTAGTTTCTAGATTTAATACACCATTAGGTCTAAATCCTTCCTCTTTATCTCGGTAAACAATAACCTCTTTCTCAACTACTTGTATAGGAGCTTCTTCAACTGTAGTAGGAGCTGGAACAGTTTCTTTTGCAGATGCAGATATAACAACAAGTAAAGAACCTAGTAAAAGAATTAATTTCTTCATTATATTTCCCCTTTCAAAATATTTGTTTTAATAATGAAAATAATATCATTTTTTTTGTTTAAAGTAAAATTCAATAAAAAACTAGTAAGTATTCAAAAATTTATAATACAAATAGTTTGAATTGAAAAATAAAAATGGTTCATTTATATGAACCATTTTAATAACTTTTTAATTAGTATAAAGATAATAATTTTTATTGTTATAAATAAGTTTAAAACTTTTATTTTCTTCAATATCATCTTTATATTTTTTTCTGCTGACTAAGAATATTTTTTTATTTTCAATTTTAGAGAGATTTTCTTTATTTTCAATCTCTCTTATATTTTTATTTATTTCATAAGAAGCATTTAAAAAATCAGGGAATTTATAAGCAACTATTTCAAAATTGTTTTCTCTCGTGAGAGAAATAATATTTTTTAAACTAAATTCATTATTATATTTTATAAGTATAAATGGAAAAATTAGATATAAAATAAAAATAGTACCAGATGTATATATTATCCAGTTATCTTTATTTTTTTTCTTATTGAATATAATATCAAGAAATAGAGGAATTACTAAAAGTCCTTCTGTAATTTTTATAAGGATATTTCTATACTTGTTATCTTTTATTTTTTCTATAAAAGCTAAACATAGAATTATAAATCCTGTATAAAGAGGAAGAAGATATATATCTAACTTTCCACTTAAAAAAGAAAAAAATACTAAAGGAATTATACTCCATGCAAATCCAATTTTTTCAAGTAATGACCACGACAAGTATTTTTTATATTTTTTAAATAATATATGAGAGCACCTAAATATAACACTCCATAAGGATAGAGTATCAGAGGAAGCTTTTCAAAATAAAAATAAAATGGTCTTGAGTGAGTTTTAGCTTTTATCATACGTCCTACTGTTTCTTGTCCTAAAAGAAGTGATATATATTCTTTTCCTTCAGGTTGAAGATATATTCCATAAAGCCATATTCCAATTACTGTTGCAATCAACAGAATCCCTTTAAAAAGATGTATTTCCTTAAGAAAAGATAATTTTTTTTCTAGTATGAGAAAGGTTAATATAGTCAATAGAGGAACAACAAATCCTGCACCTCCTTTTACTAAGATTGCAGCAGCTATACTTAGATACATAAATATGAGTTTTGTAATAGTTATTCTATCTTTTTCTAGATATAGTGTAAAAAATATATATAGAGAGGATAGTATAAAAAAACTCATAAGCATATCCATTCTTAAAAATAATGATATTCCTAAGAAATATGGAATAGTCATTAAAATTATAGCAGTAAAAAAGCCAGTTTTTTCATCTTTTAACTTTGTAAGAAGTTTAAAAGATAAAATTGATATTCCAAAAGAGGGAAGCAGACTTCCAACTAAAAGAGATAGTGAAAAAATAAATTTTTAAAATATGTTTTAAAAAATATCAATATCCAAAAATATAGTGGGGGCTTGTCTGGATAAAGCTCTGAAAAATATTTTAGTATAAGATAATTTTTTGCTTGTATCATATCATCAGTTACTACAAAATATTTTAGTTCATTTCTAGCATCAGGATATCTAAAAAAAGCTAAAGGAATAAAAATAATAAAATAAATAAAAATAATGAAAAGGTAGTATTTTCTATAGGGTTTATTTTCCATATTTCCTCCAAATATAAAAATATTTTATATGGAAAAGTATCTCATAATAAGATTAAATTTTAGTAAAAATAAATTTATTTATAAGTTCTGCTATTCCACCTTCGTCGTTAGATGAAACAATATAATCTGTAATTTTTCTTATTTCTGGCTGGGCATTGGCAACAGCAACAGAGGTTCCAGCAGCTTTTAACATTGGGAGATCATTAAATGAATCACCAACAGCAATTACTTCTTCTATTTTTATTCCTAGAATATCAGCTAATTTTACAATAGCAGTTCCCTTATCTACTCCCAGTTTTGTAACTTCAAGGAAGAAAGGTTTAGATATGGCTATACTATATTTATCTCCATATTCTTTTTTTAATTCAACTTCTACTTTTTTAAGATATGAAGGTTCTGCCAGAAGCATACATTTTATAGCATTTTTATTTACAGCTTCTTTAAAGTCTTTTACTTTTCTATGTTTCATTTTAGTAAGAGTTACTTCTACATCTATATATTCACTGTCAGTTTCAGATATAATCTCATCATCTATATAAGTAAGAATATGGGTATTATATTTTTTGCTAAAGTCATACATAAGATGGATATCTTCTTTGTTCAATGATTCTTCTAAAATATTTTTTGAGTAGCACAATCTGTAATGATAGATCCATTGAAAGAAAGGAGAAAACTTTTATAGTCAGCAAGATGTAATTCTTCAGCTAATTCTTTCATGGCAAAAGTAGGTCTTCCAGAAGCTGGGATAAATTTTATACCTGCTTTTTGAGCTTTCATTATAGCTTCTTTATCAATAAGAGATATTTTCTTCTCAGAATTTAAAAGGGTATCATCTAAATCTGTAACTATCATTTTATATTTCACAATAATCCTCCATAAAAAGTTTTCTTATAATTATAGCAACATGGAGATTATTTTACAATAGATTTTCTAGCCATAAATATCAATGGAATAAGGAAAAGTATCATTAAACCGCTGCCTATGATTATATCATTTACTCCCATGAGAGCAGATTGTTCTGTTATCATTTGATTAATTAAAGCAAGTTTTGTCTGTATAGGACCATTCATTTGATGAATATAATTTACATAATTTGGATTTCCATTATTGATAGAAGCAACTAAATCCTGATGGTGCATAGATATTCTATGATCCCAGAAATTTATAGCAAGTGAAGTTCCAAAACTGTTTCCTATATTTCTAGTAAAATTATATAGTCCTGAAGCTCCTGCCATATCTTCAGGTTGAATATTTGATAAAGTAATAGTATTTAATGGAATAAAAAACATTCCAAGACCGATTCCTGTTAAAAATCTGGAAACTGAAATATAGGCTGGAGTTACATCTGGAGTATAATTTCCTGTGAGTACAGCAGTTATTGAAAAAAGAATAAAACCAGCAACCACTACTTTTCTTGCATCAAGTCTATTGAGGATACTTCCCAATATAGGAGCAGTAAAGAGTATAGAAAGTCCCAGAGTAGATGTAGTCATACCACTCTGAAGGGCAGTATATCCCATATAATTTTGAAGCCATAGTGGAATAACAACAACAGAGGAAAAAAATGCAATTGATGATATTGAAAGACTAACAGCTCCAATGGCAAAATTTCTATTGAGAAATAGTTTTACATTAACTACAGGATTATCCTGGTGCCATTCCCAGATAACTAATATTACAATAAATATAAATGATGTAAGGGCAAGAATTATTATAAAAGGACTTGAAAACCAGTCTAAATCATTTCCTTTATCTAGCATTATTTGTAAAGAGGATATTCCTAGAGCAAGAAATATAAGTCCCCATTTATCTATAGGAACTTTTTCTGTTTTATCTTTATATCCCTTTTTCTTAAAAATGGAATGAACTATAAAAGTAGATATTATTCCAAATGGAAGATTTATGTAAAAACACCATCTCCATGAAAATGAATCAGTTATCCAACCACCTATTACAGGGCCAAGTACAGGAGCAAGAACAACTGTCATAGACCATATTCCAAGAGCCATGGCTTTTTTTTCTTTTGGATAGAAGCTTAACATAAGAGTTTGGGAAAGAGGAATCATACTGGCACCAACTATTCCCTGAAGAACTCTTGCAAAAAGTAGAAAACCAAATGAAAAGCTTATACCACAAAGCATACTTGCAGTTGTAAATAAAAGAGTGGCTACTGTATATTGCTTTACTATTCCAAATCTTTTAGTCAGCCACCCAATCAAAGGAAGAAAAATGGCTTCAGAAACAGCATAAGATGTAATTACCCATGTTCCTTGAGTTGGAGCTATTCCAAAATCTCCTGCTATATGTGTGAGAGATACATTTACAATTGTACTGTCTAATACATTCATAAATGAACCTATTGCCAGAGCTAAGGTGGCTAGTATGAGTTCAAAAGATATTCCCATGACATGCCTCCTCAATTTTTACCTATATTTGCTTTTATTATCTGATTGATTTCTGTATTCATTATTTCTTCATTAATTAAATAAAGATTTGAAGATTTTTCAGTATAAGGCAGTATGTTTTTGGTTTCTTTTCCTATATCAATAACAGCTTCTATTGAACTTCCTACAGGAATCATGCCATTTTTTTTAAGGCTGTCTTTATCTATGACTATACGAACAGGAACTCTTTGAACAATTTTTATCCAGTTTCCAGTTGCATTTTGTGCTGGGAGCAAAGAAAGAGAGCTTCCTGTACCAGCTGATAATCCTTGTACATAACCAATATATTTTTTTCCGTTGATGTCACTTACAAGTTCAGCTTCATCTCCTGGTTTTACCCCTTTTAGTTGTGTTTCTTTTAAATTTGCATCTACCCAAACATTATTTAAATCTATAATAGTCATAAGCTCTTGTGAAGGAGAAATTTTTTGACCTAAAAATACAGATTTCTTAGCAATAGTTCCAGATTCAGGAGCAAATATTTTCGTTCTCATAAGATTAACATAGGCATCTTTATATGCTGCTATTGCTTGTTGGACATCTGGATGATTATATATTGAATTACTGTCAGCTTGTATTTTTGCATTTTCTAAAGCTTTTTTACTTTGATTTAAAGATGAAATAGCTATATTTAAATTATTTTTGCTTGTTTCATACTGATGTTTACTTATTAATCCAGCATTATATGAAGCTCTATCCATAGCAAAATCAGTTTCTGCTTTTTTTAGTTGACTTTCTTTTACTTTCACATCATCTTCAGTTTGGGCTGCATTTGAATAAAGACTTGAATATGCACGAACAGATTTTCCGAGATTTGCAGTAGCATTTTCTAATGCTATTTTATAATCTGTATCATCTATAACTGCAAGGAGTTGCCCTTTTTCAACAAACTGAGTATCCTCAATATAAATTTGTGTAATAGTTCCTCCAACTTGGGAAGTAATTACATTTTGATTTCCATTAACATAGGCATCATCAGTTTTTACATAATTTCTTCCATATAAAAGCCAATAAGCTCCATATATTATTCCTATTACTGCAAGTATAATAAGAAATATAAAAATTTTTTTCTTTGCTTTACCTATTTTTACTTTTTTATCTTCAGATTGATTTTCTGTAACTTTGGGAGAGTCAACAGGTTTATCTTTTTCTGTTTCCTCTACATTATCTTTAGTCAATATTTTATTTTCCATATTATCCTCCATTTTTATTTATAAATTTCATATGCTCCACCAAGAGAGTTTATAAGTTGTAGCTGTTGAGTATATAAATTAAAATGCTGTTGCTCATTGTCTAGCTTACTGCTATACCAGCTATATTTTTTAGAAAGATAGTCATACTTTGAAATAGTTCCAATTTCTAATCTTTTTTTATCCCTTGAAAGTAAATTTGTCTGTGTTTTAAAATTCTTATCAGAATCATTTAAAGTATTCCATAAAGTTTTAGTTTTATAAAGTTCATTGTCTACATCATTATATGCATTAATAATTGCTTTATTGTATTCTTCTATAAAAATATTCATATCAGTTCCAGCTATTTTATATGTACTTTTGATAGCACCTGAATGAAATATAGGAAGATAAATACTTGGACCTATAAAACCTAAAAGGGAATCTTTTCTCAATATTTTATTAAAATTGATACCTTCAAAACCATATTGACCTGTGATAGAAAATTGTGGATAAAAATCTGCTTTAGCAGCTTCTAAATGTTTTTCTTGACCTTTTATCAACATGAGATAATATTCTACATCTGGTCTGTTTATGATGATGTCAGAAGATATAGAAGAAGGAATATTAACTTTTTCTTTAAATTCTGGGGTTAATTCTTGAGAATTTTTTTGTAGAAGAGAATATATTTCATCACTGTGTTTGTTACTTGATAAAATATTCAAATTATTTATTGTAAGCTGCTTATTGAGTTCATTTTCTTTAAGAAGCATATCAACTGTTCTTATTTCATTTTGAGCAGCCCATACATTATCTTCTGTTCCATTTCCTATTTTTAAATTTTTTTCTTGTAGTTTTTCTATTTCAATGAGAATATTTTTTGTTCAGTAAGAATAATATTTTCTTGGTATAAATATTTCCAATATAGATAAAGTCTAGCTACTCTGTTAGATAAATCTAACTCTATCCATTTTGAATTTAATTTTACAGCTTCTGCTTTGTATTTTTGTTCTGTTATTAATGAATTAACTTTGTTAAATAAATCAATGTTGTAATCAGCTTGAAGCCCAATACTTCCAATGTTAATTATTTTTCCTCCAAAAGGTGGTGGAGTAGTTCCGTTTTTTCCAAGCTTTTCTCTTTTTAAATCTCCAGCTAAATTTATTGTTACACCTGAATCAGATTTTGCAAGATTTACAGCTTCATCAGCTTTTAAAATATTAAGTTTAGCTATTTTCAAATCTTCATTTTCTTTCAAGACAAAATTTATTAATTGATTAAGTACTGGATCATTGTATATTCTCCACCAGCTTGTATTTGAAAAAATAAGCTTCTGATTTTCAAAAACACCAGTAGAAATATTATTAGAAGTAATAATTTCATCTTTTGTAATTTTTGGTATTGGTGAACAGCCTAAAAGTGTTGATAATATAAGTATTAAAACAAATTTTTTATTCATCTCTCCTCCTTAAATAAAGTCTAAGATACTATACTCTTCTAAATTAATTCAAAAATCCTTTTTAACATTATAATTTTATATTTAATAACGAAAAAAGATAAATGAAATTTAATATATTTGATAAAAATATTCTAAATCCATTTTAAAATATTGTACAAAAAATTAAAATAAAACTAATGAAATTAAGAAATTAATAGTATCGATGTTTGAAAAAAAGATTATAAAAAAAATATATCTTTAAAACTTTGGTTTAAAGAAAAGATATAGTTCGGTAAAAGAACTTTATGTTTTTTAAAAAAGAAAATGTGATATAATGTAATTAAAATGAGACTTTTGATGAAAAAACAGAACATATTTTTATTAAAGAAATTTTATAAAATAATAGAATTATAGTTTGAAATGAAATTTATAATTTTAGCAAACAAAAAAATGTTTTTAAGCAAGAGGACTCTAAGTTTTATTAAAAGATCATGAGGGGGAAAAATGAAAAAAATATTACTAGGTTGTTTTCTACTTACAGCATCAATAACAATATTTGCTGATTCTAATGTTTTATCTACATTAGATCAGTTAGAACTTAATTTTCAACAGCTTGAAGCTGAGGAAAAAGCTATGTATGAGAAAAGAAAATCAGAAGCTGAAGAAGCTCAAAGAACCCTTGCTCAGCAAAGGGAAACATATCAGCAGATAGTTATACAGGAAAAACGTATTGCTGATGTAAAGAATAATAGGTATTATAAGGATCAGTATAATCAACTTGCTAAAAAATATGCTGATACTAAAAAAGCTTTAGAAGAAGATATGAGAAGACAAGAAGAAATAATTAATTTATTTGAAATGATTAAATAGGGAAAAGGGGAAAGATTTATGATGGGAGAAAAAGAAAAAGTTAAACCAACAAGAGGAAGACCACTTGGAAGTGGTGTGAAAAAATACAGAATTTTAGGTTGTAGATTTACTAGAGAAGAATATACATTTATAAATAAGAATTTGAATAGATTAAGGAGAAAATATCAGACTAATAGCAGAGTTTTAATGGAATTATTTAAAGTTTATAGTCAAGAAATAAATTAATATTAAGTAGAGAAAAAAGCGGTAAAACCGCTTTTTTTATTATGTGCTTTTTAACATAGTATTTCTTTTCCAGTTTCCATATTTCATATAAATTGTGCACATTATTAATGAGATAAAGGTAGCTAAAGGAGCTCCAAATCCTATCTCATAAAGTGTTATATCTTTTATTCTGCTTAGAATAAAAGAAACAGGGATTCTTATAAAAAATGTAGCTATAAGACTATGTATCATTGGAAAAATAGGATGACCACATCCACTGAAAAAAGAATTCATACAGAAGATAAAACAGACAAGAATACAATCTATACTATATGATCTTAAATACATTGCAGCTGTCTGTATAACTTCTTTATCATTAGAGAAAAGAGCAGTAATATTTTCTGGGGATATTTGTGAATAGATATAAAAAGCAATACCTAAAACTAAAGAACATCCAATTCCAAAATAAAGCGATTTCTGTGCTCTGTCTATTTTTCCAGCTCCGATATTTTGGGCAGTCATCACAGCTATAGCAGAAGCAAAAGCTGTTGGAGGAAGCATAGCAAATACAATAATTTTTTCAACTACTCCTACAGCAGCTGAAGCTGTGAGTCCCATGGTATTTATAATGGCCGTAATAAGTAAAAAAGATATGTTTATAAGTCCATCTTGTAATGCAATAGGAAATCCAAGATGAAATATAATCTTAGCCTTTTTAGGAAATAACCAGATATATTTTTTACCAAATTCAAAAGGGAATCCTTTTTTCCATAAAAATGAAATTGCAAGAAGAAAACTTATTCCCTGAGCACCAATAGTGGCAATGGCAGCTCCTATTGCTCCCAGTTTAAAAAAATCAATAAGAATGACATCAACAGCTATATTTATAATACAAGCAATAATTATGAAATATAGTGGAGTTTTTGAATCACCCATTCCTCTTAAAATACCACTTATAACATTATAACCTATTATGAATGGAATACCACATGAACATATAAAAATATACTGCTGAGTATATTTGAGAGCTTCAGCAGGTGTATGCATTATTTTTGCAATAGGATTAGTAAATAATATCATAAGAAGAGTAAGGACTATAGAAGTCAAACTGAATACACATATGATAGTTCCAATAGTTTTTGCCATATCCTTTTCTCGTTTTGCTCCAAGATATTGTCCAATAAGAATAGTACCTCCAGTAGTTATACCTAAGATAACTCCTGTAATTGTCTGCATTACCTGACTTCCAATAGCTACAGCAGATACAGCAGCAGAATTTGCATACTGTCCAACTACAAAAAGATCAGCAGCTCCATAAAACGCTTGGAGAAGACTCGCTATAAGAAAAGGAAATGAAAATTTTAGTAAGTTTTTGAAAATATTCCCTTCAATTAATAAGTTTTTTTGTTCCATAAATAAAAAATCCTCCTGTAATTAAAAAAATGCTGGACAAAACAGTTGGGGTTTTATCCAACCATCTTATCCAGCATATAAATTTTTTATATACCCTCCGATGAACAATTTAGTATACAATATTTAAGATAAATTATCAAGGGGAACATTATATGTATATTGATAGAAATAAAAAAATATCTTATTGTCCTTAACAGTTAGACCTGAATGAAAAATCATGATATAATTACCTAGAAAAACAGTCATAAAAAGAGGCAGGGGAAGACAAATTATATAAAGTATGCTATAATATAAAGTAAAAATTATTTAAGGGAAGGTATAATGATTTTATTAGATATCTTAGAAAAAGGTCAAGAAAAAAGAGCATCAGATATTCATCTGGTAAATAAAGAAAAAGTAATTTATAGAATAAATGGAAAACTGATGCGAGATGAAGAAAATGATGAAGTTTCAGAGAAATTTTTAATGGAGTGTATAAAAGAAATATTGACAGAGAAGCAAAGAGAGATATTTAAAGAAATTAAAGAAATAGATACAGCTTTTGAAGATGTAAAAAAAAGAAGATATAGAATAAACCTGTATAATGAAAAAGGAATGCCTGCATTTTCTATAAGAGTTTTAACAAAGAAGATACAAAGTTTTGGAGAATTAAATCTTCCAGAAATATTGAAAGATATGATAAAATATGAAAATGGTCTGGTACTTGTAACTGGAGCTACAGGAAGTGGAAAAAGTACAACTTTAGCAGCTATGATTGAAGAAATAAATCAAAAAGAGGCCTTAAGTATTGTAACGATTGAAGATCCTATTGAATATATTTTTGAAAATAAAAAAAGTTTTATAAGGCAGAGGGAAATAGGAACTGATACTTTATCTTTTGCTAATGCTTTAAAAAGTGTTCTTAGACAAGACCCAGATATAATAATGGTTGGAGAATTAAGAGATGTAGAAAGTATAGAGGCTGCACTTACAGCAGCTGAAACAGGGCATCTTGTATTTGGAACTCTTCACACTAATGGAGCAGTAGAAACAATCAACCGACTTATAGATGTTTTTTTAAAAGAAAAACAGGAACAGATAAAGATACAACTTAGCTCAGTATTGAAAGGAATTATAAGTCAGCAATTATTGTTAGATAAAGAAAAAGAAATTATACCAGCTTTTGAAATACTTTTTATAAATACTGCAGTATCTAATTACATTGCTACTGGAAAAGTAAATCAGATATCTACTGTTATAGAAACTGGACAAAAATATGGAATGATTTCTATGAGAGAATATCTTTCTAATATGTATAAAAATGGAGTTATAGATAAAAAAAGCTGAAAAAATTTGATTTGGAGGAGAAGTGTTAATTAATTCAGATTTTGAAATAAACATTAGAAGTATAGAGGAATTTGCAAGAGTAATGGTACCAGAAGCACTTGATAAAACTATGAATCTTTCTATGAAAGAAACTTCTGATACTATAGAAATAACTATGGAGATAGATGGGAGAAAAGGAAATTTTATTTATGCAAATCAAGAAGATAAAATAGATGAACAGAAACAGACTATGGTAAAAATACTTTTGTTGAAAGTATATGAAAAAAAGTATTCTTGGGGTGGACTTATGGGAGTAAGACCTACAAAAGTATTAAGAAGACTTCTATCTTTAGGATATTCATATAAAGAAGCAGAAGAAATGCTAAGGAACTTCTATATTGTAAGTGATGAGAAAATTGAACTTCTTATAAACACAGTAAGAAAAGAGATGGAATTTTTGAACAGAGAGTATATAAATCTCTATATAGGAATACCTTTCTGTCCAACTAAATGTAAATATTGTTCATTTGCATCTTATGAAATAAGTGGAGGAGTTGGAAGATATTATAAAGGATTTGTAGAAACTCTGTTGAAAGAAATAGAAATGGCTGGGAAATTTTTGAAAGATGAAGGATACAAGATAGAGTCTATCTATATAGGAGGGGGAACTCCAAGTACGCTTACAGAAGATGACTTAGAAAAAGTTTTAAAGAAAATAAATGAAAATATTGATATGAGTTACTTAAAAGAATTTACTTTTGAAGCTGGAAGAGAAGACTCACTTACTGAAAAAAAATTAGAGCTTGTGAAAAAATATGGTGCTGATAGAATAAGTTTGAATCCTCAAACATTTAATGAAAATACTTTGAAAAAAGTAAATAGAAATTTTAATAGAGAAAATTTTGATAGATATTTTAGAATAGCTAAAGAAATGAATTTTATAATAAATATGGATTTGATAATAGGGCTTCCAGATGAAAATACAGAAGATGTACTTTATACTTTAAATGAATTGGAAAAATATGACATAGAAAATCTTACTATACATTCTCTGGCATTTAAAAGAGCATCTAAACTTTTTAAAGAGGATAAAAACAGAAAAGAATTGGATAGAGAAATAATAGAAAAAAGAATAAAAGAACTTATAGAGAAAAAACAGATGAAACCTTATTACATGTATAGACAAAAAAATATTATGGAATGGGGAGAAAACGTAGGTTATGCAAAAGAAGGAAAAGAATCTGTATTCAATATAGAGATGATAGAAGAAAATCAATCAACTATGGGATTAGGTGGTGGAGCTATTACTAAAATAGTAGTAAAGGAAACTGAGTTTAGAGATTATATTGAAAGAATAATTAATCCTAAAGACCCAGCACTGTATATAAAAGAAATGAAAGAAAGAATGGAGAGTAAATATAAATTATTTAAAAAAGGAGAAATTATAGATGAAAATCTGTAAAGGAATGTTTATTGCGGTTATGCTTGCAATTATCAGCAGTTTTACTTTTGGAGAAGAATCTGTAAAACCATTTAAACTGATAATGAGTGAAAATATGTTAGAAAAAAAGGATAATCTTATTGATATAAATACTGCTTCTAAAGAAGATATGGTATCACAAGGAATTGGAATAGGGTATGCCAATAAGATTTTAAATTATAGAGAAAAAACAGGTGGCTTTGAAAAATTGGAAGAGCTGAAAAGAATAAAAGGGATAGGAGAAGCAACTTATGAAAAACTATCTAAAAAATTTAAAATAGAGAATGAGGTTGAGAAAAATCCTCTTTATATAAATGAAGCTAATGATGAAGTTTTAAAATATTTTGGTTTCGAGAAAAAAGAGATTAAAAAGATTAGAGAATATATTAATAAGAATAATAGAATAGATAATAATCTTCAGTTGATGGAGATACTTTCAAAAAAAAGATATGAAAAATATAAAAAAATAATTAAATATGATAAATTTTAGAGGTGATATAGTTGAGTAAAATAATAAGAGGAGTAAGTAAAAATGCTAGATTTTTTCTAGTAGATTCAACAAATATAGTACAGGAAGCATTAGATATACATAAATGTAGTCCTACTGCAATAGATGCTTTTGGAAGACTTCTTACAGCAGGAGTTATGATGGGAAGTACTCTGAAAGGTAAGGATTTATTGACTTTAAGAACAGATACAGATGGGCCGTTAGACAATATGGTAGTAACTGCAGATTCTGATGGTGGAGTAAAAGGATATGTTTCTAATCCTTTAGCTGATGTTGTGTTAACAGATAATGGAAAATCGAATGTTGGAGCTTTAATAGGAAAAGGAATGTTGAGAATAATAAAAGATATGGGGTTGAAAGAACCTTATGTTGGAATGTCACCAATAGATTCTGGAGAGATAGCTCAAGATTTAGCTTATTACTTTTTTAATTCAGATCAAACTCCAACTGTAATTGCGTTAGGTGTGAAATTAAAAGATGAAAAAACAGTGGCTTGTGCTGGAGGATATATGATACAGCTTCTTCCAGGAGCAGAGGAGTGTTTTATAGGAGCTTTGGAAGAAAAAATACAGGCAATAAGACCTATGACTGAACTTATGATGGGAGGAATGGATCTTAAAAGAATATTAAAATTGCTGTATGAAGATATGAGTAGTGAAGATAATGAAAAACTTATTGAAGAATATGAGATATTGGAAGAAAAAGAAGTAAGTTATAAATGTAACTGTGATAAGGATAAATTCTATAGAGGTCTTATTACCTTAGGTAAAAAAGAATTGAATGAAATATTTGAAACTCAGAAATTTTTAGAAACTGAATGTCATTTCTGTGGAAAAAAATATAAATTTACTAAGGAAGATTTTAAAGAGATATTAGAGGTGAAGTAAATGAAACTTATAGATTCACATGCTCATATGGATTCAAATGAGTTTGATTCAGATAGAGCAGAGGTATTTCAAAGAATAAAAGATAATATGGATTTTATAGTCAATATAGGTTACGATATAGAAAGTAGTAAAAAAGGAGTAAAATATAGCAAGGAATATGACTTTATATATGCTGCTGTAGGAATACACCCTGATGATATAGAAGGATATAATGATGAGCTTGAACAAGAACTTGAAGAGCTGGCTAAAGATGAAAAAGTACTTGCTATTGGAGAGATAGGACTGGACTATCACTGGATGACTCGTCCAAAGGAAGAACAACAGGAAATATTCAGAAGACAGATGAAAGTAGCAGAAAGAGTTGGAAAACCAGTGGTAATACATTCAAGAGATGCTATAGAGGATACTGTAAAAATATTGAAAGAGTTTCCTTCAGTAAAAGGAATATTTCATTGTTATCCTGGCTCAGTAGAAACTGCTCTTCAGGTAATGGATAATTATTATTTTGGAATAGGAGGAGTACTCACTTTTAAAAATGCAAAAAACTTGTTGAAGTGGTTAAAAATATACCTTTGGAGAAACTGATTCTTGAAACTGACTGTCCATATATGGCTCCTACTCCTTTTAGAGGAAAGAGAAATGAACCAATATATGTAGAATATGTTGCTAAAAAATAGCTGAGATAAAAGGAATAACATATGAGGAAGTAGCAGAAGCTACAAATCTAAATACAAGAAAAGCCTATAACATGATATAGGAATGAGGGGAAAAAATGATAATTTGTCCTGTTTGTAAAAAAATATTAGATAAAGATGGAAAAACATATAGATGCGAAAATAACCACTGTTTTGATGAAGGAAAGCAGGGATACTTAAATCTTCTTCTTTCAAATCAAAAGCACAGTAAAACTCCTGGTGATGATAAAGAGATGGTACTCAGCAGAAAAGGTTTTTAGAAAAAGATTATTATAAGATAATATCAGAAAAAGTAAATGAATTAGTTTTAGATAATAGAACCTCTGATGATGTAGAGATTTTGGATATAGGATGTGGAGAGGGATATTATACTGGAAGATTAAAAAAATTCTTAACGAAAGAGGAATAAAATCTAATATAACTGGTATAGATATTTCAAAAGAAGCAGTGATATGTGCTGCAAAAACATATAAAAACATAGAATGGATAGTGGCTAGTGCAACCAACATTCCCTTAAAAGACGAATCATTGGACTTTATAATCTGTATGTTTGCAAAGATAATACCAGAAGAAAAAATGAGAACACTAAAAAAAGGTGGAAAATTGATAGTAGTTTCTACTGGAGAAAATCATCTACTTGAATTAAAAAAAGTTGTGTATGATCAAGTGAGAACAGAATTTTATTCTCCAGTAGAGGATTTAAAAATATTTAAACATATAAAGACAGTAAATTGTACTGGGAAAACTTTTATAAAAGAAAATGAAAGTATAAGAAATCTTTTTGATATGACTCCATATAAATGGAGAAGTCCAAAAGAGGGTGTAGAAAAGCTTTTTATGCTAAATGAACTAGAGATAACTATTGATGTAAATGTAGATATTTTTGAGAAATAGTAATCCTCAAGGAGAAAAAATATGATTCTAGGGATAGGAAACGATGTTGTAGAAATAGCAAGAATAGAAAAAGCCATATCTAATGAAAAATTTATAAAGAGAGTATATACTGAAAAAGAAATAGAAATAATAGAAAAAAAAGGAAATAAAATAGCTAGCTATGCTGGGAGATTTTCAGCAAAAGAAGCAATATCTAAAGCATTGGGAACGGGGATAAGAGATTTTAATCTAACTGATATAGAAATATTGAATGATGAATTGGGGAAGCCATGCGTTATATTTAAAAATAAATTAAAGGATAGAATGGTGGATATGAAAATAGAGATTTCTATTTCTCATTCTAAAGAATATGCAACGGCAGTAGCAGTTATGTTTAAAAAGGAGTGCTGAAGATGGAAGTAAACAAAGAATTTTATATTGAACTTGAAGAATTTATTAATGGATTAAAAGATAAAAAGAATGATGTAAAAATACTTAATTTTGTATTGGAAAAGTTAGATGCTATTCCAGTAGAAGTTCAAAAATTTATAGCAGAAAAGACAGGATTACTTGAAATATCAATAGAAAATACAATTAATTTTTATCCTAAATTTAGAAATAAAGTTAGTGGAAAACAGCTAAAGGAAGTTTCTGTATGTGTAGGAATGACTTGTGGAGTATATGGAAAAGGATTTTATGAAGAACTTGCTGAAATACTTGAAATAGATGAAAAAGGGATATCAAAAGATGGAAAAATACTTTTGACAACAAAAAGATGCTTTGGAAGATGCAATAAGGGACCAAATGTTTCCATTGATGGAGAAATATATAGTATGATGACTATGGCTGAATTAAAAAGAAGATTGGAATTAAAATAAAATATAACCAAGGAGGAAGAATTTGGATATACTGGATATAAAGAGAGAATTCTCTGAATATAAACAAAAAATAATTGATATAAGGGGGTCTCTTTGACTTAGAAAAGAGAGAAAAAAGAATATCAGAACTAGAAAAAATGACTATGGAAGAAAGTTTTTGGAATGATAAGAGAAGTAGTTCTGCAGTTATAAAAGAAATGAATGAAGAGAAAGAAATTATAGCTGAGTTTAAAAAATTAGAATCAGAAGTAGGAGAAGAGGAAGTATTAATAGATTTTGTTGAAATGGGAGAAACAGATTTTCAAGCTGAACTTGAAGAAAAACATATGATACTTGGAAAAGACATTGATCACTTTGATACAAGACTTCTTCTAGATGGAGAGTTTGATTCTAATAATGCTATTGTAACTATTCATTCAGGAGCTGGAGGAACAGAAGCTTGTGATTGGGCAGATATGCTTTATAGAATGTACTCAAGATGGTGTAATGAAAAAAAATATAAAATAAGTGAAATGGATTTTATGCCTGGAGATAGTGTTGGAATAAAATCTATAACTTTTCTTGTAGAAGGAAGCAATGCTTATGGATATATGAAAAGCGAGAAGGGAATTCACAGACTTGTAAGAATATCTCCTTTTGATGCTAATAAAAAAAGACATACATCTTTTGCTTCAGTAGAAGTCATGCCAGAAGTAGATGAAAGTGTAGAGGTAAATGTAGATGCTGGAGATTTGAGAATAGATACATACAGAGCCAGTGGAGCTGGAGGTCAGCATGTAAATATGACAGACTCAGCAGTAAGGATAACACATATTCCAACAGGAATAGTAGTTACATGTCAAAGGGAAAGATCTCAATTAAATAATAGAGAAACAGCTATGAAAATGTTGAAATCTAAATTAATTGAACTTGAAATGAAGAAAAAAGAGGAAGAATTGAAGAAAATACAAGGAGAACAAAGCGAAATAGGTTGGGGGAATCAAATAAGATCATATGTATTCCAGCCTTACACTTTAGTAAAAGATCACAGAACAGCAGCTGAGTCTGGAAATATTAAAGCTGTTATGGATGGGGATATAGATATTTTTATAAATACATATTTAAGATGGAATAAAACAAAATAATTCTTTAAAAAAGATTAAAATTGTGGTAAAATTTGTATTAAATTATTAAAACTAAGAGGGGTGGAAAAAATGGAAAAGAGAGTAAGAACTAGAATAGCACCATCACCTACTGGAGATCCTCATGTAGGGACTGCGTACATAGCACTTTTCAACTTAGCATTTGCACATATTAATAACGGAGACTTTATTTTAAGAATAGAGGATACTGATCAAAATAGATATACTGCTGGTTCAGAACAGATGATTTTTGACGCATTGAAGTGGCTTGATTTAAATTATGCAGAGGGACCAGACGTAGGAGGACCCTATGGACCATATAGACAATCAGAAAGATTTGAACTTTATGGTGAATATGCAAAACAGTTAGTAGAAAAAGGTGGAGCATACTATTGCTTCTGTACACAAGAAAGACTGGAAAAATTAAGAGAAAGACAAAAAGCTATGGGAAAAGCTCCTGGATATGATGGACACTGTAGATCATTAACTCAAGAAGAGATTCAGGCAAAACTAGATGCAGGAGAACCATATGTAATAAGATTAAAAATGCCTTATGAAGGTGAAACTATTATAAAAGATAGATTAAGAGGAGATATTGTATTTGAAAATAATAAAATAGATGATCAAGTACTTTTGAAGGCAGATGGATTTCCAACTTATCACCTTGCTAATGTAGTAGACGATCATTTAATGGAAGTTACTCATGTAATAAGAGCAGAAGAATGGATAGCCTCAACACCTAAACATATCCAATTGTATAAAGCTTTTGGGTGGGATGCGCCAGAATTTATTCATATGCCATTACTTAGAAATGCAGACAGAACAAAAATATCTAAAAGAAAAAATCCTGTATCTTTGAATTGGTATAGAGATGAAGGATATCTTAAAGAAGGTATAGTAAACTTCTTAGGGCTTATGGGATATTCATTTGGAGAAAATAAAGAAATATTTACTTTGGAAGAATTTAAAGAGAATTTTAATATAAATAAAGTATCTCTTGGAGGACCTGTATTTGATCTTGTAAAACTTGGTTGGGTAAATAATCAACATATGAGAATGAAGGATCTTGATGAGCTTTCTAAGTTAGCAGTTCCTTTTTTCCAACAGCAAGGACATGTAGGAGAGAATGTTTCTGAAAAAGAATATGAAGCTATTGTGAAAATAGTTGGAATACTTAGAGAGAGTGCTCAAACTTTAAAAGAAATTGCAGTAGAGGCAACAGCTTATTATCAAGATGATTTTGAACTTCCAGAAGTAACAGAAGAAATGAATAAAAAAGAGAGAAAAAGTGTAGAGAAATTATGTTCTTCTATAGAAGATCCAGTAGGAAAAGATTCTATAAAATTATTTATGGAAAAGCTTGAAAAATGGGAAAAAGATGAATTCACAGTTGATGAAGCAAAAGACCTGTTACATCATACAATGGATGAAATAGGGGAAGGACCAGCAAAAGTATTTATGCCATTAAGAGCAGTAATTACTGGTCAGGCTAGAGGAGCTGATCTTTTCAATGTTCTTTACATAATAGGAAAAGAAAGAACATTAAAAAGAATGAAGGCTATGATAGCTAAATACAATGTTCTTTAATATTCAAGATAAAGGGAAAGAGTTTTTACTCTTTCTTTTTTTGTAATATTTATGTAAAAGCAGAAATTGTTTTTACATGAAGAGAATTTATGTTATAATATTTTAAAGGTAAATCTTTTTAATAGGAGGATGATCACAAGTTGTTAAAAACAGAATTATTAAAAACTGAGATATTCAGGGATTATAGTGATAAAGATCTGGTTAAAGAGGAAGAAGCAGTAAGATTTTCACTTTTGGAAAATCCTCAAAACATAGAAAATTTAAAAAGTTTGGCAGCAATATTATATTATAAAAGAGATTATAACGGAGCAATTAAATTATATGAAAAAATAGTAAAGGCAAATCCAGAAAATGCAGATTATACAGCTTTCTTAGGATATCTTTACCATGAAAATGAAAATTATGAAAATGCTATAGATTATTTTAATAAATCGCTGGAAATAGCACCAGATAATTCATTTGTTCATTTTCTGCTTGGAAATGCATACTCTAGAGCTGGTCTTATAAAAGAAGCTATTAATAGTTATGATTTTGCTATATTTTTAGACTTAGATATTTATACAGCACATTTGGATTTTGCAAAAAAATATGAAGCGATAGGGCAAAAACAGAGAGCTTTAAAAGAATATGTTATAGCTTATGAAATAGATCCTAGAGAAAAGAATATTATCAATAAGATAAATGAACTAAAAGCAGATATAGTATCTAAGAAATATTAAAAATTTCTAATAGAAGGAAAAGTGTTTCTTTTCTTTCTATTTTTGCTTTTTAATATTTAATTTTTAAAGGAGAGAAAATGATATATAGTGTTTCATTAGTATTTATACTAATAATATTTTTATTTATAGGTATGACCTTTGGATTTAATAGAGCAGTAGCTTTTATTCCGGTTCTTTTTATCATTTTTTTACTTGTTGCATTTCTTGGATGGTTTGCAATAAATTTTTTCTGGCTAATACTTCTTGTAATGCTGATAAATTATATTAAAAATCAGAGTCAGCCTAAGAGTACAAAAAAAAGGACATATTATTATAAATTTGAGAGAACAGAAGATTTTGATGATTTTTTTCGTCAGGCAGGACAGCAGAGTGGTGGATATTCTTATGGAGGAAATAATGGAAACCCATTTGGCTATGCTGAAGACAAAACTAAATATTATAAAATTTTAGGTGTTAACTCTAATGCAACAAAAGAGGAAATAAAAAAGGCATATAGAGAACTTGTAAAACAGCACCATCCTGATAAGTTTACTAATGCAAGTGAAGCAGATAAAAAATACCATGAGAATAGGATAAAAGAGATAAATGAAGCTTATGATAAATTGTCAAAAGATTTTTCTTAGCTTGAAATGATTTATAAGCTATGCTATAATTATATGGGTTTAAGTTTAGTGAAAAATTTAACTTATTCTTAACAGATGAAGGAGAAAAAAATGAAATTGAAAACATTGATTCTTGCTGCTGGAAAAGGTACTAGAATGAAGTCGGAACTTCCTAAAGTTATTCATGAAGTAAATGGTATTCCAATGATTTCTAAGATAATAAAAGTTTTAGAGATTTTAAAACCAGAGGAAAATATACTCATTTTAGGTCATAAAAAAGAAGAAGTTCTGAAAGTAGTAGGAGAAAATGCAGACTATGTAGTACAAACTGAGCAACTTGGAACAGGGCATGCAGTGCTGCAAGCAAAGGATAAATTAAAAGACTATGATGGAGATGTAATGATACTTTGTGGAGATACTCCTCTGTTAAGAGAAGAAACTCTTAAGGAACTTTATAAATTTCATAAAGATACAGATTCGGTAACAACTATACTTACCTCTATTTATGATAATCCATTTGGATATGGCAGAATAGTAAAAGAAAATGGACTGGTAAAAGCAATAGTTGAAGAAAAAGAGGCAGATGCTGAAATTAAAAAAATAAAAGAGGTAAATGCTGGAGTATATTGTTTTAAAGGAAGAGAACTTTTTGAAGCTCTTTCAAAAATAACTAATAATAATGAAAAAGGTGAGTACTATTTGACTGATGTAATAGGAATACAAGTTGGAGAAGGAAAACAAGTACAAAGTTATGTATTGAGTGATAATATAGAAATATTAGGTGTGAATTCAAAAGTAGAACTTGCTCAGGCTTCTAAAGTATTGAGAGATAGGAAAAATATAGAGCTTATGGAGAAAGGGGCTATTCTTATAGATCCAGCTACTGTATATATAGAGGAAGATGTAGAGATAGGAAGAGATACTATTATTTATCCAGGAGCAGTTTTACAAGGGAAAACAGTAATTGGAGAAAATTGTCAAATTTTAGGAGCTAGTAGAATAGTTGATAGCATTTTAAGAAATAATATTAAAGTGGAAAGTTCTGTTATAGAAGATAGTATATTAGAAAATGGAGTAACTATAGGACCTTTTGCACATTTAAGACCAAAAAGCCATCTAAAAGAGAAAGTACATATAGGAAACTTTGTAGAAGTAAAAAAATCTGTTTTAGAAAAAGGGGTAAAAGCTGGACATTTAACATATTTGGGAGATGCACAGATTGGAGAAGATACAAATATTGGTGCTGGAACTATAACTTGTAATTATGATGGAAAAAACAAGTTCAAAACTATTGTAGGAAAAAATTCTTTTATAGGAAGTGATTCTATGCTGGTAGCTCCAGTGATTATTGGAGAAAATGCTCTAGTAGGAGCAGGATCAGTAATAACTAAAGATGTTCCTGATAACTCGTTGGCTGTATCAAGAAGTAAACAAATTATTAAAAATGATTGGAGGAAATAAAAAATGGTTAAATCTGAAAATGTTAAGATTTTTGCTGGGACATCAAATGTGGCTTTAGCTACAAAAATTGCTGAGAGGTATGGACTACCACTAGGAGAAGCAGAAGTAGTTAGATTTAAAGATGGAGAGGTTTTTGTTAAAATTGATGAAACAGTTAGAGGTAGAGATGTATTTGTTGTACAATCAACTTCTGAACCTGTTAATGAAAATTTAATGGAACTTTTAATCTTTATTGATGCATTAAAAAGAGCATCTGCAAAGAGCATTACTGTGATTATTCCTTATTATGGATATGCAAGACAAGACAGAAAATCTAGTCCTAGAGAACCAATTACTTCTAAATTGGTAGCAAATTTATTAACAAAATCAGGGGCTAACAGAATTGTTGCCATGGATCTACATGCTGATCAAATTCAAGGATTCTTTGACATTCCAGTAGATCATATGCAGGCTTTACCATTAATGGTAAAATATTTTATGAAAAAGGGACTTTATGGAGATGATGTAGTAGTAGTTTCTCCAGATATTGGTGGAGTAAAAAGAGCTAGAAAGTTAGCTGAATGGTTAGATTGTAAAATAGCTATTATTGATAAAAGAAGACCAAAACCAAATATGTCAGAAGTTATGAATCTTATAGGAGAGGTTCAAGGAAAAACTGCTATATTTATAGATGATATGATTGATACAGCTGGAACTATTACAAATGGTGCTGCTGCTATAATTGACAGAGGAGCAAAAGAAGCTTATGCTTGCTGTACACATGCAGTATTTTCTGATCCTGCTATTGAAAGATTAGCAGAATCTCCTTTAAAAGAAGTTATAGTAACTGATTCTATTGCTTTACCAGAGAGAAAGAAATTAGATAAAATAACTGTTCTTTCAGTTGATGAAATATTCTCAGAAGCTATTAGTAGAATCGTAAATAATCAATCAGTTTCTGAATTATTTGAAAAAGCTGAAACAAAAAGAAATGTTAAATAATCCAGTTGCAAAGGCAAAAAAATAATTTTTTCTAATAAAAGCTAGTAGTTTTACTAGCTTTTTATTTGTATATATGATAAAATTATGGATATTTTAATAATGATATGTTAGGTTAGGTGTATAAATGGATAGAATTAAATATACTTCTTTAAATGCTGACTATAATAAAATAGGAAAATTGTTAAAAGAGGGAAATTTGATAATTTATCCTACAGATACTGTATATGGTGTTGGAGGGATAATAGAATCAGATGAATCTATAGCTAAAATTTATAAAGCTAAAGAAAGAAGCTTTAAATCACCTCTCATTGTTTTAGTGAGTGATGTATCTAAAATAGAAAAAATAGCATATATTGAAGAAAAGAATAGAGAGAAAATAGAAAAATTAATAAAAGAATTCTGGCCTGGAGGACTTACTATTATATTAAACAAAAAAGATAATGTTCCTGATATAATGGTATCAGGCGGGAAAACTGTAGGAGTTAGAATGCCTAATCTTGATACTGCTTTAAAAATAATAGAAGCAGCAGGAGGATTATTGCCAACTACAAGTGCAAATATATCTGGGGAAACGACACCTAGAAGTTATGATGAACTTTCAGAAGAGTTTAAAGAAAGAGTAGAAATATTAGTTGATGGAGGAAGGTGCCCAATAGGAAATGCCTCAACTATAATAGATATGAGTGATAAACCAAAAATTCTTAGAACAGGAGCTATATCTATTGAAGATATAGAAAAAATTATTGGAAAATTAAATGGGGAGGAAATAAATTAATGAAAACACAAAGAGTAAATCCAAATGCAATGAATCCTATGCAGATGAATAATATGTCATCTATGATGGGAATGATGAACAGCATTCAAAAGATAGGGAAAGGTAAAAGAAAATACTCTATTATGCTGGACAAAAATAATAAAAAATTTCTGGCAAAATTTATAGATGAAGTAAAAAAACAATTTGCTTCTTCACCTTTAGGGACACAGGGGCAAGGAGTTAGTGACTTTTTTGATTATGTAAAAAAAATGTGTGAAGATAAAAATCAAATGGAACTTAAAGTTAGTTTTGAGGAATATGAATTCCTTAAAAAGATGGTTATAGATTCTATAAAAGGAATGGAAGCTATGGAGTTCAAATGGTATCAACTTATTAAAAAAGGTATGATAAAAATGATGGTAAAACAATATAGAGAACTTCTAACAAAATTAAAATAAAAATACCTTTATAAAGGGGAGTAATGACGAAAGAATATAGTATTGGAGTATTTGACTCTGGAGTTGGTGGCACAACTGTACTAAAGATAATGGCAGAAATATTACCCCATGAAAATATAATATATTATGCTGATAGTGGTAATGCTCCATATGGTAAAAAAACAGTAGAGGAGTTGCAAAGTCTATGTTTTAATATAATGGACTTTTTTCTGAAAAATAGATGTAAAGCAGTTGTTATAGCTTGTAATACTGCTACTGCTGCTGCTTTAACTGCAATAAAAGAAAGATACGATATACCTGTGATTGGAGTTATAAATCCAGGAGCAAAAGCAGCTGCAAATATGAGCAAAAATGGACATATTGCTGTATTAGCAACACCTTTTACTGCTAATTCAAATGCTTATGGAGAGGAGATAAAAAAAATTTCTAAAAAAGTTTCAGTGTACCAAGAGGGATGTTCTGAGCTATGCACTATGATAGAAGAAGGCTGGGAAAATTTTGAAAATAGAGGCGATATTTTAGATGGGCATATATCCCAATTTCCAGGGTCAGCAGATACACTGGTATTAGGTTGCACTCATTATCCTATTATAAAAGAAGATATAGAAAAATATTTTTCTGGAAAAATAGTTGATCCAGCAAAAGAAACTGTTATTGAACTTGTTGAAGCATTGAGAGATGATGATTTGTTAAATGATTCTAAAGATAGAGGAAAAATAGAATTCTTTGTCAGTGGGAATAAAGAACAATTCAGAAAAATAGCAGAGAAATTTTTAGGATTTGAGGTTAAAAAACTTTATCAAATAGAGAAATAATTAAATAAAGAGGCTGTTGCAGCTTAATGATTTTTTGATCATTAGACTGGACAGCCTCCTTTTAATTACTATGTAAGTTTTATTCTATAATTTTACCATTATGAAAATATTCAATCTAATTTATTGGAATTAAAGAATAGAAAGAAAAATTTAAAATCTTATTTATAAGCATTTCCTATAAGCCCTACAGCCTCTTTTGCTCTCATTATTTTTTCTCTTGCAATAGCTCTTGCTTTTTTAGCACCTTCATAAAGAACTTCCTGTACATAATCGCTATTTTCTACTAAATGTTCTCTTCTTTCTCTTGCTTCTCCAAAATATTCAAGGATAGCATTTAAAAGTTCAGTTTTAGCATGACCATAACCAAAATTTCCAGCAAGGAACTTTTCTTTAAGTTCATTTTGTTTTTCAATAGAAGCAAAAAGAGCATAAAGTTTAGCTATATTATTATTTGGATCTTTTGGCTCTTCCAAAGGAGTAGAATCAGTAACTATGCTCATAACTTGTTTTTTTAATTCTTTTTTTGAAGCAAACATATTTATTGTGTTTCCATAAGATTTACTCATTTTTTGACCATCTGTTCCTGGAATAACTGCAAGATCATCCATTATGAGAGGATCAGGAAGTTTAAAGAGATCTACACCATACTGCTGATTAAATTTCATAGCTATATCCCTTGTCATTTCAAGATGCTGTTTTTGATCTTTTCCTACTGGGACAACATCAGTATCATATATCAGAATATCAGCAGCCATAAGCACAGGATAAGTCATAAGACCTGCATTTGGAGTAAAACCCTTAGCAATTTTATCTTTATATGAATGTCCTCTTTCCAGCAATCCAACAGGGGTAACATTTGAAAGAAGCCAAGAAAGCTCAACATGTTCTGGTATGTCAGATTGGAGAAATATAGTAGATTTCTCAGGATTTAATCCAAGAGCAAGATAATCTAATACAATATTATATGTATTTTCTTTTAAAGATTTTGGATCAGTAAGAGAAGTAAGTGAATGATAGTCAGCAATAAAGTAGAAACCTTCAAATTCACCACTGTTTTGATTTTTTACGAACTGGCTGATTGCACCAAAGTAGTTTCCAAGATGAAGGATTCCGCTAGGTTGAATACCAGATAAACTTCTTTTCATAGAAATTCCTCCTAAAACTAAATATATTCTACATAGTACCATATATATAAAAAAAATTCAATGATACAGCTCTTTTTAAAAAAGAGGTAATGTAGTATAATGAAATAGATAAATGGGAAAATAGAAAGAAAATTTTGGAGGGATAATATGGATTATTATGTGGGAATAGACTTGGGAGGAACAAATACTAAAATAGGACTGTTGAATATAGAAGGAGATATTTTAAAGAGTTCTATAATAAAAACACTTTCATCAGAAGGTGTGGACAAGACTATGGAAAGAATATGGGGAGTAATACAGGAGCTCGCAAAAGAAACAAATATAAATGTAGAAGATATAAAGGGGATAGGAATGGGAATTCCAGGACCTGTTGAAGAGCAAAGTATAGTAGCTTTTTTTGCAAATTTTCCTTGGGGAACTAATGTAAATATAAAAGAAAAGCTTGAAAAAATAACAGGAATAGAAACAAAGTTAGATAATGATGCAAATATTATAGCATTAGGAGAAGCTAAATATGGAGCTGCAAAAGGAAGTAAAAGTAGTGTAACAGTCGCACTAGGGACAGGTATAGGAGGAGGAATATATGTAAATGGAATGCTTATATCTGGATTTAAAGGTGCTGGTGGAGAAATAGGTCATATGAAAATAGTAAAAGAAGGAAGATTATGTGGCTGTGGACAAAGAGGTTGTTTTGAAGCATATGCTTCTGCAACTGGGTTAATAAGAGAGGCAGTGTCAAGGCTTACTGTAAATAAACAAAATCTTCTTTATACAATGATAGAAGGGAATATAGCAGGACTTGAAGCAAAAGATATATTTGATGCTGCTAAAGAAGGAGATGCTTTTTCACTAGATTTGGTAGATTATGAGGCAGAGTATTTAGCTATGGGAATAGCTAATATTTTAAATATAATAAATCCTGAAACTATAGTTTTAGGTGGAGGAGTTGCATTAGCAGGAGATATTTTATTGAATCCTCTTAGAAAAAAATTAGAAAAATATGCTCTTCCAGTTACTTTGGAAGATTTAAAAATAGTTCAGGGAATTTTAGGAAATGAAGCTGGAATAAAAGGCGCAGTTGGACTTTTTTCATAAAAATTGAATTATTTCTTCTTAGTTTATAAAGTTTTTGTAATTTTTACTTAAAGTTATTGACAAAGCTTGAATAAAAGATTATATTTAATAGTGAAAGTATAATTTTAAAATCTTAGTTTCATAAAACAAATCTAAAGTTCTAAAATAAAACAAAACAGAGAGTCTTTATAAAAACTTAGGAGGTATTTTAGCTATGAAAAAGACAAGTTTAATATTAGGGGCATTATTACTAGCAGCAGGTTTGGCTGGATGTGGTGAGAAAAAAGAAGCTGCTCCAGCAGATACAGCATCAGCACCAAAAGCAGAAAAAAAATTAAGAATAGGTTTTACAGCTTATAAATTTGATGATAACTTTATTGCATTGTACAGAAAGGTTGTACAAGATGAAGCTAAGAAAATGGAAGATAAAGTAGATTTAACAATGGTTGATTCTCAAAATAGCCAACAAACTCAAAATGATCAGATAGATGTAATGCTTTCTAAAGGAATAGATGCATTAGCAGTTAACTTGGTTGACCCAGCAGCTGGGCAAACAGTAATGGAGAAAATTAAAGCTGAGAATGTTCCTGTTGTATTTTATAATAAAAAACCAGCAAAGGAAGTTTTAGCAGCTTATGATAAAGCTTATTATGTAGGAATTGATCCTAATGCTCAAGGGATAGCTCAAGGGGAACTTATCATGAAAGCTTGGAAAGCCAATCCAGATTTAGATTTGAATAAAGATGGAAAAATTCAATATGTAATGATTAAAGGAGAACCTGGACATCCAGATGCTGAAGCAAGAACAATTTACTCAATAAAAACTTTAAATGACAATGGAATAGAAACTGAAGAATTACATTTAGATACTGCAATGTGGGATACTGCACAGGCAAAAGATAAAATGGATGCATGGTTGTCAGGACCTAATGGAGATAAAATTGAAGTTGTTATCTGTAATAATGATGGAATGGCTCTAGGAGCTATTGAATCAATGAAAGCTGTTGGAAAGAAACTTCCAGTATTTGGAGTTGACGCTTTACCAGAAGCAATTGTTAAAATTGAAGCAGGAGAAATGGCAGGAACTGTTCTTAATGATGCAAAAGGACAAGGAAGTGCTACTTGGGATATGGTAGTTAACTTAGCAGAAGGAAAATCTCCAACTGAAGGAACTGACAGAAAATTAGATGAAAAAGAAATTTTAATACCTAGTATTGGAATTGATAAAGATAATGTTGCAGAATTTAAATAAGATAAAATTATATAAATAAATTATTTTTAGGAAGAGAAGGGGGATTGTTTTATAGACACATCTCCCTTTTTCCAGAAAAAGAATATAGAAAAGTTAGTAATAGTAAGGAGACAATATGAATGATTTAGAATATATACTAGAAATGGATAATATTTCTAAAGAGTTTCCGGGGGTAAAAGCGTTAGATGGGGCTAATTTAAAAGTCAGACCTCATTCTGTTCATGCGCTCATGGGTGAAAATGGTGCTGGAAAATCAACTCTAATGAAATGTTTATTTGGAATTTATGAAAAAGATAGTGGAAAGATACTATTTGAAGGGAAAGAGATAAATTTTACTTCTGCAAAAGAAGCTCTTGATAATGGAGTATCAATGGTTCATCAAGAACTCAATCAAGTACTTCAAAGAAATGTACTTGATAATATATGGCTTGGAAGATATCCTCAAAAAGGATTTTTTATAGATGAGAAAAAAATGTATAATGATACAAAAAAAATATTTGAAGAACTTGAAATAGATGTAGATCCACATTCAAAAGTAGCAGATCTTGCAGTTTCAGAAAGACAAATGATAGAAATAGCAAAAGCAGTATCATATAATTCGAAAATAATTGTGATGGACGAGCCTACTTCTTCACTTACTGAAAAAGAGGTAGAACATCTATTTAAAATAATTAATAAACTAAGAGATAAAGGGTGTGGAATAGTATATATTTCTCATAAAATGGAAGAGATAAAAGCTATATCAGACGATATTACTATTCTTAGAGATGGTAAATGGATAGCAACGGAATCGGTTGCGAATCTTTCAACTGATCAAATAATAAATATGATGGTAGGAAGAGATTTAACTAATCGTTTTCCACCAAAGGACAATGTAGTAAAAGAATGTATTTTAAAGGTAGATGGACTTACAGCTGCAAAGCAACCTTCTATTAATGATATTAGTTTTGAGCTTCATAAGGGAGAAATATTAGGAGTGGCAGGATTAGTCGGAGCAAAAAGAACTGATATTGTGGAAACAATATTTGGTATAAGGGAAAAAGCATCAGGAAGTATATTTTTAAATGGAAAAGAAGTTAAGAATAAGACTCCTAATGAGGCAATAGAAAACGGATTTGCATTAGTAACAGAAGAACGTAGAGCTACAGGGATATATAGTATGCTTAATGTTGGGTTTAATTCTACTATTTCAAATTTAGACAGATATTTAAGTAAATTTCGTTTGTTAAGTGATAAAGATATTAAAAAGGATACTCAATGGGTAATAGACAGTATGAGAGTAAAGACACCTTCTCAATCAACAAGTATAGGATCTCTATCTGGAGGAAATCAGCAAAAAGTAATATTGGGAAGATGGCTATTAACTGAACCAGATGTGCTTATGCTAGATGAACCTACAAGAGGAATAGATGTTTTAGCAAAATTTGAAATTTATCAACTTATGATAGAACTTGCTAAAAAAGATAAAGGAATTATTATGATTTCTTCTGAAATGCCAGAACTTTTAGGAGTGACAGACAGAATACTTGTAATGAGTAATGGAAGAGTTGCAGGGATAGTAAAAACATCTGAAACATCTCAAGAAGAAATAATGACTTTATCAGCAAAATATCTATAGAAAAAGGGAGAAAAAAATGAATATACGTACAAAAGATGGAAAAATTGATTTTAAAAAATTATTTATACAAAGTGGACTTTATCTTGTTCTTTTCTTAATGCTGGTTTTAATAATTGCTAAAGAACCTTCATTTTTAAGTATAAGAAACTTTAAGAATATTCTTACTCAATCATCTGTAAGAGCAATCATAGCTCTTGGAGTTGCTGGATTAATTGTAACTCAAGGAACAGACCTTTCAGTAGGAAGACAAGTAGGATTTTCAGCTGTTATTTCAGCAACATTATTACAGGCAACTACAAATGTAAATAAAGTATTTCCTAACTTAGGGGAATTTCCAGTAATTGGAGCAATTATTATTGTAATGATTGTTGGTATGGTGATTGGATCAATAAATGGTATTATAGTTGCAAAACTTAATGTTCACCCATTTATTGCTACTTTAGGAATGATGACTATTGTTTATGGAATTAACTCATTATATTATGACTATGTTGGAGCTTCTCCAATATCAGGATTTAGTAAAAGTTACAGTTCATTTGCACAGGGATATATAGGAACTCCGAGTTTTAATATGTCTTATCTCATAATATATGCAGCAGTTGCTACTGCAATAATGTGGATATTATGGAATAAAACAAAATTTGGTAAGAATGTATTTGCAGTTGGTGGAAATCCAGAAGCAGCAAAAGTATCAGGAGTAAATGTGGCTTGGACACTTGTTAAAATATATGCTTTATCAGGTATGTATTATGCTTTTGGTGGATTGCTTGAAGCTGGACGTATTGGTTCTGCAACAAATAACTTAGGAAATATGTATGAAATGGATGCTATAGCAGCCTGTGTTATTGGTGGAGTTTCATTTTATGGAGGAGTTGGAAAGATATCTGGGGTAATAACAGGAGTTATCATCCTTACTGTTATCAACTATGGTTTGACTTATGTAGGAGTAAGTCCATACTGGCAATATATCATAAAAGGTATGATAATTGTAGCAGCTGTGGCATTTGATGCTATCAAATACTCAAAGAAAAAATAGTTGAAACTTAATATACAGAGAAAATAAATTTTATGCCTAACTTTCAAAAGTTAGGCTTTTTTTACAGATATCTTTCATCCTCACATTGACAAAGTATCGAATCTACAATATAATTATATAGACAAAAAATAATATAATCAACAAATATATAGACTAATAATATAACTATAACGACTAAAGAAGGGAATAATATGCAGTGTACCAAGATATTGACAGATGAAAATAATAAAGAGTTGGCTGTACATGGAAATTATGAATTTCCATGTGCTGTATATTTTTCATATGTATCGAAATATACAGCTGGGGAGATAGATTGGCACTGGCACAAAGAGATAGAGATAATAAATATATATCAAGGAACACTTTATGTAGAAATAGAAAATAAAAAATTTATTCTATCAAAGGGAGATAGCCTTTTTATAAATTCTGAAGAGATGCATTTTATGAAAATGAATACAAAGGAAGAATGTGTAATAATATCTTTCGTATTTAATAAATCACTAATATGTGGTGATAAAGGAAATAATATAGAACAAAAATATATAGATCCTCTTATTAATTGTAAAGAACTTTCAGCTTTGGAATTAACTAAAGAAGATTCAAAAAAATTAGCACAAGCATATTATTCTTATTCAAATAATATTTTAGGTTATGAAATAATAGTAAGAAATATATTAAGTGAGATTCTTTTAAATATAATAAGAAAGAACCAGAAACTTTTAGAAAAATCAAGTAATAATAGTAATACAGATAAAGAAAGAATTAAACGTATGCTTGCCTTTATATATAAAAATTATTCTGAGGATATAAGTCTTGCTGATATAGCAAAAGAAGCATTTATTGGAGAAAGGGAAGCTTTGAGATGTTTTGCAAGAACTATCGGAATATCTCCAATAGAATATTTGTTAAAGTATCGAATATACACAGCAGCAGAAATGCTGAGAAATAGTGAACAGCCAATTGCAGAGATATGTTTGCAGACAGGGTTTAATAGTCCAAGTTATTTTTCAAAAGTTTTTTGTCGAATGTTGGGAACAACTCCAAGAGAGTACAGGAAAAATAAAGTAAAATCAGATATTAAAAATAAAATCTTTTTACTGGATAATAAATAAATATTTTAGAATAAATTTACCTCATCTGCAAAATAATAGGATGAGGTATTTTTTATGATATTTTTGTACATAGATTGAGAGGAATTATAATTTATATTATGTTAAACTTTATTTACTATTGATAGAAATTAAATAAGGGAGTAATCTATGGAGATAATTCAAATAAAAATCTTATAAAAAAATATAAAAATGAAAAGAAAGTATTGGATATAAAAGGACTTACAGTGAGGCAGGGAGAAATTTTTTCTCTTTTAGGACCTAATGGAGCAGGAAAATCAACTCTGATAAATATATTAACTACTTACCTTGATTATAATTCTGGGGAAATAAAAATTTCAGGAAAAGATTTAAGAAAAGAATATTATGAAATAAGAAAAAAATAGCTTGTGTAGCACAAAATATTTCTATTGATGAATATCTTTCTTTAAAAGAAAACTTAATTTTTCAAGGAGAGTTGTATGGAATAGAAAATCATAAAATAAATGAAAGTATGTGTGCAGTATTTAAATGTATGCCACCTTTTTCAGAAAATTCACAAAAAATTTACAAAAGGTTTTATACTGAATGGTTGCCATATTCAGGGTATACCTATGGAGAGGTTGCAGATATAGAAGTTTATCCTGATAATAATGAAAATAGTATGGAAATATGGTTTTCTATAAAGTTAAAAAAGTAAAAAAATGTTGTAGAATAAAAAGAATTGTGATATACTTTTTAAGTAAAAAATATTTACAAATAAAAAAAATATCCAAAGAAAAACGTGCAATTTTTCTTTAAAATAAAAGACGATTTTTTTTCGTCTTTTTTTGATTATTGAAAATAAAATTACTTTATGGAGGATATTTATGAAAGAAACTAAGTACATATTTGTAACAGGTGGAGTGGTGTCATCACTAGGAAAAGGAATAACAGCATCATCATTAGGTAGGTTATTGAGAGAAAGAGGATATAATGTAACTATCCAGAAATTTGATCCCTATATTAATATTGATCCAGGAACAATGAATCCATATGAACATGGAGAGGTTTTTGTAACTGATGATGGAGCTGAAACAGATTTAGATCTGGGACATTATGAAAGATTTATTGATCAGAATCTTACAAAATATAATAATATAACAACAGGAAAAATATATCAATCAGTTATAAACAAAGAGAGAAAAGGGGAGTATCTTGGAAAAACAGTTCAGATAATTCCTCATATTACAAATGAGATAAAATCAAAAATAGAAATAGTAGGTAAAGCTAATGGTTCTGATATAGTTATAACAGAAATAGGGGGAACAGTAGGAGATATTGAATCTAATCCATTTTTGGAAGCTATAAGACAATTCAGGTATGATGTAGGAAGAGAAAATGTTATCTATATTCATGTGACACTTCTTCCTTATTTAAAAGCAGCAGGAGAATTAAAAACTAAACCATCTCAACATTCAGTAAAAGAACTTATGGGACTTGGAATAAGACCAGATATACTTGTATGCAGAACAGAACATCCTATCAGTGATGATATCAGAAGAAAACTTTCTATGTTTTGTGATATAGATATAGATGCAGTAATTGAAGCTCAAGATGCAGGAACTATATATGAACTTCCTCTTGTGATGGAGGAAAAAGGTTTAGCAAGAACAGCTTGTAAAAAACTTGGAATAGAAGATAGAAAAATTGATCTTTCATCTTGGAGAAAAGTTGTAGACAGAATAAAAAATCCAAAAGAAAAGATAAAATTGGCAGTGGTGGGAAAATATGTTGAACTGAAAGATGCCTATATAAGTGTAAATGAAGCTATAGAAAATGCAGCATATGAACAAGGATATAAAGCTGAAATCGACTATATTCAAGCAGAGAATCTTGACTTGAAAAAACTTAGTGAATATAATGGAATACTTGTGCCAGGTGGATTTGGAAATAGAGGAATTGAAGGAAAAATGGAGGCAATAAAATTTGCCAGAGAAAATAAGATTCCTTTTTTGGGAATATGTCTGGGAATGCAGCTTGCAGTAATTGAATTTGCTAGAAATGTAATGGGAATGTCTGGAGCAAATTCTACAGAATTTGATAAGGATACTAAATATCCAGTTATAGATATTATGGTTAATCAAAAAAATGTAGAAAATATGGGTGGAACAATGAGATTAGGTGCATATCCATGTGTGTTGAAAGATGGAACTTTAGCAAAAGAACTCTATAATGAAGAACTAATACATGAAAGACATAGACATAGATTTGAATTTAATAATGAATTTAAAGACAGGATACAGGAAGCAGGACTTCTAATATCAGGAAATTCTCCTGATGGAACACTTGCAGAGATAGTGGAGCTTTCAAGAGATATTCATCCTTTCTTTATAGCAGGACAGTTCCATCCAGAATTTAAAACAAGACCAAATAATCCTCACCCATTATTTAGAGGATTTGTGCAGGCAATATATAAAAAGCAGTATAACAAATAGAAACATATAAATAGGAGGCTATCTCATAAGCAGAAGAATATTTTAAAAATTTTATCTGCTTATTTGATAGTTTTTTTTATAAAATGATTCTGATTTTAGGATTATACTTTGTAAAGAAAATATAGCTAATATAAGTATTTTATGATAAAATAAAGGGAAGTCTTAACTAACAGGTGATTAAATATGTTTTTGCCTACAACGATGGAAGAGGTAAGAAAATTAGGATGGGATTCTCTGGATATAATATTGGTGTCTGGAGATACATATATAGATTCTTCCTATAATGGAAGTGCATTGATAGGAAAATGGTTATATAAACATGGATTTAAAGTTGGAATAATAGCTCAGCCAGATATCAACAGTGATAAGGATATTAAAAGATTAGGAGAGCCTAATTTATACTGGGCAGTTTCAGCAGGGTGTGTAGATTCCATGGTAGCCAATTATACAGCAACAAAAAAGAAAAGAAAAAGTGATGATTTTACACCAGGTGGAGAAAATATAAGAAGACCAGACAGAGCTTCTATTATATATACAAATCTTATAAAAAGATTTTTTAAAAATGGAAATGCTCCTGTAGTTTTGGGTGGAATTGAAGCAAGTTTGAGAAGAATTACCCACTATGACTATTGGAGTAATAATTTGAGAAGACCTTTGATATTTGATGCAAAGGCAGATATTCTTTCCTATGGAATGGGAGAAAAATCTATGTTGGCTCTGGCTCAGGCACTGAAAGGTGGAAGAGAATGGAGAAACATAAGAGGATTAAGTTATATAGCTAAAGAAAAAAAAGACAGTTATTTGGAGTTGCCATCTTTTGATGAGTGTGTAAAGGACAAGAGAGAGTTTGTAAAAGCTTTTGATATATTTTATCATAACTGTGATCCAATTACTGCTAAAGGGTTATGTCAACTTTGTGGAGATAGATATTTGATACAGAATCCTCCAAGTGAAAATTTTACCTCTGAGGAACTGGACAGCATTTATTCTATGGATTTTGAAAGAGATGTACATCCTTATTACAAAGCTATGGGAGAAGTAAGAGCTTTAGATACTATAAGGACTTCTGTAACTACTCATAGAGGTTGTTATGGAGAATGTAATTTTTGTGCAATAGCCATTCATCAAGGAAGAACAGTTATATCAAGAAGTCAGGATTCTATTGTGGAAGAGGTAAAAGAGATAGCCTCTGCTCCTAAATTTAAGGGATACATAGCAGATGTAGGAGGACCTACTGCAAATATGTATGCCATAGAATGCAGTAAAAAATTAAAGTTGGGAGCTTGTCAGGACAAGAGGTGTCTTTATCCTCATAAATGTCCAGCATTGAAAATAGATCATAACAGTCAGATAGAACTTTTAGATAAATTAAAAAATATTGATAAAATCAAAAAAATATTTATTGCATCTGGAATAAGATATGATATGATTTTAGATGATAAAAGAAATGGACAGATGTATCTTGAAGAAATAATAAAAGATCATGTGTCTGGACAGATGAAGATAGCTCCTGAACATACAGAGGATAAAGTTTTATCTCTTATGGGAAAACAGGGAAAAGCGCCTTTAAAAGAATTTAAAGAAAAATTTTATAAAATAAATAGTAAATTAGGGAAAAAACAGTTTTTAACTTATTATTTGATAGCAGCTCATCCAGGGTGTGATGAAAAAGATATGCTTGATCTGAGAAGATTTGCCTCATCTGAACTAAGGATAAATCCAGAGCAGGTACAGGTATTTACTCCTACACCATCTACATATTCTACACTTATGTACTATACAGAAATGGATCCTTTTACAAATAAGAAACTTTTTGTAGAAAAAGATAATGGAAAGAAGCAAAAACAAAAGGATATTTTAATTCCTAGAGAAAATAATAATAAGAGAAGATAAATAATTTTAATTAAATAGGGAGGTATATAATGAAGCCTATTGTTGCAATCGTTGGAAGACCAAATGTTGGAAAATCGACACTTTTCAATAATCTGGTTGGTGACAGAATAGCTATAGTTGATGACATGCCAGGTGTTACAAGAGACAGACTATATAGAGAAACAGAATGGAACGGAGTGGAATTTGTTGTTGTAGATACTGGAGGTCTTGAGCCAAGAAACAATGAATTTATGATGACAAAAATAAAGGAACAGGCAGAAGTTGCTATGAACGAAGCTGATGTTATCCTTTTTGTAGTTGATGGAAAATCAGGAGTTAATCCTCTTGATGAGGAGATAGCATATATCCTTAGAAAAAAACAGAAGCCTATCATTTTATGTGTAAATAAGATAGATAATTTTCTTCAGCAGCAAGATGATGTCTATGATTTCTGGGGACTTGGATTTGAACATCTTATTCCAGTTTCAGGAGCACATAAGGTAAACCTTGGAGATATGCTGGATATGGTAACTGAAATGATAGAGAAAATCGACTTGCCTGAAGAGGAAGAAGATGTATTGAAACTTGCTATTATTGGAAAACCAAATGCTGGAAAATCTTCATTGGTGAATAAATTATCTGGTGAAGAAAGAACTATTGTAAGTGATATAGCAGGAACTACAAGAGATGCTATTGATACTATAGTTCAATACAAAGATAATAAATATATGATAATTGACACTGCTGGTATCAGAAGAAAATCAAAAGTAGAAGAAAGTCTTGAATATTATTCAGTATTGAGAGCTATAAAAACTATAAAAAGAGCAGATGTATGTATTCTTATGCTTGATGGAAAAGAGGGACTTACTGAGCAGGACAAGAGAATAGCAGGAATAGCTGCTGAAGAACTTAAACCAATAGTTGTAGTGGTTAATAAATGGGATTTAGTAGATAAAAATAAAGTTTCTATGAAAAGTATGAAAGAGGAGCTTTATGCAGAGCTTCCATTCTTATCATATGCTCCAATAGAATTTGTTTCAGCCCTGACAGGACAGAGAACTACTAAAATACTTGAAATATCAGATACAATTTATGAAGAATATACAAAAAGAATTTCTACTGGTATCTTGAATACAGTATTGAAAGAAGCAGTATTGATGAATAATCCACCTACTAGAAAAGGTAGAGTAGTAAAAATTAATTATGCTACACAAGTTTCAACTGCACCACCAAAATTTGTATTATTCTGCAATTATCCAGAACTTATTCATTTCTCATATGCTAGATATATTGAAAATAAATTCAGAGAGGCATTTGGATTTGATGGATCACCTATTCTTATTAGCTTTGAAAAGAAAAATGCAGAAAAAGACTAGAATAAAAAAAGCTCCCTTGGTTCATTCAAAGGAGCTTTTCTGTTATCTCTTAGGTACTATTTCTATCCAATATCCATCAGGGTCAGTTATAAAATATATTCCCATAGCAGGGTTTTCAAAAGCTATACATCCCATTTCTTTATGTTTTTTATAAGCAGCATCATAATCATCAGTAACTAAAGCTAAGTGAAATTCCTCATCTCCAAGGTCGTAAGGCTCTTCTCTATCTCTCATCCAAGTCAGTTCCAAAGAGAAGTTAGTTTTTCCATCTCCCAAATATACAAGGATAAAACTTCCATCTTCTGCTTCTTTTCTTCTTACCTCTTTAAGTCCAAGAGCTTCTTCATAGAATTTTAAACTTCTATCTAGATCAAAAATATTAAAATTAAAATGGTTAAATGTAAAGTTCATATATTACCTCCTGAGAAAATTATTATATATATTTAGAGTATCTCAAATGAACAGTATTGTCAATTAAAAAGAGAATGACTTCTAGTTGAAATATAATTTTAGAACTTTTCCAGTATAAATATTTGTTATTAATTTCGATCTTAAAACATAGAAGACAGATGAAGGTTTACAACAGTTCCACTGTTGCATCTCAGTAATTATAGCAGTTAAAATTTAACTGCTTAATTACTGGAAACTCATTGCATTCAAACATACTGTTTTTCACGTTTTATTCTCTTCATTAATTACACAAATTTTTATAATTTCCAAATTTCTAAAATATAATCTAACTTTTTATTCATTCTCTTTAAATTTTAAATGCTGTGTTTCTCTAAAAATTCATTGATTCTCTCGATGATGTTTTCTTCTCCAAATCCACCAGCTTTAGTGATGACATTTATAGCAGTTTCTTTTCCAACTGCTTTAGTAAATACAACACCTGGGAAAATTTCACTCACAGGGATTATGTATTGACATTCTATATTTTTTAGAATACCTATAAGAGTATCTCCACCAAAAACTATCATATTTCTGATATTTTGTTCTTTTATTAAATCAGAAACAAGCTGCCCTGTACTATTTGCTATATTAGATGTTAAATTTTCCATAGAGATACTGTTTTTTTCTGTATATTCAATAGCTTTTTTTATTACATCTTCAGAATCAGAAGTTTTTAAAAGAAATTTATTGTTATTATTTATTTTTTCTTTGAAATATTCCTTGGTATTTATGTAGTTATCAGAATTTTTATAATTTTCTAAAATTATATCATTGAAGTTTAAAGTATCTGAGCAATATCCAGTTTTTTCTGCATACTTACATTGTTTAAGGGAAGTAATATTTACACTTCCACATACAAAAAGAACTTTGTTGTCTTCTAAAATTATATCTTCTTTTTTAGTATCTGTTTTAATATAGTGTGTAAGTATCTCTGCAAATCCAGCATTTCCAATGGTATAATTCAATTTATTTTTATCATATAGAATTTTTCCGATATTTTCCATATCTTCCATATTTTGTGAATCAAAAATATAAATATTTTTTTCTTTATCAATTTTTGAAGGAAAATCTGTGTTTATATCTTTTATTTCTACATTTATATTTGACTGCTTATTTATTATATTGGGAATAAAACTGTCTGTTACAGGATTCAATATATCCATGGCAAATTGAGTTTCTGATAGTTTTACATCATTTACATAAAGTATTCCATCTTTAACAGTTCTTTTGCTGAGAGGAAAAGCAGGTATAAATGAAACTTCATTGATATCCAATCCTTCCATAAATCCTTCTATTTCACTTCCAATGTTTCCTCTTAAAGTAGAATCAGTTTTTTTATAGAAAAATTTTATTTTTTTCTTATCAAATTTAGAGAGAACTGATTTTACTCTTTTTTTGCTTCAACAGCTGAGATATGTCTACTTTCAGTATCAATAACTATTACATCTGCATCTTTAGAGATTTCTTCTGTATTAAAATTCAAATCAGCTGTAACAATGGTAGAGATATTTTTCTTTGAAAACTGGACACCTGTATCTAAAGCACCAGTTAAGTCGTCAGCAATAATTACAAGTTTTATCATAAGAACTCCTTATTGATTATTTCATTCCTTTAGCAGTATTTTCTTCAAGTACTTTTTTGATAGCTTCTATTCCAGCTTCTGGAACTTGGCAGAAAGGTTTTCTGCATTTTCCAACAGGATAACCAAGTAAAGATACAGCTGTTTTTACAATAGTGTTTGGATTTCCAAATTTAAAACAATCTCTGAAAGAACGGATACTATCTTGTATTTCTCTTGCTTTATCTAAATTTCCTGCTATAAAAGTATCATAAATAGAAGCCATTGTAGAAGGGAAAACATTGGCACAGCCTGCTATTCCTCCTCTTCCTCCAGCTAAAAGGCACCATAAGATAAGAGAGTCATTTCCTGACAATACAGCAAAATCTTTTCTATATCTTGTTTTTTCTATATATTGAAGCATATTGTCAAAATTTCCACTGCTGTCTTTTACTCCAACTATATTTGGAATTTTACTTAATTTTTCAACTGTAGCAGGAGCTAAAGCATTCCCTGTTCTTGCAGGAATATTGTATAGAACTATTGGAAGATCTACAGCTTTGGCTACTTCTTTGTAGTGTTCATAAAGTTCATCTTGAGATGCAGCAGCAAATGAAGGTGTGATAATAGAAAGAACATCTACTCCTATTTCTTTAGCTTTTAGAGATAATTCGATAGTTTCTTTTGTACTTATACAACCAGTTCCACCATAAACTGGAACTCTTCCTTTTGCTTCGTCTACAACTATTTTTAAGACTTGTTCTTTTTCTTCATGGCTTAAAATATAAGCTTCTCCATTTGTTCCAAGAGGAAATAATGCATGTATTCCTGATTCAATTTGGCGATTTACCTGATTTCTTAATTCTTTTTCATTTATTGTTTCATCATCATTCATGGGAGTTAATAAAGGTACTATAACTCCTTTTATTTCAATATTTTTCATTTGTACTTTCCCCCTTGATTAAATAGTGATTTCTTTTTCAAATTCTTTAGATTCTTCTGGATAATCTAGTCGCATATGAGTTCCTCTGCTTTCTTTACGTTCAGAAGCAGCTTTTAACATAAAATAAATAGACTCTGCTATTTGTAAAGTTTCTGTATCTCTATTTAATTCACTGTTTTTTAACATATTAGAAATTGTTTTTTTAGCTTCTTCCAATATTTTTCCATCTCTGTATATTCCCAAAGCTTTAACAGCTATCTCTTTTAATTGAGGAACATATTTATTATATATTTCTTTATCCATGTTATATTCAATAGGAAATTCTTTCTTTTCTCCTGTTTTATCTGCTATAGCTTTAACAACTGCTTCTCCACAAAGTAACCCTGAGAGAACTGCTTGACTGGCTGCATTTCCAGCACAACGACAAGCACCATGAATTCCACCGCAAGCTTCACCAATAGCATATAATCCTTTAACAGTAGATTCATAGTTGCTGTCAACTTTAATTCCTCCAGAAAAACTATGAGCCATAGGACTTACTTCCAGCAGTTGTTTATTGAGATCTACCCCATTATCCATCAAACGATTAAAAAACCAAGGATAAGCTTTAAGTATTTCTCTGTCTATATGCCTTAAATCGACATAAACTCCACCATGTTCAGTTCCATTTCCAAGATTAACCTCTTTCCATATTTGTTTATTTAATAATGTTTTTGGCGAACCAGCCTCTCCTTGTGGTCTTACTTTTAAAAGGAATCTTTCACCTTTAGAATTCAATAGATGAGCTCCTTCTCCAAGCATAGCAGTAGGACATGGTTCCCCAACTGCTCCAGGAGGATATGTTACAACCATAGGTTCATATTCTAAAAATTCTACATCTATTAAATCTGCACCAGCTTTTTTAGCTATTGACAGAGTATTTCCTTTGATATCCATTGGATAAGTGGAAGAACCAAACAGATTTCCTACCCCTCCCCATGCAGCTATTACAGTTTCAGAATAAATATTTTCAAGATTTCCTTTTTTGTCTTTAACAGTGATTCCATAAACTTTATTTTTTTCACTTAAGACTTTTACACATTCATATCCTTCATAAAACTTAATTCCTTTTTCTTTTAAAGAAGTTATTAATTTATCAACAATTTCTACTCCTATTAATTCTTTAGTTGAGCAAAGTGATCTTGGAAAAGTATGCCCAGATACATGTCTTAATTTAGTTGTTCCATCTGGGTTCTTAGCAAATTCTACTCCCCATCTTGTAAGTAAGTCATATCCATTAAGAGTATTCTCTGCCATTTCTTTTACTAGTTTTTTATTAGCTATTCTATAACCAGCATTGAACATATCTTCAGCATATTTTTCAATAGTATCTCCATAAGGATTGTCTGGTAAAACAAAATTAATAGCTGCTATAACAGGACTTCCACCATAGCCCTTAGTATAAATTGCAATATCTCTTATACCAAGTTCATACATTCTAGCAGCAGAGGCCAGAGCAGCCAGTCCCATTCCAGCAATAACAACTTCATGGTGTATATATTCCATATTTATATCCCCTTTTTATTATTTTTATAATTTTGAAATAGATTTTTATGCATTTACTGGAACTTTTTTCTTTTTAATAAGTCCACTTGCAATGATATATATACCAATTACAAGACCAATTACATCTGTTATAGGTTCCGGAGCTATCATACATAGAGCACCAATAAATAGGATTGCCCTATTGAATTTGTTAAGTGGAGCTACCATGTATCCTGATATTGCCCCAGCAAGAAGGTATGTTCCAAAGAAAAGAATAGCTGTAGCTTTAGCAATTTCAGCTGGAGTTCCCATCAAAAGAAGTTCTGGATTATAAACAAATACAAATGGAACAAGGAAAGCAACTAATGCATACATAAATCCTGTAAATCCTGTTTTTAATGAATCAGCACCTGCTATTCCAGCAGCTGTATAAGAAGCAAGACATACTGGAGGAGTAATTTGAGCCATTATTCCAAAGTAAAATACAAACATATTGGCAGATAATGGATTTACATTAAGTTTTATCAAAACAGGTACAAAAAGTATATTTGATACAAGGTAAGCTGCAACTGTAGGGAGAGCCATACCAAGAAGCATACATCCAAGCATTGCTATCATAAGAGCTATACTTAAGTGAGATGTACCTATTTGAGCTATTATATTAGAAAATCTTGTAGCAAGTCCTGATTGAATTACTACACCAATGATTATTCCACAAGCAGCAGTAGGAATAGCAATATTAGAAGCTTGTTTAACTCCATCTATAGCTGTATTTGCTGTTGTTTTAAGAGTTTGATAATATTTTCCACCTTTATAAAATTTACTGAATAAATTACATAGTAAAACTGTAAATATACCAACCATTCCACTTCTCATTAATGATTTTCCTGAAATGATATATATAACTAAAACTATTGCTGGAATTATCATATAAACTCTTTCAAGAAGAGGATCTTTTATTTCAATAGTTACAGCCTCTTTATCAGAGTCAATAGCTTCTTTTTTAGCCATGAATGTAACAAGGAAGAATACTGATCCATAGTATGCAAGAGCTGGAATAATTGCTGCAAAAGCTACTGTTTTATATGGAACTCCCAGCATTTCAGCCATAATAAATGCTCCAACTCCCATAATAGGAGGCATTATCTGTCCACCTGTAGAAGCAACAGCTTCAATAGCTCCTGCTTGATGAGGGGCATATCCTACTCTTTTCATCATAGGAATAGTCATAACACCAGTAGTAGATACATTGGCAACAGCACTTCCAGAAATCATTCCCATGAGTCCTGAAGAAATAATAGCAGCTTTAGCTGGACCACCAGCACTTTTATTAGAGAATTTCATTCCAAAATCTATAAGGAGCTGACCTCCACCACATTGAGAGAAAAATGCTCCAAACAGAATAAAATAGAACAAACTTGTAGCAGAAGTGTAAAGAGGTGTTCCAAAAATTCCTCCAGAACCAAGCATCATAGTTTCAGTAAAGCTTCTCATATTTGTACCTTTGAAATATAATATTCCTGGACAATACATTCCTAGCCAGTCATAGATTATAAATAGAAGTATAAATATGAATAGTATTTTTCCAAGAGTTCTACGAACAGCTTCAAGTAAAATTATTATACAAATGACAGTTGCTATTTTATCCAAGTTAGTGACAATATCTACATATTGTACTCTGATACTAAGACGAGGAAATTCAACAATTGTATAATAGAGAAGAAAGACTATACCTGCAAAAAATGGGATATCTAATAAAGTCATCCATTTTTTCCAGAATTTTTATCAGCAGGATTTATTATAAAAATTACTAAAAGAGCCAAAATCAAGTGCATTGGATTTTGAAGCATAGGGTCCAATGGCTTTATTAAAGCTAAATATAATTGAAATCCAATGAAAATGACAACAATTGTATTTAAAATATAATTGCGTATATTATTAGAACTTTTTTCCATTTTATCTCCTTTTTATATAAGGGTGATCAAAGATCACCCTTAATGTTATATTACATTCAATTGAAATTAATTTTATTTTAAATATCCTTTTTCTTTATAATATTTTTCTGCACCTGGATGTAATTTTACTCCAGTTTGTGCAGGAGTTCCTGCTGTTGCAGGATCGAAATAAGATAAAGCTGCAAGTTGAGAAGCAAGTTCATCTTTTCCTTCACAAAGAGATTTAGTTAAAGCATAAGCAGTATCATCATCCATATTTTTATGAACCATTATAACTTGCTGAGAACCAACAGATTTAATAACATTTGTCTGTCCATTCCAAGTATTGGCATCAATATCAATATAGTCAAATCCTTCACCTGCAAGTTTTTTTAGAGTATCTTCACTCAATTGAGGGAAATACATAGCTTTAGTCATACAAAGTTCAGTAGTATTAGCTTGTCCAGCTGCAACATGGTCAATAGTCATATCAGCTTTACCATCTTGAAGATAAATTTTTATAGCATCTCCACCTAGTAAATCAACACTTCCACCCCAAGATCTGATATCATCAAATGTAACACCAAAAGTTTCAAAAAGTTTAACTCCAGCCAAATTTCCAAGAGTACCTATTTTTTAATAGCTATTCTTACTGGATATTTTTTCTCTATTAATTCTTCTACTGTTGTAATTCCAGTTTTATCAACAAATTCTTTTGTGAACAAAACATTTAAAAAGTCATGTCCTAATCCACCGGCTATAACTCTTGTAGATTTAGTAGGTTCTTTTCCTAAAATTCCAGTTTCTTCTGACCATTTAGCAGGGCCTGCATTACTCATTATAATATCGCATTGTTCATTTTCCAGAACTATTGGAGCTCCAACTCCTCCAGGAGATTCAGTAGTAAGATCAATATTTGATCCTTCAGGAAGTCCTTTTAAGAATACATTAGATATAGCAGATGCATACTGATATGCTCCTGTTCCTACTTCTTGAGTTGCAAATGTCAAATGAACTTTTTTTCCAGTTGTTGCTGCTGTTGTATCTTCCGATTTTTTCTCACCACAAGCTATAAATGTTCCACATAAACATAACATTAATAACAATTTTTTCATGACTTACCCCCAATTTTATATTTTATTTTATGTTGTTTTCTGCTAACTTAATTCCATAATCAATTGCATTTATAAGACTTAATTCATTTGCTGTTCCAGTTCCTGATTGATCAAAAGCTGTACCATGATCTACAGAACTTCTTATTATAGGAAGACCTAAAGTTATATTTACACCAGCAACAGCTTCCCATTTTTGTTCTTTCTGGTTATATACAAATCCTACAACTTTTAGAGGAATGTGTCCCTGATCATGATACATGGCTACAACAATGTCATACCATCCTCCACGAGCTTTAGAAAAAATAGTGTCAGGAGGAATAGGTCCTATGACATTGATACCTTCCTGCTGAGCTTTTTCTATTGCAGGAATAATTTCATCTATTTCTTCTGTACCAAAAAGTCCATTTTCACCACAGTGAGGATTAAGTCCTGCTACTCCAATTTTAGGATTTTTTATTCCAAGTTTTTTACAAGCCTCATCAGCTATTTTAATAACATCATATACTCTTTCTTTTTTACATCTGTCACAAGCCTCTCTTAGAGATACATGTGTGCTAACATGGACAACTCTTAAATTTTCATGAGCAAGCATCATTGTATATTTTTTTGTTTTTGTAAAATCAGCATATATTTCAGTATGTCCTGAATAATGATGCCCTGCAAGATTAATAGATTCTTTATTGAGAGCATTTGTAACAGTAGCATCTACCTCATTGTTTTGTGCCAATTCTATTACTTTTTTTACATATTGAAAAGCTGCATTTCCAGCTTCTTTTGAAACTTTTCCAATTTCAAAATCCTCAGGGTTTACGATTTTCATATCATAAACATCTACAGTTCCATACTGAAAAAGTGCTTCAGCTACATTTTTAACAGGGTGTATTTTTAAATTAGTTAATCCTGTATATTCAATAGCTTTTTTCATTACTGAAGCATCTCCTATAATTATAGGTCTGCATCTGTTATAGATATCTTTGTTATTTAAAGCTTTAAGTGATATTTCAGGTCCTATACTTGCTGGATCTCCCATAGTGATTCCTATTATAGGTAGTTTACTCAATTTTTTCACCTTCCTAATTTAAAACTTTTAGATAAATATTTTTGATATCATTTAAATTTAGTTCTTTTAAATTATTTGAAAGAAGTCTTGTTACTTTGCTTCCTGCTTCAACCAAGAAATCAAGATCATCTATAGTCACTCCAAATTCTTTTAAGCTAACAGGTATTTCTGTGACTTCAACAATATTTTTTATTTCATTTATAATATATTCAGTTTTTTCTTCAGATGTATTTTTATACATATCTGGTCTTAAACGGTTACATATTCTTGAAAATTGCTCCAAGCAAGCATCTTTATTAAATTCCATTACTGGACTCATCATTATTGCATTAGAGATTCCATGAGGGATATGATATTTTCCTCCTAATGGATAAGAAAGTGCATGAACAGCTGTAGTTCCTGATGAAGTTATTGCTATTCCACCATAAAATGCTCCTATAAGCATATTAGTTTTTGCTTCCATATCATCTGGATTTAAATAGGCTTTTCTTATATTATTGAATATAAGCTCTCCACCAGCAAGAGCATATAAATCACTGAAAGGATTAGCTTTTTTAGAAGTAAGACATTCTACACAATGGGCAAGAGCGTCTACCCCAGTGGAAGCAATAAGCTTCTTGGGAAGTTTTTCTATCATTGTTGGATCTAATATAACATAATCAGGAATAAGACTATTATTTACGATTCCCACTTTAAGACCTTCTTCTGGAATAGAAACTATTGAATTGCATGTTGCTTCTGAACCAGTTCCACAAGTTGTAGGAATCATTAAAGATTTTATCTGTTTATTTCCTAAAGCTGGATTTTTTAAAAGATCTTTCACTGTGTAAGAGGCATTTTTTAAAATTGAACATAGTTTTGCAATGTCCATTACGCTTCCTCCACCTACTGCAATGATAAAATCACTTTTATACTTATTCAGTTCTTCCATAACCTTTTCTACATCCTGATAGCTTGGTTCAGTAGCTAGATTATCAATTATATTATAGTTAATTTTAGTATTTTCAATTTTTTCTATTATTTTAGAAAAGAAACTACTTCCTCTAACACCTTTGTCTGTAAATACTATAACATTAGAAACCTTTTCTTTGTTTAAAACAGTTTCAATATAATCTACACTCCCTAATCCACTATAGACATTAGAAGGGATATTTAAATAATATGATTTCATTTTTCCCCCTTGTAACTTTTCAAAAATACTTTTTGTTAAATGTCGACAATCAACTTTATACTTGAATGATAACTCTTATAAATTGATTTGTCAATAGAAAATTGAAAAAAATATTCTGAAAAATTACAAAAAGGCTTTATATGAGTATATTTATACTTAAAAATGAATAGAAAGAATAAAGTGTGGAAATAAAAAAGGATTAAATCCTAGAAGATATAGAACTTAATCCTTTATAGTATTTTTTATATTTCATCTTTTTTTAAAAGATAATTTATAAGAACTTCTCCAGAGTTCATTATATGATTTTTCATTTCATTTTCTGCTTTTTCTTTATCTTTAATTTTAATTAATTCTATAAGGTTATCATGCACCCCATATTCAATAGAAAGACTAGAATTTATCAACATATTATATTTTGACATTCTCATATAGAGCTTTGTCTGAAGTACAAAATTTTCTATTAATTTTTGAAGTTTTGAATGATTTGATCTTTGGCATATAAGACTATGAAAAGTTACATCACAATTAATAAAATTTTCTACATCTTGCTTTTTTAAACTTTCTGTCATGGTTTTAGAAAGAGATGTTAGAGTTTGGATATCTTCCTTTGTCATATTATCTATGGCAAGTCTTACTGCCATTCCTTCTAAAAGAGCACGAAGTGAATAAGTTTCCTCAATGCTTTTTTTATTTAATGTAGCAACAGTAGCCCCTTTTTTAGGAATATATTCAACAATTCCTTGTGCTGCAAGTTCTCTGATAGCTTCTCTTATTGGAGCTCTGCTAATATTCATTTCAGTAGCAATAGTTTGTTCAATTATTTTTTCTCCTGATTTAAGTTCTCCTGTTGCAATGGCTGTAATAATTGAATTTATTACTTCAACATATAAATTTGTATTTGTTATTGGCTTAAAAGTACCCATTTTCCTCTCCGTCCTTATATACTATAATAATATTATTTTGTAGTTTGTAGAAAGTCGACATTTATTTTTATGAAAAAAATTTATACTGTAAAAAATATTCAGTTGTATAAATCAGTAATTTTTTGATTGAAATTAAAAATAGCTTTAAAGTATTAATATAAATTATTGTAACATTTTTTTATTATCTATCAACTTAATTAAAAATTAAAATAATTAAAAAGAATTATAGGATTATATTAAAATGTTTAAACAGTATTTTTATTTATAGATTTACTTTTAAAATTTTGATGAGAGAATAGTTTTATTAAATTTTAGTGTTTAGAATATTAAAATGAATTTACTTTTCAATTTCTAAAATTTATTAAAAATAAAAACTAAAAAATTTTGATTTTAGATTTTTAAGAAAGATGGTATAATATATAGTCGAAATTTAAAAGGAGGAGAAATATGAATATTTATTACATCTATCACAGTTGCTTTGTAGTTGAGAATTCTGAGTATATTTTAATTTTTGATTATTACAAGACTCCACGAAAGAAAAAAAATTCAATAAACATAAACGATTTTGTTATAAGTATGGATAAAAAAGTAGTAATTTTTTCTTCTCATGCACATGCAGATCATTTCAATCCTGATATAATGAAATGGCAAGAGAATAATCCGAAGATATCTTATGTGCTCAGTAGTGATATAGGAATAAAATCTGCATCTAAAAGATGTTATATTGTTTCTGAAGGTGATGAAGTAAAAGTAGAAGGACTTGATGTGAAAGTGTATGGGTCTACAGATGCAGGAGTATCTTTCTGGGTAAAAATAGGGGATAAGATTATATTTCATGCTGGAGATCTTAACTGGTGGTATTGGTCAGATGATACAAAAGAAGAAGAGGATTTTATGAGAAATTCTTTTCAAAAAATAATAAGAGATATAAAAGGAAATAAAGAAAAAATAAATATAGCTTTTTTCCCTGTTGATCCACGTTTAGAAGAAAATGCTTTTCTTGGAGGAAAATATTTTGTTCAAGAATTGCAACCTGAAAATATTATTCCAATGCATTTTGGGAAAAGTTATAGTGTAGTAAAAGAGTTTTGCAATATTTTGGAAAAAACTGGAACAAAAGGTATAATAATAAATGAATGTCTGGAGAAGTTACAAGTATAATTTTTTAAAAAAGCGCTACATTAGGAATTAGAAAAATTTAAACATTGATAAAGCATATATTATTTGATATAATATATGTTAAATAAAATTATTATAAGGAAAATGGGTATGAATTGGGAAAAAATGGATTACAGATTAGATAGCATCTACTTTATGTTAAAAACAGATGGAAAAGGAAAATACATAGTGCCAGTTTATAATGATGGAACAGTATTGGAAAATTTGGATTTTGTTGAGATAGATGATTATACAGATAAAACACAATCAATTCTTTCTTATATAAAAGGAATAAAGGAAGATAGCTTTTTTATTGATTGGGAAAAAGAATATAGAGAAGCTTATTTAAGTGAACACTCAAATCTCATTCAATTACTTATTGATAGTGATAAATTTGTTGATGAGAATATGAATAAGATACAGTGGATAAAAGAAAATAATACTCTTTCTTTGATAATAAAAGAAAAAGAAGAAGATGAAAATATATTATATACTGAACTTCTTTTAAATGGTAGTTTTAATGATTTTGATATAATAAATGATGAATTAGTTGTAAGGAATAATACTTTTTATCTTTTAGAAAATGAAGATAATGGATTTCATACTATAAAAGAGTTGATAGGAAATATTTATAAAAAAGAACTTGAAAATTTTATAACTATAACAATGAAATATTTTAAAAATATAGAGATAGAGTACAAAGATTATAAAGTGGTACAGGGAGAAAAGAATACTCCAATACCTCAAATAATAATAGAAAAAATATCTCAGGATAATAGCTTATATCTTCAGATAACACTTATGATATCTACTATGGATTATGATTTTTTGAAGAAAAATGAAATAGAATATACAGCAGTAGTAAATAATCTCGAAAAAAAATATTTATAAGTGAAGTTGATTTGAATAGGTTGCCTGAAGCTATGGAAGAGATAGTTAAAGTATTGGCTAGGCTACAAAAAAATATAAAGATAAAAACTGGTTTTTATGTAGATGAGGATAATCTTATCATAATGCAGGAAAAACTTGCTAAAGAATTTATAATGAAAGAACTTTTACAGCTTGCATCAAAATACAGGGTAGTAGGAACAGATAAATTAAGAAAATATAATATAAAAGCTGTAAAACCTAAAGTAGTAGGAAATTTTAGTCATTCTATAGATTTTCTTGAAGGAGAAATAGAACTAGAAATAGAAGGAGAAAAATTTTCTATATTAGATGTACTTTCATCATATAGAAAAGATTCCTATATAATGCTTAGTGATGGAACAAGTGCTCTTATCAATAGAAAATATATAGAAAAATTAGAAAGACTTTTTAAAGATAGTGATAAGAAAAAAGTGAAACTATCTTTCTTTGATCTACCACTGGTTGAAGAATTGATAGAGGATAAAATATTTTCACAAGAGATGAATAAAAGTAGAGATTTCTTTAAAGGAATAAATAATGTAAAAAATTATAAAATAGATCCACCCAGTGTAAAAGCTCAACTTAGAGAATATCAGGAATATGGATTTAAATGGCTGGCATATCTTATGGATAATAATTTAGGAGGATGTCTGGCTGATGATATGGGACTTGGAAAAACCCTTCAAGCAATAGCAGTTTTGACAAGACTTCATGAAGAAAAAGGGAAAAAAAGTCTTGTTATAATGCCAAAAAGTTTAATATATAACTGGGAAGGAGAAATAAAAAGATTTAGTCCTAAATTAAAAGTAGGAATTTATTATGGAAATTTTAGAAATATAGATATAATTAAAAAGAATAGTGTAATACTTACTACATATGGGACAATAAGAAATGATATTGAAACTTTAAAAGAGATGAAATTTGATACAATAATTCTTGATGAATCTCAAAATATAAAAAATATTAATGCTCAAACAACAAAAGCAATAATGCTTCTTAATTCAAAAAATAGAATAGCATTGAGTGGAACTCCTATAGAAAACAATCTCGGAGAACTTTACTCACTGTTTAGATTTTTAAATCCAGCAATGTTTGGAACAGCAGAAGAATTTAATAACTATTATGCTGTACCTATACAAAAAGAAAATGACCAAGAAGCAATTGAGGAATTAAAAAAGAAAATTTATCCTTTTATATTAAGGAGAGTTAAAAAAGAAGTATTGAAGGATCTTCCAGATAAAATAGAAAAGACTATGTTTATAGAAATGAATGTGGAACAGAAAAAACTTTATGAAGAGAGAAGAAGTTACTATTATAAAATGGTAAATAGTCAGATAAGAGAAAATGGAATAGGAAAGACACAGTTTTTTATTCTTCAGGCTCTTAATGAGCTTAGGCAAATAACAAGTTGTCCAGAGGCTAAAAGTAATGGTGTGACTTCAAGTAAAAGGGAAGTTTTGGTAAATAATATAGTAGAGGCAGTAGAGAATGGACATAAGGTATTGGTTTTTACAAACTATATAAATTCTATAGAAAATATATGTGAAGATTTAAAAAGATATGGAATAAATTATCTTTCGATGACTGGAAGTACAAAAGATAGACAGTCTTTGGTAGATAGATTCCAAAAAGATAATAAATATAAAGTTTTTATTATGACATTGAAAACAGGAGGAGTAGGATTAAATCTTACAGCTGCTGATACAATATTTATTTATGATCCATGGTGGAATAAAACAGTAGAAAATCAAGCTATAGATAGAGCTTATAGATTAGGGCAGGATAGAACAGTATTTTCATATAAATTAATATTAAAAGATACAATAGAAGAAAAAATCTTGCAACTGCAAGATACAAAAAGCAAGTTATTAGATAATTTGATATCAGAAGATAGTTCATCTATGAAAGTACTTACAGAAAAAGATATTGAGTTTATACTTGGAGAATAGATTACAGGGAGAAAATAATGGGAATAAGTAAAGACAGATTTAGAGAGGCACTGAATGAGTTCTACCCTAAAGATATTTTGTTTAGATTATACAACAGATATTTTCTGGACTGGATAGCCGAGGGATATATAGGAAGCAATTTAGGACTTTTTGAAATATCTCTGATTTGTGAAAATAGTAATAAGCAAACTTTTATGGATTTGATAGAACAGGTGTATCTTAAAGAAGAAGTGTTCTGTTCTGTATTTGCAACATTAGATACTAATGTAAAAAAAGTTTTTGAAGAAGTAATGTGGAACGAGAAATTTTTTATTCCTCCTAAAGAGAGGGGAAAATATCTAAAATTGGAAAATAATTATGATTTAAATAAGGACTTAAAAGAGGAATACTTATTTTTTAAAGCAGAAAAAGATAATAAAAAAGGAGAATATCTATATATGGATTATGACTTGATAAGAGTTATAAGACAATTTATGGTAAAACCTCCTGAGTATAATATAATTCCTCTAACTAAAATAGAAGAATGCCTTGTAAATAACAATGAAAAGGAATTGGCAGAAAATCTAAAAATTTATTTTGATTTTTACAAACAGGGGGGAATAGTACTTTCGAATAGTGGAAAGATATTAAAGGAATCAAAAGTCAATATGAAAAAATATTGTAATATTAATGAGTATTATGAAAATTCAAAAGACTTGGATTTTTTGAAAACTGAAACTATAGCATTATTTTTCTTTTTAGTAAAAGAAAAATATATGAATGAAGAGTATTTTAGAGTATCAAATATAAAAAAAATAGTGCAGGATTTTCTTAATGGTGAATTGATACAGGAAGAAAATTATCATTACACTTCTCTATATTTAAATTATTTAAAAGGTGTAAAAAATATTTGGAAATCTAAAGAAGAAATAAAAAGAGGGCTTATCACTATTAAAAAATAATAGATGAGATACCTGATGATAAAATTGTAAGTGTAGATAATATAATAAAAACTATACTATATAGAGATGAATTTATAGAGATTATAGATATAAAGGATGCATATGATTATATTTATATAAATGAAGCTAACTATGAAAGAACAAAAATCTTAAACTATGAGAGATATCTTGCATATGTTGTTATTCCATTTATAAAATCTGTTTTATTTCTTCTGGGAACTATGGGAGTGTTGGAATTATACTATGACTATCCATCTATTAACAATTGTTTATATCTTAAAAATGGATATTTAAGTAAATATGATGGACTTAAATATATAAAAATAACAGCTTTAGGAAAATATTGTTTAGGAAGAATAGATGATTTTGATTTTGCTCATACAAAAGATGAAGGGGAAGTAATTTTAGATGAAGATAGATTAATAGCTACGATAATAGGAGATGTTCCAGTAAAAACTATGTTTCTAGAAAGAGTATCTCAAAAAATAGCAGGTAATAAGTATAAATTCACAAAAGAGAATTTTCTCAGAGGTATAAATGGATATAAAGAGCTTGAAGAGAGAATTGCAGAATTTAAAGTCAAAATATCTGATAACCTGAATGAATTATGGCAAGGATTTTTTGATGATTTAGTAGAAAAAAGCAGTGCTATAAAAGCTGAACACCAGTTTGTAGTATTAAAACTTAAAAATGATAGAGAATTAATAAGTACAATAACAAAAGATGAAAGATTTAAACCTCTTTTATTAAAAGGAGAAGATTTTCATATTTTGGTAAAAAGTGAAAATGTAGGACAAGTAGTTGACTTGTTTAAAGAATATGGATACTATGTAAATTTTTAAATAACCCAAGAATAAATAAAAAAAGTGAATTAAAAGCTGAATTGTTTTAGAAATTTGGAGATTAGAAAGATTTGTATAATTAATGAAGTAAGTAAAATAAAGAATAGTATGTTTGAGTAAAGCAAGTTTCTAGTAATTAAGCAGTTAGAATTTTAACTGCTATAAATACTGAGCTGCAGCAGTGTAACTATTGTAATTCTTTACCTATTCTTCTATGTTTTATGAACAGGATTAATAATAAACCTTTCTACTAAAAAAGTTCTAAAAATATATTTCTGCTTTAATTTCACTTTTTTTTTATTAATTTTCAAATAATGATATATAGCTTATTTCCCCATCGTTATATTCTGCAAATATTATAAAATCACTGTCAAAGTATTCAAGCTCTTTTCTTAACTTTAGAGATTGAAGAGATTTTAAAAATTGAGGATTTAAAGTAAGGTAATTAAATTTTAAATTTGCCAGTATTTTAAATAAATCCGAATGCAATTGAGCAAGAGAAGTATATTTTTTTTCAATATTTTCTATACATTTAAAAGTTTCAGAGAATTTAGTAATTTTATTTTTAAATCTATTTTCAGCATAGTTTAGATCGATAGCTTCTTCAAAGAAAAGTTTAAAACCATTTTTAGGATAGTGAGCTATACTGTAATTTACATTTTTCATTATATATTCATAACTTTTATCATCTAAAGATTTGAAGACTTTTGCCCAAAGGTCTTTTTTTATATCTGTAATTGAAATTGCTGTTTCTATTTTTTCTATAACATTATTAGCAAGAGATGCTTTTTCCTGCTCATTTATATCTTGAATTTCAAGAAATAATCCTATAATTTTAGAATTAGAAGAATCTCTGTTTTTAATTTTTGTATATTCAATATTTTTTTTAGTTACTTTTGAAATTTCTTTAAAAGCTGGTTTAAGTATCATTTTTTCAAAATCAAAAAATCTGTCATAGGATTTTTCTAATCCAAGAAGACTTTTTAATTTATTTATAGAAATTTCAATAGATTTGTTCATAGATATATTAAATTTAAGAAAATTATATAGAGCAATAGCATAGTCATTTTGGAAAAAAAGAAGTATATCAAAATCATTTTTTTGAAAATAAGAATTTTTTTGAAAAATAGATCTAAATTCTTCAGTAAAAATTACTTTAATATTATTTTTTTCTATATGATAGGAAGAAATAATAGAGAAAGCACCTTTCTTTTCTATTAGCTCTAATTTAAAAATAGTATAGATAATTACTTTTTCTGTAAGTTTTTGAAATATTTTAAGAATATTTTCTAATTCTCCTAGCATTAAAAGTTTTTTTATTTTTAATATAGGAACAAGAATATTGTTGCTTAATATTTCTTCTTTATCTTTTAATAAGAAATCAAAAAGAATTTTTTCTTTTTTTGAAAAAACTTTATTAAATTTGATATCTATCTCCTTTTCACTTAAACTGATATAATCATTAAAATTTTTCTTCAAAAAAATTCCCCCATTTCAAAATTATTTTATACGATATTTTATATTTTTTATATTTTATAAACGATAAAATTTAAAAATAATATTCGTCTATAAAGAAATAATAGCATATAAATTCAATAAAATAAATATATAGTTTAATAATTTATGGAACTAAATATAATCTTATATAAAAAATAACGACGAAAATTGAAAATTTGACAAAATAAAATAAAAAATGTATAACTGATATCAAGAATATGAGGTTGATAAAAGATTTATTGTTTTGAAATGAAACAAAAATTAAGGGGGTGTTTTTAGAAATGAAAACTATCATAAAAAATGGAAGGCTTTTAGATAGTAAAAATAACTTTCATATGACAAAAGCAGATATACTAATAGAAGATGGGATAATAAAAAAATTGGGAAAGATATTAATGAAGAGGGAAGTCAAGTAATAGATGTAGAAAATAGCATAGTAGCTCCTGGATTTATAGATATACATGTTCATTGTTTTCCTAAAGGAACAGCAATAAGTTCTTTTCCAGATGAAATAGGAGTGAAAAAAGGAGTAACTTCAATAATAGATGCAGGAACATCTGGAGCAGATACAATAGATGATTTTTATGAGAACTTCATAAAAAAATCTAAAACAAGAATATTTTCTTATTTGAATATTGCTCATCAAGGACTGCAGACTCTCAGTGAACTTAGTGATATGAAAAATATAAATAAGGAAAAAATAAAAGAAGCTTTAGAAAAATATCCAGAAATAATAGTAGGTTTAAAAGCTAGAGCAAGTGGTTCAGTAGTAAAGGAAAATGGAGTAAATCCAATAGTTGAAGGGAAAAAAATAGCTTCAGAATTTGAAGTTCCTTTAGTTGTGCATATAGGTAATGCACCTCCAAAAGTAGAAGATGTACTAAATCTTTTAGGAAAGGGAGATGTAGTGACTCATTGTTATAACAATAAAGCAAATGGATTGATAAGGGAAGGTAAAGTTATTCCAGAAGTAAAAGAAGCGATAAAACGTGGAGTTCTCTTTGATGTAGGGCATGGATCAGAAAGTTTTTCTTTGGATATAGCAGGAGATGGAATAAAAGAAGGATTTGAAGCTGATATGATAAGTACAGATCTCTATGAAAGGAATATGGTTACACCAGTTGAAAGTTTGGAAAATACAATGAATAAAATGATGTATCTTGGTTGGTCACTAGAAAAATGTGTAGAAAAAGTTACATATAAACCAGCTAGAGCTTTTAAAATAAAAGGACTTGGAGAACTTAAAGAGGGGTATATGGGGGATCTTACCATATTTGATATAGTAGAAAATGGAAAATTAGAATTAGAAGACAGTGTAGGAAAAGTAGTAATAGCTAAAAAATATATAAAAACAAAGTATGTATTTATAAAAATGAATTAATAAAGAGGGAGGGTATTTAGTGAAAGAGTTGCTAAAAGATGTACAAACAAGATTAAAAATGTCAGATGAGGAATTTGATATGTATCTTCCAGATGCTGAACATACAACAAAAATATTAAAAGAAGAGAAGATAGAGTTTCTTCCAGATTTTAAGCTTGTATTTTATGCACATATGATAAGTCTTGCAAAAAGATTAAAAGAAGATATAGCATTAGATTGTGGAGATGACTGTCCAGAGGATGAAGTGGAAAGAGAAGCAATAGAGGTTTCAGAAAAAATAATTATACCACTGGCAGAAAAGTATAAAAGAGATTTAAATAGAATGGAAATAGTACTTGCAGCTATTCAATTGCAACTGGCAATGGAAATGCAAAAAGAGAATTGATTAATGATATAATATATTTTAGGAGGTAAAAAAAGTGGAAAAAGAGATTTTAGTAGTAATAGGTCACAGATTAGGGAAAGGTCAAAATGTAGCAAAGGGAGTAGAAGCAGCTGGTGGAAAAGCAATAGTTATACCTGGAATGGCAGCAGATATGAAGCTCGGAGATGTAATGAAAGAAAATAATGCAACATTTGGAATTTCTTTTTGTGGAAGTGGAGGAGCTGGAGCTATTATGGCTCAAACTAAATATGGATATAAAGCAACTTCACATTTGAGATCAGTTGATGCTGGAGTTACAGCTATAAAACAGGGATATCAAGTGGTAGGATTTGGATTTTTAGATACAGAAGAATTAGGAAGAAGACTTGTAGAAGAGTATAAAAGAGTCAATAAAATGTAAAAATTTTTCAGGAGGCATAAAATGAAAGAGGCTAAATTAAATAGTGAAATAAAAACTATGAGAATAAAAGATTCAGGAAAAACAAAAGAGGAAGCTTTAGGAAAAATATTTGCCTCTTTCAGAAGAAAAGTTCAAACTGAAATAACAGGAGTAATAGTAAAGCTTGAACCTTTGGAAACATATTTGTTAGATATAAAAGAAGAAAAAACAATAGAAAGATTTTTGGAACTTTTTATGCCAAGAGAAAAAACTATATATCACATAGAAATGGAAATAGAATATGAAGTAAAATATATAAAACTCTAAGAAGGAGGAAAGTATGATATTTATAGTCATCAAGTCATTAATAATCGGATTTATAGGAGGAGCAGCAATAGCAGCAGGGGCAGCTAGAATGTTTCATACTCCTAATTCCCAATCAATGGGAGCCTTTCGTACACTAGGGGAACTTAATGCATGTCAAGGAGATACAATGGCACATTTTTCGTTTGGTTTAGGTTTCTTATTCAATGCGGCAGCAGCAGTAGTCGCTGCAGGTGCACTTACTCAAGATGTATTTCATAGAGTAGTTCCTAACTTTGCAGCAGCAGCACTATTATCTAAAAATAAAAAAGTGGAGGAAACTCTTTATAATCCTTTGAAAATGGGAATAGCAGGAGGACTTATAGGAGCACTTGTAGTTACATTTTTAAATACAGTGGCTTTTCTTATTCCAGCTTCTCTTTCTCAAATAGCAAAAGAAATATTATCACCAGCAGCAGCTTTAATGATTAATCCAGTAATGCCAATAGTATTCTGGCTTGCAGCTTTAGATGCTGGAAAAATAACTGGAGTGTGGGCAACAGTTCTAGGTGGAATGGCTCATATGATAATGGGAAATGCTGTACCAGGAATAGTTTTAGGAATTCTTATAGGACAGACTATTGATGAAAGTGGATATAATAAATCTGTAAAAGTGATGATTACAATAGTAGTTGTGTTATTTGTTGTAATTGCTTACTTTAGAGGATTTTTTGCTAAATTAGGGTTATAGTTAGATTAGGAGGCATAAATTATGGAAAATAAAAAAAGTAATTTTTTATTAGCTGATATGTCATTTCCAATATTAGTAGGAATGGCATGTGCAGCAATATTTGCAGGAACTCATATGTATGTAGTGCATAAAGTTGGAGCTTTTAATGAAATATTTGTAGTAAAAATGTTGGATCAAGGGCTTAATGGTGGAGATTATGCAGCAGCAGCAGGGTTTGCAGCAGGATTCTTAATTGCTAGAGTATTGGAAGGACCGTTGGTAGGATTACTTGATATAGGGGGCTCTTTAATGACAGGAGTTGGAGTTGGAATACCGGCACTATTCTTAGCTTCTGGAATAGAAAGTCCTGTAAAAAGTTTTCCTTTAGCACTGATAGTAGGAGGAGCTATTGGAGTTGCTATTGGATTTATTATAATTGCTATAAGAAAAGCTATGCCTGATGGAATGTCAGCTGGTGGTACAGGAATAATGATGGGAGCTGGAAATGCTACTGGAAGATTCCTTGGTCCTCTTATTATATTATCTGCTATTCAATATAATATTCCAGCAGGAGTAGGGTCATTCTTAGGAGCAGCTCTTTTCTATAAATTTGACAGACACATAGCAGGAGGAGCAATAATAGGAGCGATGCTTATTGGAGGATTGGCTTTACTTTTCTAAAATAATATGGAGATGAAAAAGTTATGAATATATATGAGAAAATAGGATTGAAAAGAGTTATCAATGGAAGTGGAAAGATGACAGCTTTGGGAGTATCAAAAATAAGTGATACTGTAGCTGAAACAATGAAGGAAGCAGGACAAAATTTTGTAGTCATAGACGATTTAATAGATAGAGTAGGAGAGATGATATCTAAAGTTACAGGTGGAGAAGATACTTGTGTTACGTCTAGTGCTTCAGCAGCTATTGCTCTTTCTGTGGCAGGACTGATAACAGGAAAAAGTCTTACTCTTATAGAAAGACTTCCAGATACAACTGGATTGAAAAATAAAGTAGTTCTTCAAAAAGGGCATGCAGTAAATTATGGAGCTCCAATTACTACAATGATAAGATTGGGGGGAGGAATACCAGTAGAAGCAGGATGTAGCAATGAAGTAAAACCTGAACATGTAGAAGAGGCAATAGATGAAAATACAGTAGCTCTTTTATATGTAAAATCACATCATGCAGTACAAAAGGGAATGCTTTCTATAGAAGAAATGGCTGAGATAGCTCATAAACACAATCTTCCATTGCTGATAGATGCAGCAGCTGAAGAGGATATACACAGATATCTTAAATTAGGCGGAGATCTGGTAATATATTCAGGAGCTAAGGCACTATGTGGACCAGCATCAGGATTTGTAACAGGAAAGAAACAGTATATAGATGCAATCAAGATGCAGTATAAAGGTATAGGAAGAGCTATGAAAATAGGTAAGATGTGCATGATGGGTCTGATGAAAGCTGTTGAAGAATATTCAAAAAGAGATGAACAAGCAGTTGTAAATGAGCAGATGAGATTGGCAGGGCTTTTGATAGAGGAATTGAAAGATGAACCCAAAGTAGAAACATCTATAGTACAGGATGAAGCTGGAAGAGAAATATACAGAGTTCAAATAAAGCTTAATGAAAAACTTACTGATATATCAGGAAAAGATTTCATGAAACATTTGAGAGAGGGAGAAGCAGAGATTCATGTGAGAAAACATTATGCCAACCTTGGAATAGTAAATGTAGATATGAGAGCTCTTACAGAAAGTGATATTAAATTTATAGGTAAAAGAATAAAAGAGATTTTGAAATAATCAGGAGGAACAAATGCAGACAAAAATCAAATTTTATAAAGATAGAGTAGCAGTAAATTTTCTAGCTAAAGATAAAAAAAATGGAGCAGATGTATTTAATGCAATAGATGGATATACAGCTATAGGTGTTTTATCAAAGCAGTTTGATACAGTAGAAGAAGGAATCGAGTATGTGAAAGATTATATGAAAGATGTACCAGTAGTATCTGTAGGACTTGGAGCAGGGGATCCGGCACAATTTCAAAAAGCAGCTTTGATAGCAGCAGCAACTGATCCAGGGCATGTAAATCAAGTGTTTACAGGAGCAGCATATGCAGCTGGAGCATTAAAAGCGATGAAAGCAGAAAATACAGCAGTAAATGTATTGATGAGTCCAACAGGAATAGTAGGAAAAGTAAAAATTTCAACAGGGGAATTAAGTTCAAAAGAAACACCAGCAATAGTAGATGTAGATACAGCAATGGCAATGGTATTAGATATGAGGGCTCAGGGAATAAAATATTTTCCAATGGGAGGGCTGAAATCAAAAGATGAACTAAAAGCAGTAGCAGAAGCATGTGCAAGACATGGAGTTCCAATGATGGAGCCATCAGGTGGAGTAGATTTAAGTAATTTCAAAGAAATTACAAAAATATGTCTAGATGCAGGAGTAGAAAAAGTAATGCCACATATCTATGGAGCTGTAATAGATAAAGAAAGTGGGAATACAAAAATTGAAGATGTAAAAGCAGTATATCAAATGGTTAAGGAACTTCTTGATTAATATGAAAGAGATAAAGCTGGTAATCTTTGATATGGATGGACTGCTTTTAGATACAGAAAGACTTTCTAATATTGCTTGGGTAGAAGCTGGGAAAAATATGGGAATAGATATCACCTATAATATTTTGAGAAGGATAAAAGGTGGTAATATAAAAAATGCAGAAAGTGTTTTAAAGAGTTTTTTAGATGAGGAAAAATGTGAAAAACTTATTAGTGAGAAGAAAAGAATACAAATGAGAGTAGTTGAAGAAGAAGGGATAAGGTTAAAAAAGGGAGTATTAGAATTATTAACTTTTTTAAAGAAAAGGAAAATGAAAACAGCAGTGGCGACATCTACTGGAAAAGAAATTGCAGCAAGAGAATTAAAAGATACAGGCATATATGAATATTTTGATGGGTTTGTTTTTGGGGACGAAGTGAAGAATGGGAAACCAAACCCAGAAATATTTTTGGCAGCTTGTAAAAAATTTGATGTTGTTCCAGAAAATGCAGTTGTTCTTGAAGACTCTGTATTAGGATTAAAAGCAGCTGTTTCAGGAGGAATAAGATGTATAGTGGTAGAAGATACTGTACAGCTTACTAATGAAGAAAATAAGCTGGTATATAGAAAATGCGAAAGCTTGCTGGAAGTAAGAGATTTCTTTAAAGAAGTAATATAGATGGGGAAAGAAAAGAGAGGTAGTTGATTTCAATATCAACTGCCTTCTTTAATTTTGTCTTGAAGATAAAATATGATTTTGTATATAATTTTGAGAAAAAACTAATAAAATTTATGGTATAATATATCATTGAGGAAAAATAAACTCTAAAAGAGGAGGGGATATTTTATGATAAAAAACTTTGTGCATCTTCATCTTCATACTGAATACAGCCTCCTTGATGGAGTAGGTAAAATAGATGATTATTTAGACAGGACAAAAGCACTCAATATGCAGGCAATAGCAATAACAGATCATGGAAATCTTTTTGGAGTATTGGAATTTTATAAAAAAGCAATAAAAAAAGGAATAAAACCAATAATTGGTCTTGAGGCATATGTATCAGAATTTTCTATGCTTGAAAAAGAAGGAAGAATATTTCATTTGGTACTTCTTGCTGAAAATAATAAAGGATATCAGAATCTTCTTAAAATAAGTTCTGAGAGTTATATTAAAGGTTTTTATTATAAGCCAAGAATTGATAAAGAATTTTTAAAAATGCATAGTGAGGGAATAATAGCACTTTCAGCTTGTATGCAGGGAGAGATTCCAAGAAGAATCCTAGATAATGAGAGTGAAGAAAAGGTAGATGAAATAGTAAATGAATATGTAGATATTTTTGGAAAAGATAATTTTTATATAGAAGTACAGGCAAATGGAGTAAAGGGACAGACAGCTCTCAATGAGAAACTTTATAATTTAGCTCAAAAGCATCAGTTGAAAATGGTAGCAACAAATGATACTCACTATGTAAATGAAGGGGAACATACTCTTCAGGATATTCTTATTTGTGTCCAAACAGGAGCAAAAGTAGCTGATGAAAAAAGAATGAGAATAGAAACAGATGAGCTCTTTCTTAAAAGTAGAGAACAGATAATAGATGGATTGGGAGCAAAATATTTAGAAGCTGTTAATAATACTATTGAAATAGCTGAAAGGTGTAATGTAAATATAGAATTCGGAAAATTTAAATTTCCAGAGTATGAAATACCATCTTGTGTGAAAACGATAGAGGAGTTTTTAAGAAAACTTGTATATTTTGGGCTTTCCAAAAGATATCCTCATGGATTGACAATATCAGTTTTAGAAAGAGTAGAGTATGAACTTTCAGTTATAGAAAAAATGGGATATGCTGCATATTTTGTAGTTGTATGGGATTTTATAGATTATGCAAAAAGAAACAGAATTCCAATAGGACCAGGAAGAGGATCAGCAGCTGGAAGTCTTGTAGCCTATGCTCTTAGAATAACAGAACTTGATCCTCTCGATTATAACCTTATTTTTGAGAGATTCTTAAATCCTGAAAGAATATCTATGCCTGATATAGATATAGATATTTGTCAAGAAAGAAGGCAGGAAGTAATAGAATATGTTATTAGAAAATATGGAGAAGATAAAGTAGCACAGATTATAACATTTGGAACAATGAAAGCAAGAGCTGCAATAAGAGATGTAGGAAGGGTTATGGATACACCTCTTTCTAAAGTAGATAGTATTGCTAAATTAGTTCCATTTAATGCAACTATACAGCAAACACTTAATAATGTAGAAGAATTTAAAAATATGTATCTTAATGATCCAGAGATACAAAAGGTAATAGACATATCTGCAAGATTGGAAAATAAAGTAAGGCATGCATCTATTCATGCTGCTGGAATAGTTATTACAAAAGATCCTTTGACAGACACAGTTCCATTATATAGTGATAATAAAAATAAAGTAGTATCTACACAATACCAAATGAAAGAATTAGAAGATTTGGGATTGTTGAAAATGGATTTTCTTGGGCTTAGAAATCTGACTAATCTGCAGAGAACAATAGATTATATAAAAGAAGATTTAGGAGAAGATATAGAATTATCAGAGATACCTCTTAATTCAAAAAAAGTATATGAAATGCTTTCGAGAGGAGATACATCTGGAGTATTCCAGATGGAATCTCAGGGAATAAGAAAGATATTATTGAAATTAAAACCAGATAGATTTGAAGATATAATAGCCTTGTTGGCTTTATACAGACCAGGACCTTTAGGTTCAGGAATGGTAGATGACTTTATAAATGGAAAAAATGGAACATCAGAAATAAAATATCCACATCCATCTCTTGAACTTACTTTAAAGGAAACTTATGGAGTAATACTTTATCAAGAGCAGGTAATGAAAATAGCTAATATAATGGCTAATTATTCATTAGGAGAAGCAGATCTTTTAAGAAGAGCTATGGGTAAAAAAAATATCCAGATCATGGAAGAAAATAGAGAAAAATTTGTAGAAAGATCTATGGCGAATGGATATACAAAAGAAAAAGCAATAGAAATGTTTGAACTAATAGATAAGTTTGCAGGGTATGGATTTAATAAGTCCCATTCAGCAGCCTATGCTCTTATAGCTTATTGGACAGCATATTTCAAGGCTTACTATATGAAACATTATTATGCTTCATTGATGACTTCGGAAATGAGTCATGTGGAAGATATAGCTTTTTACATGGAAGATGCAAAAGTTCATAATTTGAAATTACATTTACCTGATGTAAATAGAGCAAGTCCAAAATTTATAGTAGATAAAGAAGGAATAATCTTTTCTCTTGCAGCTATAAAGAATGTAGGAGAAGGAGTATCAGGTAAAATATTAGAAGAATGTAATGAAAATGGCAAATATAAAAATTTTGAAGATTTTGTAGTTCGTACAAGAAAACATGGGTTAAATAAAAAAGCTTTGGAATCTCTTATATTAGCTGGAGCGCTAGATGGACTTCCAGGAAATAGAAGACAAAAATTTGAATCAGTAGATAAAATATTGGATTATGCAACAAGAAAAATAAAAGAAGATGAAATACAACAGATGAATCTTTTTGGAGAAGCAAAATCTTCTCTTGGAGTTTTTACACTTCCACAGATACCAGAATATTCTTTAGAAGAACTTCTAGCAAGAGAAAAAGAATATCTTGGATTTTATTTTAGTGCACACCCTCTGGATAATTATAGAAGATTAATAGAAGTATACAGGCTTTCTAGAATAGCAGAATTAAAAGAGGAAAAAAATGTGCAGATTTTCAGAACATGTGGTATACTTAGAGAGATAAAAAAAATAGTTACCAAGAAAACTGGACAAATCATGTGCTTATTTGAATTAGAAGATTATTATGACAAAATAAATTGTATAGTTTTTCCTAGAGATTATGCAGAAAATGCGCATATATTTATGGAAGGAAAAATTGTATATATTGAAGGAAGTGTGCAGACAGATTATTTTAAAGGAGCAGAAACTAAAAAGCTGATTGTAAAAAATATAAAATTTTTAGATGATATAGTAAGAGATAAGAAATTTGTAGCCTATATACTTCTGAAAGAAGAAGATAAAGATAAATTTAGCAGATTGAAAAAAATAATTCTATCTTATCCTGGAGAAACTAAATTGAGTTTTGCAATAAAAACAAAAACAGTTAAGGAGATAAGAACAACTAAGTACAAGATAGCTCCCTCAAGATTGTTTATAGATGAAATTATAGATTTAATTGGAATAGATAAACTTACTATAAAATAACATATGTAATTTTTGTTGAAATAAAAGTCTTGGAGTGGTAAAATATAAAAAAATAAGGAGGTTTTTATGAGGGGAGATATAAAGGCAGTTGAAGAATTGATGAAAGTTTTGCAGGAGCAGAAACTTACAGAGATATCATATGAGGACTCTAATTTTAAAGTTACAATTAAAGGACCCCTTACTGCAGCAGTAAAAAAGAGATAGTAAAAGAAACTAAGATTATAGAAAATAAAGAAGCAGTAGATTTTAAAGAGGTGTTATCTGACCATATAGGAAGATATTTTTATGTGAAAAAGAATGGAGAACCTGTAATAGAAGTGGGGCAGAAAATAAAAGCTGGACAGGAAATCGGATATGTTTCAACAGTTGGAGTAAATACAACTATTACTTCAAGCTATTCTGGAATTATAGAAGAAATATATATTGAAAATGGTAATCCAGTAGATTATGGAAGGCCACTATTAAAGATCAAAATTTAATAATCTGAAATGATTTGGATTACCAGGAGGAAAGAAAATATGTTTAAAAAAATACTTATTGCTAATAGAGGAGAGATAGCAGTTAGAATTATAAGAGCAGCAAAAGAACTGGGAATAAAAACAGTTGCTGTATATTCAGAAGCTGATAAAGAAAGTCTTCATGTAATTCTTGCAGATGAAGCTGTATGTATAGGAGGAATATCAAGTTCAGAATCATATTTAAAGATACCTAATATAATAGCAGCAGCAGAGATTACAGGTGCAGATGCTATTCATCCAGGTTATGGATTTCTTTCTGAAAATGCAAGATTTGGAAAGATATGTGAAATGCATAATATAGCTTTTATTGGACCTAGACCTGAATGTATAATAAAAATGGGAGATAAAGCAACTGCCAGAGCAACTGCTATAGAAAATGGAGTTCCTGTAACTAATGGAACTGGAATAATAAAAAGTATTGCAGAAGCTAAAAAAGAAGTAAATGAAAGAATAACATATCCTGTAATGATCAAAGCCACTGCTGGTGGTGGTGGAAAAGGTATGAGAATTGCCAGAAATGATGAAGAACTTGCTGCAAATATAGTAGCTGCTCAAAATGAAGCAGAATCTGCATTTGGAAACCCAGATGTATACATAGAAAAATTTGTGGAAGACCCAAGACACATAGAAATTCAAATAATGGGAGATAAACATGGAAATGTCATCTATTTAGGAGAGAGAGATTGTTCTATTCAAAGAAGACACCAAAAACTTATAGAGGAAGCTCCATCGTTTTCATTACCATATAATATTAGAAAGGCCATGGGAGAAGCTGCTGTAACTCTTGCTAAAGCTATAAATTATGATTCAGCAGGAACTTTAGAATTTCTTGTTGATAAAAATAATGACTTCTTTTTCATGGAAATGAATACAAGAGTGCAAGTAGAACATACTGTAACTGAAATGGTAACAGGAGTTGATATTATAAAACTTCAAATAAAAGTAGCTGCAGGAGAAAAATTAAATATTGCACAAGATGATGTTATATTATATGGACATGCTATTGAATGTAGAATCAATGCAGAGGATCCTGAAAATGATTTTCTTCCATCACCAGGAGTACTTACAAAATATATAGTTCCTGGAGGAAATGGAATAAGAGTAGATTCGCATTCTTACCAAGGATATGAAATCAGTCCTTATTATGATTCGATGATAGGAAAATTAATAGCTTTTGGAATAAATAGAGAGGAAGCTATTGCAAAAATGAAGAGAGCACTGAGTGAATATATAATTGAAGGAATAGATACTACTATTCCATTTCACTTAGAAGTTTTTAATAACGAATTATATCTTGAAGGAAAAACTTCAACTAATTTTATAGAAGAGAATTTTTCTAAAAAAAATAATTAAGTGTAGTTTTTTTTAGGAAAATTAGATATAATAGTGTTACATAGTACATGGAGGTGTTTTCAATGAATGAATTAGGAAATATAAGAATAGCTGATGATGTAGTGAAAACAATAGCTGCAAAAGCTGCAGGAGATGTAGAAGGAATTTATAAACTTGCTGGTGGAGTAGTAGATGAAGTTAGTAAAATGCTAGGAAAGAAAAGACCAACTAATGGAGTTAAAGTAGAAGTCGGAGAAAAAGAGTGCAGCATCGAAGTGTTTGTAATCGTAGAATTTGGATATCCAATTTCAGAAGTAGCTCATGAAGTTCAAAAAGCTGTTCTAAAAGCAGTATCTGAATTGAGTGGACTAAAAGTTGTTGAAGTAAATGTATATGTTCAAGATGTAAAAATCAGAACAGAAGGAACTTCTGAAGAAGAGGAAGATACAGAAGAAGGATTATAATATAAAGAGGCGTCTCAAAGCGCCTCTAAACTTTTATTAAAGGTGGGATTATTATGACTAATAAATTTCTATTTTTTCTAGGGTGGGTAGGAATATTTATATTATCAATCACTGGAATAGTATGTATTGTAATGCCGGATTTTATTGTAAAATTTAATCCACTAGATTCAACAAAGACTAATGTTGCAATAGTTATCATATGTGTAGCTTATTTCTTGTTATGTATTTTAAAATTTTTCTCTATGTTTGAAAAAACAGGTGATTATGAAATAAAAACAGAAAATGGAAAGGTTACTATATCAGCAGCTTCTGTTACAAATTTTGTAAAAGAGATGCTTTCTAGGGACAAAGATGTAGAAGGAATAAAAGTTTTTACAGGTAAAAGAGGAAAAAAGTTCTTTGTGAAAATAAAACTTGATATGCTTACAGATGGAAATATTGCAGAGAAAACTGCTTCTATTCAAGATGGAATAAAAAACAGATTATCTGATAAGATGGGATTAGATGTTGATACTGTAGAAGTACAAATTTCTAAGTTATCAATAAAATCTCCAAATACTTCAGAAGAATAGAGGTGATCATATGTTAGCTGAGATGCTTGAAAAATTGGTGGTATCTCTTGTAAATAACTGGAGAAAGTATTTAGGTTGCTTTATAGGATTTGTTTTAGGTGTTCTTCTTGTAGAATATGGTTTACCTAAAACGGTTTTTATAGTAGTTTTAAGTATTATAGGTTATAAGACTGGAGATATGACATTTATAAAAAAGATTAAAAAATTTATAGCAGAGAAAATAAAAGAAGATTAGAAAGGAAAGTTAATGAGTAGAAGATTAGCAAGGGAAGAGTTATTTAAATTAGTATTTGAAGGAGAAATAAAAGAAGAAAATACTAAAGATATATTAGAAAGTTATTTAAACAGAGAAGAGATTCTTCAAAATGAAAATGAGATAGCTTTCATAAAAAAATATATGAATGGAATAGCTGAAAATAATGACAAAATTTTAAAGGTAATAGAAGAAAAAATAACTGGTTGGAGTTTTGAAAGAATTGGAAATGTAGAAAAAGCTCTTTTAAAAATTTCAGTGTATGAAATTTTATGTGAAGATACTCCATATGAAATAGTTATAAATGAGGCAGTAGAACTTGCTAAGATATATGGAGATGAAAAAACATCTGAATTTTTAAATGGAGTTCTAGCAAAAATAGTAAATAATTAATATTTAACTGTAAAGGATTAATTTCTGAAATTTTGAGAAGTTAATCCTTTTAATTTTTTATAATATTGGTTGTTATAGAAGAAAATAGAATATTTTAAGAAGAATAAAATGTTAGCATAAATTTGAGGAGTAATTTTATGAGTTTTTTAGCCCATGTAATTTTAGAAATAAATATTCTAAAGTTCATGAGTTTTTATATTAAAAGTTTTAAGAATAGAGAAGTAGGTTTTTTGTAGAGAAATTGTTTGTTTAAAAATAGGATTAATGATATTTAATAAATATGTAATAAATATGTAATAAGGTTTTAAAAGTAAGTAAATATAATTAAAATAGTGAAAAGCAACTTATAGTTGATAGCTTAATGTATGATAATATGATAAAATCATAAAAAAACAATAAAATAATTTAGGAAGGATAGAGATGATAGAGTTAAATAGAAGTTGGATATCAATTTAGAGAATGTATTATAATGGTAGCTTCAAAAAATCAGAGAAAGGGATAACTTTTGTTTTTGCACTAATGTTTGGAATAATATTTTTAATGAGAATTTATATATTGTTTATAATAATGGAACTTTTAAAAATAGGAAAAATTCTGCAAAGAGTAGTAGCATTATAATAGATAAGAATAAATTATGCTTACTATTAAAATAATTCAAAATAAAGTATAATATACCCAAAGTGATTTTATAATTTATAGAGAAGAGGGATAGATATGAGAAAAATATTACTTTCAATATTTATATTTTCTTTAAGTATAGTAGCCATGGCCATTAGTGGAAAAGTAATAAGAGTGTCTGATGGAGATACTATTTTACTTCAATCTGGAAGTCAGAGAATAAAAGTAAGAATGTATGGAATAGATGCTCCTGAACTAAAGCAGAGTTATGGAAAAGATTCTAAAAATTATTTAGAAAATAGAATATTAAATAAAAATGTTGATATAAAAGTAATAAATGAAGATAAATATGGAAGAAAGGTAGGAAAAGTATTTTATAAAAATAAAGATATAAATTTAGAAATGATAGAAACTGGAAATGCTTGGTTTTATGAATATCATGCTAAGAGAGAAAAAGAGTATAGAAAAGCATTTAAGAATGCTCAAGAACAAAAATTAGGATTATGGAAAGAGAAAAATCCACAAAATCCAAGAAATTTTAGACTAGAAAATAAGAGAGAGGAATAAAATATGGAAAAAAAGATAAAAAATTTAGAGAATTAATTAAAGAAAAAAACTTATAGATTCAACATTGGGAATATTACAGTGGGATTTAGAAACAACTACTCCTAAGAAGGGAAGGGAACTTCTTTCTGAAATGGTAGGATATTTGAGTATGAAAAGCTATAACATAGTGACATCAGAAGAATTTTTAAATCTTGTTAATTTTTTAAAGGAAAATGAGAAAAATTAGATGATATTCAAAGAAAAGAAGTAGATAATATGTCTGAAGAAATAGAAAAGATAAGTAAAATACCTCCTCATGAATATCAAGAGTATTCAGAATTAACTGCTAAAACTCAAGGAATATGGGAAGAGGCAAAAGCTAAAAATGATTTTAAAATGTTTAAAGAAAATTTGAAAAAAATATTTGAATTTAATATAAAATTTGCAGAATATCAAGGCAAAAAAGATAAAAAAGTATATGATATAATTTTAGATGAATATGAAAAAGGAATGACTACAGAAAAATTAGATGAATTTTTAGTGCATTAAGAATAGAAATAGTTCCACTTTTAAAAAAAATAATGGAGAAAAAGAAAATTGATGAAAAATCGTGTATAAATGAAAAGGTAGCTATTGATGACCAAAGAAAATTTAATAGATTTTTAAGTGAGTATTTAGGATTTGATTTTGACAGAGGAGTAGCAGCTGAAAGTGAGCATCCATTTACATTAAACTTAGATAAAAATGATGTAAGACTTACTACTAAATACATAGAAGATATTCCTTTTTCTTCAATATTTAGTACTATTCATGAAACAGGGCATGGGATATATGAACAGCAGATAGGAGATGATTTACAAGGAACAACTCTAGCTACTGGAGGGTCTATGGGACTTCATGAATCACAGTCAAGATTTTATGAAAATATGATAGGAAGAAGTATGAGTTTTTGGAAGGGAATATACAATAGAAATATAGATATATTTCCACTTTTGAAGAAAATAAAGCTAGAGGAACTTTATAAGGAGATAAATAAAGTAGAACCTTCTTTCATAAGAACAGAGGCAGATGAATTGACATATTCGTTGCATATAATGATTAGATATGAAATAGAAAAAGGAATAATTAATGGTGAAATAGAAATAGATAATCTTCCTGAAGTATGGAATAAAAAAATGGAAGAATATCTAGGAATAATGCCTAAAACAGATAGAGAAGGGGTATTGCAAGATGTACATTGGGCATGTGGACTTATAGGATATTTTCCATCTTATGCTTTGGGAAATGTATATGCAGCTCAACTATATAATGCTATGAAACAAAATATGGATATAGATTCACTTCTTGAAAATGGTAAATTAGATAGAATAAAGGGGTGGTTAAGAGATAGAATACATATTTATGGAAAGTTAAGAGAAACAGGGGAGCTTATTCAAGAGATAACTGGAGAAGAGCTTGAACCCAAATATTATATAGAGTATTTAAAAGAAAAGTATTCAAAAATATATAATCTTGATTAAATTACAGGAGGGGAAGTTTTGAAAAAACTAAAAAAAATTTATTTTTTGATAACTGTATTTTTTACAGTTTTTTCAGTCGTATTTTCAGCACCATCATATAGGGTAGACAGTCTGGACATAACAGCTAAAATACAAGAAGATGGTTCAGTAGTTGTGGAAGAGATAGTCTTATATAATGCTAGTGAAATAAATGGAGTATTGTATAATATTGATGCTAAAGGATATGGAAAACTAAATTCATTAGAAGTTTTTTATGAAAAAAATGGAGAATTTATACCAGCAGTTAATCAAAATGGAACATCTTCAGGTTCTTATACTGTAACAACAAGTGATGAACTTTATAAAATAAAGCTTTATTCTCCTATGAGAGATGAAAAAAGATATTTCGGATTTAGATATATTCTTCCTAGAGGGGTAACTGTATATGAAGATATAGCACAATTTAATAGGAAAATGGTTGGAAGAGGTTGGCAGAATAGTATAAAAGATGTTTCAGTAAAAGTAATACTTCCTAAGAAAGTAGAAAAAAATGAAATACATGCTTTTGGGCATGGACCTCTTACAGGAAATATAGAGATATTAAGTGGAAATGAAATATTTTTTAGTTTAAAAAACTATAGACAGGGAGAATTTGTTGAAACAAACATTCTTTTTCCAAAAGAAGTAGTCAGTAAAATAAATCCAAGCTATATAAAAAAATCAAAAGGTTATGAAAAAATAATGGCTATGGAAGGAAGATTGGCTGAAGAATCAAATAAAGAAAGAGATAGAGCAGTAAAAGGCTTGATATTGAGTAGAGTTATTTTTTATGGTGGGATACTTTGGTGGCTGTTTTTAGTGATATTTATTTACTTAAAAAATGGTAAAAAATATAAGGTAACTAATCCTTATGGGGAATATTTCAGAGAACTTCCAGATGATTATACTCCAGCAGTTGCAGGAACACTAGTATCAAGAAAAATGTATCCAGCTCCAGAACATCTTTTTGCTACTGTAATGGATTTGGTAAGAAAAGATTATTTAGAGATGGAAGAGATAAATGAAGTTAATTCAAGAGGGAAAAGTATTAAGAAAACTATATTAAGAAAAATAAATGGAGGAACTTCCCAATTAAAGGACTATGAAAAATTAGTTTTTAAATGGTATATAAATGAGCTTGGAGATGGAGAAAAGGTAGTTTTGGAAGAAATAGAGAAATATGTTTCTAAAAATCTTACAAATGCTAAAAAATTTAATGCTAATTTTGAAAAATGGAAAACCTTAGTCTATACTGACATGCTTTCTAAAGGATTAAAACAAGATAAAAGAAGTACATTAGCTGTAGGACTTGGAGTTATAACAGGAATACTTTTATTCATTGGTGGAATGGTGTTGATAGCAGTATTTCAAGATCCTAAATTTATGTTATTTAATTTTTTAGGAATGCCATTAATAATATTTGCAGCAGCAATAAGCAGACCAAGCAAAGAAAAGGAAGAAGCATACTCAAGATGGAAAGCTTTTAAAAAGTTTCTAGTTGATTATAGTAATTTAGAAGAAGCTAAACTGGCTTCGATACATTTATGGGAACATTATTTTGTATATGCAATAGCTTTAGGAGTGGCTGAAAAAGTAGCTGCTGGATATAAAAAGATAGCTGCATTAAGAGGAGAAGATGATATTAATTTAAGAGTTGGAAGAAATAGAACATCTCTTATGAATACATATCTTTACAGTAGAGCTTTCAGAACTATGGAAAGCTCTACTGTAAAGGCTGCTTCTCGTTCTATGAGAGAGGTTGCAAAATCTACAAGATCTTCTTCAAGTGGTAGTGGAGGTGGATTTAGTAGAGGATCTTCTGGTGGTGGAGGAAGCCGTGGTGGAGGCGGAGCTTTCTAAATAAATAAAATCTTATAAAATACAAATATTAAAGGAGAAAAAATATGATAATTCTTATAATTGTTCTTGTTTTATTAGTTCTTTTGACTGTATCTTATCAAAATAAATTTGTTAAACTTCATGAAAGAGTTAAAAATTCTTGGAGTCAGATAGATGTCCAGCTTCAAAAAAGAGTAGATTTAATACCTAATTTAGTGGAAACTGTAAAAGGATATGCAACACATGAAAAAGAAACATTAGATGCTGTAATTTCAGCTAGAAGTCGTTATACAACTGCATCTACAATAGATGAAAAAATGAAGGCAAGTGGAGAGTTAAGTGGAGTTTTGAGTAGATTAATGATGGTTTCAGAAAGCTATCCTGATCTTAAAGCAAATACCAATTTTATGGATTTACAAAAACAATTAAAAGATATTGAGGATAAGATTGGGTATGCCCGTCAATTTTATAACGATACTGTTACTTCATATAATCAAAGTATAAAAATGATACCTGGAAGTATTTTTGCAGGAATATTTAAATTTACAGAAGAACCTCTATTTAAAGCAGATGAAGGGGCTAAAGAAGTACCTAAAGTTAAATTTTAAAATTAGATAATTATTAACAATAAAGACTTTCTTTATAACAGGCAGATATAATATAAATCTGTTTATTATAGAGAAAGTTTTTTTATAAAATTATTTTTGATTAATGAATAAAAGATATAATTATAGAATGGTTAATATTATAAAATAGAATGGTTAAATACTTGACTTTTAGGCTCAAAAAGAATAGGATAGGATTAACTTAAATTTATAAAGACTTTAATATTGGGAGTGATTTTTATGAAAGAAAAGTTTAAACTTGCAGGTTTAGAGATGAAATATTTTATTCCTATTACATTGGTACTTATTGCAGCAATAGCATTAGGAAAACTTCCAAAAGGAATGTTAGGAGCTTTTCCTATTTTGATAGTTATTGGGGCTATTTTTGATTATATAGGGAATAAAACTCCAATAGTAAAAGATTACCTTGGAGGGGGACCAATAGTTATAATATTTGTGTCAGCAGCATTAGTTTATTTTAATATTATACCAGACAATGAAACAAAAATAATTAAGGATTTTATGACAACACAAAGTTTTCTGGATTTTTATATTGCAGCTTTGATTGTAGGAAGTATAATGGGAATGAATAGAAAATTATTAATAAAAGCAGCAATGGGATATCTTCCTGTTATTATTGGAGGAGTAGCATTTTCAATACTTCTCACTGGAGTAATAGGCTATATATCAGGATATGGTTTTGTTAATGCTGTATTCTATATTGCTATTCCTATAATGGGAGGAGGAATGGGAGCAGGAGCAGTACCATTATCACAAATTTTTGGACAGGCTCTTAATAAACAGCCAACAGAATTATTAGCAGTTATGGTCCCAGCAGTAGCATTAGGAAATGCTTTAGCAATAGTATCAGCTGGATTGCTGGATAAACTAGGAAAGAAATTTCCAAGTCTTACAGGGAATGGAAAACTTTTAAAAGCTCAAAATGCAGAAATGACTGAAGAAAGAAAACATACTCCCCTTCAATATGAAGAACTTGGAATGGGACTTCTTATAGCAACATCATTTTTTATTTTTGGAAATATTTTAAGTAAGTTTATACCTATTCATGCTTATGCATTAATGATAATTTCAGTAGCAATTGCAAAAATATTGGGGATAGTAAATGAATATTATGAGGAGTGTTGTGCAAAATGGTTTAATTTTATAATGAAAAATTTTACATCAGCTCTTTTAGTTGGAATAGGGGTAGCATATACAAGTTTAAAAGAAGTAATAGAAGCATTTAGTCCTATATATTTATTACTGGTTGCAGCAACAGTAATTGGAGCTATTATAGGAACAGCTATTGTCGGACATTTGATAGGATTTTATGTAATAGAAGGATCTATAACAGCTGGATTGTGTATGGCAAATATGGGAGGGACTGGAGATGTAGCAGTTATGTCAGCAGCTCATAGAATGGAGCTTATGCCTTTTTCTCAAATTTCATCAAGAATAGGAGGAGCTTTTATGCTTCTGCTTACATCACTCTTGATAAATATAATTGTTTAGAATTGAATATAATAAAATGATATGGAGAGAGATGTAAAAGTATGTAAAATCTCTCTCTATTTTTATTAAAGATAAAATAAAAATAAATTTGAAAATAGTCAAACATTAAGGCAAAACTATAAATAAAAATAATTATATATTGATTTTTAAAGGAAAATGTTTTATTATGTAAAAATATATTGATTAATAAAATGTTTTAAGTAAAATTGTTGCTTAATAAGAAAGGAGGGATACTTGATGGATAATTTTACTATGAATCTTAGTGTTTATGAAATAGGTTTGAGAATAGGAATGGCTATAATTATTGGTGGAATGATAGGATATGAAAGGGGTCATAATAATAGACCTGCTGGATTTAGAACTCATATACTTGTATGTTTGGGAGCAGCAGTAGTTTCTATGGTACAGGACCATTTAAGAATAAATATAGTCAGATTTGCTATGGAGAATGGAAGTGTAGCTCAGGTCATAAAAACTGACTTAGGAAGAATAGGAGCTCAAGTAGTGAGTGGTATAGGATTCTTAGGAGCAGGAACTATAATGAGAGATAAAGGGACTATAGGTGGATTGACAACAGCAGCTTCTATATGGGTAACAGGTTGTATAGGACTTGGAGTTGGTTGGGGATTTTATAGTATGTCCTTTCTTTCGGGATTGGCAGTTCTTTTAGTTCTTATAACATTAAAAAAGGTAGAAAGAAGATTTATAGACGACAAAGCAATTTCAAAAATAGAAATAGAATATGATTCAGAAATTAATAATGGAATGTATTATTCTAATACTAATGAAATATTTAAAGAATTCAGTATTAGAGTGAGAAGTATGAAAAAAGATCCTGATAAAAATAGAATATTGTACACTCTTGTTATTCCAAGACAGTATAGTATTTTAGATCTTACATCTGAATTTTCTAAAAATAAAGAAGTAACTTCAATAAGAATAATTAAATAAAATAGAAGACTGACTAAAAAGTTAAAATTATACTTTTATGACAAGTCAGTCTTTTTTATTTTTTACATAAGTATTGCAGCTATAGGATATCCCACAAATATAGTAACTATTACTGCAACTACCATAAAGATAAATCCATATTTAAACATATCAGCAGATTCTACCCATTCTGATCCAATGGCGATAGCTATATGTGGCATAGCTGGAGGGGTAGCAAAAGCAAAAGCTGACATCATTCCAATTATAGAAACTATTGCTGGAGCAGATACAGCTCCATTAGTTGCCTGTACTAAAGGAATAGCTACTGTGGTAACAACTGTAACAGTGACCATATTAGATGAAAAGTTTGTTTGAATACAAGCCCATAAAGTAAAAATTATGACAAGGAGCAAAGGACTTACTTCTTTCAGTATAGGAGTTAAAGTTTCTACAAGATATTGTGCTAGACCTACATGCTGATTTGTCATAGCGCTTCCTAAAGCTAGTGTACCAGCAGCCATTATAATGCTTGACCACTGAACTCCTTTTTTCATTCCTTCAGCAAAATTTAGCACAGGCTTTTCATCAAAAGACATTATAGAATAGCAAATAACACCAAGCATGGGAGGCATAGCAGTTCCCATAGCTGAGATTTTTTTACATATTACAGGAAAATAAGGTTTTAATATACTAGGAAGAACCCATAGAGCAACTATTATAATAAATACTCCAAGAATGGCTCTTTCTTTTTTTCTCATTGGTTTTATTTCATTTTTTAAAGCAGAAATATCTATATTTTTAATTTTTTTCATATCTGGGTTAAGTATAAATCTAAACATAAGAATTAAAAATATTGTACATATAATTCCAACAGGAACGGCAAAAGCCATATATTCAGCATATCCTATAGTCATACCAGTAGCAGTTGTGTAAAATCCCATAGCCATTATACTGAATACATGAGCAATAGGAGTCATTCCAGCAGCAACAGACACACAGAAGGCAAGACTAATCATTAACATTTTACCTATCTTATCTCCTTTTTTTATTCCTAATATTTCATTAATTTTTTCTAATATAGGAAGAAAAACGACAAATAAAACAGAGGGAGATACAAAACACCCTATGAATATAACTGCAGAAATAAAAGATATAACAAAAAGCCAAGGACCTTTTTTAGCTATAGGACTTGTTATGAAAGAAACAGCACATCTTTTTAAAAATGGAGTTTCTGCAAGAACATGGGTACAGAGAAAAGTACACATTAAAAAAGCAAAAGTATCGTTTCCAAAAGAACTTAAAAAAACATTTTTAAATCCAATTTCTGGAATCAAACCAATTGCAGTTATGCACAATAAACTAGGCCAGTCAATAGCAACTGTAAGCCAGAGCAATAAACTACCTAGAAATATTCCGATTACATTCATTCCTAATGGCTTCATTCCATCTGGAAGTGGAAGATATTTTACAAATAAGATTAAAAATAATGCAAGGAAGATACATGAGTATCTTTTTACATTTTTAGCAGACATAAACTTTCCCCCTTTATTTTAGAACAATATTACTCTATATAAATACATAATAATTAATAGAGTTGTTGAAAATTATATCTCGATAAGCTTTATTTGTCAATTTAAATAAAAAACCAGAAGTATTTTGCTTCTTGATAGTTCTAAAAATGTTATTATTATCCAAATAATATAAAAAATTAATTTAATTTACATAATTATAATTGAAAGAAATAAATATTTATTATAAAAATTATTCTTGAATTTTTTCTATTATTTTTCCATTATCATATTTTATCTCTTTGAGTTTGTTTCCTTCTTTTGAATATTCCAAGTAAATTCCATCTAATTCACCTTTAACATAATTTGCTTCTAAAATAATTTGTCCAGTGTAGTGGTATTTTTTATATAAACCATTAAGGTTTCCATCTTTATATTCAGCATCTATGTATATTTGTCCATTTTGATAAAAATGAGCATATTTTCCATCAAGTTTTCCATTTTTATAACTCATTAAAAGGAGTATTTGTCCATTCGCATATTTTTTTATTATTTTTCCAGAATATGGTTTACTCTCATTGATTATATAGACTATTCCATTTCTTTCCTGTTTCTTAGAGATATCTATTTCTCTTTCTTTTGTGTAGCAGCTACTCAGTAGTATTATAAAAAAAATAAGTAGTAAGAATTTTTTCATTATTCTGTCCTCCATAAATGTAAAATATTTATACATTATATCATAGGTAAAAAAAGTTTTCCAATAAATACTCTGATAAAGAGTGAAAAATATAATATAATAAAGGAGTAATAAAAATTTATTAAAAAATATTTTATAGCTAGAAAGGTAGGTAAAATAGATATTTGAATCAAAAGAAGTGTGAGGAAATGATAATTTGAAAAATAAATGTGTACAAAAATTAAAAAGTAGTGTATAATAATTGTATAGTGATTAAGAGATTTATGTGTTTTGAAAATAATGTTTTAATATTTAATTGAATTATTTCTTTGAAATTATCCTTTATAAGTATTAAATTTTACTAGATGTTCTTAAGTGAAAGAACATTGCAAAATGATAGATTTTTATCATTAAAAAATATTTATGGAGGTAACAAATGAAAGGTACAGTTAAATGGTTTAATCAAGACAAAGGTTTTGGATTTATTACAGGTGAGGATGGAAAAGAAGTTTTTGCACATTATTCTCAAATTCAAAAAGATGGATTTAAAACTTTAGAAGAAAATGAAGAAGTTATATATGAAGTAACTCAAGGTCAAAAAGGGCCACAAGCTTCTAATATAAAAACTAGATAATTATATTTAAAATAATCAGGACTAAGGAAACTTAGTCCTTTTTTAATTTTATAGAATATTTCATTTTTAATTTTATTTTATGCTAAAAATAATATTGAGAAATAAATATTTGAAAAAAAGGTAATATTAAATATAAAAATAAATTTATGATGTAAAATAAAACATTTTATTGATTTTTATATTTAAATGATTTATAATAGGTTGTGTTAATAATGTTAATAATGTTAAAAAATGAGGGGGAGATTTCATTGAGTGAATTTACATTAGACCTCAGTATAAAAAGCATAGCTTTAAGAATATTTATAGCAATAGTTATTGGAGGAATAATAGGATATGAAAGGGGCTATAATAATAGACCAGCAGGATTTAGAACACATATATTAGTATGTTTAGGAGCAACAATAGTTTCTTTAACTCAAGATCAACTTAGGATTAATATAGTAAAATTTGCTATGGAAACTTCAATAGTGACTCAGGTTATAAAAACAGATTTAGGGAGAATGGGAGCACAGGTAGTAAGTGGAATAGGATTTTTAGGTGCAGGAACTATAATGAGAGAAAAAAAGACTATAGGAGGACTCACTACAGCAGCATCAATATGGGCTACAGGCTGTATAGGTTTAGGAATAGGGTGGGGATTTTATACTATAGCTATATCTGCAGGAGTTGCTGTAATAATTGTTCTTGTTACTTTAAAAAAATTAGAAGTTTCATTAATTGAAAAGAAATTTATAGAAAAAATAGAAATTATTTATAGTAATGAAAGGAATATGGGACTTAATCTACAAGAAACATATGAAGTTTTTAAAAATTATAATATTAAAATAAAAAATTTAAAAAAAGAATTAAATGAAAAAAAATAATGTTCACTCTTATTATACCAAAACATTTCACACTTTTAGATTTAACAGCTGAACTTTCAACTTTGAAAAGTATCTCAGAAATAAGAGACTTTTAAATAGAATAAACTTAAAATTTATAAAATATCTAGGAGGAGTAAATTATGAAAAAAATATTTAAATTCTTTGGAATATTATTTGCAACAGCAACTTTATTTGGAGCTTGTGGAAAAGAAAAGGAAGTAGAATCAGCTACAAAGTACCCAAGTAAACCTGTAAATGTTATTGTAGCGTATAAAGCTGGAGGAGGAACAGATGTAGGAGCACGTATTTTAGTTTCTGAAGCTCAAAAATCATTTCCTCAACCTTTTGTTATAGTTAATAAACCAGGAGCAGATGGAGAAATAGGATATACAGAGTTATTAAAAGCAAAACCAGATGGATATACAATTGGATTTATAAATCTTCCTACTTTTGTAAGTATACCTCTACAAAGAAAAACAAACTTTAAGAAAGAAGATGCAGCTGCTATAATGAACCATGTTTTTGATCCAGGAGTTTTAGCAGTTAAAGCAGATAGTAAGTGGCAGACTTTAGAAGATTTTATTGAAGATGCAAAAGCTAATCCAGATAAATTAACAGTTTCAAATAATGGTACTGGAGCATCTAATCATATTGGGGCAGCTCATTTTGCATATGAAGCAGGAATAAAAATAACTCATGTTCCTTTTGGAGGAAGTACAGATATGATTGCAGCTCTTCGTGGAAATCATGTAGATGCAACAGTGGCAAAAATCAGTGAAGTTGGAAATTTGGTTAAAAATAATGAATTACGTGTTTTAGCTGTATTTACTGAAAAGAGATTGGCAAATTTTTCTGATATACCTACTTTAAAAGAAAAAGGATATAATGTTTTATTTGGATCAGCTCGTGCTATAGTGGCTCCTAAAGGAACTCCAGATGAAGTTATAAAAACTTTGCATGATACATTTAAAACAGCTTTAGAGTCACCAGAAAATGTAGAGAAATCTAATAATTCTAATCTTCCTCTGCAATATATGTCGCCTGAGGAATTAACAAATTTTATAAATGAACAAGAAATCTATATAAAAGAAATTGTACCTAAACTTGGGATATAGGAGGAACAATGGGTAAATATGATAAAATATTAACAATAGGTTTGTTGATATTAGAAACTTTTTATTTTGTTTTGATAAAAGCCCTCCCAGAAAATGCAGCAAAATATCCAACATTTGTATGTGGATTATTAATTATATTAACTGCTATACTAGGAATAAAAAGTTTTACATTAAAGGAAAAATATGAAGGAAAACTTTTTGGAGATCTTCAATTGAAACAATTTTTATTTATTATAATAATTTCTGGAATATATATTTTCTTAATAGAGATACTAGGCTTTTTTGTAACAACATTTATTTATCTACTAGTGGCAATGATAGGTTTAAAAGCAGATATTAAATTAAGTTCTGTTACAAGTGTTGGATTTTGTATTCTTATATATCTGGTATTTGTAGTTTTCTTAAAGGTACCAGTACCTAGTGGATTTTTAATATAGGGGAGGATATTATGTCAGATATATTATATGGATTTATAACAGCACTTAGTCCAATAAATTTAGTAGCAGCATGTGTCAGTGTGGCTATAGGGATAACAATAGGAGCTCTTCCTGGATTATCAGCTGCCATGGGAGTAGCACTTCTTATTCCTATAACATTTGGAATGCCTGCTTCAACAGGATTGATAGTATTAGCAGGAGTTTATTGTGGAGCTATTTTTGGAGGATCAATATCAGCTATACTTATTCGTACACCAGGAACACCAGCAGCAGCAGCAACTGCAATAGATGGATATGAGCTTACATTAAAAGGAAAAGCAGGAAAAGCCTTAGGAACAGCTGTCATAGCTTCTTTTATGGGGGGGATTCTGAGTTCAATATCTTTATATTTATTTGCTCCAACATTGGCAACACTTGCATTAAAATTTGGTCCAGCTGAATATTTTTGGTTATCAATATTTGGATTAACTATAATAGCAGGAGCAAGTACTAAATCAATAACAAAAGGGCTTATTTCAGGAGGATTAGGATTGATGATTTCCACAATAGGAATGGATCCAATGCTTGGAAATCCAAGATTTACTTTTGGAATACCAAGTCTTCTTTCAGGAATACCATTTACAGCTTCGTTAATAGGATTATTTTCAATGTCGCAAGTATTGATGCTTGCTGAAAAGAAAATAAAATCTTCTGGAAAAATGATAGATTTTGATGATAGAGTTCTTTTAAGTAGAGCAGAATTAAAACAAATATTGCCTACAACTCTTAGATCAACTGTAATAGGAAATCTTATAGGTATACTTCCAGGAGCTGGAGCAAGTATAGCATCATTTTTAGGATATAATGAAGCAAAGAGATTTTCTAAACATAAAGAGGAGTTTGGTCATGGTAGTATAGAGGGAATCGCAGGGGCAGAAGCAGCAAACAATGCAGTCACTGGAGGTTCGTTAATTCCGACATTTACATTGGGAATACCTGGAGAGAGTGTAACAGCTGTTCTGCTAGGAGGATTGTTGATACAAGGATTACAACCAGGACCTGATTTATTTACTATTCATGGAAAAATAACATATACTTTCTTTGCTGGATTTATAGTAGTTAATATATTTATGCTCTTATTAGGATTGACAGGTTCAAAAATGTTTGCAAGAATATCAAGAGTTCCGGATAATTACCTTATTCCACTAATTTTTTCATTAAGTGTGATAGGTTCATATGCAATAAATAATCAAATGACTGATGTAGTAATTATGTTTGTGTTTGGAGTAATAGGGTATATTGTAAATAAATTTCAATTGAACTCAGCTTCTATAGTTTTAGCACTCATATTGGGACCAATAGGAGAAGCTGGATTAAGAAGAGCTATAATATTAAACCATGGGAATATGGATATTTTATTTAAAAGTTCAGTATCAAAAGTTTTAATATTATTTACTATATTATCTCTATTTTCACCAATAGTAATGGCAAAATTACAAAAAGAAAATTAAAGAATAATTTAAATAAAAGAGGCTGTATATTTTTTCTATACAGCCTCTTTTATAAATTATTTAATATCTAAAATATTTAAAGTTATAACAAATGTGCTTCCTTTATTAATCTCACTTTTGACTTTTATTTTTCCTTTCATATTTAAAATCATATTTTTAACAATAGAAAGACCAAGACCAGTACCTTCTATTTTGTTATTTCGTGATTTATCTACCCGATAAAATCTATGAAAGATTTTTTTTAATTCATTTTTTTCAATTCCACACCCAAAATCTTCAATGGATATAATTAATTTTAAATTTTTGATAGAAGCTATAACATTTACAGAAGTTGAAGGTTTACTGTATTTGATAGCATTATCTATTAAATTTCCAATCACTGTTCTCAACCACTCTTCAGAAATATATGAAACAATACTTACATTTTCAATATTTGTATTAATTACTATATCTTTTTTTATTGCTATATTTTTATAAAGAGAAATAATTGTATTAAAAGTATTGGGTAGAGAAATTGTGTATATATTTTTTGAGATTTAGATGAATTTTCTATATGAGATAATTGTAATAAATCATTTATTAAATGATTTAATCTTTGAGTTTCTCTATAGATGATATCTATAAAATATTCTAATTGTTTTCTGTCTTTAAAATGTCCTAATTTTATAGTTTCAATAAATCCACCTATAATAGTAATAGGAGTTTTTAATTCATGAGAAGCATTAGATACAAATTCTTTACGAAGTTCTTCAGCTAATTCAAGCTTTGTAATATTTTGGATAATAATAATAACTTGCTCACTACCATCTTTCATAAAGTTTGTTTTATATGATAAATATTTTTATTTTGAGTAATTTTACCACTAAAAGCTTTTTTATTTGCAAGAGATTTTCTTATATATTCATTAAGAAATTCTAATTCTGGATATAGAAAGATATCTGGGTATTTACTTTTCAACTGAAATTCTTTTACTGCAAAGTTATTTATTAGAATAATTTTACCTAAATAATCAATTACAATAATTCCTTCATGAAGATTATCGATAATAGCTTGAAGATTATCAGCTTTCTTTTGAATATCTTTCAATAGAGTATTTATCTTAAAATTCATGTAATTAAAGTTTTCAGCTAGTTCTTCAATTTCATCATGAGATTCAATAAGAATAGAATTACTAAAATTTCCTTTTGCAGTATCTTTAGTAGCTTTAATTAAAAGATCAATGGGTTTAGTAGCTCTATTGATGAAATAAATTGATAGAATAATGGATAATATTCCAGAGAGAGTTATTCCTAGAGATATAATAAGAATAGTTTCTTTTTTAAAAGCATCAAAAAGAACTAAATCTTTAGATAACATAATAATTATTGGATTACCATTAAGAATAGTTGCACTAGTAAAAATTTCAATAGTTTGAATTTTCTTTGGAATATTTTTTATAACTCTATAAGAAATAATACCTTTTTTGGCCCTTTGAAATTCAGCAACATCTTTAAGAGTAGTAAAAATTATACTATTATCATTAGAATCAGCAATAGGAGTACCATTTTCATCAATAAAAGTTACTCTAAAATCAGTTCTTTTTGAAAAAGATTGAGAGAGTTTATAGAGATATAAATGAGCGTTTTTATTCTCAGATAAAAATACACTGATTAATTTACTATTAGATATTCCATTGAGGAAAATAGATTGGATATAATTATTTCTAATCATTTGATTAAAAATAAGTCCAACAATTAAAGTACTGGTTAATATTAATGAAAAACATATAAGAAGAAATTTTTTTTCATAGTGTACTCCTAAGATTAAATGTTGTCAGGTATTTTATATCCTGTTCCTCGAATTGTTTCTATGTAAGAGTTATTTTTATCTCCTAATTTTTGTCTTAATTTTCTTATATGGACATCTAAAGAACGTGTTTGATTATTATTTTCATAATTCCATACTGATTCAAATATTTTCTCTCTAGATATAACTTTTCCTTTATTAGTTAAGAGAAAAATAAGAAGTTTCAATTCTCTAATAGTTAGTTCTAAAGGATTATTATTTTTGTATACTATATTTTTTATTAAATCTATTTTTAAATCCTTATAATATATATAATTTTCATTATTTTCTAAGGAGTGGTTGTTTAAATCTATAGAAATTTCAGATTCTATCCTTCTAGAAAAAGCATTTATGCGAGCAATAATCTCTCTCAAACTAAAAGGTTTTGTAATATAATCATCTGCTCCAATTTCAAGGCAAACTATTTTATCTATTTCTTCAGATTTTGCACTAATTATTAGTATCCTTATTTCATTTAAGGAAGAATTATTTCGTATTCGTTTACAAATATCAATTCCATTTACCTCAGGAAGCATTAAATCCAAAAGAATAATATCAGGTTTTATTTTTTCTATTAGGGACATTACACCTTTTCCAGTATCAGTTGTAAAAACTTCATATCCATAAATTTCTAAATTTAATTTTAATAATTCTAGTATGTGTATTTCATCATCTACAATCAATATTTTTTTCCCCATGAAAGCCTCCTGTTAAGACTAAATAGTTTAAGATTATTATAACATATTTTTAGTAATAATAAAAAGCTGAACTAGTATTTAGAACAGCTTTTATTTTTGTTTTAATCTTCATAGCCATTTGGGTGATTTTTATGCCATGTCCATGCAGTATCAATTATTTTTTCAAGTGTATTATACTTAGGTTTCCATTTTAATTCTTTCATAGCTTTTTCAGAACTTGCTACAAGTTTAGCAGGATCTCCAGCCCTTCTAGGAGAAACCAAAGCTGGAATAGGGTGTTTAGTTACTTTTCTGGCTACTTCAATGACTTCTTTTACAGAAAACCCTTCTCCATTTCCTAAATTAAATATTTCACTTTCTTCACCATTATTTAATCTCTTTAAAGCAAGAATATGTGCATCAGCAAGATCCATTACATGAATATAATCTCTAATACAAGTTCCATCAACAGTAGGGTAATCATCTCCATATATTCCTATATGCTCTCTTTTACCAAGAGCTACTTGAAGAATAATAGGAATAAGATGACTTTCAGGACTGTGGTCTTCTCCTATTTCACCTGTAGGGTGAGCCCCAGCAACATTGAAATATCTTAAAGCTGTATATTTTATTCCATAAGCTTTATCACACCATTTAAGCATTTTTTCAACTGCAAGCTTACTTTCTCCATATGGATTAGTAGGGAAAGTTTTATCGTTTTCAAGAATTGGTATATTTTCAGGTTCTCCATATGTAGCAGCTGTTGAAGAGAAAACTATCTTATGGACATTATACTTTTTCATAGTTTTCAATAGACATAGAGTTCCATAGAAATTATTTTCAAAATATTTTAAAGGCTCCTCCACACTTTCGCCAACTAAAGAGAAAGCAGCAAAATCAATTACACCATCTATTTTATTATCTTTAAATACTTTTTCCATAAACTCATTATCTCTTAAATCGCCAAGAACAAGTTTTGCTTTTTCATGTACTGCATCAACATGACCAGTTTGAAGATTATCAAGAACTATGACATCTTCTCCACTATCAATAAGAGCTCTGGTAACATGACTCCCAATATATCCAGCACCACCACAAACTAAAATTGTCATTTTATCCTCCTTAGAAAATAGTTTTCTATATTATACATCATATTTTAAAAAAAATTAAATTAATTCATATTGATATATTCGATGAATCTTAACAACCCTTTTTCACCTTCATTATTCCTTTTATAGACTCCAGCATCTTCAAGCACTCTAGAAAAAGTTACTCCTATTTCATCTTTTAAAATAGTCTTTATATTCTCAGATGTTATTTTAACATGTTTTTCTTGAATATTAATAGCCCATTCTAAGTGTTTTACAACTTTAGGGTCATTTTTAATTTTAGTTTTAAAATCAGGTTCTAACATATATTTTTTTAATATTTCTAATTCTTCTTTTAGTCTTCCTGGAAGTACAGCAAGTCCCATAACTTCGATTAGACCTATATTTTCTTTTTTTATATTATGTACATCTCCATGTGGATGAAATATACCTAGAGGATATTTTTCATTTGTTCTGTTATTTCTAAGGACAAGGTCAAGTTCAAAATCTTTACCTCTCCTTCTTCCAATAGGAGTGATAGTATTGTGAGGAGTATCACCAGAAAATGCTATAATATCTAAAGATTCATCATTATATTTTCTCCAATTATCAAGTATCTTTACACTTAGATCAACTAATTTTTTTCTATCAGAACTTTTTATTCTTATAACTGACATAGGCCATTTAACTATGCCAGCTTCAACATCTTCAAATCCTTTAAAAGTTATTGCTCTTTCTATAGGAGATTTCGCCATTGGGAATTCATGATGCCCTCCCTGATAATGATCATGGCTTAAAATTGATCCACCAACAATTGGAAGATCAGCATTTGATCCCACAAAATAATGAGGAACCTGTTCAACAAAAGATGTTATTCTGTTAAATGCTTCTCTATTTATTTTCATAGGTCTATGTTTACCAGAAAAAACAATAGCATGCTCATTATAGTAAACATATGGAGAATATTGAAGGAACCATTCTTCTCCTTCTAAAAAGAATGGAAGTACTCTATGGTTCTGTCTGGCAGGATGATTTAATCTTCCAGTATATCCAACATTTTCATAACATAAAAGACATTTAGGATATGATGATGGAGGAAGAAGCCTTTCTTTTGCTATATCTCTTGGATCTTTTTCAGGTTTAGAAAGATTTATAGTTATTTCCATATTTCCATATTCTGTATTTGAGTACCAATGCATATTCTTAGCTATTCTGTCAGTCCTTATATAGTTAGTTTTTTGAGCAAATTCATAATAATTATTAGTAGCTTTTTCTATTCCACCAAGATTTGATATTTTAATGAATTTATCTATAACATGAGTAGCAGAAGGAGTTATTTTCCCCATTATTTTAGTATCAAAAAGATCTCTTACAGCAATAGTATCTTCTATTATTTTATTTTCAACAGCCCAGTTGCATATATTTTCCAATATTTCATTTGGATATTCAGGGATAATTTTTGAAGATATATCGGTATCTTTCCATTCTTCAAGATTTAGAAGAGCTATTATTTCATTTCTTGCTATTATTTCATCATATTTTCCTATAAGGTCATTTTTTAAGCCATAAGCTAAAAGTAATTTTATTTCTTCAAATATGTTCATTAAAAATCACCTAACTTTCTACTTCCATCTCCAATTTTAGCCACATAGAAATCAGCAGTTAATCCAGTTTTAGATTTATATTTTTCTCCAACTGATTTTATAAATTCATCTATAAATTCATCTTCTACTATACTCACAGTACAACCACCAAATCCAGCACCAGTCATACGAGCTCCTATTACACCTTTTGCTTCCCACGCAGCTTCTACCAGAGAATCAAGTTCAAATCCTGTAACTTCATAGTCATCTCTTAAAGATATATGAGATTGATTCATAAGTTTTCCAAAAGCTTTTACATTACCAGCATTTAATTCTTCAACAGCTGTTTTAGTTCTTTCATTTTCAGTTACTGCATGAGTTGCTCTTTTTAACTGTTCTTTATCAGTTATAAAATGTTTTACTTCATTAAACTTTTTAACTGAAAGTTCTCCAAGATTTTTTATATCTATTCCATTTTTATTTAAAACTTTAACAGCTGCTTCACAAGAATTTCTTCTTTCATTATATTTAGAATCAGCAAGACCTCTTTTCTTATTTGTATTAGCTATAACGATTGAGGCACCATTTAATTTTACAGGAGCATAATGATATTCAAGAGTATTACAATCTAAAAGAATAGCATTATCTTTTTTTCCCATTCCTATGGCAAATTGATCCATTATTCCACAATTTACTCCTATAAAATTATTTTCGGCTTTTTGAGAAAGTTTTACCATTTCAATCATATCTATATTAAGTTTAAAATTTTCTTTTAAAATAACTGATGTAAGAAGCTCTATTGAAGCAGAAGAAGAAAGTCCAGCACCATTTGGAATATTTCCAAAGAATAGAATATCCAATCCTTTATCTATTTTATATCCTGCATCTATAAAAGTTTTTATTACCCCTTTGGGATAATTAGCCCAGTTATCTGATGGAATATTTATAAGTTTATCTAATGAAAATTCTTTTATTCCTAATTTTTCAAAATTTTTAGAATACATTCTAAAGGCTTTGTCTTCTCTTTTTTTTACAACAGCATAAGTACCAAAGTCTAAGGCACAAGGAAAGACAAAACCACCATTGTAATCAGTGTGTTCTCCTATAAGATTTACTCGCCCAGGAGAAAAAAATACTTCAACAGCTCCAGAATAATTAAATATATTTTTAAAATCCTGTACTAATTTTTTATCATATTATGTTCAACCTCCACAAATTCTTTTCTAAAAATCTAATCTATCCTATTATAAGTATATAGTATAAATCATTTTTAACAACTAAAATTGTAAAAAAACATCGCAACTTCATAAACTTAGTTTAATAAGATTTTGGATTTTTATAAAAAATATTGTATAATAGAAATATACAGAAAAAAAGGGGGAAAAGATGAAAACTACAAGTGTAAAAATGAAAACTTTGGAGTTCATAAAAAATAGTAATGGAATTTCAAGAGCAGAATTAGCCAAAGAATTAAATATTACCCCAGCAGGAATTGGAAAAATAGTAAATGGATTTTTAAAAAAAGGAATCATAAAAGAATATGGGGAAGGAATTTCTACAGGTGGGAGAAAACCACTTATATTAAAAATAAATGAAGAGAATATAGGAGTGATTTTAGGAGTATCTCTGGCACCAAGATTTATTCAAATATCTATTGGAGATATAAATGGCAAAGTGTTAAGAACTATAAAATACTCATTAAAGAAAAGATTAGCACAAAAGGAAAATAATATACTAAAAACAGTTGAAGTCATTATAAAAAGAGAGTTAAATAAAAATAAGGAAATAACAATAATATCTGTTATAATGAATGGAATGGTTGATAGTGAAGCAGGTATATCTATTTTTTCTCCACATTATAATTGGAAAAATATAAAACTTAAAGAATTGTTAGAGAAAAAGTTTAATAGGAGAGTTTTTATAGAAAACGATGTAAGAGGTATGGCTCTTACTGAAAAAATATTTGGCTCTTGCAAAGAAAAACATAATTTTGTTGTGTTAAATATAGGAGATGGAGTTGGAGGAAGTATTTTTCTTAATGATTCTCTATACAAAGGATATGGATCTATGTCAGGAGAATTAGGTCATATGGTAGTAAAAAGAAATAGTTCAGAGAAATGTTCATGTGGAAAAAGAGGGTGCCTTGAAACAGAAGTATCCAATATAGCTATTATAAAAAAATAATTTCTCAAATAAAGCTAAATAACTATAGTAGTCTTAAAAATGTCCTCAATGAAAAAGGAACATTAGATATGGAAGATATAATAAAAGCTGTAAAAGAAAAAGATATGCTTACTTTAAATATAATGAATGAAGCTATTTATCTGACAGCTCATGCCATTGATGGAATAATTTCAGTAATTAATCCTGAAAAAATAATTCTTTTTGGAGCTATATTTAAGAGTAGTTTTTTATTTAAAATGTTAGTCAATGAAGTAGAAAAAGTAACTTTAAATGAACAAAATTATGAAATAAAAGTATCGGAGTTTTCTGATACTATTTATGAGCTATCTCCATTTGCTGTAGTTAATTATAATATATTCAGGGAAATATAAAAAATAATAAATTTTATTTTTTAACTGTAGATAGTAAATTTAACTGTGTTTTTTATAAGAAAAAATTTAATAAATAGTTAATTTAGACAATAGTAAAATCAAAAAATAGAAAAAAGCTGTCAAATAGACAGCTTTTTCTTCTATTTTTTTAAAGCATCTGCTACAGCTTCTTTAAATCCTTGAGAAGTATAAGTGGCTCCTGCTACATCATCAACATCAACAGACTGTTTGGCTATAATTTCAGAAGTTAGCTTTTCAATAGCTGGTTCAGCTATTCTTTTAGTATCCTTCATTTCTAAAACTTTTATAGATATAATTTTGTCACCATCTTTTTCAACAGAAACTTTAATTTCATCTTTATATCCAAATCCTATTCCTTCTGATGCTGCAAAAACAGCAATTGAAGATGTAATTAATAAAGCAAAAATAAGAAATTTTTTCATTTTAATCCTCCTAATAATTTAAGTAATATTTTTAAGACAAAGAAGCTTGACAAAGACCACAACCAGAACAAACATGACCAGCAAAAGCTACCTTATTTGCAGCTGCCTTTTGAGCTTTTCTGATTTCAATGAAGGGACCTTCTCCTTCACCAGTAACATGTTGTTTTAACATTTCAACTAAATTATCCATACATGAAGTATATCCTGCTAAAGGAGCTCCAGAGCAATAATTATCATCTAAAAGTTCAATTACTTTAGTTACTTCCATACCAGGCAGCAATTTTCCAATTGCAGCAAGATTTCCAGGACAGCCCTTTACAGCAGAAAATGATTCAATTTTACCATCTTTAACAGAAACAGTCATTTCAGTAGAGCATACTCCATAAGTTTTTTCAGTAAAAGTTACATCTTTGTTAATAACTTCAGAAAGTGATATTTGTTGAATTAATAGAACTCCTGCAAGAATTACAATAGATTTCTTCATTTTAATATATTCCTCCCAAGAAAAAAGTTAAAATAATAGATAACATATAGATATTATATACAATAAATTCCGAAAAAAAGCAATAAAAAATATTTTATCTGTATTTAAACGATATGAAGAAAACTTGCAAAAATGTATAAATTAAGGTAATTTAGGGGTTAAATGCTGAAAAGCTAGAAAATACAGTGTTTTCTAGCTTTCAATTAACAGATAAATCATATAAAGTCTTATAAAATCGTATAAAATTTTATAGGTTGCACCCAAAAAGTACCCAAATATTAAATTAAATCTATGGCTTTTTTTAGTTCCTCAATATCTTTATGAGTATAAATCTTTTCAGTCATATCATAATTACTGTGCCCAATAATTTTAGCTATAGATACTTTGTTTGCATCAGCATTACTCAATAAACTTGCAAAAGTATGTCTGCAATCGTGAATAGTGTGTTCCATATCTAATTTTTTCATTAATTTTTTAAAATATGTTATATATGATGAGTAGGATAAATTCTTTTCCTTTCTGCTCAAAATAAGATATTCATTACTTGGAGTCATTCTGGTTTTGATAAATGGTAGTATTTTCATATTGATGGGAATAAGTCTATTCTTCCCTGCATCTGTTTTTATTCCACCTCTGATAGTTCTATTCTCAAGGTCTATATCCTGATTTTTGATAGTCAGAAGTTCTCCCACTCTCATACCAGTATATATCATAATTAAGATTGTATCTACCCATTCTAATTCTTTATATTTCCAGAGTTTTGATATTTCCTCATCAGTAAAAATTTTTCTTTCAAGTATCTTTTCAACCTTTCCCAGCTCTATAAACTGGGTATAATCCTTTTCTATTATATCATATTTTAATGCATACTTAAATAATTGGTTGAGCATCCTTTTTATATTTCTTTTACTAGATTCTGAAAGCTCAAGATTATTCATGAACTCTTGAAGATGGATTGTTTTGAGTTCTGCTATTTTTCTATCTTTCAAAGGTTTAAAATGTGTATAGTTGCTTTCATAATTACTCTGTGAGAGCTTTGAGAGTTTTTTAAAGTGCATCTCTTTCCATCTATTATAAATATCATCTATAGTTAAATTTTCAACCTCAATATTATATGGATCAAATTTAAAAGTTATAAGGCTTTCTAGTGCTTCTTTTCTAGTTTCAAAATATCCAACTGTTTTTCTAATTTGCCTACCTTTGCAAATATCAAAGCCTATTGTTTTAATAGCTCTCCAAGGCTTGCGTCTATTCCCAGTTACTTTATAGACAGTTCCGAAGCCATTTGGATTCTTCATATAATCACACTCCTTTATAAAATAACCAAGGTGTGATATAATACAATTGGTGGTTGTTTATATGTAACCTTGGTTATATATTTACTTCAAACGGCTCCTGTTACCAGCAGGGGCTATTTTATTATTAACTTCTTTTATATACTAATAAATACCGATATTTTTTAAGACCTCGTAAAACTCGCAGTACTTTTTTAGGGACTGCAAAATCTGCGGATATTCTTTTTTAGGACTGCCGAAAGTGCCGAATAGCCTTTTTTAAGGTAGCCGAAAAAGACGGATCCTTTTAGGGAGTTAAAAAAGTTAAGATACTTTTATTCAAACCTTAACATTTCTTAACAACCTTAGTATTTCTTAGTAATTTTTCTGAAATACTATCATTATTTCTTTTCAATTACTTTAATGTTCTTTCTGTAAATTTATTTTCTTCTTTTTCAAGAGTATTAAGAAATATTGTAGCTCGTAATCCCCCATTTACATCATGAATAGATTTCCCAAAATATTCATTTTTAAACTCTTCAATATTTTTTAAGAACTCTCTTTTTACTGCATATGTTTTAAAATCTTTAAAAGTTTCGGCATATATCTCAAGAATATCATTTTTATCAGTTTTTAATTTTCTGAATAATAACTCCATAAGCAGCATATTGCTTTTAAATGGCTTTACCAACTCATTAAGCTCACTATCTTCTAGGGAAACACTTCCTGCAAGGTTTATGACACTATTAAGAGCTCCTGTTTCTTCAATAGTAGGAGTAACTTTTGTTGTTCTTAACTGTTCATTTATATAATCTTGGATAAGTTGATTCTTTTTCTCTTCAAATTTTTCAACTATAGTAGAGTATTCCTTATTAGTTTTTAATGTAAGGTCTGCTATATATTCCCCTGAATATTTTCCACTATTAGTTTTTTGTTGTAGTTCTGTAAGCATAGTTATTCTTCTATTTTCTAATTCTTTTATTAGCTCTTTTAATTTATTTGTTAAGCTCATTTTATTCCCTCCATATTTTTTAGTTTATTTTTTTAATACTGTTGCCATTTGTGAGACAATGTCTTTTAATCATGATGTATCAAATATCATAGTCATTCTCCTTCAATATTTTATAAAATTTATTTCATCTAAATTCTCAAGACTAGGGGTTTCAGCAGTGTTGAAAAATAATATCTGTGCTGTCATTCCTGAAAATCCTAGAATTTCTTTAATTTTCTGCATTTCATTTAATTTAAAGCAACTTTGACCAGCTATTCTTTTTTTAAATACTGCTTTACTCATTCCAATAAGCTTACAGAAGTTCTCTATATCTCCACCTAGATTTGCATCAGTGTAATAGTCTATTACTATTTTCAAAGGCAAGTTATTATACTGACTCATAAGTTTTCACCTGCCATAGCTTCCAATACAGTGATATATCCTTTCTTGATTAACTGGTCCAGGTATTCAAAACAATTTATATTTTGTTCTCTTAAATCTTTATATTTCATATTTTCACTTCTCCTTTATTGACATTTAGGAGTTTTTCAGCTATAATAAAATAAATTTATGAAAAGTTTTATTTGGGGCCGTGATATTGGTAGTATCACGGTTTTTATTTTATCTAGCATAAAATCCCTCCAGTTGATATATTAACAATCACTTTTACAAAAATGTATTTTAGATTTCATAAAGTCTTCTACTGATACAGCTCTTTCTATAAACACATCTTTTAATACTGCTCCTCTAACAGTTCCAGCCCCACAGATATATTTTATTTTTTTCTCTATAGGAATATTTTTACTTACAACCTCATCAATAAGATCTGTTTCACTTTTTTCAACTTTTGCATTGGGTATATTTCTGTAATGTAAGTATGCTTCTTTTAAGTATTTCTTTATTTTCTTTTTACTCTTCACATTTTTTAATTTCTCTAAAGTCATTTCTAGATAAGGTATGTCTTTAGGTTCTGGTGTAATTAATTGGTCATCATGGTCAGTCAATACAATCATTGTTTCTCACTCCTTTCATTTAATTTTTTACTCTCCCACACTTTTATCCATACTTAAAATAGCAATTTTTTATATATCTATGGGTTTGGGATTCCCGATAATTATATATTCCAATTTCTTATCCATAGTTTCCGTACTTTTTTATCGAGTCTACTCCCTATATATTTATATACTCCCCCCTATACTATATATACCTACATACTCTTTTTTTTATATTTTATAAATATATATAAAATAAGTATGGAAAGTATGGGATATAAGTTTCAAGTCCTTTATTTTACAGGGTTTTTATTCCCACACTTTTTAAAAAACTACTCTGGAAAAAGTGTGTAAAAAGTATGGGAATCACACTTTTTGAAATAAAAATGCTCTTTGATTATTTTGTTTAGAGTCTTGTAGAGTAAGATTCTTATGTTTTTTCATAGTTCTGGTGAAATTAGTTAAAGTTACTGGTTTCATTCCCTCAGATTGAGCCTCTGAATAGTAGTAATTATATACAAGGTTTTTATCCATACCAATATAAAACTCTTCTCCTTTCTCATCTTCTAATTGAGCAATAATAGACAAAACAGGGTTGTTGTTTCTGTTAAATTCTTCTAAGAGTTGTCTAGTCTCTTCTGTTTCTGTAAATCCCTTATTTTGAATAATTCTTTTTAATCCTATTATCCCAATTACTATTAAATACTCTATACACTCTTGAGTTTTTATTTTATCCAAGAAATAAGGATCATAATCTTTACTTTTTTTAGTGAAGCTATTTTTAAATGGTATAATTATAATTCTTCTAGCAGTTGCTCCAGTAGGGTCTTTTATTCTAGGTATATCATTAGCACTAAAAATAAATTTTGCATAACAATTAAATTTTATTGGGTTTTTCCCTTTCTGTTCAGCAACAATAATATCTCCTGTTACTAATTTTCTGAATATTTCAGCTTCTGGAATATACCCACTCCCTATATCATCACCAATATTTAATAATTTTCCTGCTACTTCATATACCCTAAATCTTGAATTGATAATATCATTGAGACTTAAAGCACTGGTATTATCCTTACCAACTGTATACATTAGTATTTTTAAAAATGTAGACTTACCATTTGATTTATCCCCAGTGATAATAAATGCTTTTCCTAATTCATTTTTAGCAAATAGGATATAGCCTATAACTTCATCTATTAATAATCTGATATTCTCATTACCATAAGCGAATTTATTAAGAGTTGTATCCATAAGCTCTGAATATGCTAATAGATTATAATTCCAAGGTATTTTATTAGTTATAATGTACTTAGGGTTAAAAGGTAAAAGCTCATCAGATAAAATATTATAAATCCCATTCTTGAAAGCAATTAAACCAGTATTATCTCTTTCTTTTTCTTCTGTTATGAGGTCTAGATACTTTAAAACCTCTTTTCTATTGCTGTCTTTTAAATTAGGGATAATATTGATCATTAGTTTTTCAATTCCTCTATCTTTAACATAAATTCCATCTTCATAACAATGGAGCTCTCCATCAATTTTTATAATGCCATACTGTTCCTTTAAAAATTCAGCAAAATTATTGAAATAGAACTTACCACTTTCAGAGAAAAAATTGTATTGGATATTTTCCTTTTCTCCTTTAATGAAAGTTTCATCTCTCAATATTGTCTCAAGTTCTTTATCTTCTAAAGGATCAGCAAAGAAATAGCTGTTAATAACTCTTATAATATCTCTTATTTCATCTCTATCAGTAAATCCAACATTCTGTAAAGCTAATATGTGTCTTGTAAGAGTATCATTTCTGCTTCCCTCTCCTAAATCATTGAATAGTGCTGTAGGTGGTTCTAATTCCCCAGTATCTTTATTGATATTTTCATCAAAATCCCCCAGAGATTTAAAAGGTTTTAAAAAAGTAGGGAGTTCATCTAATTCATTCACAGGGAACTCTTGCCCATACACTATTTCTCTTTCAGTCAGTTCTCCTACTTTTTTTAAATACTCTACCCCATTAGCATTTCCACTTTTTGAGTCTGCCACTATACCACAAGCTAAGTATTGTTTGGTTATAGTTTTATCTAAATACCCTTTGGGGTCTCTAAATATAAAGTGCTTTCCTTTTATAGTTTCAAATACTTTACATTTTAACCCTATTTCTTGGATGACATTGTATAAGAATTCAGCTTGTTCTCTTATGTCAACATCTATATAAGCTATTCCAGGAGCAAGAACTCCAAAGAAGCCATTTTTATGAGCAACTGCTTGATAATCAAAGAGTTTAGCATTTCCTTTATATTTAGTGAATTTCCCGGTATCCAGTACATAACCGTATCCCCTGTATATCCCCAGATGCTCAGGTTTAACTTTCATTTCTAATCTCCTTTCTCTTAATATTTAACTGTTTGCAGTTGTCAGTTACAACCTCGCTTGTACTTTTTGATTTAATGTCGAATTAATCCTCTTGTTCAATAAGCTCAGTTACATCTACTTCTAGAGCCTTGGCTATTTTACCTACAGAAGATAATAAAATGTCATTACCTTTAATAGCGTTTTTGATAGTTGTTTCACTTAGACCACTAATTTCTGTTAATTGTGGTCTATCTAGACACTTTCTAGCCATACATATTTGCATTTTTCTACCATTTAACTTCATATTGCTAAACCCCCCTTATATATTTTATGCTCTTAATAAGAGTTTATAATCTTATTATACACTACATTTTTATTTTGTCAACTCTTATTAAGAGTATTTTTTCATTTTTATTTTTTAGATGGTATAATAATTAAAAATAAAGAACTTTACAGGAGGTTAAAAAATTGGAAATAGAAAAGCAATATATTACACTTGCTCAAAGGTTGAGAGAGTTGAGAGAAGAAAAAGGATTATTACAATTAAAAGTAGCAGAAGCTTTGGAGATTCCTAGATCATCTTATCAAGGGTATGAAACTGCAAGTAAACGATTATCACTAGAAGCATTAGACAAATTAGCTTTCTATTTTAATGTCTCTATAGACTATCTATTGGGAAGAACTGATATAAGAAGTCCATATCCTTATAATGATGAAGAATTTTACACTCTCTATGGTAAAGTTCCAAAAAGAGCACCAACATTTTCAGAACTTGTAGAGAAAGAGTTTCAACAGGAAATGGATTTTGAAAATTTTTTAAAATCTCTAGATTATGATGTGTCTTCTACTGAAGAAGCAAATGGAGAAATAAGCCACATGTTAATAACTGATGGGAATACCTTTTATAAACTCTCATATGATGAACTAGATGATTTTATAAAGAATGTAGCTAAATATATTAGTTTTTCATTAAGTGATTATGAAGTAGATAAAGATGAATGGAATTTACATTAATAATTTAGGAGTTGTCTATGAAGTTAAGTGATTTATCTTTAGAACATTTAGTAACTATAATAAATGGAGATTGTAAATATACACCGTATTTAAGTGGGCCTAAAATTATAGAAATATTTAATATGATTGGAATTAGAGATATCTATTCTGGAGGGCTTCCTGGAAACTTCTCAAGAGGTCAGTATGTAAAAAAAATACTTTTTGAGTTAAATAATACCTTAGAGTTAAGGAAGTTAATTGAAATAGTTTTTGATTCTAGAAATTTTTTAGAAACAGAATTTGATATCGAGGTTGCAGTTGAAAACCTTAATAAAATTATACTCCATGATAAATACAAATTAGAAAATTTTGATGGAATTTATAAGATAGTAGGTGAGGATAGCCCAGAAGCCATATCAACAAATATCCATTTTGAAGATATTCAAGAACAGATAAAAGAGAGAATAAGAGCTGCTAAGTTTACTATATGGGTGGCAGTTGCATGGTTTACTGATAGAGATTTAGCAAATGAATTATGGTTAAAATTAAAAGAAGGCTTAAACATAAGAATTATTGTAAATGATGATAATATTAATAAAATACAACTTGAAGAACATTTTGAAACAATGAGATTAAAACCAACAGGAAAGTATGAAAATAATATTATGCATAATAAGTTTTGTATTATTGATTTTAAAACAGTAATACATGGTTCTTATAATTGGACTAATAAAGCTCAGTGGAATCATGAAACAATAGAAATTCTTGATAGTAAAAGCTCAGCAGAAGAATTTTCCCAAAAATTTATAGAGTTAGTAAAGATATACAAAAATCAAAAATAATACATCAAATGTGGAGGCAGTAAAATAATGGAGAAAAGATATCAGGTTTTTATTAGTTCTACTTTTCAGGATTTACAAGAAGAGCGTAAAGAAGTTATGCAGGCTTTATTAGAATTGGATTGTATGCCCGCAGGTATGGAATTATTTCCAGCAGCTAATGAAGATCAATGGTCATTAATAAAAAAGGTTATAGATGATAGTGATTACTATATTCTTATTGTTGCTGGTAGATATGGTTCTGTTAATGAAGATGTAGGAAAAAGTTATACTCAAATGGAGTATGAATATGCATTAGAAGCTGGCAAACCAATTATAGCTTTTTTACATAAAGAACCAGAAAATATCCTAAATAAATATTGTGAAAAAGATGAAGACAAGAGAAAAAAATTAGAAGAATTTAAAACTAGCATTCAAGAAAGATTAGTAAAATATTGGGCTACTCCTCAAGAGTTGGGAAGTGTTGTTTCGAGAAGTATGATTAAGTTAATAAAAAGTACTCCAGCAGTGGGGTGGGTTAAAGCCGATAGTATAGTAGATGAAAAATCAGTAAAAGAAATAGCAGCACTTCAGAAAGAAAATTTAGAACTTAAAAATTTACTTGAATTAAACAAAACAACTGCCCCGAAAGGAAGTGAAACTTTAGCTCAAGGTAAATTAAAACAAGAAATAAGGTATACTTTTAAAGCTACAGATGGAATATATGATGATACTTATAATGGAATACTTACACCAACATGGGATATTATTTTTTCTTACATAGCACCTTATTTGATAACAGGTTGTAATGATAGTGAATTTCAAAGATATATTGAGAATTTTATCATACATGAACATGAAGCAAGAGTCAGTAAAGATAAGGTATTGAAAACTTTGGGAGATTTTAGATATTTTAAAATTAATTCTCAAGATTACCAACTTATTAAAATTCAGCTTAAAGCTTTAGGACTAATTACTTTAAATGAGAAAAAAATAAGTTCAAAGAATATAAACTCTATATGGACTTTAACTGAATATGGGGATTATTATATGACTCAGTTATTAGCAGTAAAAAAATAATACATCAAAAGGGGAGGAAATAAATGATTGATCCATGTACAGCACTTGAACTTGTAAAAACAGGTGCAGGAACACTCAGCCAATATATAGTTAGTGATCCAGTTACAGCAATAGCAAACCTTTGTACAATATCAGGATTTTCTTTAAGAAATGTAATGGGATTATTTGGTTTTAAAAAGTGGGGAGAAAAATTCAAGGAAAAGTTCCCAAATGGATTAGAAACAGAAGAGCAAGAAACTATATTAAGTGATTGCTTTATAGAATTAGAAGATTATATCAAAAATAGTGCTAATTTTGATGACAATGTATTTGAAAAGATAGGAGCTTTATTAATCCACGGTTTAGAGAATGAAAATTTATTAACAAGGGAATATATAAGAATCTTAAAACAATTAACATGGATAGAATTGCAAATATTTTTAGAATTACATGATGTCGTACATATAGAAAATTCTCCATTATCTCCTAAGTTACCTTTGGAAGATGTCCAGATTTTAAATATTATAAGAGAAAATTTAGAAAAAAAGTATCAATATCCTAAAGAATTAATTGATAATAAGGCACAAAACTTAATAGAGGTAAAGTTATTAAAGAATAGAATTTTTGGAAAAGTGATAAATGAATATATTTCTAAAGAAACTCCAAGTCAAGTTACAAAAGAAGGAATGATTATTAACTCATTCTCAATAAAAGAGTACCAGATAGAGTATAAACTATATAGCGACTTAGGAGAGGCTATTTATAAATTAATAAAAAAGGAATTCTAACTCAAAAGCTGAATAACTAACCAAACTTAAATTAAAGAGTTTTGCCCTGATGGAGTCTCCAATATATTGTGGGGGCTCTTTATTTTATATGAGATATTTCGAAGCCAGTATTTAAGGCCGTTAGGATTTTCTTCCAAACGGATTATTTAAGCAAAGTTTCGGAAAAAGGTTTCCGAATTTTATATTCTGACTTTTCTGACTCTCTAAAAAGAGATCTATTTTTAAAAAACATCACTTTTTTAAAAGTGAACCCTAAATTTCACGGAACGCAATTAAAAAACTGTAACATTTCAATTATTATGAACTTTCTGAACTCCCTAAAAGCAAATTAATAGAACTGGGCTTAAAGTTCCGTTCTTGTGATATGCTAACATTTGCTAACAGCTACAAAGCTTTTATATTAGAACTCACCTGACAGTTTAGGTAAGGTAATAACAGGCTGAATTTTTAGCTCGTTGATTTCCTTTTCAAATTAATCACAGATTACTACTTATAAGACTCTCCCTATATAATAGAACTTTCATTTCTGGCATTTTCTTGGGAAAATATGGGGGATGCGGTATTGAGAATCCTTACTCAAAACTTTTTTCAGCTCCCCCAAGGGTATGAGCTTCTAAAATTAATTTTAAGGTTTTCCTTTTCTCCTAGTATATTTGATATGCCTTGAGCTTTGAAACTCTATTAAAATTAAAATGGTGCTTGGAACGTGTCAGAAATTTTCCTATACAGATTTTATAACTATTACTCAAAAAAGAGTAACAGCTTCAAATAAAAACCGTTAGGTAAAAATTACCCAACGAAATTAATATCTGTAATAAAGTATAAGGATTTTCCATATATTTTTCTTAATTTGGACAGGAAAATATCCTGTGCCACATTCTAACATATTATAAATAACTTATATTTTAACTAGGCAAATTTCGCCTAGTTTACTTTTTACTATCTATATCAGTATTTACTCATAGAAATGGCTTTGTCATGAGCTATTTTTACCTTTTCAAAGACTTTGCTTGATAAAATACTCAAGTAGCAAATAGAAAGGCTTTAAAATGGAAAATAGAAGCTCTAGAAATAAATACTAATATTCCAATAAAAAAAAGTCCATATAGATTATATAGACTCATCAAAAATTGATTCTAAACAGGCTACTCCAAAAGATACTTTACCGCTTTTTAAAGCTGCTGATACTTCTTTGAATGTCTCTCCTGTACCTTTGACTGTGTTTTTAAAGTCTTTTCCAAGAACATACTTAGAAGTCAACACTATTCTTTCAAGTTGATTTGGTATTCTGTCTATCATTGATAAAACCTCAAACTTTTTATATTCAAGTTCCAGTATTTCTTTTTTAATAGTTTCTATTTTGTGAAGTCTATCTGTGATATACTCATTTTCCTTTTTTCCACCTTGTACCTTTTCTTTGAGGGAAATAGAACTCAATCCTTCAATATTGTTTTGTAGTTGTTGCAATTCCTCTTTTTTCTTTTTTATGATCTTCATTATTAACAGATTATTTTCTAAGTCCTTTACTGTCATGATGCACTCCTTAAACTTTAAAATTACTCAAAGCTTTTTTATGTATTCTATATGTTTGAGTGATAGAATATCCCAGATGTTCAGCTATATCTTCCCAAGTTAAATTCTGAATATATCTTTTTTGAAGCAGCTCTTTTTCTGTTATATCTTCTATTCTAGCAATATCATTACATATTTTTTCTTTGAGTTGCTTCATATTCTCTATTTTACCAAGTATTTGCTTTTCTAAGTTTAAAGCTCTCTCAGTTTTTTCATATTTAGATGGGTTATTTAGTTCTTTGATTATATCTAGCTCATGCTTTATTTCTTTATCTAATGCATAGACTTGAGATAAATATTTTTTTATATCCATAATTTTTACTCCTAATATTGAAATTAAATGATAGTTTGCCTTTGCAAAATTGATTTTAAAGTCTTTTATCTATTGAAAAGGTATCAAGTGTTGACTGATATTTAAAATGGATATATTGGCTTATTAGAGCTTGGGAGAAAAGGTATAGATTATGCCTTTTAGTAGTACCCAAATAGCACCCATTACAAATATTTAATAGTCAGTAGCACTGATAGATAGAGGACTTGAAAAAAACTTGTAAAAATGTATAAATTAAGGTAAAATATATTGATAGTAAATTTGATATATAATCGGGAGTGAAAATAAGATGTTTATAGATGAAGTAATAGTAACGGTCAAAGCCGGTAATGGAGGAGATGGATCAGCAGCTTTTAGAAGAGAAAAGTATATCCAGTTCGGTGGACCAGATGGAGGAGATGGAGGAAATGGAGGAAATGTAATATTTATTGCAGATCCTAACATAAATACTCTGATAGACTTTAAATTTAAAAAGGTATTTAAAGCTGAAAATGGAGAGAATGGACAAAAAAAACAGATGTATGGAAAAACTGGAGCAGATCTTATTATAAAAGTACCAGTTGGAACTCAAGTAAGAGATGTAGAAACAGGAAAACTTCTTTTGGATATGAGTGTAGAGGGAGAACCAAGAACACTTTTAAAAGGTGGAAGAGGAGGAGCAGGAAATGTTCATTTTAAATCTTCTACAAGAAAAACTCCAAGGATAGCTGGGAAAGGGAGAGAAGGAGCAGAAATAAAAGTAAAACTTGAATTGAAATTATTGGCAGATGTTGCTCTTGTAGGATATCCATCAGTTGGAAAATCAAGTTTTATTAATAAAGTATCAGCTGCTAATTCTAAAGTAGGAAGTTACCATTTTACTACCCTTGAGCCAAAACTTGGAGTAGTAAGACTTGAAGAGGGAAAATCATTTGTAATAGCAGATATACCTGGACTTATAGAAGGAGCTCATGAAGGTGTAGGACTTGGAGATAAATTTCTTAGACACATAGAAAGGTGTAAAATGATATATCATCTTGTAGATGTTGCTGAAATAGAAGGAAGAGATGCTATTGAAGATTATGAAAAAATAAATGAAGAACTAAAGAAATTTAGTGAAAAACTTTCAACTAAAAAACAAATAGTACTTGCTAACAAAATGGATTTATTATGGGATATGGAAAAATATGAGAAATTTAAAGCTCATGTGGAAGCACAAGGACATGAAGTTTTTCCAGTTTCTGTCATATTGAATGAAGGAATTAAAGAAGTACTTTATAGAAGTTATTCAATGCTTCAAGAAATAGAAAGAGAACCACTTGAAGATGAAGTAAATGTAAATGAAGTATTAAAAGAAATAAAAGGAGATATGGAAGATTTTGTAATAACTCAAGATGAAGAAGGAACATATATAATAGAAGGAAGAATATTAGATGAAGTTCTTGCTAAGTATGTTATTACTATGGAAGAGGAATCTATCATTAATTTTCTTCATATGATGAGATCGCTTGGATTAGAAGAGGCTATGAGAGAAGCTGGTATTCAAGATGGGGATAATGTAAGAATAGCAGATGTTGAATTTGAATATGTAGAGTAAAATATATAAAATACAAAAGCTGAATTCATATTATTCAGCTTTTTTGTGATTTAGAAAGGAAAATAGATGTTGAAAGGATTAGTTATTGCAGGTCCTACTGGGGTAGGGAAAACAGATCTATCTATTAAAATGGCAAAATTAATGAAAGCTGATATAATTTCAGCAGACTCTGCTCAGGTATATAAAGGAATGGACATAGGAACAGCTAAAATTACTATGGAAGAAATGCAGGGAATTAAGCATTATATGCTTGATATAGTAGAGCCTATAAAAAAGTATAATGTAGGGGATTACCAAAAAAATGTAGATAATATTTTAAAGGAAAAAGAAAAAGAGAATAAAAATATTATTATAGCAGGAGGAACAGGACTGTATATAAGTTCCATAACAGAAGGGTTATCTTCTTTACCATCAGCTGATTTGGTACTTCGTGAAAAACTTATGAAAAAAGATCCAGATGAATTGTATAATGAGCTTGTAGCTGTAGATCCAGATGCAGCAACAGAGATACATAAAAATAATAAGAAAAGAGTGGAACGTGCTCTTGAAGTATTTAAATTAACAGGAGAAAAATTTTCTGTTTTGTCTAAAAAAAATATAAAAGGAAATAATTACAGTTTTTTAAAAATAGCACTAGAGAGAAATAGAGATGTTCTTTATGAAAGAATAAATATGAGAGTAGATATAATGATGGAGAAAGGACTTCTAAAAGAGGCGAAAGAATTGTATGAAAAATATGGAGAAAATTTAAGAAAAATAAATATAATAGGGTATACACAATTAATAGATTATTTTGATAATAACTGTACTTTGGAAGAAGCAATTGAAAATATTAAAAGAGATTCAAGAAGATATGCAAAAAGACAGTTTACATGGTTTAGAAATGATCCTTCATACATATGGTATGACTTGGATAAAATGAGCGAAGAAGAAATAGTAGATAAAATAACATCTGAATTAAAGTTATGATTAACTGCAATTAAGTGTAATTAAATTCTTGATAAAAACATAGTGATATGGTATTATTAATAGTAATAGGGATTAGGTGTATATAATTATGAGGAAGATTTTTATTTGGATAATTTCAGTCTTTTTTTTAACAGGGTGTTCTAATTTGATAAGTAAAAAAGTTGAAAATGAGTATGAAAAACAATATGTATACTTATATGAGAATTGGGATTTAGAAAATCTTAAAAAACAACTTAATGAGAACAAAGTGCTTCAAGGTGAAAACTCATTGATTATCAAATATCAAAAATTATTAACTGAAAGAGAAAAAGATAAAATTGCTCTAGAAACATTGATAGAGAAAGTGAAGATAGATTTACAAAAGGGAGATACAAAAAGTTTGCAGAAAACACTTGATTTTTCTTTAAAAAATATTTTTTTAGGGAATGAAATAGAAAAAGTAAATTTTTCTCAAATGAATATATATGTTACTAAGCCAAAGTTTTATAAAAAAACTGCTAGTAACATAACTGCATTTAATTTTGAAGATAGAACTATATATTTTGATGTAAAATTTTTATTAGAAAAAGGGGAATGGAAAATAATAGAATTTAAAGAGAGAAGGTGATAGGAGAGTGAAAAATATCATTAGAATGTCAATCCCATCTTCTTTAGAGAATTTATCTCTTATTAGAGCTTTGGTAAAAACTTATTTAGAAGTTCAGCATATAAATGAGAAAGATATATTTCAACTATTGTCTGTTGTAGATGAACTTTCAACAAATGTGGTAGAACATGGGTATAAGTATAAGCCAGGAGACATTATTCTAGAAATACAAAAATCAAATGATATAATACAATTGATAGTAGAAGATAATGGAATAGGTTTTGATGAGGAAAAATTAAGTAAAGAAGAAGGCGGAATGGGATTATATATAGCAAGAGCCATAGCTGACAATTTTAAAATCGAAAAAAAATTGAACGGAACACTTTTTAAGATAGAAAAGAGAATTAAGGAGGCTGTATAAAAAATGGTAGAAAATTTTGATATAATCGAAAAAAATGTTGGGGATATAAAAGTTATAAAAGTAATTGGAGAATTAGATGCTTTAGTAGCTCCAAAATTAAAAGAAAGAATAACAAAACTTGTTGAGATGGACACAACAAAATTTATAATTGATTTTGAAGAGTTAGTTCATATAAACAGTCTAGCTATGGGAATCTTGAGAGGAAAATTAAGAGTTGTAAAAGAAATAGGTGGAGATATAAAACTTATAAAATTAAATGAAAATATTAAAACTATATTTGAAATGATAGGATTAGATGAAATATTTGAAATATATGAAACAGAAGATGAGGCAGTAGAAAGTTTTAAATAAAAATAAAAAATGGAGAAAGGATAAATTATGAATATAGGAATAAGTGTAGGATTAGCGATAATCGGACTTAGTATCATCATTTCATTGATGTATAAAAAGTCTGTTATAGATAAAAAAATAAATGAGTTAAATGATTTAGAAGATGAGGTTACAAAGTCAAAAATAAAGGCTAAGGAAATAATAGAGTTAGCTGAAAAAGAAGCAGCAGCAAAAGGTAAAGAAATAGAGTTAAAAGCTAAAGAACATGTCTATCAATTAAAAGAAGAAGCTGAAAGAGAAATTAAAAATTCTAAGAATGAACTTCTTCAAAAAGAAGCAAGACTTACTAAAAAAGAAGAAACTTTAGATAATAAAATAGAAAAATTAGAAGTAAAAAGTCAAGAGCTTGAAAGAACTACTGAAGAGCTTGAATTAAAAAGAGAAGAGATAGATAAAATAAGATTGCAGCAAGAAAATGAACTTGAGAGAATATCTGGGCTTTCAAAAGTTGAAGCTAGAGATATTCTTATAGCTAAATTAAGAGATGATCTAACTCATGAAACAGCTGTAGCTATTAAAGAATTTGAAAGTAAACTTGAAGATGAAAAAGATAGAATATCAAGAAGAATACTTTCAACTTCTATAGGTAAAGCATCAGCTGATTATGTTGTAGATGCAACTGTTTCAGTTGTAAATCTTCCTAATGATGAAATGAAAGGAAGAATAATTGGAAGAGAAGGTAGAAATATTAGAGCAATTGAAGCTCTTACAGGAGTAGACATTATAATAGATGATACTCCAGAAGCAGTTGTACTTTCTAGCTTTGATGGAGTAAAAAGAGAAATAGCAAGAATAGCTATTGAAAAATTGATTACTGATGGAAGAATTCATCCAGGAAAAATAGAAGAAGTAGTAAATAAGGCTAAAAAAGAAATAGAAAAAGAAATAGTAGATGCTGGAGAAGAGGCTCTAATAGAATTAGGAATACCAGCAATGCATCCAGAAGTTATAAGAACTTTAGGAAGATTAAAATTTAGAACAAGTTATGGACAAAATGTACTTACTCATTCAATAGAGGTAGCAAAATTATCAGCTAATTTAGCAGCAGAAATAGGTGCAGATACAGAATTAGCAAAAGAGCAGGACTTTTACATGATATAGGAAAAGTTCTTGAAAATGATATAGAAGCTTCTCATGCTATTATTGGTGGAGAATTTTTAAGAAAATTTGGAGAAAAATCAGATGTAATAAATGCTGTTATGGCTCATCATAATGAAGTTGAATTTGAAACTGTGGAAGCTATACTTGTGCAAGCAGCAGATGCTATATCGGCATCAAGACCAGGAGCAAGAAGAGAAACTCTTACTGCTTATTTGAAGAGGCTAGAAAATTTGGAAGAAATAGCAAATTCATTTAATGGAGTTGAATCATCTTATGCTATACAGGCTGGAAGAGAAATTAGAATAATAATCAATCCAGATTCTATAAGTGATGATGCAGCTACTAAGATGTCTAGAGATGTGGCTAAAAAAATTGAGGAAACAATGCAATATCCTGGACAAATAAAAGTTACTATTGTTAGAGAAACTAGAGCAGTAGAATACGCTAAATAGAAAAAATATAATAGAAAATAATCACCCCACTAAAATACTTAACATATATTTTAGTGGGGTTTTAAAATTAAAGAAAAAATGATATAATTTGTGTTGGATAAAACGATATAGAAAGAAGGAAAAAAATGAAAGTTTTAATAGTTGGAGATATAGTAGGAAATCCAGGAAGAGAAATACTTAAAGCATATTTAGAAAGAAAAAGAAAAGACTATGATCTTGTTATAGTGAATGGAGAAAATTCGGCAGCAGGATTTGGAATAACAGGAAAGCTGGCAGATCAGTTATTTGATTGGGGTTGTGATGTTATAACTGGAGGTAATCATATTTGGGATAAAAAAGAATTTTATGATTATTTAGATAAGACAGATAAGGTACTAAGACCAGCGAATTATCCTGAAGGGGTACCAGGAAGAGGATATACTATAGTCAAGGATAAAAATGGAAATAAAATTGGTGTAATTTCTCTTCAAGGAAGAGTTTTTATGCCACCTATTGATTGTCCATTTAAAAAAGCAAAAGAATTAATAGAAGAGATAAGAAAAGAAACAAAAATAATTATAATAGATTTTCATGCTGAAGCGACATCAGAAAAAATAGCTATGGGTTGGCATTTAGATGGATATATTTCAGTAATTTATGGAACACATACTCATATTCAAACAGCAGATAATAAAATACTTCCAGAAGGTACAGGATATATTACTGATGTTGGAATGACTGGTTCAGATAATGGAGTTATAGGAATGTCAGTTGAATCAATACTTCCAAAATTTTTAAATGCATTACCACAGAGATTTGAAATAGCTGAAGGAAATGAAAGATTAAATGGAATAGAAGTAGAGATAGATATAGAAACTGGAGAATGTAAAAGTATAGAGAGAATAAATAAATCACTTACTGAAATAAGTTTTAGTTAATGGAGATGAGAATGAAAGTAGTAGAAATAAAAGTAATTTATGAAAGTGATGATATAGAAAAAGCTACAAAAGAAATATCAGATATATTTTATGATTTTGGAGTTACAGGATTGAAGATAGAGGAACCTCTTTCTCATAAAAATCCATTGGACTTTTATAAAAATGAAAAAGATTTTTTAATGGTGGATCATGCTATATCAGCTTATTTTCCATTGAATCCGTATTCTGAAAAAAGAAAAAATGCCATATTAGAAAGATTTCAAGAGCAATTTTCAGAAAGAGATGATATAATATATACTGTTGATTTTTATGAGTATGATGAAGAGGATTATCAAAATAGTTGGAAAAAATATCTTTTTCCTGAAAAAGTTAGTGAAAAATTTGTAGTTAAGCCCACTTGGAGAGAATATGAACCAGAAGATGATGAACTTATAATAGAACTTGATCCAGGAAGAGCTTTTGGAACGGGTTCACACCCTACAACATCTCTTTGCCTTAAATTAATGGAAGAAAACATTAAAGAGGGCGACAGTGTTATAGATGTAGGAACAGGGTCAGGAATATTGATGATAGCAGCTGATAGACTTGGGGCTTCTGAAATATATGGTACAGATATTGATGAACTAGCTGTAGAATCAGCAAAAGAAAATCTTGAACTTAATAAAATAGATGAAAATAAAGCTAAAGTGTTTAAAGGTGATCTTATATCTGTAGTTGAGAATAAAAAATTTGATGTAGTAGTAGCTAATATCTTAGCTGATGTACTTTTAATTCTATTAAATGATATATCTAAAGTAGTGAAAAAAGATGGTTTAATAATTTTTTCTGGAATTATTGAAGATAAATGTGAACTTTTGAAAAAGGAAGTAGAAGCATTAGGATTTAATATATTAGAAGTAAAAGCTGATAGAGAATGGAGAGCAATGCTCATAAAAGCTAACTAACAATCAGGGGGAAAAATGAAAGAATTCATAGTAACAGTAGATGGACCAGCAGGAAGTGGAAAAAGTACAATAGCTAAGATAGTTGCAGCTAAGTATGGACTTACATATTTAGATACGGGAGCAATGTATAGAATGATTGCTCTCTATGCTTTGGAAAATGATATAAATCTTGAAGATGAAAAAAGTGTAGAAATAATGCTGGAAAATGCAAAACTGGATATTGTAGGAAATAGATTTTTTCTTAATGGAAAAGATGTATCTGAAAAAATAAGAACTCCTGAAGTAAGTAGAATAGTTTCACCTGTTGCAGCCATCAAAGCTGTAAGGGTAAAATTAGTGGAATTACAAAGAGAAATAAGTAAGGGGAAGAGAACTATTTTAGATGGGAGAGATATTGGAACAGTAGTTTTTCCAAATGCTCAAGTAAAAATATTTTTGGTTGCTTCTCCAGAGGAAAGAGCTAGAAGAAGACTCAATGAATATAAAGAGAAAGGAATAGAAGCTGATTTCGAATCTGTAATAGCTTCTATAAAAGAAAGAGATTATATAGACTCAACGAGAAAAGAGAGTCCTCTTATGAAAGCAGATGATGCCGTTGAAATAGACAGCAGTATTATGACAATTGAAGAAGTAGTTAAAGCTATATCTGAGTGTATAGACAGGAAGGTAAATTAAATGTTGTACAACATTATAAGAATACTTATTATGCCATTTTTATATATGTATATGCTTATAAATAAAGAAAAAAAAGAATTTTTTCTCAAAAGAATAAATCAAAATCTTGATGTATTAAAAAAAGAAGAATATATTTGGGTGCATTGTTCTTCAGTAGGAGAAGTGAATCTTTCAGAAGCTTTAGTAAAAAAGATACTTATTGAAAGAGAAGAGAGAATATTACTCACAGTGATGACAGATACTGGAATGGCTACAGCAAAAGATAAATATAAAAATAATAATAGAGTGGATATATTGTATTTTCCTTTAGATGAAAAAAAAGTCATAAAAGATATATTGGAAAGAATAAAGTTAAAAATTCTTATTCTTATTGAAACAGAGATATGGCCTAATCTTATCATTGAATGTCATAAAAAAGGAAAAGTGATAATAGTCAATGGAAGAATATCAGATAGAAGTTTTGGAAGATATGAAAAATTAAGCTTTTATCTTAAAAAACTTTTTAAAGATATAGATGGATTTTATATGCAGTCAAAACTTGATAGTGAAAGAATAATTAAAATAGGAGCAGAAGATGATAAAGTAGAAACTTCTGGGAATTTAAAATTTGATATAGATTTAGAGGTATTTGATGAAAAAACTAAAGAGGAGCTGAAAAAATCTTTAGGAGTATGTGGGAGAAAAATTTTTATTGCTGGAAGTACAAGAACTGGAGAGAATGAAATCATACTTGAAGTGTTCAAAAAACTAACAGATACCTTGCTAATATTGGTGCCAAGACATATAGAAAGAGTCCCTGTAATAGAGGAACTGATAAAAAAAGAGAAACTAAGTTATAGAAAATATAGTAAAATAGATAGTGACAATTTTGAAAAAACTGATATAATACTTGTGGATAAAATTGGTGTATTAAGAAAGTTATATTCAGTTGCTGATATAGTATTTGTAGGTGGAACTCTTGTAAATATAGGAGGACATAGTCTTTTGGAGCCACTGTTTTATGGAAAGACACCAATATTTGGACCATATTTACAAAATGTAAAGGACATTTCAAAAGAAATACTGAGAAAAAATATAGGGTACAAGGTAGAAAATATAGAGGAATTTGTAGAAACTATAAATAAAATAGAAGAAAATAGTGATATATATAAGAAAAATATAGATGCTTTTTTTGAAGAAAATAATAGAACAGCTGATAAAATTTTGAAAAAAATAGATAAGCTTTTAGAAGTGGAGGATTAATGGTAAACGATAGCATAAAAGATGATTTATGGAGGCATTTTTTTAAAAATCCAAGGAAAAATTATAATCCATACATATTAAGACTTCTTGACTATCCAGAATATATTATTTTTGATAAGGAAATTATGGATTCACATAAGGGAAAATGGAAAGAGTTTTTTAAAACGATAATCCTGTTTATCTTGAAATAGGATCTGGAAGTGGAAATTTTGCTCAAGGTATGGCAGTGAGATATCCAGACAGAAACCATATAGGACTTGAACTTAGATTTAAAAGATTAGTACTTTCTGCAACTAAAGTAAAAAGGGATAATTCTAAAAATGTTTTATTTTTAAGGCGAAGAGGAGAGGAGATACTTTCTTTTATTGCTGAAAATGAAATAGAAGGAGTATATGTAAATTTTCCTGATCCATGGGAAGAAAATGAAAAAAATAGAGTAGTGCAGGAAAGTTTTTTTAAAACACTTGATATAGTATTAAAAAAAGGTGGTAAATTTTTCTTTAAAACTGATCATGATAAATATTACCAAGATATCATTGAACTTGTAAATTCAATAGAAGGATATGAAGTAGTGTATCATACATCAGATCTTCATAATAGTGAAAAAGTGGTAGATAATATAAAAACTGAATTTGAGCAGCTGTTTTTGTGTAAACATAATAAAAATATCAATTATATTGAGATAGAAAAAACAAAATAACCGTAATAGGAGGTCTATATGGCAGGATATGTAGTAGTTGGTACCCAGTGGGGAGATGAGGGAAAAGGAAAAATAATAGATGTTTTAGCAAACAAGGCTGATTATGTAGTTAGATTTCAGGGTGGAAATAACGCAGGACATACAGTAGTAGTAAATGGAGAGAAGTTTGTATTACATTTATTACCATCTGGAATGCTTCATGGAAATGGAAAATGTATAATAGGTCCAGGAGTTGTTGTTGATCCTAAAGTATTATTGAAAGAATTAGACACTCTTGAAACTAAGGGAGCAAAAATAGACCATCTTTTTATAAGTGACAGGGCTCATATAATAATGCCTTATCATGTGAGAATGGACGAGTTATGCGAGGAAAATAGTGGAGAATATAAAATAGGAACTACTAAAAGAGGAATTGGACCTTGCTATGCTGATAAGATCAATAGAGTAGGAATAAGAGCAGTAGATCTTTTAGATATGGATATTTTTGCTGCTAAATTAAAAAGAGGACTTGAAGCTAAAAATTTAATATTTACTAAGATATATGAGGCAGAACCTTTATCTTTTGATACTATTTTTGAAGAATATAGAGGATATGCAGATAGACTTAAACATAGAATAATAGATTCTATTCCTGAAATAAATAAAGCTTTAGATGAAGATAAATTAGTTCTTTTTGAAGGGGCTCAAGCTATGATGCTTGATATAAACTATGGAACATATCCTTATGTTACATCATCATCACCTACTACAGGAGGAGTAACTACAGGAGCAGGAATATCTCCTAGAAAATAACTAAAGGTATAGGAGTAATGAAAGCATATACAACAAGAGTAGGGGAAGGACCATTTGTAACTGAACTTACAGATGAGCTTGGAGAACAATTAAGAAAAACTGGATTTGAATATGGAGCAACAACTGGAAGACCTAGAAGATGTGGTTGGTTAGATCTTGTAGTAGGAAAATATGCTGTAGATATTAATGGACTTACGGATATAGTTATAACTAAAATAGATGTTTTAAGTGGACTAGAAACTGTAAAAATATGTGTCGCATATGATATAGATGGAAAGAGATATACATCTGTTCCAGCATCAACAGAGATTTTAAGCAGGGCAATACCAGTATATGAAGAATTGCCTGGTTGGAAGGAAGATATCACTCAAATGAAAAATTATGATGAACTTCCAGAAAATTGTAAAAAGTATATCAAAAGAATGGAAGAGATTTTGGGTTGTCCAATAAGTGTTGTATCAGTAGGACCAGATAGAACACAAAATATTCATATAAGAGAAATTTAATAATTTAATAATGGAAGAGGTTGATTGAAGAACTGGAATAAATTTTAGAAGTTTAGAAATTAGAAAGGCTTGTATATTCTTTCTATTGGAAAAATTCTAAAATTAAAATTCTCTCATGAATCAACCTCTTTTATATAGCTTACAAAAAATAATATTGTAAAGAAAAACACTTGACATAAATTATAAAATTTTATATAATACATTGGTGATATGATGGAGTTAGATGAGTTTTTAGAAGTTTCAACTCTTTTAGATTATTATAAAAATCTTCTTAGTGATAAACAGAGAGAATATCTTATAAATCACTTCGAGGAAGATCTCTCACTATCTGAAATTGCTAAAAATAATAATGTGAGTAGACAAGCTGTTTATGATAATATAAAAGAGGGATCAAATTATTGAAAGATTATGAAGAAAGATTAGGCTTTCATGAAAGAGAAAAACAGATTTATCAAGAACTTTTGGAACTTAAAAAAGATTTCAAAATAGAAAAATTAGATACTATAATTGAAAAGCTATTTTAAATAGAGGTGGATATGTTAGATAATTTAGGTTCTAGATTTCAGGAAATTTTTAAAAAAGTAAGAGGTCATGGAAAACTAAGTGAAAGTAATATAAAAGAAGCTTTGAAAGAAGTAAGAATGTCATTATTAGAAGCAGATGTCAATTACAAAGTAGTAAAGGATTTTACAAATAAGATACTTGAAAAATCTGTTGGAACAGATGTATTGAAAGGAATAAATCCAGGACAGCAATTTATCAAGGTTGTTAATGACGAACTTGTTGAACTTCTCGGTGGAACAAATTCAAGGCTTACTAAGGGAGTGAGAAACCCTACTGTATTGATGCTTTCAGGGTTACAAGGGGCAGGAAAAACTACTTTTGCAGTAAAATTGGCTAATTATTTGAAAAAACAGGGAGAATCTGTTTTGATGGTAGGAGCTGATGTATATAGACCAGCAGCTATAAAACAACTTCAGGTGCTGGGGGAACAAATAAATGTTCCTGTATATGCAGAAGAGGATAATAAAGATACAGTAGCTATCTGTGAACATGGATTGGCTAAAGCAAAGGAATTGAACTCAACTTACATGATAATAGATACAGCTGGAAGACTTCATATAGATGAAAAACTTATGGAAGAGCTTAGAAGCATAAAAAAAGCTGTAAGACCTCAAGAAATATTGTTAGTAGTAGATGCTATGATAGGGCAAGATGCTGTTAATCTAGCAGAAGCTTTTAACAATGTACTTAGTATAGATGGAATAGTACTTACAAAATTAGATGGAGATACAAGAGGGGGAGCAGCTCTTTCCATTAAATCAGTTGTAGGAAAACCTATTAAATTTGTAGGTGTTGGAGAAAGAATAGATGATATAGAACTTTTTCACCCAGAAAGACTTGTATCAAGAATTTTAGGAATGGGAGATGTAGTATCACTAGTTGAAAAGGCACAAAGTGCTATAGATGAAGATGATGCAAAGTCCTTGGAAGAGAAGATAAGAACACAGAAATTTGACTTAAATGACTTCTTAAAACAACTTCAAAATATAAAAAAATTAGGCTCTCTTGGAAGTATTCTAAAAATGATTCCAGGAATGGGACAAATAGGAGATATAGCTCCTGCTGAAAAAGAAATGAAAAAAGTAGAAGCTATAATTCAATCAATGACTAAAGAGGAAAGAAAAAAGCCTGATATACTTAAAGCAAGTAGAAAGAAAAGAATAGCTTTAGGAAGTGGAACAGAGGTTGCTGATGTTAATAGACTTTTGAAGCAATTTGAACAGATGAAAGGTATGATGAAAATGTTCAGTGGTGGAAAGATGCCACAATTTCCAGGAATGAAAGGTGGAAAGGGAGGAAGATTCCCTTTTTAAAAAATAAATAAAATTTAAAGAAATAAAAGGAGATGTGAAACAATGTTAAAATTAAGACTTACAAGATTAGGAGACAAAAAAAGACCTTCTTATAGAATTGTAGCTATGGAAGCTTTATCAAAAAGAGATGGGCAAGCTATCGCTTACTTAGGAAACTATTTCCCATTAGAAGATTCTAGAGTAGTATTAAAAGAAGAAGAAATCATTAAATTCCTAAGCAATGGAGCACAACCTACTAGAACTGTAAAATCAATTTTAGTTAAGGCTGGAGTATGGGCAAAATTCGAAGAAGCTAAAAGAAAATAGTCTAGAAATATTATAAAGGGAGGCTTTATACCAAGGTGTAGAGCCTCTTTTTCTAATCTTTAGTTAGACAACAATTAAAAGATTTGGTATAATATAGAGAAATTCATGTAAAATTTATAATAATTTTAAGAAGGGGAAATATGGAAAAAATATATAATGTAGTAGCCAAAAACTTAGGATTAAAAATTTCACAAGTTACTAATACAATGCAACTTTTAGATGAAGGAGCAACTGTCCCTTTCATTTCAAGGTATAGAAAAGAAGTAACTGAAAATTTAGATGAAATAGAAATAGGGAAAATACTTGAAACTGTAACTTATCTTAGAAACTTGGAAAAAAGAAAAGAAGAAGTAATAAGATTAATTGAAGAACAGGGAAAATTAACTGAAGAAATACAAAAAAGTATTGAAATAGCTGAAAAGCTTCAAGAAGTGGAAGATATATATTTTCCATATAGAAAGAAAAGAAAAACCAAAGCTGATGTGGCTAAAGAAAGAGGACTGGAACCTCTTGCTGATGAAATGATGAAACTTTCATCAATGGAAAAAGTAATGGAAAAAGCTGGTGAATTCATAACAGAAGAAGTTCCTACTGTGGAAGAAGCTGTAGAAGGTGCTATGCTTATAATTGCTCAAAATATATCTGAAACTCCTATATATAGAGAACAGATTAGAGAAATAATGCTTAAATCTGGAATTTTAGTTACAAAGGAAACTAAAAAGGCCAAAGAACTAGACATCAAAAAAGTATATGGAGATTATTATGAATATAAAGAACCTGTATCTAAAATACCTCCACATAGAATACTTGCAGTAAATAGAGGAGAAAAAGAGGATATTTTATCAGTTTCCGTAACTCTTGATGAAATGAGCAGAAATAGAGTAGAAAATTTGATACTCAAGGATTTTCTTAACAAAAATCTAAAAGAAACTTATCTCAAAATAATAGGAGATTCTTTAGACAGACTTATTCTTCCTTCAATAGAGAGAGAAGTAAGGAATATTCTTACTGATAAGGCTGAGCTTGAAGCAATAGCTGTATTTAAAGAAAATCTTAAAATCTTTTAATGCAGGCTCCTTTGAAAGAAAAGAATATATTAGCACTTGATCCTGGATATAGAACAGGGTGTAAGGTAGCAGTTATAGACAAAAATGGATTTTATAGAGAAAAAGATGTATTTTTTCTTGTTGAAGAGATGCACTCTCCAAAACAATTAGCTGAAGCTGAAAAAAGAATAGTAGAGTATGCAAAAAAATATGAAATAGATATAATTGTTATAGGAAATGGAACTGCTTCAAGAGAAACTGAAAGTTTTGTTGCAAATGTTATAAAGAAAAATCATCTTTCTGTAAAATATCTTATAGCAAATGAAGCTGGAGCATCTATATATTCTGCATCTAAAATAGCAGCAGAAGAGTTTCCTGATTTAGATGTAACTGTAAGAGGTGCTATTTCTATTGGTAGAAGAGTACAAGATCCACTTGCTGAACTTGTAAAGATAGATCCTAAATCAATAGGTGTAGGAATGTATCAGCATGATGTTAATCAGGGACGTCTTGATGAATCTCTTGATTCTGTAATAACTTATGTAGTAAATAATGTAGGAGCTAACCTTAATACAGCTTCTTGGGCATTGTTATCTCATATATCAGGAATAAAAAAGAACATAGCTAAAAATATTGTTGAATATAGAAAAGAAAATGGAAATTTTAAAAATAGAAAAGAACTTCTTAAAGTAAAAGGTGTAGGAGCAAAAGCTTATGAACAAATGGCAGGATTCCTTGTTATACCTGATGGAGAAAATGTACTTGATAATACAATAATTCACCCAGAATCTTATCATATAGCTAAAGAAATATTGGAAAAAGTAGGATTTACATTAGAAAATTATAGAGAAGATTTAAATGGTGCAAGAGAAAAATTAAAATCTTTTGATTATACTTCATTTGCCAAAGAAAAAGAATATGGTGTAGAAACTGTAAAAGATATATACCAATCTCTTATCAGAGATAGAAGAGATCCAAGAGATAGCTTTGAAAAACCTTTATTGAAGTCAGATATACTTAAAATAGAAAATTTACAAGTTGGAATGGAAATAGAAGGAACAGTGAGAAATGTTGTTAAATTTGGGGCTTTTGTGGATATTGGACTAAAAAATGATGCTTTACTTCATATTTCTGAAATATCTAATAAATTCATAGATGATCCAAGCAAAGTCCTTTCAGTAGGACAAATTATAAAAGTAAGGATTAAAGATGTAGATAAAGAAAGAGAGAGAGTGGCGTTAACTAAAAAGGAGATTTAATTGATGAGAATAAAAAAGAATTCTCTTCTTATTAAAATAATATTTTATAATGATATAGCAATAATGATAACTTCTGTTACTATTGCTCTTTTTCTGATTTTTATTTCTTTTGAAAGTCTTGAAAATAAAGTAATAGATTCTGGAAGAGATAAGATAATTCTCTTGAATAGAGGATATAATGCTGCTATTATAAATGCAAAAGATGATCTTTTTCAGGTGTCTAGGAATATAAATGTACTTGCAGGAAAAAATTTAAATAATACAATTACTTATAATACTATAGCAAAACTCATAAGAAATCAACTTACTAAAAAAAATCTTAAAATGTATTCTGAAACTTTAATTACAATAGTTTCTGCTAATGGAACTACATTAGGAGAGTCAGGTAATGGAAAAGATTATTTTAGAATAGATGAAAGAAGTAGGCATATACTTGAGAGAAATCTTTCAAGAAGTGAAAGTGAAATGAGTAATTATTATTTTTCAAAAGTAGGTAAGGATATATATGCAAGAATACTTTTACCTTATACTTCTGAAGGAAATAACAGCAAAAAAAAATTTATTGTAATGACTATGCCAATAAATGATAATGTTTTGAATGAATTAAGAAATTTTGTAGGTTTGACTGAAGAAGATAAGATATTTCTTGTAGTTGATAATACGTATCAATTAGGGGATATGGAACTAAAAAAAGGTGAAAGATTTTTTAAAAAGAAATTAAATTGGGAATATGATTATTTTTATGGAAAGAAAACAGTGAATAATAAAACTTACTATCTTTCAATGTATAATATTCACAATTACAATAAGCAATACATAGGAAATATAGGAATAGCACTTTCAGGAGATAGTATACTAAAAACAAAAGTTAAAGTTTCATTTTCAATACTTCTGATAGTGGTAGGTCTTATAGTAACAAGTACAACTATATGTGCACGTATATTTTATGAACTTTTATCACCTCTTAGCAAACTTATAGATGCTGCTGAAGGAATAAGTAAAGGAAACTATGACTTCACTCTTAAAAATGAAGATGTAGAAGAAATAAGGACACTTTCTAAATCTTTTGAACAAATGGCTGAAAGTATTAGAAATAATGAAAAGATGATGAAAGAAAAAAATATAAAATTACAAGAAAATCTAAATAGAATTGATGCCATTGAAAAAATTCTTATGGGATTGCAAATAGAAGATGATATAACTTTAACTGTAAGAAGTCTTCAATCAGCATTTACTTCAGAGATGGGATTGGGATATAGTAGAGCTATGTATTTTAGATACAGTAGAGAGATAGATACCCTTGTAGGAGAATGTTCTCATGTAAATAGTGTAGTAAAAAATGATATGATGAAAACTGAAAAAGAAGAAAGTGAAGGATTTGAATTTCAAATAAGTACTCTTACTAAATTAGTAACTCTTATTAAAATTCCATTTAAAGACGATAATCTTTTAGGGAAAGCATTGAAGGAAAAGAGAATTATATATCATAATGATAAGGGGTATAGATATAACCTTGGAAATGATCTTTTTAAAAGCTTAGGAATTAATAATTTTTTAATATTTCCTGTATATAGTGAAACTAGAAATTATGGTTGTATACTTGTTGATTACTTTGGAAAAAATAATGTAATTTCTCAAGAAGAAGCTGAACTTATGACATTGTTATGTATAAATACTTCTATTAGAATTGGAAATAAAATGTTGGAAGAGGAAAAAATTGATTATGAAAGAACTGCTACTATTGGTAAACTTGCAGATAGATTCTTTGGTAGAAGAGAGGATTCTCTAAAAAAAATAATTTCTATTGTTGAAAGAATGGCAGAATGCGATTATAATAATAGTTGTCTTAAAGATGGAATGAAATCTATTAGAGATGAAGTAGTTAAAATAAAACATGAAAATTCTATATTGAAAGAGTATTCTAAAAGCTATGAGAATAATATGGAAATAATAGAATTTGAAAAGTTTTTATATGATGTTATAGAAAAAATGCAACCTGATTTAGAAGTAAATAATATAACTCTTTCAATGTTTATTAATTATAATGGGAAGATAATGGGAGATAAAAAGCAACTTGAGAGGGTATTTAATGAATTAATAAAAAATGCAAAACAAGCTGTTATGAATAAAAATGTAAGCAGTAAAAAAATTAATCTAATTGTAACAAAAGATAAAAATATAGATAAAATAAGGATAAATATTATAGATAATGGAATTGGTATGACAGAGGAGCAGCTTTCTAATGTATTTGATCCATTTATAAGTTTTAATGAAAATACTCCTGGATTAGGACTTGCAATAGTACACAGAATAATAAAAGACCACCATGGGGTAATCAAATTCTCATCTAAAGTAGATGAAGGAACAGATGTAAAAATAACTTTAAATGTATATAAGGAGGAGATTTAACAATGAGCGAAAAAGATTATGGTGCTACATTGAACCTTCCGAAGACGAGTTTTCAAATGAAAGCTAATCTTCCGAATAAGGAACCTAAATTTATAAAAATGTGGCAGGAAAAGGATATTTATTCAAAGGGCTTGAAGAAAGGAACTAAGACTTTCATTCTGCATGATGGACCACCTTATGCAAATGGGGAAATTCATATAGGACATGCTTTGAATAAGATTCTTAAAGATATAATCTTAAAATATAAAAGATTAAGAGGATATAAAGTACCGTATGTACCTGGTTGGGATACACATGGACTTCCTATAGAACTAAAAGTTACTGAAAAATTAGGATCAAAAGCTAAAGAAATGTCAGCTGCAGAAATTAGAGAACTATGTGCTGAATATGCTAAAAAATGGGTTGGAATCCAAAAAGAAGGATTTGTAAGATTAGGAATATTAGGAGATTGGGAAAATCCATATCTTACATTAAATCCTGAATATGAAGCAAAACAATTAGAAGTATTTGGAGAACTTTATGAAAATGGTTATATTTTTAAAGGATTAAAACCTATATATTGGTCACCAGTTACAGAAACAGCTCTTGCAGAAGCAGAGATAGAATATAAAAATGTATCATCACCTTCAATATATGTAAGAATGAAGGCTAACGCTGATCTTTTAGAAAGATTAGGACTTACTGAAGAAGCATGGGTAGTAATATGGACAACTACTCCTTGGACTTTGCCTGCAAATGTTGCTATAAGTTTAAATCCAGATTTTGAGTATGGTGTATATAAAACTGAAAAAGGAAATCTGATATTAGGAAAAGATCTTGCAGAAAAAGCATTTACTGAAATGGATCTTGAGCAGTTTGAATTAATAAAAGAATTTCAAGGTAAAGATTTAGAAAGAGCTACATATCAACACCCATTTCTTGAGAGAACAGGAATGATAATATTGGGAACTCATGTAACTGCAGATGCAGGAACAGGGTGTGTACATACAGCTCCTGGACATGGGCAAGATGACTATGTAGTAGGAGTTAGATATGGACTTCCAGTTATTTCTCCAATAAATAATAAAGGAGTATTAACAGAGGAAGCAGGAGAATTTGCAGGATTGTTTTATGTACAAGCAAATAAAGCAATATGTGCTCACTTGGAAAAAACAGGGCATTTAATGAAGTTAAAAATGATAGAGCACTCTTATCCACATGACTGGAGATCAAAAACTCCTGTTATATTCAGAGCTACTGAACAATGGTTTGTAAATGTTGAAGGTTCAGATATAAGAGAAAAAGCCTTGAAAGCTTTAGACAATGTAGAGTTTATACCTGCATGGGGAAGAAATAGAATTGGATCAATGCTTGAAACAAGACCTGACTGGTGTATCTCAAGACAAAGAGTATGGGGAGTGCCAATTCCAGTATTCTTTAATGAAGCAAATGGAAAAGAGATATTCAATAAAGAAATACTTGCAAGAATAGTTGAAATAGTTAAAAAAGAAGGAACAGCAGCATGGCTTAAATACTCAGCTGAAGAACTTATTGGTGATGAGCTGATGGAAAAATATGGACTTAAAGGATTAGAACTTAGAAAAGAAACAAATATCATGGACGTTTGGTTTGATTCAGGAGTATCTCACAGAGCAGTACTTGAAACAAGAGGAGATCTTTTACACAGACCAGCAGATATGTATTTAGAAGGATCAGATCAACATAGAGGTTGGTTCCAGACATCACTTTTAACTTCGATAGGTTCTACACATGATGCTCCATTTAAAAAAATACTGACTCATGGATTTGTAAATGATGGAGAAGGGAAAAAAATGTCGAAATCAGTAGGGAATACAGTGGTTCCAGCTGATGTAATAAAACTTTATGGAGCAGATATACTTAGATTATGGTGTGCTTCTGTAGATTATAGAGAAGATGTTAAAATATCTGATAACATTTTAAAACAAATGGCTGAAGCCTATAGAAGAGTAAGAAATACAGCAAGATATATATTAGGAAACAGTAATGACTTTGATCCTAATACAGATAAGGTTCCATATGATAAATTAATGGAAATAGACAAATGGGCATTAAATAAACTGGAGATATTAAAAAGAAAAGTTACAGAAAACTATGATAGATATGAATTTTATAATCTTTTTCAAGATATTCACTATTTTGCTGGAATAGATATGTCTGCATTCTATCTTGACATAATAAAAGATAGATTATACACTGAAGGGACTAATTCAATAGAGAGAAGAGCAGCTCAAACTGTTATGACTGAAATTTTAGTTACTCTCACTAAAATGATAGCTCCAATACTTTCATTTACTTCAGAAGAAATATGGGAAACTTTACCAGAAGTGTTAAAAGATAGTGAATCAGTTCTATTGACTGACTGGTATGAAGAAAATGATCAATATCTAAATCCAGAGATAGAAAATAAATGGGTTGAAATAATTAAAGTAAGAAAAGAAGTTAATAAAATACTTGAAAAAGCAAGACAAGGAGAAAATAGAATAATTGGTAATTCTCTAGATGCTAAAGTAATACTTCATTCAACAAATGCAGAAGTACAAAAATTCTTAATTGAAAATAGAGAAAAACTTGAATTAGCCCTTATTGTTTCTGAAGTAGAAGTTGCAGAAAACAAAGATGATACTTTTGTAAATGGAGAAGAGGCTCAAGATATTTATATTAAAGTGCTTCATGCAGATGGAGAAAAATGTGAAAGATGTTGGAAATATTCTACTGAGATTGGAAAAGATTCTGAATATCCAACTCTTTGCCCAAGATGTGCAAGTGTACTAAAGAATAACTAGGAGAAAATATGAGCTATATAATTTTAGTCTTTATACTGGTTTTATTGGATCAAATATCTAAATACATTGTGGATAAAAACTTTTTTGAGGGAGATACTATTGGTGTACTGACTGATTTTTTTCACCTTACATATGTAAAAAATAGAGGAATAGCCTTTGGAATGTTTCAAGGGAAGCTCGATATAATAAGTATAGCTACAGTTATAGCAATTGTAGCAATTGTATATTATTTGTATAAGGGTAGAAATAAAATGCCTTTGTTGGAAAAAATCGGATTTACTTTTGTTTTGGCTGGAGCAATAGGAAATATGATAGACAGGATATGGAGAGGATTTGTCATAGATATGATAGACTTTAGAGGTATTTGGTCTTTTGTTTTCAATCTGGCTGATGTATGGATAAATATAGGAGTTGTATTGATACTTCTAGATTATTTTTTTGCAGAAAGAAAGAAGAAAAAATAGAGGAGGATTAAAAATGACATTTCAAGAGATAATTTTTGCTCTTCAAAAATACTGGAGTTCTAAAGGCTGTGTGTTGGGAAATCCTTATGACATAGAAAAAGGTGCAGGAACATTTAACCCTAACACATTTTTAATGTCTTTGGGACCTGAACCATGGAATGTTGCTTATGTAGAGCCATCAAGAAGACCAAAAGACGGAAGATATGGAGAAAATCCTAATAGAGTTTATCAACATCATCAATTTCAGGTTATTATGAAACCATCTCCTTTGAATATTCAAGAACTTTATCTTGAAAGTTTAAAAGTATTGGGAATAGATCCTGAGAAACATGATATTCGTTTTGTAGAAGATGACTGGGAATCGCCAACTTTAGGTGCTTGGGGACTTGGTTGGGAAGTATGGTTAGATGGTATGGAAGTTACTCAATTTACATATTTTCAACAGGTAGGGGGATTGGAATTAGATCCTATTCCTGTGGAAATAACTTATGGACTAGAAAGACTTGCTCTTTATATTCAAAATAAGGAAAATGTCTATGATTTAGAGTGGGCTCCTGGTGTAAAATATGGAGATATGAGATTTCAGTTTGAATATGAAAACTCAAAATATTCATTTGAATTAGCAGATTTAGAAAGTCATTTCAAATGGTTTGATGAATATGAGAAAGAAGCAGCTAAGATTTTAGATGCAGGATTAGTTCTGCCTGCTTATGATTATGTATTAAAATGTTCTCATACATTTAACGTTTTAGATTCAAGAGGGGCCATATCGACAACTGAGAGAATGGCTTATATCTTAAGAGTGAGAAACTTGGCAAGAAGATGTGCTGAAGTTTATGTGCAAAACAGAAAGGATCTAGGTTACCCTCTTTTAAAAAAATAGTTGATTAAAAAATTATTTTATTAGAGTGGATTGAAATGAAAGAGGAGGAAGGACATTGAGATTACTATTTGAAATTGGAATGGAAGAACTGCCTGCAAGATTTCTGAATCAGGCATTAAAAGATTTAAAAAATAATTTAGAAACAAAATTAAAAGATGAAAGAATTAGTTTTAAGGGAATAAAAACTTATGGAACTCCAAGAAGATTAGTTTTGGAGGTTTGTGAATTAGGAGAGCAACAGGAAGATCTTAATATAGTAAATATGGGACCAGCTAAGAATATAGCTTATGGAAGTAATGGAGAAATATCAAGAGCAGGACTTGGATTTGCTAAATCACAAGGAATAGAAGCAGAGGATCTTGAAATAATAAGTACTCCAAAAGGAGAATATATAGCTGCAAGAAAATTTATGAAAGGAAAGGAAACTAAGGAACTTCTTCCTGAAATATTAAAAAGTCTTGTGCTAGAATTAAATTTCCAAAAGTCTATGACTTGGTCAGATAAAAAATTGAGATTTGCAAGACCTATACAATGGTTTTTAGCACTTTGTGATAATGAAGTTGTAAAATTTGAAATTGAAGGAATGGAAAGTGGAAATAAATCTAGAGGACACAGATTTTTTGGTAAAGAATTTGAAGTTAACACTATAGATGAGTATTTTGAAAAAATAAGAGAAAATAATGTAATAATAGATATTGAAGAGAGAAAAGCTCTTATCAAAAAACTTATTAATGAAAACTGCACAAATTCAGGAGAACAAGTACTTGTAGAAGATGAACTTCTAGCTGAAGTAACTAATCTTATAGAATATCCTTGTCCTATAGTGGGAAGTTTTAATTCAGATTTCCTTGAAGTACCACAAGAAGTTCTAATAATATCAATGGAAGTACATCAAAGATATTTCCCTATACTTGACTCAAATGGAAAACTTCTTCCTAAATTTGTAGTTGTTAGAAATGGAGTGGAAACTTCTGAGCAAGTAAGAAAGGGAAATGAAAAAGTATTGTCTGCAAGACTTGCTGATGCTAGATTCTTCTATCAGGAAGATTTAAAATCACCTCTTGCTGATAATGTAGAAAAATTAAAAACAGTAGTATTCCAAAAAGATCTTGGAACTATTTATTCAAAAATAGAAAGAGCAACAGAAATAGCTAAATACTTAATAGATACTCTTGGATACAATGATAGAAAAGACAGCATATTGAGAACTGTATTTCTTGCTAAAGCTGATCTTGTTTCTAATATGATAGGAGAAAAGGAATTTACTAAACTTCAAGGATTTATGGGAGCAGATTATGCACTTAAATCTGGAGAAGGAGAAAAAGTTTCACTTGGAATAAAAGAGCATTATTATCCAAGATTCCAAGGAGATAATCTTCCTACAGAGTTAGAAGGAATAGTTGCTGGAATATCTGACAGAATAGATACATTAGTTGGATGTTTTGGAGTTGGAGTTATTCCAAGTGGATCAAAAGACCCATTTGCTTTAAGAAGAGCAGCTCTTGGAATAGTAAATGTAATACTTAATTCACAGTTAAATATTTCTTTAAAAGCTCTAACTGAAAAAGCATTAGATGCTCTTCAAGGATGTGGGGTATTAAAAAGAGATAGAGAAACTGTACTTGCAGAAGTATTAGAATTCTTTAAACAGAGAGAGATGAATATTTTTACTGAAATGAAATTTGGTAAGGATATTGTTACAGCTGTTCTTAATACTGATAGTGACAATGCTGTAGAAGCTTTAGAAAAAATAAAAACTTTAGAAACTTTTGCTAAAGAAGAAGAATTTGAAACACTTCTTCCAGTATTAAAAAGAGTGGGAAATATTTCTAAAGATCATGAGAAGGGAATTATAAATCAAGATTTATTTAAAGAACCAGTAGAAACTGAATTATATAATTTTTCATTAGAATTAAATTCAAAAGTAATAGATGCTTTAAATAATAAAAATTATGATAAATATCTTCAAGCCATAGTTTCAGGTAAAGATATTATCAATAAATATTTTGATGAAGTAATGGTAATGGATAAAGATGAAGATGTTAAGAATAATAGACTTTCTCAATTAAAATTCCTAGCTGATTTGTTTATAAAAATGGCAGATCTTAACCAGATAGAAGAAAGATAATAAAATACTTGAAGAGCCTGAGAAATCAGGCTCTTCTCATAAAAAATATAAAAGGGGAGAGAAAGTGGAACCACTAAAGAATTTTTTTAAAAGGAAAAACATCGAGATAACAGTAAAAAGATACTGTATAGATGCTTTCAGCCACATGGCTTTGGGACTTTTTTCAACACTTCTTATAGGAACGATACTTAATACTATTGGTGGAAAATTAGGAATAACTTTTCTTACAGATGTTATTTGGAAAATAGCAAGGGATATGACAGGGCCAGCTATAGGGGTAGCAGTTGCCTATGGACTTCAGGCACCTCATCTTGTATTGTTCTCATCTACAATAACTGGAGCAGCAGGAGCTATTTATGGAGGACCAGTGGGATCTTTCATAGGAGCAGTAGTAGGGGCAGAATTTGGAAAAATGGTATCTAAGGAAACAAAAATAGATATAATAGTGACTCCAGCAGTAACTATCCTTACAGGAGCATTAGTTGTATATTATGTAGGTCCTGGGGTAGCAAAATTTATGGAGGCATTTGGTGCTTTTATAATGTATGCAACAGAACTTCAGCCATTTTATATGGGAATAATAGTATCAGTGGTAGTAGGGATAGCTTTGACACTTCCTATCAGCAGTGCAGCACTATGTATGATGATTGGATTGAGTGGACTGGCAGCAGGAGCTTCTACAGTAGGCTGTTCAGCACAAATGGTTGGATTTGCAGTAATGAGCTTTAAGGAAAATGGCTGGGGTGGTCTTGTAGCACAAGGCTTAGGTACTTCAATGCTGCAAATAGGAAATATTGTTAAAAATTGGAGAATATGGATACCTCCTACGTTAGCTTCAGCTATATTAGGACCAGTATCAACAGTAATATTGAAATATCAAAATATACCAATAGCAGCAGGAATGGGAACAAGTGGATTAGTTGGACAATTTGGAACTCTTTCTACTATGGAAGGACTGGGAAGGGGAGGAGTATCCCTTTATGTAGGAATTTTTATGCTTCACTTTATTCTTCCAGCTATTCTTACCCTTGTAATAGCCAGTTTTATGAGAAAGAAAAATTGGATAAAAGACGGAGACTTGAAATTAGATTTGTAATTTCAAAGGAGAAAAATGAAAAAGATAGATGAAAATAAAATAGAAAATGCTTTTAGAGATATAATAGATGCTTTAGGAGAAAATATTAACAGAGAGGGATTGAAAGATACTCCAAAGAGAATGGCACAGAGCTATGGAGAGCTTTTTTCTGGATTATTACAAAATCCTGAAGATGTTCTTAAAAGAACATTTGAAGTAGAAAAAATGATCTCATAGTAGAGAAGGATATAGATTTTCATTCTATGTGTGAGCATCATTTTCTTCCTATATTTGGTAAAATAGATATAGCATATATTCCAAATGGTAAAATAGTAGGTTTTGGTGATATAATAAAAGTAATAGATATCCTTTCTAAAAGACCACAGATACAAGAAAGATTAGGAGCTCAAATAGCTGATGCAATATATGAAACTCTTAATTGTCAAGGAGTCATGATAATTATAAAAGCTAAACATATGTGTATGACTATGAGAGGAGAAAAAGAGTAAACAGTGAAATAATAACAACTTCTTATAGAGGAATATTTGAAAATGATGCTGTAAGAAGAATGGAAATTTTTTCATTGCTAAAATAAATTTTTATGGAGAATGTCATGGATAAAATATATATCAACAATCTTGAATTTATAGCATATCATGGAGTCTTTCCAGAAGAAAAAAAATTAGGGCAGAAGTTTTTGGTTTCAGCAGAAATGACAACATCAACAAGAGAAGCTGGAAAAACTGGTAATTTGAAAAAGTCTACTCATTATGGACTTGTGGCTAATGATATAGGAGAAATATTTACTGGGAAAAGCATAGATTTAATAGAAACTTGTGCTGAAGAGATAGCAGAAATGATATTGACTAAATATCCTTTGATTTCAGAAGTAAAAGTGACAGTAAAGAAACCTTGGGCGCCTTTGCAGATGCATTTTGAAAATGTGGCTGTGGAGATAACAAGGAAAAGACATACAGTTTACCTTTCAATTGGATCAAATATGGGGGATAAGAAACAAAATCTTCTTACAGCTATAGAAAAAATAGGTTTAATAAAACATACAACTGTCACTAAAACAAGTACTATTGTTGAAACAGAACCTTTTGGAGTAAAAGAGCAAGATGATTTTCTTAATGCATGTTTAGAAATAAAAACTCTTTTATATCCTCATGAACTTTTAGAAGAACTTTTGAAAATAGAAGAAGAAATGGGAAGAAAAAGAATAAAAAAATGGGGTCCTAGAATTATTGATATAGATATACTTCTTTTTGATAAAGAAGTGATAGAAGATGATGATTTAGCTGTACCTCATCCATGGATGTGTGATAGGAGTTTCGTTCTTGATCCATTATGTGAAATAGCTCCAAATGTAGTCCACCCTTTAGAGAAAAAAACTATCTTTAATTTAAAAAGAGTTTTAGATGAGATTCTAGATGAAAAAGAAAATGAAATATTGAGTTAAAATTTAAAGGAGAATGTAGAAATATATTCTTCTTTTTTATTTTTTGAAAAATCAAATAAGAATAAAAATTAATTTAACTATTAAAGTTTTATTTTTAGTATGAATTAAAGTTATTCTTTTTTTAAATATAGTTTTGAGTATTCTCTTGGAGTCATTCCTGAATTATATTTTTTAAAAACTTTTGTAAAATAACTTGTATCATTAAATCCACAATCATAAGCTACATCAGTTATAGAGCTGTCAAAAAATTTTATTTTTTCACAAGCACATTCTATTCTATAGTGATTTAAATATTCCATAGGAGTTTTTTTAGTAATCTCCTTAAAAAATTTACAAAAATATTTTTCATTCATCTTTATTGTTTTTGCCATATCTTCCAATGAAATATTTTCCATATATTTTGTTTCAATAAAAAATAGAACTTTTTTTATTCGAGAAAGAGATTTTTTATTGATAGCAGAAAATTCCTTTTCTTTTATGTAAAGATTTTTTTCTTCAACTAGTCCTAAAAAATAATAAAGATTTCCATATATACGGAGTTGATATCCATTTTTTTTATCTTTCATTATTTCAAACATTTGATTAAGTATATCGTAAACTGCTCCTAATTTTTTATCAAATAATAGTTGAATCTTTTTTTTATAATGAATCAAAGCATTTAATTCAGTATTTACAAGAGAATTTTGTTGTAAAAGAGAAGAAATATCAAATACAAGGCATTCATAAGTACAATCAACAGGAATTCCAGAATGTATAGCTCCACTATTTAAGAATAGAATATCTCCAGTTTTTACTGTATATGAAACAGCATCAATTTTAATATTAAATGTTCCTGACAAGATTCTAATTATTTCATATTCTTTATGCCAATGAGTAATCATATGATATCTAGGATGATAACTATTTACATAATAATATGCAAAAGGAAATTTTGTAGAACCATGAACCATATCTTCTTTAAACTCAATATATTTCATTTTAGATTTCTCCTTTATTTTAATAGATTTTAATATAACAATAAATTCAACTTTGATACTTAATGTTTTTAAAAATTCCAATATTTTTTAAAAGTGAAAAAATTACCACTTTTTCTTATTATATTACAAGATTAAATACAATTTCAAGTATAAAATAATAATATATTAAAACATTTTCGAAAATGTATAAAAAAATATTATGATTAATTTTTTTAAAAGATATTAAAAATAAGAAAAATTGTTGTTTTTACTAAAAAGAAGGAGGTAAAAATGTTAAAAAATATACCAAATATAATTTCACCAGAATTATTAAAAATATTATCTGAAATGGGTCATAGTGATTATTTAGTTATTGCTGATGGAAATTTTCCAGCTGAATCTATAGGAAAGGAATGTAAGGTAATAAGAATGGATGGTCATAATATTCCAGAAGTATTAGATGCAATATTAAGATTATTTCCACTTGATTCTTATGTGGCACATCCAGTTAGTTTGATGGAAGTTATGAAAGGGGATAATGTAAAGACTCCTATTTGGGATGAATATAGACTTATTGTAAAAGAATATGATACGAGAGGAGAAAATGCTTTTGAAAATATAGAAAGATTTTCATTTTATGAAAAATCTAAAAAAGCATATGCAATTATAGCAACTGGAGAAAAGGCTCTATATGCAAATATAATATTACAAAAAGGTGTTATATAACATTATTATCCAAAGGAGGAAACATATGATTGCTGAAAAGAAGGAAATAACAATAAATGGAGTTGAATGTCAAGAGCAATGTAAAGCAGATTCAAAAGGAAGCTTAAAAGTAGTAGATAAAGAATATAGAATTGTATTTTTAATGCTGGTATCATGTTTTATTTTATGGGGACTTCTTAATAATATGACTGATAACTTGGTTCCAGCTTTTGGTAAAATTTTCATGATGAAGGCTGTAGATTCTTCTCTTGTACAATTTGCTTTTTATGGAGCTTATGCAGTATTAGCTATTCCAGCAGCACTTATTATAAAAAAATATTCATTCAGACATGGAGTATTGATAGGATTGGGATTGTATGTAATAGGGGCTTTAGGGTATATACCAGCTACTTTATTTCAAAATTATAATATATTTTTAGTATCAATTTTTATACTTGCAGGAGGACTTTCTATATTAGAAACAACTTGTAATCCATATGTTATATCATTAGGAAGCGAAGAAACAAGTATAAGGAGAATAAATTATGCTCAGGCTTTTAACCCTTTAGGGTCTTTAATGGGATTGTTTATAGCAAAATATATGATTCTTGGACATTTAAATTCAGCTACATATGAAGACAGAATAAAAATGGATCCTATGAAACTGGAAACTATCAGACAGGGAGAATTGATTTGGGTATGTATACCTTATGTTGCTTTGATAGCAGTGGCAATGGTAATATGGATATTTTTTCTAAGAAGTAAATCTACAATAAAAGATGATGGAGAAGAACTTAATTTTATAGAATCGATGAAAAAATTATTAAAAAACAAAATATATGTCTTTGGAGTTATAAGCCAGTTTTTCTATGTGGGAATGCAGATAGCTGTTTGGACATGGATGACAAAATATGTAATGACTCTAAAAAGTGTAAATGAAGCAGAAGCAGTAGAAATATATATTATAGCTATGGTAGTTTTCATAGGTATGCGTTGGATATGTACTTATTTCATGAAAATGTTTATGCCAGCTAGATTAATGTCATTGATAGCAATAATTGGTATTATAGTAACTTTAGGAACAATATATCTGCCAGCTGACTATGCAATAATTTGTTTAATATTGATTTCAGGATGTATGTCACTTATGTTTCCGACTATATACGGAATAGCTCTTAAAGGATTAGGAGAAGAGGTAAAACTTGGAGCAGCTGGTCTTATAATGGCAATATTAGGAGGAGCATTAATAACACCATATATGGGAAGAACTATTGATAATGGAACATTTGCTTCTTTGGCTCCTATGTATAAAGGTGTAGAAGCAGCAGTAAGAACGAGTTATTATGTGCCATTGATTTGTTTTGTAGTAATTCTTTTATACGGAATAGCAAATAGTAAAAAAAATAAAATAAAAATAGTAATATGAAAAGGAGTTAAAAATGGTAAATAGAATTGTATTAAATAATATATCTTATCATGGAGCAGGAGCTATAAAAGTTATACCAGATGAAGTGAAAGGAAGAGGATTAAAAAAAGCATTTGTATGTTCAGATCCAGATTTAGTTAAACTTGGAATAACTGGAAAAGTAACTTCTATATTAGAAGCAGAAGGATTATCTTATGAATTATATTCAAATATAAAGCCAAATCCAACTATAGAGAATGTAAAAGATGGAGTAGTGGCTTTTAAAAACTCAGGAGCAGATTATATTATTTCTATAGGTGGAGGTTCATCCATGGATACAGCCAAAGCTATTGGAATAATAATTACAAACCCAGAATTTGAAGATGTAAGAAGCTTAGAAGGGTGTGCAGCAACTAAAAATCCAGCAGTACCAACAATTGCTATAGCAACTACAGCTGGAACAGCAGCAGAGGTTACAATTAACTATGTTATAACTGATGTAGAAAAAGAAAGAAAATTTGTATGTGTAGATCCTCATGACATGGCTATTATAGCAATATTAGATCCTGAAATGATGTCTTCTATGCCAAAAGGATTGACAGCTGCAACTGGAATGGATGCTTTGACACATGCAATAGAGGGATATATAACAAAAGCAGCATGGGAAATGACAGATATGTTTCATATAAAAGCTATTGAATTAATAGCAAAGCATCTTAAAGGAGCAGTAGAAAATACACCAGAGGGAAGAGAAGGAATGGCACTAGCACAATACATAGCAGGAATGGGATTCTCAAATGTAGGATTAGGAATAGTTCACTCTATGGCACACCCTTTAGGAGCTTTATACGATACTCCTCATGGAATAGCAAATGCAATAATACTTCCAACAGTAATGGAATATAATGCTTCTTATACTGGAGAAAAATATAGAGAAATAGCAAGAGCATTTGGAGTGGAAGAATTAGAAAAATGTCTCAGGAAGAATATAGAACAGCAGCAATTCAAGCAGTTAAAAAACTATCTAAAGAGATTGGAATACCAACAGATTTAAAAGAAATAGTAAAAGAAGAGGATTTAGAGTTCTTATCTGAATCAGCATTTAATGATGTATGTACTGGTGGAAATCCAAGAGAAACTTCTTCTGAAGAAATAAAGAGATTATACGAATCGTTAATATAGTGGAGGGATAGTATGAAATGTTCGTTAGCATTTGATATGGGAGCAACTTCTATCCGAGGTATATTAGGGTATGTTGAAAATGGAAAACTTGTAACGGAGGAGATTTTAAGATTTTCACATGATAGGGTGAAAATAGATGAACGTAGCCGTTGGGATTGGGAAAAAATAATTAATAATATTTCTGAAACAATATTTAAATATAAAGACAAAATAGAAAGTGTAGGAATAGATACTTGGGGTGTAGACTTTGGAATACTAGATATACATGGAAATTTAATAGAAAATCCTATTTCATACAGAGATCCTAAAAATGTAATTGGATATGAAACAGCACAGAAAAAAATGTCTTTAGAAAATATTTTCATGGCTACAGGAAATCAGATTATGTCTATAAATACTCTTTTTCAGATTTTAGCATTAAAATCTCAGAACGAAAAATCTTATGAAAAAATAGATAAGATATTAATGATACCAGATTTAGTAAATTTTATTCTTTGTGGGAAAAAATATTCAGAAGCTACAATATCTTCTACAAGCCAGTTGTTCAATTTGGAAAAGAATGAATTTAGTAATGAAATATTAGAAAAATTTAATATACCAAGTAATTTCTTTGCTCCAGTAATAGAGCAAGGAGATATTCTTGGAACATTAAAGGAATCAAAAATAGAAAAATTAAGAGAATTAAATATACCAGTTATATCAGTTGCTTCTCATGATACTGCAAGTGCAGCTCTATTAACAAAGGCATTTACTGATTCAGAATCACTATTTTTGTCATGTGGAACATGGTCATTAATAGGATGTGTAACAGAAAAACCAATAATAACAAAGGAAGCTTTCAAAAATTCTTTAACAAATGAAACTGGGTATGGAAATTCAAATATGTTTTTTACTAATATAACTGGATTATATTTGTTAGAAAAATTAAAATTACAGTTAGAAAAAAAAGAACAAAGAGAAATTAGTTTTGAAGAAATAAATAATTATATAAAGAGCAACGAGAAAAAAATTCCATATATAGATGTGGGATTACCAGTATTTCAAGGGGATGAATTTGATGTAATGTATGAAATCAATAAAATTATTGATAAAAATTTAGAAAATCCTTTTGACTATTTTACTCTTATATATAAAAGTTTAGCAAAAAAATATAATGAAGTAATAAAAGATATAAAAAATATAACCAAAAGAAGTTTTAAAAGAATTCATGTAATAGGGGGAGGAGCTAAATCTGAACTACTGTGTCAAATGATAGCTGATTATAGAGCTGGAAATAATAGCAGGGCCATTTGAAGCTACTGCCTATGGAAATATTTTGATACAGCAAAGAGCATTAGGAAAAATAAAATCTATTGAAGAAGGATTTGAACTGATAAGTAAGTCTGCAAAAGTATATAATTATAAACCAAAAAATAAATTTTAGGAGGAGTAAAATATGAATCATCCAAAAATAGGAATAAGACCAACAATAGATGGAAGAAGAGGACCGTTAAAAGTTAGAGAATCATTAGAAGAGCAAACAATGAATATGGCTAGAGCAGCAGCAAAATTGTTTACAGATAATTTAAGATATTCTGACGGAACTCCAGTGGAAGTAGTAATAGCAGATACAACAATTGGACGTGTACCAGAGGCAGCAGCTTGTGCAGAGAAATTTAAACGTAAAAATGTTGCAGTGACTTTAACTGTAACACCATGTTGGTGCTATGGTTCTGAAACAATGGATATGGACAGAATGACTATTAAAGGAGTATGGGGATTCAATGGAACTGAAAGACCAGGAGCAGTATATTTAGCAGCTGTTTTAGCAGGTCATGCACAAAAAGGACTTCCAGCATTTGGAATATATGGACATGAAGTGCAAGATGCAGATGACACTTCTATTCCGAATGATGTAGAAGAAAAATTATTGAGATTTGGGCGTGCTGCTTTAGCTGCTGCTCAAATGAGAGGACAAAGCTATTTACAGATAGGTTCTATATGTATGGGGATTGCAGGTTCTATAATTGATCCAAATTTTATTGAGGAATACTTAGGAATGAGAGTAGAATCAGTGGATGAAGTAGAAATAATAAGAAGAATGACAGAGGGTGTATACGACCACGAAGAGTTTGAAAGAGCATTAGCATGGACTAAAAAACATTGTATAGAAGGATTTGATAAAAACCCTGAAAATATGCAGAACCCTCGTGAAATAAAAGATGAACAATGGGAATTTGTTGTAAAAATGATGATAATAGTTAGAGATTTAATGAAAGGAAATGATAATCTTCCAGAGGGATGTGAAGAAGAAAGATGTGGTCATAATGCTATTGCAGCAGGATTTCAAGGTCAAAGACAATGGACAGATTTCTATCCAAATGGAGATTATGCAGAGGCACTTCTTAACTCAAGTTTTGACTGGAATGGAGTTCGTGAACCGATTATATTAGCAACAGAAAATGATACTCTAAATGGTTTGGGAATGTTGTTTCAAAAATTACTGACTAATAGAGCTGTACTTTTCTCAGATGTTAGAACTTACTGGAGTGGAGAGGCTGTTAAACGTGTAACTGGCTATGATTTGGAAGGGGTTGCAAAAGAGGCTGACGGATTTCTACATTTAATAAATTCAGGAGCATCAGCAATTGATTATACAGCACAGGCAGTAGATAAAGATGGAAATAGATGTATCAAAACATTTTATGAAATGACTCAGGAAGATGCAGATAATTGTTTGAAAGCTACAACATGGAATCCAGCAGATCTAGGGTATTTTAGAGGTGGAGGATATTCTTCAAGATTCCTTACAGATGCAGAAATGCCAATGACAATGGTTAGATTAAATCTTGTAAAAGGGTTGGGACCAGTACTACAGATAGCTGAAGGATACAGTGTAAATCTTCCACATGAAGTAACTGAAAAATTATGGAAAAGAACAGATTATACATGGCCTTGTACTTGGTTTGCACCTATTTGTAATGGAGAAAACGGAATGTTTAAAACTGCATATGATGTTATGAATAACTGGGGAGCAAATCATGGAGCAATAGTTTATGGTCATATTGGAGCAGATATGATAACTCTAGCTTCAATACTTAGAATACCAGTAGCAGCCCACAATGTACCAGAAGATAAAATCTTTAGACCTGCTTGCTGGAATGCATTTGGAATGGATAAAGAAGGACAGGACTTTAGAGCTTGTAAAACTTATGGACCACTTTTTAAATAAAACAAAGGAGATATAAAAATGTTAATGATAAAAGCACGTGAAGAAATAGTAAAATATGGAAAAAAATTAGTAACAAGTAATTTAACAAAAGGAACTGGTGGAAATTTAAGTGTATTTGACAGAGAAAATGGTTATATGGCTATTACTCCATCAGGAATAGATTTTTTTGAGATTACACCAGAAGATATTGTTATATTGGACTTAGATGGGAAAATAGTTGAAGGAACAAGAAATCCATCAAGTGAGTGGGAGATGCACCTTCTTCAATATAAAACAAGAACAGATATTGATGCTGTAATACATGCTCATACTACATATGCAACTGTTTTGGCTTGTTTACATCTTGATCTTCCAGCAACTCATTATATGATAGCAGTAGCAGGAAAAGATGTAAAATGTGCTAAATATGCAACTTATGGAAGTCATGAATTAGCAGTTAATGCAACTGAATCTATGAAAGATCGTAAAGCAGTTATTCTTGCGAATCATGGAATATTAGCAGGAGCAAATGATTTGTTGAATGCTTTTAATATTATAGAGGAAATAGAATATTGTTCACAAATTTATTATATGGCAAAAAGTATAGGAGAACCAATTATTTTACCAAATGAAGAAATGGAACTAATGGCAGAGAAGTTTAAGGAATATGGTCAAAGAAGAGAAAAATAAATGCTATAAGAAAGGAAGGAGTAGTCTTTTTAGACTGCTCTTTTTAGCTGTATAGAAAAACTATTTGCTAAGTGAATAGTATCAAAAAGCCAGAAGGCTATGCTTCAAAAATAAAAGCTCCTTTGATATAATTAATTAGGTTTGTCAACCAATTAAATATCAAAGGAGAACATAAAATGTATGACAATAACATTCTATCACATACTAATGATATTTGATAAATATGCAAATTTAAAATATAAATATGATAATAGACATTTTTGGCATAGAGGATATTATACGGAAAAATAAAGAAAAGATTGCACAATATATAAGGGAATAGTTACAAGAAGATATAGCAGTATATAAATCCTTTTGGAGAAAAAACTAACTAAAGGACACTAGCTATTTAAGTAGTTGAATGAAGAATTACGTGGTTGGCAAAAATTCAGTAAGGCTTAATCTAAGCTAGTACCATGTCTTTATAAGATGGAGCAAACCACCACTTGAAGAGGTGGTTTGTGATTAGTATAGAAAAATAAAGAGGCTTGTAGAAATTAGTAAAATAAATTAATAATTTGCAGCAGTCTTTTTTATTAAATAATACTTTTTATATTTAAATTTTCTAATTCTTTTGAAATTGATAATGAATGTTCTTTTAAAAGATTTTTTATTTTTAAAATTTCTTCTTGATTAGCTCTAAAAATTGGCAGACTGACACCAATAGCAGCATTTATTTTATTATTTATTATTATAGGAACAGCTATGCAGCATGCGTCAGAAGTAACCTCACCAAATTCTTCAGCAAATTTATTAATTTTAGCTTTCTTTACAATTTCAAGTAGTTCTTCTATATCTGTGACAGTATTTTCTGTAAATTGATTCATTCCATTGGAATATAAATTTCTTATTTCTTCTTCTGAATATTCGCAGAGAAGTACTCTTCCAAGTCCTGTACAATATAAAGGAAGATTTCTTCCAATAGAGGACATTAACTTTATAGGGAGAGAGCATTCAACTTTTGTTAAATAAAGAACTTCATTATTGTGATTTATTCCTATTTGACAAGTTTCATTACATTGAGCAACTATTGATCTCATATGGGACTTTATAATTTCAAGACCATTTACATTTTCTAAATAAGCTTGCCCTACCTGAAAAGTAGCTAAACCAATAGAATAAGTTTGGGAAATAGGATCTAAAACTAGAAATTCAAGTTCAACTAAAGTTTTTAAAATTGGGGATAAAGTACTTTTAGGCATATTAGTTAATTTTGAAATACTTGAAAAATTTAATTTATCAGAATTTTTAGCTATAATTTTTAAAATATTAGTGACCCTCTCTGTAGGATTATGTAATAAAGTTTCCATCTTTTCCTTCTTTCTTAAAAATAATTCTATTTAATATCTTAACAAAAAAAATAAGAAAAAGCTATTAAAATTTAAAGTCTGAAAATATATGTAGAATTTTTGTATTTTTATAGAACTTAAAATTCGCAATATGGTAATAAAAAATAAAAATAATACTTGACTTATTAAAAAACTTAGAGTATATTTTATTTATACTTATTTACGAACTAGTTCGTAAATAAGAACAAAATTAAAAAAATAAATTTAGAGGGGGCTCACAAATGAAAAAAATATTATTTGCAGGAAGTTTGTTGCTTATAGGAATGTTTATTGGATGTTCAAAGGAAAAAGAAACTGCAGCTAAAGAAAAAGTTAAAACTCAAGTTTTAAAAGTTGCTTTTAATCAATCAGAAAATCATCCTCAATATAAAGCATTAACAAAATTTAGCAATCAATTGGAAGAACAAACAAAAGGAGCATATAAATTAGAAATATCTCCAAATGCTTTGTTGGGAGATCAAAGGGCAACAGCTGAACTGGTGCAAAATGGAGTTATTCAAATGTCAGTTGTAGGGAATCCAGTTGTTGAAAGTTTTAATAAAGATTTTAGTGTTATAGGGTTGCCATATTTATATGATGATTTAGAACATCAGAAAAAAGTTTTTTTATCAGATGTATTAGAACCATTATTTAAATCTGTTTCTTCAAGTGGATTTGAGGTAATAGGAGCATTTACAGCAGGAGCTAGATGTCTTTATACAAATAAACCAATGATGAAACCAGAGGATTTAAAAGGATATAAATTTAGAGTGATGCAGTCAGATACAATGAAGAAAATGGTAGATTATATGGGTGGAATAGGAACTCCTATGGGACAGGGAGAAGTTTATACAGCAGTTCAGCAAGGAGTTATTGAAGGTGGAGAAAATAATGAAGTAACTTATGTAGATTTAAAACATTATGAAATAGCTCCTTATTTCTCTTATACAAACCATTTAATGGTTCCAGACTTAATTATTATCAATGAAAAATTATATACTGGAATGACTTCAGAGAATAGAAAAATATTTGATAGTTTAATGAAACAAACTATTGAAAATGAATTTGAGGTATGGAATGAAAATGTAGAAGCAGCTAAAAAAATTGCAATAGAAAATGGAGCAAAATTTATTGCGGTGGATATTAAACCATTTCAAGAAAGAGTAAAACCTTTACAGGAGGAAGTAGCTAATTCTTCTGAACTGACTAAAGATATATATGCTAAAGTAAGAGAATTAGCAAAATAATCTTATTTAAGTAAGGAGATAAAATGATGAAAAGAATAAAAAATGTTCTTGATAAAATTATAGAAATTTTTTGTATTGCTATAATGGGAATAATGACACTATTGGTAACATGGCAGGTTATAACTAGATATGTTTTTAATAAACCTAGTGTTTTTACAGAACAGGTATCTCAGTATTTATTCGTTTGGCTAGTAATGTATGGTTCAGCCTACGTTTTTGGAAAAAGAGAGCATATGCAGATTTCTTTTATAAGAGATATGGCACCTGAAAATATAAAAAGAATAATTGATGTTATTCAAGAAATAATAATATCAATATTTGTTTTGGGAGTAATGATATATGGAGGTTATTTTTCTTCTTTGAAGCAAATGACACAGGTAGATGCAGTATTACAAATGCCAATAGGGATTATTTATTCTGCAATTCCAATTAGTGGAGTCTTTATAGTCTTCTATGTAATATATAATATTAAGAAAATAATTTTTAATAAAAAAGAAGAAGAATAAAAAAGGAGAAATTATGGATTTAGCTTTGCAAATAGGAATATTTATATTTGTTTCACTAGTTATCTTTTTAGCAATAGGAGTTCCAATAAGTATAAGTATAGGGCTTTCTTCAACAATAGCTATGTTGGTTATACTGCCATTTGATGGGGCAATGGGGACATCTGCTCAAAGAGTATTTATAGGAACTAACTCTTTTTCATTATTAGCAATTCCATTTTTTATTCTAGCTGGGAATATAATGAATACTGGTGGAATTGCAATAAGACTTATTAATTGTGCAAAACTTTTTGGAAGAAGATTTTATGGTCCACTAGCTCAGGCTAATGTTGTCGCAAATATGCTTTTTGGTGCTATAAGTGGTTCAGGCGTAGCTGCAGCTGCAGCAGTAGGAGGAACAATTTCTCCTATAGAAGAAAGGGAAGGATATGATAAAAGGTTTAGTTCAGCAGTAAATATATCTTCAGCTCCAACAGGGATGCTTATTCCTCCAAGCAATACATTGATTGTATATTCAACAGTAGCAGGGAGTGTTTCAATTTCAGCTCTATTTATAGCAGGTTATCTTCCTGGAATTCTATGGGGATTGGGAGTAATGACAGTTGCTGGAATTATGGCTAAAAAGTTAAAATATAAATCAGAAGGAAATATAAATGTAAAACAAATAGTAAAAATAGTATTAGATGCTATTCCAAGCTTATTATTAATAATAATTGTAATAGGAGGGATTTTAAAAGGAGTATTTACAGCAACAGAGGGTTCAGCCATAGCTGTTGTATATTCATTGATTCTTTCTTTGATATACGGAGAAATGAAACTTAGTGATTTACCTAAAATATTTTTAAGCTCTGCTCAAATGACAGCAATAGTAATATTTATGATAGGGGTATCATCTATAATGTCATGGGTAATGGCTTTTGCGAATATACCTCAAAAAATAGCTGAATTGCTTTTAGGAGTAACTGACAGTAAAATAATAATATTAATTATTATGAATATAATACTTTTATTGATAGGAACATTTATGGATCCAACACCTGCAGTTTTAATATTTACTCCAATTTTTTTACCAATAGTAGAAAGATTTGGTATGACACCTGTTCATTTTGGAATAATGCTTGTATTTAACTTATGTATAGGGACAATAACCCCACCAGTTGGACCAATTTTATTTACAGGATGTAAGGTTGGGCAGGTTAGTATAGAAGATGTATTTAAATGGTTACTACCATTTTATACAGTAACAATTCTTATACTATTTTTAGTTACTTTTATACCAAGTTTTTCATTGATATTACCACAGGCATTTGGATTGATAAAATAATAAAGGTAAATTAAAATATAAATTTATATATTGAAGGAGGAAAAATGGAGATTCGTTATGCTTCAAGCAATAAAGATGCGAAGAATTATGATACAAGTAGATTGAGGGAAGAATACCTTATAGAAAATTTATTTACACCTAATGATTTAAAGTTAGTTTATTCACATATAGATAGAATTATAGTAGGAGGAGTTTGTCCTTGTAAAGATATATTAAAACTGGAGGGGAGCAAAGAACTAGGTTCTAACTTTTTTCTTGAGAGAAGAGAATTGGGGATTATAAACATAGGAGGAGCAGGAGTAGTTGTTTTAGATGGAGAAGAGTTTTCCCTAAACACTAAAGATGCATTATATGTTGGAATAGGAACTAAAGATGTACTTTTTAAATCTATTGACAGTAAAAATCCAGCAAAATTTTATTTAAATTCTGCTCCAGCTCATCATAAATATCCAACAGTTAAGATAAGTCTTGAAGATGCTAGAAAAGTAAAGTTAGGAAGTACAGAAACTTCAAATAAAAGAACAATAAATCAATATATTCATCCAGATGTATGTCAGTCTTGTCAATTGGTTATGGGAATGACAATGCTGGAAGATGGCTCAGTATGGAATAGTATGCCGACTCATACACATGATAGAAGAATGGAAGTATATTTTTATTTTGATATGGAAGAAGATACAAGAATATTTCATTTGATGGGTGAACCAAAAGAAACAAGACATATTGTGATGAAAAATGAAGAAGCAGTAATTTCACCATCTTGGTCAATTCACAGTGGTGTAGGTACAGCAAGTTATACATTTATTTGGGGAATGGTAGGAGAAAATCAAACTTTTACAGATATGGACCATATAATGATGAAAGATATAAAATAAGGGAAGAATATATATTTTATTAGGAGGCAGAAAATGTTAAGTGAATTTTCAATGGACTTTTTTTCTTTGAAAGGAAAAACAGCAATTGTGACAGGAGGAAATACAGGATTAGGACAGGGATATGTTGTAGCATTTGCTAAAGCAGGAGCAGATCTTTTTGTTACTACTTATGATAGAGAATGGGAAGAAACAAGAAAACTTGTAGAGGCTGAAGGAAGAAAAATTCATTTTTTTCAAGCAGATTTAACAGAGAGAGCTCAAGTTAGTGCAGCAGTACAGGAATGTATGAAAGTCTATGGGAAAATAGATATATTAGTAAATAATGCAGGAACTATAAGAAGAGCACCTTTATTGGAATATAAAGATTCTGATTGGGAAGCAGTAATGAATATCAATTTGAATGCAGTTTATTATATGAGCCAAGATGTAGCTAAAATAATGGTAACTCAAGGAAGTGGGAAAATAATAAATGTAGCTTCAATGCTTTCATTTCAAGGAGGAAAATTTGTACCTCCATATACAGCAAGCAAGCATGGAGTTGCAGGATTGACTAAGGCTTTTGCAAATGAACTAGCATGTAAGAATATTCAAGTTAATGCAATAGCTCCAGGATATATAAAAACAGCAAATACAGCACCTATAAGAGCAGATGAAAAGAGAAATGCTGAAATTTTAAGCAGAATACCAGCAGATAAATGGGCAGAACCATCTGAATTGATGGGAGCAATAGTATTTTTAGCGAGTAGAGCTTCAGACTATGTAAATGGTCATATATTAGCTGTAGATGGTGGCTGGCTGGTTAGATAAAATTAAAAAAGAGTAGTCTTAGTTAAGATTACTCTTTTTTAATTATTTACTTCAATATTTCTATAACTTCGTCTATATTCTTTTGTCCAAAGAAAATATCTTTATCATTAATTATCATAGCTGGGACACTCATGATGTCATACTTTTCTTTAAAATCTGGGAATGTAAATACATCAATAATCTCTACATTTACATTTTTGTTTTCTACAGCTATCTTTTGGGCTGCCTGAACAGTTTCTGGGCATTTAGTACAGCTGAGTGATATACCTATTTTTATATTTACAGGTGAAGAAATATTTTTGATATTTTTCATAGTATCCTCAGAAATTTTTTGACCTGGACCTGCAATATTGTACATAGCAAGAATAAAGGAATTCAATTCATGTCCACTAGGAAGAGATGAGAATTTTATTCCAGAAAAATCTCCATTTTTGTCTAAAATAGCTATTGTAGGGAACCTGTCTGCTTTAATTTTCTTTTCAAGTTCAGAATTTTCTCCTTTTTCAAAAGAAATGAATTTTAGCTTATTTGAAACAGAAGATATTTCTTTTACCATATTTTCAATCATTGAAGATTTCTCCACAGAAGAATCTTTGATAACAACAAGCTCAATATTATTTTCAAATTTTGAAACAATATCTTTAAGTTGCTCTTTAAGATTACTATCCAATAATTCAACTTCTTTGATTTGAGCTTGCGAAGATTTTTCAGGTTCTTTTTCTTCTTTTGATATACCAAGTTTTTCTCTTAAGTCATGAACATATTTTTCAATATTTACAGCAGCAACAGCACCATCTGAAACTGCAGTGACAAGCTGTCTAAGCTTTTTAGGTCTGATATCTCCAGCAGCATAAACTCCTTTGATATTAGTTAATAAATCTTCATCAGTAGGGATAAAACCATATTGATCTAATTTTATATGTTCTTTGAAAAGTTTACTTTGAGGCTCATAACCAACGAAGATAAATATTCCAAAAGATTTTCCATCTTGAGCTTTATATTCAGATATTTCTCCAGTTATATTATTTTTAAATACAGCACTTCTTAATTGAATATCTCCTTTAGCTTCAAGTAATTCAGTATTAAATTTGACTTCTATTTTTGGGTGACTTAAAACTTTTTCAGCTATTGATTTAGCACATGTAAATTCAGGTTCTCTTGCTATTATTGTTACTTTAGTAGCATATTTTGTAAGAAAAATAGCTTCTTCAGCAGCAGCAAAACCTGCTCCTATTACAAATACTTCCATTCCTGTAAAAAATTCCCCATCACAAGTAGCACAGTATGCTACACCTCTTCCAGTATATTCTTCTTCTCCAGGGAAATTAAGTTTTCTAGGAGAAGCTCCAGTAGCTATTACAACTGAAAGTGCTTTATATTCTCCAGAAGTTGTTTTTAATACTTTTATATCTTGAGATAAATCCATATCTTTTACTTCAGCAGTTGTAAATTCTACACCAAAACTTTCAGCTTGTTTTTTTAACTGAGCTCCAAACTCACTTCCAGATATTTCAGATATTCCGGGGTAATTAACTATTTCATTAGTAAGACAGATTTGTCCACCAGCTTTATCTTTTTCTATAATGAGAACATCCAGCATAGCTCTTCCAGCATATATTCCAGCTGATAATCCAGAAGGACCTCCTCCAATTACTATTAAATCATAAATTTTTTCCATATTTTTTCCTTTCTATATATTAAAAATTGTATCTAAAAAAAGAGGAGACATCTGAATGATTCTCTTTCAGTCTTCCTCTTTTGTATTTTTAAAGTTTTCCAACAAGGTCAATAGTTGGTTTTATAGTATCACTACCTGGTTTCCATTTAGCAGGACAAACTTCTCCATGTTCAGCTACAAATTTAGCAGCTTGAAGTTTTCTAAGCAATTCTCCAGCTTCTCTTCCAATACCATTATCATGCACTTCATAAGCAACAATAACACCTTCTGGATTGATGATAAAACTTCCTCTTAGAGCCAATCCCTCTTCTTCTATCATAACTTCAAAATCTCTAGCAAGTTTTCCAGTAGGGTCTGCAAGCATAGGATATTGAACTTTTTTTATTCTATCAGATGTATCATGCCAAGCTTTATGTACAAAGTGAGTATCTGTAGAAACTGAATATACTTCACAACCTTCAGCTTTGAATTGCTCATAATGTTCTGCTAAATCTTCAAGTTCAGTAGGACATACAAATGTAAAATCAGCTGGATAAAATACTACTGCTGCCCATTTCCCTTTCATAGATTCATTAGTTATTTCTTTAAAGTCTCCCATATGGTAGGCCATTGTTTTAAATTCTGATACTTTTTTACCAATTAACGACATAATTTTTCCTCCTTAATTAATTTGAATTACATTATTTTGTAATTACTTTTAATTTGTAATTATTATATTTTGATTATATAATTAATTACTTGCTATGTCAAGAATTTTTTTTAGTATTTTCTTGTTTTTATTTTTTTATATATTAAAATCTATGTATAATATCATTTTTAGTTGAAAACTTATAGTGGAAGAAAGGAGAAAAATGTTACTTAAGTGTAGAGATAAAAGTATTGAACTTGGAAAAAGAACGTTAATAATGGGGATTCTTAATGTGACACCAGATTCTTTTTCAGATGGTGGGAAATATACAAATATAGAAACAGCTGTAAAACAGGCTCAAAAATTGATAAAAGATGGAGCTGATATAATAGATATAGGTGGTGAATCAACAAGACCAGGGCATGAACAGATATCAGTGGAAGAAGAGATTGTAAGGATAATTCCTGTGATAGAAAGAATAAATTCAGAATTAGATACAATAATTTCGGTAGATACATATAAATATAAGGTAGCAGAAGCAGCTTTAAAAGCTGGTGCACATATAGTAAATGATATATGGGGCTTGCAATATGATAATGGAGAGATGGCAGCTCTTGTGAAAAAATATGATGTTCCATTGATAGCTATGCATAATCAAAATGATAAAATATATAAAGAGGATATAATTTTAAGTATGAGAAAATTTTTTCAGAAGACTTATGAGATAGCAGATAAATATGATATAAGCAGAGAAAAAATAATACTTGATCCAGGGATAGGTTTTGGAAAAGATATAGACTTAAATTTAGAAGTTTTAAGTAGAATGGAAGAATTAAGAGATATGGGAAGGATACTTTTAGGTACTTCCAGAAAAAGATTTATTGGAACGATTTTAAATGATGCTCCTGTAGATCAAAGAGTAGAAGGAACTATTGCTACAACTGTAATAGGAATAGAAAAAGGAGTAGATATAGTTAGAGTGCATGATGTACTGGAAAATAAAAAAGCTGCTATGGTAGCAGATAGAATAATAAGAAGATAAAATAAAAGTGGATAATCCAAGGAATTAAGGTTATCCACTTTTTATCACTTTATTTTTTTACTATATTAAAAAACAGACTAATATTATGGAGATTTTAAAATCTTGAGTTGTTGAAATAGGAATAGAAGTTTCACTTTTTTAAGACATTCCTGTACTTTTACTTTTCAGATTAAAGTTTACAGTTCTGTTTAATATAAGCTTCTCTATTTTCATAGACATTTCTCAGATATCCAATTGATATAGGAAATTATTAACTTCTCCACAGGCAGAATATTTTACAACAATCAATAATAAGAGCAATATTTCCTTAACATTAAAAAACATGATTTATTCTATATTTAAACTATCTTTTTCATCTTCAATTTCTAATAATATTTTGATATTATCTAAAAGACAGTTTCTTTTTTCTTCAAGAGTATTGTAACGTGTATATTCTTGAGAAAAGTAGATTTTTCTAGATTTGACTTTAGACAATAGCTCAATTACATCTCCTGTATAATATTCATCTTTAATTTCTTCCAACTCTAAAAAATTTAAATTAAAAAATTTTTCAAGTTCATAAAATATATTTTCTAATTCATATTCCTGAAGATTTTTTCTGACTTTAAAACTTCTTTTTGAAGAAGTAAATTTTCTCTAAATCCATATTTAAAACTATATGCCATATTATTCCTCCAATCAGTACTATAGTAAGATTATACTTTGTTTTATAAGGCTCAGTCAATCATATTATTTTCTTCAAAGTGATTTCTTTCTAAAATTGTAAGATACTTTTAATTTTTTTTTTGAAATTTAGTATTATTTTTTATTATGTAGAATTAATAAAAAATAAAATATGGTGTTAAAAAATAATAGTATTGAAATGAAAGAAAGTGTGAAAAGAAAAATTATTAAGGAAAATTAAAAATAATACTATAATTAGAAAATAAATAAGCAGCTATAAAATTACAGCTGCTTATTTATGGAAATATTAAATATAAATCCATTAGTTGTTAAGATTGACTTGCTGTTTCAGCATCAACTGTTTTATCAAGTGTTTCTTTAGTTTTTTGAAGAGTTTTTTCTTTAAGCTCGTCTAATTTTTTAGAAGCAGCATCTTTAGTTTCATCGATTTTTTGGTCAGCTTTTTCAGCGTTTTCTTTAACAGATGTTTTGGCATCTTCTACTTTTTGAGTAGCTTTATTTTTTAACTCTTCAGTTTTTTCAGAAGCAGCATTTTTAGTTTCATCTACTTTCTTGTCAGCTTCATTTTTAATTTCCTTAGCTTTTTCAGTAACATGAGTTTTTAATTCTTCAGCTTTTTCAACTGTTTCAGTTTTGACTTCATCTAATTTTTTAGAAGCAGCATCTTTAGTTTCATCAATTTTTTGGTCAATTTCATCAGCTTTTTTATTAGCTTCTTCTTTAACTTCATCTACTTTTTTATCAGCTACAGTTTTAACCTCTTCTACCTTTTGAGTAGTTTCAGTTTTTGCACTTTCTATAGTTTTTTCACCACAACCAGTTAATAGAACTGTAGTTAAAAGTGCCAGTGTAAAAATGGATATTTTTTTCATAATTACTTCCTCCTTGTTTTTGTTTATATTACTTATTACAAATGGAGTATTATATTTCCTTTAAAAAACAAATCTTTTTATTAAAGAAAATGTTTTTTTATTTTGTAGTCATATTCATTTGGAATAAATTTTTTAATATTTAAGATATAAAAAGCAAATATATAGAGTTAGAAAAAATTAATCAAAAAAATAAAATTATGAATAGAGAGTATTAGAAAATAGAGAAGAAAACTAAAAAGTAGAAGTTTTTTTTTAGAAAATATGATATAATGATAAGTGATAACTGATTTATAATTATGTATATAAAATAAAAAAATTTTTAAATTTAATAAAAATTTTAAAATCAATAAAGTCCTAATTTTCAATAAAAAATCAAAAAATATTTTATGAAAAAGAATATTTAAAATATATTATTGAAAGATGAATTTTTTAAGAGAAAATATCATATTGGAAAAAATTATCAAATAAAAGAATAATAATAAAAATTAATATTGACTGTAAGATAAAATAATAAATTAGCAGGATATAAGAATTAATATAGAGAGGTTCTTGAAAAGGAGGATCATGGAAACTAAGAAAAATGCTAAAGTAGAAACAGCAGAAAAAAAGAAGGTAAAGGTAAAAAAATATCGTTTTCTTGATAGTAAATATAAAAAGAGGATTATGATTTTCTTGAAAAGTATTTTAAAATTTTAAAAAAGAAATATAAGACAAATGGAAAAGTTGTAGTAAAATTATTTGAATTTTATGAGAAGCATGTAGCTGTTCAAAATAAAGATGAAAAATAAGAACAGAAAAATTTTATTTAAAATTATAGAAGGAATGGGAATGTATGAAAGATAAAGCCAGAGAAACAGTAAAAGCAGAAACTAAAACAAGAAAAAGAGCTGCAACAAAAGTAAATACTGATTCTAAAACTAAGACTAAACTTACTAAAGAAACTACAACTCCAGTAAAAATGGGTAGAAAAAAACAGGAGAAGAAGTAAGAACATATAGGGTTCTTGGAAGTCGTTTTACGTCAGAAGAGCTGAAATATGTGGAAAGAATGATAGAAGAATTACTTCCTATATATAAAAATAAAAGTAAAATACTATTGGCAATTACAAAAGAATTTGTAAGTAGTCCTTTAAATGATGAAGTGTTGAATAGAACCAATAAAATATCTCTTGGAAGATGGGCAACTGTATTTGGAAGCTCAGATATAAGAAAAGTCTTGATAGTATACTTTCAACTAACAAGAGGTTTCTTTATCGCACCTACCAGAAAACTTAAAACATATCCCTTTATAGATCTTGAAATGTTAGATAAAGATGGAAAGAGATATGGAATTATTGTTAAGAGTGATAATGATTATATAGATTTAGAAGTTATAGATAAAATGAAGAAGAAGATGAAACTATATTTGCTCACAACAACTGAAAAGAAACAAGAACTTGGAGATAGGGATATAGAATGGATATCTTTAAAAGATATTTTTAAATTTATGGAAAAATATCAATTTCTTCTGCCTTCTCATATAGTTAGAAAATTTAAAAATGTAGAAGAATTAAAATAAGAATAATTAACTATAATATAAAATTGGATTTAAAATATAAAAAGAAGCTACTGCAAATTAATGATTAAAAATCATTAGTTTGGGTAGCTTCTTTTTCATAATGCTCATTTATTTTTGGTATTTTTATTTTTCTACTTTATTGTTTTTAATTTTTTATGAAAACAAATAAGTACTATTTTAGAGATATGAGTATAATGTTACTTTTTTATTTTAAAATAATGAATCTACTATTGGAAATATAGCAGCACCTATAAGGCTTGAATTTTCATCAAAAGAAGAAAAGATTATAGTTTCTTTTCCACGATAGAAAATATGTTCGTTATATATTTCTTCTAGCAGTTTTTCTTTAATATATTTCTGTTGATGACATATTTTACCTGAAATTATAAGTTTTTCTGGGTTAGAAAAGAATAATAGATTTTTTATACCAATGGCAAGATATTTTATATATTCATCTAATATTTTTTTCCCTTCTTTAGTTTCTAAATATTCATTTTGGAAAATATTTTCATATTTCTTTATTTTTTTAAATACTTTATGAAATTCTTCAACTAAGGCTGGATTTGAAACATATGCTCCCCAACAACCTCTAGAGCCACAGTTGCAAATTCTTCCTTCAGGATTTACTATCATATGGTGCATTCTTCCAGCTTTAAAATGAAAATTATTTTGATTTTTTTCTCTAGTAAAAGAGCTTATTCCTACATAATCATTAATAGTAAGAGCTGTAAAATTTGATAAAAGTGAATTTTCGCTTAAAAAAGCTTCAGCAATTGCAGAAAGATTTGATTCATTTTCTACAAGAACAGGAATATTAAATTTTTTTTTGATTTTTCCAATTATAGAAATATCAGTTTTATTTTTAGAATTAAATTCTATAAATTTCCCTTCTTCATTTACTATACCCGGAACTGATATTCCTATTCCAATAATACTTTTAAAAATAGATTTAGATAATCTGCTTAAAAAGAATTCTAATTCTTCCATTAGCGAATCTGTAATGGAAGGCCCACCTTTTTGAAGTGTTTTAGAATGTTTTTTTATGACAATACCTTTAGCATTTGTAAGTATCATTTTAATTTTTTCTTCTGAAATCTGTACCCCTACAGAATGGCAGAAAAAATCATTAAAGGAGTATTCTCTAGCTTTTCTTCCTACTCCATTACCTACTTTGTCTTGCTCAATTATGATGTTTTTTTCCAGAAAAAAGTTATTATCCTTTTTACTGTAGGAAAACTCATATCCATTTTTTCAGCAACTTCATTGATAACAAAATTGTGATTAGAGTTGAAAACATATTCAAAGATTTTGTTTTCATTGTTTTCTTTAATGTTTTTTTGATACATAACGACTCCCCCTTTATGTTCCCCCGATAAAATAACTATAAGTTATTATATAATATTTGTCTGCAAAATCAAAACAATAGTTTTAAATTTATCATTTTATTTTAAAAAGGGATTTTTTTATGGAAAATTAAGGTTATATATTTAATATATTTGAGTTTTTTTTATTAGGATAGTATATTTAAAAATATAATAAAAATATTTCAAAAAATAATTTTTTAAAAATAAAATTGTATATTTTTGAAAAGAAATATTGAAAAATTTAAAAATTAAGGGGGAAAACAAGTGGGAAAGATTGAACAAAAAGAAAAGAATTTAAATACTAAAAATATAAATACACTGGATAGAATTTTAAATTGTTTTGAAGTAATTGGAAATAAACTTCCAGATCCAGTATCTATATTTTTGATATTATGTATATCAATATTAATAATATCTTTTATTTGTAGTAAAATTGGAGTTGCAGTAGAGCATCCACTTACTCATAACATCATAACTGCTGAGAATCTTTTGAATAAAGGAAATTTAAAACAAATACTTATGAGTATGGTAACAGTTTTTCAAACATATCCACCTTTAGGAGTGGTTTTAGTAGCAATGATAGGAATAGGGCTTGCAGATAAAAGTGGTTTTTTAGAATGTCTTCTAACTGTTGTAGTAAAAAAAGTACCTAGTAATTTGATATATTTTACAGTTGTAATAATGGGGCTTATTTTTACAGGAATTGGAGATGCAGGATTTATAGTACTACCACCTTTAGCAGCATTAATATTTCTTAATCTTGGAAAAAATCCAATTGTAGGAATGTTACTTTCATTTGCAGGGGCAGCAATAGGTTTCTGTTCAGGGTTATTTGTAAGTTTAAATGATATACTTCTTACATCTTTTACTATACCAGCAGCTCAGCTTTTATCACCAACTTTTACCAAGAGCCCAGCTATGACTCTTTATTTTAATATAACAAATTCAATACTTCAGATATTTGTTATTGCATGGGTAACAGTTAAATTTATAGAGCCAAGATTTCCTGCTCCTGAGAAAAAAGTTGGAGAAAATGAAGGAAAAGAAATGCTTGAAGTTGAAAGAAAAGGGCTCAGATATGCTGGGATTTCTTTTCTAATATATATGATATTAATTGTTTTTTTAGCAATTGGAAAAGGCGCATTTTTGAAAGATGATGCTGGCTCTCTTGTATCAACTAAATCTCCATTAATGGCAGGACTTATTCCTATAATGGCGCTTGCATTTTTTATACCAGGTCTTGTTTTTGGAAAAATTACTGGAAAAATAAAAAATGATAAAGATGTTGTAAAAATGATATCACAGACTTTAGGAGAAATGGGAGGGTATATATTTATAGTTTTTGTTTCAGCTCAATTTTTAAGCCTTTTTTCTAAAAGTAATCTGGGAATAATTATGGCAATAAAAGGAGCAGATGGAATAAGAAACTTAGGGCTTGAAGGAATGCCATTGTTAGTAGCATACATTTTTTTAGTTGCTTTTATAAATATATTCATAGGAAGTGCATCAGCTAAATGGGCTATTTTATCACCAGTTTTTGTTCCAATGTTTATGTTATTGGGATATGATCCGTCACTTACACAAATGGCATATAGAATAGGAGATGCTTCAACAAATATGCTCTCACCTCTATTTCCATATCTTCCATTAGTATTGGCAGTGGCAAGAAAGTATGATAAAAACTTTGGTATAGGAACTTTAATAGCTAATATGATTCCTTATTCAATAATAACACTTATAGCAAGTATTATTCTTCTTACAGTATTTTTTACTTGTGGACTTCCATTTGGATTATAATATAAAGTATTAGGAGGAAATGTAATGAAAGAGAAGATTGAACAATTAGCAGAAAAGCATTTAGAAAGAATAATGGAAATAAGAAGAGAACTTCATAGATTTCCAGAATTGGGATTTAAAGAATTTAAAACAGCAGAAATAATAAAAAAAGAATTGGATAGAATAGGAATTCCATATGAAAGTGAAATAGCTGTAACAGGCATAGTGGGACTTATAAAAGGGAAAAAAGAGGGTAAAACAGTCCTATTGAGAGCAGATATAGATGCACTACCTATTGATGAGGAGAGTAGATGTGAATTTAAATCTGAAATAGCAGGGAATATGCATGCTTGTGGACACGATGGACATGCAGCAGGACTTTTGGGAGCAGCAATGATTCTGAATGAATTGAAAGATGAAATAGCAGGAAATGTAAAGCTTGTATTTCAACCAGCAGAAGAAGGACCAGGGGGAGCTGAACCTATGATTAAAGCTGGAATACTTGAAAATCCAAAAGTAGATGCAGCATTTGGGTGTCATATATGGCCAGCATATAAAGCAGGTCAGATATTAATAAAAGATGGAGATATGATGTCCCATACAACTTCTTTTGACATAATGATACAAGGTGTAGGAGGACATGGATCACAACCAGAAAAAACTGTAGATCCAATTATAATAGGAAGCCAAATAGTAACGAATTTTCAAAACATAATAAGTAGGAATATATCTACACTTAAACCAGCAGTTTTGTCTTGTTGCAGTATAAAGGCAGGAGAAACATATAATGTAATTCCTGATAAACTTACAATAAAAGGGACTATAAGAACATTTGATGAGGAATTAACAAATGAAATTGTAGATAGAATGGAATGTATTATAAAAGGAATTACAAATTCTTATGGAGCTTCTTATATATTTGATGTAAATAGAATGTATCCAGCAGTAAAAAATAATCATGAGATGTTTGAATTTTCAAAAGAAACATTAGGAAAAATAGTAGGAGAAGAAAATGTAATAGTGATGGAAGAGCCTCTTATGGGATCAGAAGATTTTTCATACTTTGGGAAAAAAGTACCTTCTAATTTCTTCTTAGTAGGAGTAAGAGATACTCAAGAGGATATTGAATCTATGCTTCATCACCCTAAATTATTATGGAATGAAAAACATTTAAAAATAAGTGCAAAGGCTCTTGCACAATTAGCAGTGGATTTTTTAAATAAATAAAATAAAGTTATAAATAATAGAGAATCTAAAGATAGGAATAAGATTCTCTTTTTTATATTTAAGGAATGAATATAAAAAAGGAAAGATGAATTTATAATAGAATATATTAATAATCAAAAACATGGAGGTGGAAATCATGAAAAAGGTAAAAGAAGATTTGAAAGAAGTAAAAAAAGCTGTAAAAAAACTAAAGATGATTTAAAAGAGGCTGCAAAAGAAAAAGCTTCTGAAAAGAAAAAAGATATAAAAGATAAAGCAGATTATTTAAAAGAAGATTTAAAAAATACTACTAAAGAAATCAAAGAAGATTTGAAAGAAAAAACAGAAAAAGTAAAAAATACTGTAAAAGAGAAAGTAGAAAAGGATAAAGAAAAATTAAAAGAGATAAAAGAAATTATAAAAAAATAAGACAAGATTCAATGGGTTGTTGTAAAATGATGATTTTAATCACTAATTTATAACAACCCAACTTTTTTATGGTTTTTAAAACTATTTTATATTTATTTCTAAAATATTTTCTTCGAAGTTTTTATCTAAAGGGAGTACTTGATATTTTATGTTTGTAAAATCTATTTTTTTTAAGTCTATTTTTCTTATTTGGCTGTTATACATAGTTTTGTAATAAAATTCTTTGTCAGTTATATTACATACTGATGTCCATTGAGTTGCACTTAATAAATTTTTAGGAATATTTTCTTTATGTTCAGAAGGATATTCAGTACCAATAGGAATATCAAAATTATTTAGTATATGGAAAGCTCCTTGTATTCCTTCTTGAGCAGTATCTGAAGATTTCATTGTATTTAAATAATAAAAAGCTCTAATAAATCTTGAAGGTGGAGTTATATCTCCAGGTAGCCCTAAAGCTCCAGTTCCTGCACCAAATGAAAATATTTTATGATTATTCATTGTATAGTTTTTTGCATTTCCTGAATAAAGGTTAATATAATTATTTAAATTTTTTAAATGCCACTCATAATCAGGTGAATTTGTTAAAACACCTATCTCATTATCATATATTTTAATTTCTCCATTATTAATTATTTCAAGAACTATATTTTCTCCAGAGGCATCTGCAATTCTCCAATGAGCTGTAGGAAGGGGAAGACCATTCTCATCATTACCTATATTTATTACTTTGATTTTTTTTAAGCCTTCTTTTACTTCTTTAACAGTTGAGAAATTTGAAAGCATCCAAGTTACTAACTGCATATCTGTTACAGATTCTTTTGAAATTTTTTCATTATACTTTGTAAGACTTCCATAATGAGGAAAATAGAAAAGTCCAGCATTAAGACCAGCTTCATTAATTCCCTCTCCTATAAATAAATCTGAAATAATAGCAATTCCAACAAAGCCATATTTAGCTTTCCATTTATGTCCTTTTATTTTTCCATCAGGTGTTAGAGATTGAAAATCTTTTTCTCTAGGAGAGATTACAATTTTACTATTTAAATCACCTTCTCCATATTCAATAGTTCTAGCTTGAATCATTTTATTATCACTAGTTTTTATAGTTATTCCTGTACAAGCATAGGAAAATGTAGAAATCAGCATAAAAATTATTCCAAGTATCATAATACTTATTTTCATAGTTTCCTCCTTGGTATAATTATAAACTATTTTTATAGTCAAAATTTATAAGAGATTATATTAATTATATCATTTTATTATTATAAAAAAAAGACATACTTTCAATTAATGTCATCATTAAAGAGTATGTCTTAAAGCGAAAATTAATGAATTTTTGCTTTAATATTTATATTATTCATATTTTAAAATTTTCATAAATTTCATTTATTCTATCTTCTTCTATTCCAATATATTTTAATGTTTGTTCTGCTGAAGAATGATTAAGAATAGACATCACTATTGCTATATCAAGTGTGCTTTTGTAAACTCTATGTCCCCATGTTTTTCTAAGAGAATGAGTTCCAATAGGGTAACTGATATTTAAATCTTTTTTTGCTTTATTAAAATATTTGGAAATACCAACATTAGAAATAGGTTTGTCATATAATTCCTTTACATATTTTCTATTTAATGACTTAAATAAAAATCCTTTTTCTGAAGAATATCCAAGTTCTTCATAATATTTTTTTAAATCTTCAATTGCTTTTTGGCAGATTAGATTAAATTTAATTTTTCGTATTTTTTTCGTTTTTTTCTCTCTTAGTTTTATTGTATAGTCAGGATTTATATTTTCAAATTTTATTTTTGAAAGATCAGAAATCCTTAATCCAACATTTACTCCTATATTAATTAATGAAAGCATTACTATTTTTTTATTGGTTTTGAAATATTTTCTCAATTGTGCTAAATCATTAGGATTTATATATCTAACTTCTTGTCCTCTTTTATCCATCTAAACTCTCCTCAGTAAATTTAGTATTCAGTATCAAAATCTTTCAAAAGCTTTTGGAAAAGTTACTTAAATATTTAAAGAAAATTTTTAAATTCCATGGATAATTTTTTTTATATAAAACAACTTAAGTTAAATATTACTATATTCAGTTTAAAAATTCAAGTTTATTTTTATTAGAAATATTTTTGGGAAATTTAATTTTATTTGAAGTCAAAACTATCTAAAAAACTAAAATTAAGTTGTATGTTTTTTTAGGAATATTGAATTTAATTAATATAATCTTATTTGCTGAGAATTAAAAAATAAATACAAATTTATTGTGTTGAAAAAGTGTTTCAATTATGATAATATTTACTGTAAATTTACAAAATATATAAAATAAAATATAAAAATATACTATTTATATTTATAAAATTTTATAGAGTTATAGGTAATTATATGTTTTATTATATGCTTATATAATAAAAATAAAATGAAAAAATAAGAACTATTTTTATAAAATTTATTCTAAAAAAAAGTATATATTCTTTATTATAATATCCTTTAAAATTGACAATAGTTTTTTACAATAAGCTGTTTTTTACAGCTAAAAATATAAAAAAAATATCCATAAAATAGAACTTAAAAATTAGAATTTACCTGTATTATTAAAAAGAACAAAATAAAGTATAATAATACTATTAAAACTTAAAAAGTTTTATTCTGAATATAAGTTTTAATTTATGATCTGGGAGGAAAATTTTGAAAGAAAAAATTAAAGTTGCAGTTCCTGAGTTCGTATTAAAGACTTTAAAGGAAGACCAAAAACATTTTGATATGACAAAAGAAAAACTTTGTAATGAAATTTTGTTGAAATTCTCAAGAGAAAATCTAAATTGTTATTGTGATATTCAATTTAATAAGAACGAATATCTTCAATTTAATCTAAATAAGACAAATAAGATTTATTATGAAGAATTAAGTAAAAAAATAGATGGGAAAAATGACTCAGAAAAAATAAGAAAAATTTTTTCTGAATATGCTGTTCTTCAGCCATTTGTTAGAGAATCTATTCTATTTTGGGAAAAGATTATATGTATAAACTCTTTTGAAAAAAATAAGAAAAATTTAAAGATTTGTACCAATGGAAGTATATATGAAGGAAAGGTGGAAAAGTTATTTATAGATGAAGAAAAAGGCTATTTAATGGCAAAAATAAATAAATGTAATCACTATGTGAGCGAAATAAAAATTTTGAATTAAAAGCATTTTTAATATTTATAAAAGGGAGGATTTATGAAAAGGATAGTTATAACTATTTTTCTTTTAGCTAATTTAGCAACGGTTATTTATTCACAGGAAATAACTGAAAAAGAAGGAATGAGAGTTCTTAAACAAATAAGAAAAGAAGTTCAATTGGAAGAAAAAGAAAAAGCCAGAGCTGCTAGAGAAGCAGAAAAAATCAAAGCAGCAGAGGAGAAAGCAAAAATAAGTGCTGAGAAGGCAGAAGAAAAAAAGGGGAAGAAAATACTTGAAGAGATTAGAAGAGATATGAATGAATCTCTAGAGGAAAAAGTTTTTAGAAGTGAAAATAACCCTGAAGCAAGAATGGTAGCTGCAGAAAAGGCCTTTGAAGTAGGAAGGGAAAGAATGGCATTTTTAAAGGCAGAAGAAAAGGAAATTATGGAACTTGAAAAATCTTTAGGAATAGAAGATGTAAATAGAGATGTATTTTTAGGACAGAAATTTGATAAAGTTTATGATGAATTTAAAGCTAATAACAATGAACTTGAAATACTTTTATTAGAAAATGAAAAACTTAAAGAATACTTGAGTAGACTAGATAGAATGGAAGAAAAAGTAAAAGCAGGAAATTAAAGAATGGGAGAAGATAGATGAAAAAAAATGACATTGAAAAATCTTTAAAGAGATTTTTGAAGAGAAAAGTAAGTTACTCTTTATCACTTTTAATAGCCTTTATGATAACAGGAGGGGTATCTTTAAGTGCAGGAATAACAGCAGAGGAGATACAAGAAACTAAAGGGGAACTTTTAACTAAAATACAGACAGAACGTGAAGAAATAAAAAGAAAGATAGCAGAAAATGAAAGATTAATAAGAGAATATAATTCAGATTTTGTGGAACTTGTAAGAAAAGGAGATTTTTACTCAAAACCCTTAACTCCAAGCACACAAGTTTTTTTAGTTATCAATATTTAGATAATGGGAAGATGAAAGATGTAACAGATAAGGAATTTGCAAAAACCATTGATGCTGTTAATAAACATTATGGAACAACAAATGGCAGAAGTTTACTTAAATCTACGGGAAATATAGGAAAAGATAAAATAATAGCTGGAAATGGGATAGTAGTTGATAATGAAGTTTTTAGAGAAACAATAGAAGTAGGAGCAAATATAAAGCCTGTAGAACCGACATTACCAACAATTAATCCAAATGTATCAGTAAATGTATCAGCACCAGTAGTAAATCTTGGTGTATTGCCAGGAACAGTTAGCCCTGTAACGCCATCAATAACTCCAGTATCAGCACCAATAATAACGCTTCCAACAGCACCAGGAAATTTGAGTGTAAATGTATCAACACCATCGGCAGTTGATAAAATCACAGTGAGTGCTCCAATAGTAAGTACACCAATAACACCAACTGAAAAAAATATAGAAATAAAAACTCCTACTTTGCCTCAGGGGTATGAGCCAACTATGATAACTTTGCCTACAGCTCCAACATTACCAGTTGTAGTTCCTGTAAATGTCTCATCTCCTTCAGTAGCTGGAAGTGGGGCAAATCCAAGTGTACAATATTATTGGTGGAATGGAAATAATGGAGTAATATCTCAAATAAGTTTAAAATCTGGAGAATATATTATAAATGGAAACTCAGGAAATTATAGTGTGGGAGTAACAGGATATGATGCAGAAGCATTTCCAGGAACAACTCCTAGTGGAACTAAACCAACAGAAAATAAAGTCTATAATGTTCCTCAACAATTTTTCATACTTTATTAAATGTACCATATTCATATTATGGAGAAAATACAAAAATAGTTTTTAATTCAAATAATGCTAAACTTATTGATCTTGAAACTGAAGGAATAGTAAATGGAAATTTAGATAACAGAGTAACAGAAGGGCTTATAACTTCAGCAACACGTGATAGATTAAGGGAGTATCAGTCGTATACTGGAATTATAGGAGAAGATGGGACAGAACTTTTATTCGTTAATAAAGGTGAGATAGAAATAAATGGAACAGGATCAGCATATTTTTTTACAACATCACATACTAATGGGAATTATAGAACCAATTATTTAGATAATGAAGGAACAATTACTGTCACTGGAGACAAATCTATTGTATATATGCATTCTCCTGATACAAGTCAGTCTAAAGCATATATTTATTCAAATGGACCAACTGGAAAAATATATGTAGATGGAGTAGGAGCTTCATTGATGCAGTGGGCTTATTCAAATTTATCTCATAACAGAGCCGCATTTGTAAATGAAGGAACTGCTGAAATAAGAGGAGCAGAGGCAATTGCTCTATATATGTCAAATAATAGTATATTTGACAATAGACATGCAGCTTATATTAAAAAAGCTATTGACCTGTTAGGGGATAAGAGTATTGGAATGGTTGCTCAAAATACCAATATAACAAATGAAAAAAATATCGTAAAATTTAATATTGGAAATAAAGAACAAACTATAGTAAAAGGGAATTCATTAACTAGTATTTTTACTAATGCTGATGGGACTCCAAGAGCAAATGATCCAACTTTAGTAGAGCAGGGTATTGGAATATTGATGGATAATAATTCTATAACTAAAACAGCAGCTCAAATAGAAATTGGAAAATATTCATATGGTGGAATAGGTATCTTTGGAAAGCAAGGTACAATAGAAATCTTAGCTCCATCTGGAACTTCCGGAGAGAAAAGCAATATAATAATCTCAGATGGAGAAAAAAATACTGGAATTATTGCTAAAGGTGGAGATGTAAAGTTTAATGGAGACATCTTAATAAAGGGTGGAAAAGATAATAGGGTAGCAGTTGCAGAAAGTGGAAAAAAAATAACTATAACTGGAAATGTAACAGCTGGAAGTAATGATAAAAAAATTGAAGACAGTGTTATTTTATATGCAAAAGATAATGGAACAGTAATAACTGTAGAAAATGACAAATTAAATTTAAAATTGTCAGGGGATAGTACTGGAATTTTTGCAACAAGTCAGGGAAAAGTAGTTGCAAATAGAACTTCTTTAACTCTTTCTCAACCTGATGCCAATGGAAATATTCCAGAACCTACTGCGGAAGTCAACATTTATGTAGAGGGGAAAAAAGATACTGATGGAAAGATTAAAGGTTTAGGATTGTATACAAGTTCCGGAGGAAATATCAGTGCTAAAAATACTTATGTTAAAGTCAAAAATGGTGCTGTTGGAATAGCTTCAGTAGGTAATGGATCAAAAGTTGACTTGACAGGAGGTATAATAGATTATGAAGGAAATGGATATGCTGTTTATAGTTCTGATGATGGAGAAATTGATTTAACAAATGGAGAAATAATTTTAAGAGGTAAGGCTACTGCATTGGAATTAGATTTTGCAGGAGGAACTAATCCAATAAAGCTTCAAGGTACAAGAATTACTGTTATGTCTAATGATGCAATAATAGCTAACTTAAAAAATGCGGGTGTCCTAAATATTGCAAACTTAGAAAGTAATATTGCTGCGAACTTAGGAGGAGTAACTTTTAAGAATGGAACAAATGGCAGTGAAGTATTTGATAAATATAAAGTTGCAGCAATAGATGGAGGAACTCTTAATATTGATACAAATATAGATAAGGGAGATACTTCAACAAACAGTCCAGGATTTTATTATTATAGAAGATTCTTAGGACAAAGACTTAAAATAAATGTTTTAGATAATATAACAGTTAATGCTTCACTAAATAGTGCTTACGCTTCAGAATATTTTAAAGGACAAGTTGTAGGACTTGAAATAAACTCTAGCTCTTCTGCTACAGGAGTAAGCGATACTCAAATAAATCTTGGACATGGAGCTAAAATTGTGGCTTCGAGACTGGATAGTGGAAGTGGAGCAATTGGAGCATATATAAATTATGGGGAAATTACTCTTGATACAGGAAGTTCTATAGAAGTGGAAAAAACTTTAAAAAATGAAAATGGAGTAGGAATATATGCTGTAAATGGAAGTAAAATAACTAATAAAGGAAATATTACTGTTGATGGAAACTATGGAATAGGTATCTTTGGTACAGCATATAGAACAGATTCATCTAATATCCCTGTTGTTAATGAATTTGGTGGAAAAGCTGGCGAAGGTGAATTAGAAATAAATAATGCTCAGAACATCACTTTATTAGGTATGGGTACTGTTGGTATTTATGCAAAAAATAATAATATCTCTGTTTCTAGTGAAAAAACTAAAGTAAACAATACAGGAAATATAACTGTAGGAGATTCAAATACATCTACTTCAGTAGGGATTTATGGTGAAAAAGCTACAATTTCAAACACAGGAACAATTTCAGTGGGAGCTGGAGGGGTAGCTATATATGCAACAGAAGGAAGTAGAATAACTGACCTTGGGACTCTTGATTTAGGAGCAGATGGAGTAGGAGTTATGGTTGATGGTGCTTCAACTATATCAGCGAATTCAGTTACTCTTACATCAAATAATACAGGAACTCTTGGAAAAACTGGAATCTTCTATAAAGGAACTCTTGGAACAGAGGATCAGAATGTAGGTGTAAATATAAATGCTTCAGCTCTTGATAAAGGAACAGCTATATATGTAGAAAATATGAATGTAACTTCTTCTGGAACTTTAAATGTAGGTAAAGAGGGAGTCGGTATTTTTGTAAAGGGTAACTCAACTCAAATAGGAACAAATACAGGAACTATTGATCTTACATCTGGAAAAACAGGTGCAGTAGGTATGTATACTAAAACTGCTAATATTGTTAATAATACAGCTGGAATTATTGAAGTAAGAGATTCTTCGCAAATAGGGATGTATGCAGAGGGGACTAATAATAAAGCTACTAATACAGGAACAATTAATCTGAATGTAGATAGTTCTACTGGTATCTATGTAAAATCTGGTGCAACAGCTGAACTTAATGGAAATATAGGATTTACTGGGAAATCAAGTGTAGGAGTTTTTGCAGAAAATGCAACAGTAAACTTTAAAGATAATTTGAACTTTACAAATAATAATGAAAATAAAAATATTTATGTTTATGGTAAAGATGCTGCTGTAGGAATAGATTCTGGAAAAATTGTAACAGTAGATGGAATGGGAACTCCAGCAACAACAGGAAATAAGACTGTAGGAATATATCTTGAAAATACTGGTAATGGAAGTACATTTAATGGAACTACAGGGCAACTTGTTGTTACAAATGAAGCAGTAGGTATCTATTCTAAAGGGAATAATACTTTGAATGTAAACATAACAGCTAATGGAGCAAAGACAACAGGAGTATTTATAGATGGAAATTCTACTATAGCAGGAACAGTAACTGTAAAAGGAACTGCATCTGCAGGAGCGATTGGAGTATATGGAAGTGATGGTGCTGTAACTATAGGCGTTGGAGGACTTACTCTTAAGACAGATGCAGATAAAGGAACTGGAATGTATCTTGTTGATGGAGCCTATGCAGCAGGAGAAAAAATTACTGTGAACAATACAGCTACTGTGGATAACATAGGAGTATACTACAGTAAGGGAACTGCTTCAGGGATTGTAACAAATGGGGCTGAAATTGAACTTACAGGAAGTAAGAGCATAGGAATATATGCAGCTGATGGAATAAGCCTTGTTAATAGTAAAGATGTAATATCAACAGGAGTGGGAACAAACAATAATATAGCTTCGTATGTAGGAGGAAATTCAACACTTACTTCAAATGGAAATATAACTATGGCAGGGGCAGATAATATAGGAATATATACTGGCAAAGGAACTGGAGTAAACAGTGGAATTATTGATATAAGTGGGGGAACAGGAACATCATCAGCAGGAATGGTGGCTAAAACTGATACTGCAGTAGATACAGCTACTGTGGAAAATAAAAATAAAATTACTGTAGGTTCTAATCTTGGAATGTATATAGCAGGAGCTGGAACAAGCTCAGGAAAAAATACAGGAACAATAACTGCAACAACAGGAACTGGGGTATATGTTGATGGTTCAGGGAATAGTTTTAATGGAACTGGAGGAACTATTGCATCAAATACAGTTGGAATTTACCTGAAAAATACAGATGCTAATAAAATCACAACTGGAACTTTAAATATAGGTTCAGGAGGAGTTGGAGTATTTGGTGAAGATGCTAAAATAGATTTTGCAGTAAATGTTACAGGAAGAGGAGCAGTAGGAGTTGCAGCTAAAGGAAATTCAATAATTTCAGGAAATATTAAAACAGGACAAGGTTCTGTTGGAGCATTTCTTCTTAATGATACAGTAACATTTAATGGAGCAGTTATAGAAACAGGAGCAAGCATTCCAGAGTCAGGTCCGGGAGCGAATGATGCCAAAACATCAGTAGGAATACTGTTTGATGCAGGAATAACTAGTACATATACTATGAATAATGTAACTGTAAATGCAAAAGACGGAGTAGGAATATATCTTGGTGGAACTGGAATGACTCTTAATCATAATGGAAATATAACTACTGAAGGTGGAATAGGAATATATGTAAAAAATGGAACTACATTGGCAACAGGAACATCAACACTTAACATAAGCAATGGAGGAACTGGAGTATATATAGAGCAGGGAACAGCAAACTTAGGATTAAGTGGAAATTTGACATTTAATTTTGGAACTGGTGGAGGAATAGGAGTATTCAATAATGGAGGAACACTTAACCTTGGAAATAATATAACTATAACAGGTTCAGGTTCTCTTGCTGCAACTTCAAATGGAAACTTAATTTCTTCTGGAAATTTAAGTATAGGAGAGGGAGGAACAGGACTTCTTGGAACATATGACAGTGGAACTGTAACAGCAAAAAGTATAACAAATAACGGAGGAACAATAAATGTTCATACAGGAGGGATAGGTCTTGCAGCTATAAAGGGAACAAGTATTCCAACAGGAACGATTACCATAAATAATAGTGGAATAATTAATGCAGAAGGAATATCAACTGGAGCTACTCCATCTCATTCTATTGGAATTTATACAGATGTAGCTGAAATTGTAAATACAGGAAGTATCAATGTAGGAACAGATGGAATAGGAATTTATAGTGCCAATAGTGGAAAATCAGTGCAAAATGATACTATGATTATGACTGGAACAGGTGGAATAGGAGTATATCTTAAAGATGCTACAACTGGACTTGCTTCAAATAATATAATTTCAACAAGTTCAAGAAATACAGGAGTAGTTCTTGAAGGAGTAACCTCAAATATAAATGCAGGAACTGTTACCTTAGGAGATGAAAGTGTAGGAGTAATGGCTGTATCAGGAACAACTTCTGCAATAGATGGAACTATTAAAGTAGGAGCTTCAAGTTCTGATAAAAGTGCAATAGGAGCAGTAGTAAAAGGTGGTTCTAATGCAGTATTAACGGGAACGGCATCAATCACAGCTGGAACAGGTGGGATAGGAGTATATGCTGAAGGGGCAGGAACAACAGTTGTTGTTTCAAATGCAGGAAATATATCAGTAGGAACAGATGGAATATATATGTATTCTAAGGGAGCTGCTTTGTCTTTTACAGGAGATATTACAGCTGATGCTCAAATAGGAATAGTTGCAGATGGAGGAAGCATAACTGCAAGTGGAAGCTCATCTATAACAGCTAAAAATGGTGGAATAGGAGCATATATAAAAAATGCAGCACCAATATTTGGAGGAACAGTAATTACAGTTCAAAGTGGAATTGCAGAAACAAATTCTAGTCCAGCAAAATATTCTGTAGGAATTTATTATGATGGGGTAGCATCAATAGGAGCAATGCCAGTAGTTACACAAACAGGAAATTATACAATAGGCAGAGTATTAAATAATTCAGCTGGAAGTGCAACTGGTGGAATTTCTATAGGAAGTTCGGGAAGCAATCAGGTAGGAGTAATGGTAAAAGGAAACTCTAATTTAGCTGTGACAGGTGGAGTAGCTGTAACAGGAAATAGTAATATTGGTGTATATGGAGAAAGCAGTGCAATAACAGTGACTGGAGATATATCAGCTGCTTCAGTATCTTCATTGACAAATTCATCAATAGGTGTATTTTTAGATAAAGGTTCATCGTACACAGGAACTGTAGGAAATATTTCAGCAGGAAGTAACAGCATTGGAATCTATGGAAAAAATATGGTTGGAGGAACAATTACACAAAGTGGAACAACTATGAATGTAGGAACTAATGGAGTAGGTATTTATGGAGAAGGAAATGGAAATATCAACTTATCGATGGGAACAATAACTCTAAGTGATAAAAATTCTATTGGTGTATATGCTAAAGGACTAAATTCAGTAGTAACAGGAAATATGACTATTGGAACAAATACAAGTATAGGAATAGTAAGTGAAGGGAATGGAAATGTAACATATACAGGGGATATAACAATAGCTGATAAAATAAAAACAGGGTCTGTAGGAATATACAAACTTGGAGGAACAGCACCATCAATTATCACTTCATCAGGGAACTGGTCAGTAGGAAACAGTGGTTATGGAATTTATTTAAAGGGTCAGGGAACAACAGTTAATAATAGTGCAGATATGACACTAGGAATGTCAGCAGTAGGAATATTCTCAAGTGGAGTAAATGTAATTAATAATACAGGAAATATAGTTGTAGGAGAAACAGATGTAAAAGGTGATCATAATAAGATAGAAAATCATCTTAACTCAATAGGAATATATACAACTGCAGGAACTACTGTAAATAACTCTGGAAATATAACTGTAAACTACGATCATTCAGTAGGAATCTATGGAGATGGCTCAGGAACAAAAATTCAAAATACAGGAACTATCAATGTTGATAGAGGAGGAGTAGGAATTCTTGTAAGAGATGGAGCAGTAGCTATAAATGCTGCTGGAGGAAATATCATCTTAGGAAGTACATCAGCTCCAATGCCATGTACAGCAACAACAGTGGGAATGGCAGCATATTCAGGGGCAAAAATAGAGAATGCTGGAACAATAACTGTTAATGAAGGTGTTGGAATGCTTATAGGAGTAGGAGCAACATTTGACAACAGTGGAACTATTTATTTAAAAAATGGAATAGGAATTGAAGGACCAGGAGCTTTAAACAACTATGGGCATATAGTTGTTCTTCCAGGAGGAAATGGAACTCCAGGAGCAAATGTGGGAGTATCTAATGCTGAAATAGGAAGTGTAAAAATAGAATCAGATGGAACAATAACAATTAATGATAAATATGTATCTATTGGAGGAACACTTTCAACAGTAGGAAATATAGTAGTAAATGGGGCATATGTAGATGTAACAACTGGAACACCATTATTTAATGCAAATAGTGTAAGTGGAGAAGTAAGATTACTTCCAAACTTTGCAGCTACAGGAAATGGAATTTCATATGAGATAGAAGGCTTTATAAATACAGCAATGGGAACAATAACAGGAACTAAACTTACTCCTGTAACATCACCTCTATTTATTGCTAAAGTTACAGATAAAGGAAATCTTGTTATTGCAAAAAGACCATATGCAGATTTAGTAATAGGAGAACAATTTGATGCTCTATATAATGGACTAGATAATATCCTTAAGAATAGTGGAGGAAATGGAAAAGATGCTGAAATCCTAAAAGGATTAAATCAGTATTTAGAAGGACTTCCTAAAGATCAGTTTGAAAGAGAAACAGCATTAAAATTAGCTGAAACTAGAGGAGATATCTATGCAACTATTCAAGGAAGAATGCAGGATATTAATCAAGCATTTGCTAATTCTTTCTATGAACTTGAATCATCATATAATTTGACTAAAGACAGCAGTAAATACAGTGTTATTTATACTGATGGAAACTACAAGGACTCTACTTTAGGAATAGATGACTATGACTACAAGGTAATGGGACTTCTATATATGAAAGAAAAAGAGGGAACAGAGTATGGAAGTAAGTATGGATATACAATAGGATTTGCTGGATCTAAATTTGACTTTGATGATGGTGGTTCAAAAGAAGATGTATATTCATTGAGAGTAGGAGCACACAGAGTTAAAAATCTAAGTGATGAGCATAAAGTATCATGGTTATCAAGAATAGAACTAGGATACAACAGACATATTGCTAAGAGAAAACTTAATCTTCAAGAAACATTTGAAAATAAGGGAGAGTATAATACTTACTCTGTAGCATTTGACAACAAACTTACAAAAGTTATCTATACAGATTTATCTAGACAATTAGATGTATATGCTGATTTAGATTTAGAATATGGAAAAGTAGATGATTTTAAAGAACATGCTGGAAGCAAAGGTGGACTTGAAGTACAAATTAAAGATAATGATTACTTAAGCGCACAGGCAGCAGCAGGAGTAAAAGCTCAGCAGAGAATCTATGTAGTAAATGATGTATCTGTAAAAGTAACAGCAGATGTAAAGTATGCATATGAACTTGGAGATAATTATGATGGAAACAAAGCAAGACTAAAAAATGGAGGAGAAGGATATTACAGCCTGATTACTCCAGATGAGAAAGAAGGAAAATTATCAGGAAAAGTAGGGCTGACAGTGGAAAAAGCCAACCACATGGGAGTAACATTTGAAGTAGAGGCAGCAGATGAAAGCAATAGAAAAGACTCATCAGTTAAATATGGTGTAAGATTCAATTATAAATTTTAATTGATGATAAGAAGATTAGAAAAAGGTGTGAAATAGAAAGGTCTATATAATAGCAAAAATATAAAAAGAGGAAGGATAATTATTATGAAAGAAATAGAATTTATAAGAGAGTATAGGAAAAAAAGAGAATTAAAAAATTTACAGGTAGCAAAAGAGAAGGTAGAAATTTTTTGGGAAAATTTAGCAGATATTTTAAAAGAAGAGGAAAAACTCATTTTTAAAGGATGGGGAAGTTTTGAAGTAAAAGAGGTAAAAGAAAGAATATTTAATAATCCAAGAACAAAAAAATCAGAAAAAATACCTGCAACAAATAAAATAGTATTTAAACAGGGAAAAATTCTAAAAAGAAAATTTAACGAAAAAGTATAAAAAATAATTAAAGACAGGACAGTGGTCTATACCCTGTCAAGTAGACAATTAAAAAAAAGAATGACTAAATGGTTTGAATTCGGTATTCTACTGGACTCAAACCATTTAATTTTTTTTGGATCCTTTCATTGTTGTAAAAATCTATATAATTTTTCACTATTTCAATTGTTGTTTCCATATTTGATACCTTATTTAAATACAATGCTTCACTTTTAAGGTGACTAAAGAATGATTCAATAAGTGCATTATCCCAGCAGTTACCTCTTCTAGACATTGAAACTCTTGTCCCATGGCTTTCTAATCTTTGAATATATTTTTCTCTAGTATATGTACTTCCTTGATCGGTATGGATTAAACAATTCTTAGCTAGTGGAAGTTTAAAAAGTTTTTCTAAAGTCTTATCTACAAGTTCAGCATTATTGCTTAAACTTAATTCATAAGCTACAATTTCTTTATTTGAAATATCTTTTACTGCATTTAAATACAAAAAATTTCTTGTTCCAAGTATTTCGATATATGTTGTATCCATAGTTAAAACCTTTAATGGTTGAGTTTCATTAAACTCACGATTTAAAATATTTTGAGCTACTCTAGCTGGTTGATAATGTCTATATCTATATTTCTTTCTAATGACGGATTTTATTCCATTTTCTTTCATAATTCTGTATATTCTTTTATGATTTACTTGATAATTTGTATTTTTATTTACATAAATTTGAAGTCTTCCAACGCCATAAATACCTTTTATCTTTTTATGACATTCAAGTATTAGCGCTGTTATTTCTATATTTTGTTCAGCTCTTTTAGAGAGAGTCCTAGTTCTATTTTTCCATTTGTAATATCCACTTCTTGAACACTCAGCAAAACGACATAATGAGCTTAAAGAATATTTTTTCCTCATCTCATCAATGATTTGAAATGTATTAATTTTTTTACTTTTTTGCTGAGCCCGTAACTTTTTTAAATACTCATTCTCCATTCTCAAATACTCAATCTCTTCTTCAAGAGAATTAAATTTAGTTCTTGGTCTTCCTTTGATGGGACCTTTAACTTTACCACGAGTTTCAAAATCAAAGGCAGTTTCTCCAAGTAATTTAAACTTTTTTACCCAAGCAGCAACTTGGGAATCATTCTTAACATTCATTTCTTTAGCTACAGTCAGATATCCACCGTTTCCTTCAAGATATCGCTTAACTACAGCTAATTTAAATTCTTTAGAATATCTGTTATTAATTTTAGACATAAAAATCCCCCTTAGTTAGACCTTACAACACTATTATATATGTGTTTTTTTCAAATGTCTACCTAAAGGGGATTATACCAAAGAAAAAATTATCTGTCCTGTTTATTTTATTGAGATATTATGAGATTTAAAAAAATAATAAAAATATATTTGGAATATAATTGATTTTAAATAAAATAAAATGTCTAAATAAAGAAATAATAATAAAAAAATAAAACATATCATATAAAAAGTATATAATTGTATATATTTCTTATATTAGACATTAAATAAATTATGATGTAATCTATTAATAGATAATTTATTATTAAAATGTTTTTAATAATTAAGAATAAAGATTTTAAAAGTTTTATTTTTAGCTATTATTAAAATGTTTTTAATAATATGAAAGTTAGAAATGCTTAACAAATACCTAGGTCTAAGTTTTATTTTATATCGCGATATCATAATTATAATGAAAAGATTGATGCCTTATTGAGATTATTTTAATATGTAAAATAAAATTTTATAACTTAGGAGGTTTTTATGTTGTTCAATCCAGTAATACTATCAGTTTTGACTATGATAATTCTTTGTTTACTCAAATTAAATGTAATTTTTTCTATGCTCATAGCTGCTTTAATAGCAGGAATAACTTCTGGAATGGGAATGTCGGAAACTATGAAGATATTGATAGGAGGTATGGGAGGAAATTCAGAAACAGCATTGAGTTATCTCTTGCTTGGAACATTAGCAGTAGCTATAAATAGTACAGGAGTAGCCAGTATAATATCTAAAAAAATAGCTGGAATAGTAAGTGGAAGAAAACAGTTGCTTCTTTTATTAATAGCAGGATTGGCTTGTTTTTCACAAAACCTTATACCAGTTCATATAGCATTTATTCCTATATTGATTCCACCTCTATTAAAACTAATGAATAAGTTAAAGTTGGATAGAAGAGCAATGGCATGTTCTTTAACATTTGGATTAAAAACTCCATATGTAGTATTGCCAGTAGGATTTGGACTGATATTTCATACAATAGTAAAAGATCAGATATCGGCTAATGGATATAGTATAGAACTTGGAGAAGTTTGGAGGTCTACTTGGATATTAGGAGTAGCTATGGTTATTGGATTGCTTGTAGCAATATTTGTTACTTATAGAAAAGATAGAGAATATCAAGATCTACCTCTAAAAGGTATGGAAGAAGTAGATAGTGATAAAATGGAAAAAACACACTGGATAACATTAATTGCAGCATTAACAGCTTTTGGAATACAGTTATATACAGGTTCTCTTCCGTTGGGGGCATTGACAGCTCTTGGAATAATGATGGCTTTTAAGGTAGTAAAATGGAGTGAACTAGATGGTGTATTGAATGATGGACTGCTTATAATGGGATTAATAGCATTTATTATGCTGGTCGCAGCAGGATATGGAAGAGTAATTAGAGAAACTGGAGCTATAGAAACTCTTGTAACAGGAGTAGTTGGAATTTGTGATGGAAATAAGGCAATAGCTTCTTTGGCTATGCTTACAGTAGGACTTTTCATAACAATGGGTATAGGGACATCTTTTGGTACAGTGCCAATACTGGCAACTATTTATGTACCTCTTGCTATTGAAATGGGATATTCTCCAGCTGCGATGATAGTTCTTATCACAGCTGCATCTATAATAGGAGATGCAGGATCCCCTGCTTCAGATTCAACATTGGGACCAACCTCGGGATTGAATGCAGATGGTCAGCATGAGCATATAAGAAATACTTGTATAGCAACATTTGTTCACTTTTGTATACCATTATTTATAGCAGGATTTGTAGGAAGTTTAATATTTTAAAAATAGATACAAAATAATTTAGGAGGCGATTTTTAATGAGATTGGTGATAGGAGATAGAAGACTTACATTAGAAGATCTAATTAATATTACAAGAAAAGGTTATAAGATAGAAATCTCAGAAAAAGCATATGAAAGAGTAGCAGCAGCCAGAGAACTTGTAGATAGATATGTAAAAGAAAAAAAAGTATCTTATGGAATTACTACAGGATTTGGAAAATTTTCAGATACAGTTATTTCAGAAGAGGAAACAGGAGTGCTTCAGAAAAACCTTATAATGAGCCATTCATGTGGAGTAGGTAATCCTCTTCCAGTGGATATGGCAAAAGGAATAATGCTTCTTAGAATAGTAAATTTATCTAAAGGACATTCAGGAGTAAGAAAAATAGTTCTTGATACATTGGTAGATATGCTCAATAAAGATGTTACTCCATTTATTCCGGAAAAAGGTTCACTAGGAGCATCAGGAGATTTGGCACCATTATCACATATGGTATTAGTAATGCTTGGTATGGGAAAAGCATATGTAAATGGAGAGCTTTTAGATGGAGCAGAGGCTATGAAAAAAGCAGGAGTTCCTATTCTAGAGGAACTTTCTTCTAAAGAGGGATTAGCACTTATCAATGGAACTCAGGTAATGACTTCAATTGGAGCACATGTAACATATGATGCAATCAATCTTATGAAACATCTGGATATTGCAGGAGCTCTTACAATGGAAGCTTTAAATGGAATAACTTGTGCATTTGATTCTAGAGTTCATGAAGTGAGAGGACATCAAGGACAAATAAAGACAGCAGAGAATTTTAGAAATATTCTTGCAGAAAGCAAATGTACAACTAAGCAGGGAGAAATGAGAACTCAAGATCCATATACACTGAGATGTATTCCACAAATACATGGAGCAAGTAAAGATGCTCTTGAATATGTAAGAGAGAAAGTTGAAATAGAAATGGAAGCAGTAACAGATAATCCGATAATTTTCTGTGATACAGATGATGTTATTTCAGGAGGGAACTTTCATGGACAACCTATGGCACTTCCATTTGATTTTTTAGGAATAGCAATATCAGAAATGGCAAATGTTTCAGAGAGGAGAATTGAAAGACTTGTAAATCCAAGCCTAAATTGTGGACTTCCAGCATTTTTGGTTGAAAATGGTGGTGTGAATTCTGGATTTATGATAGTTCAATATAGTGCAGCTTCTCTTGTATCAGAAAATAAAGTTTTGGCTCACCCAGCTTCAGTGGATTCTATACCATCTTCAGCAAATCAGGAAGATCATGTATCTATGGGAACTATAGCAGCTAGAAAAGCAGGAGAGATATTAAAAAATGCAAGAAAAGTAATAGCTATGGAGATTTTATCAGCCTGCCAAGGAATAGACCTCAAAAAAGTAAATAAAAATCTTGGACTTGGAACTGAAAAAGCATATACAGCAGTAAGAGAAATAGTATCATATTATGATAAAGACAGAGTTATGAATATAGATATCAATGCTGTAGAAACATTAATAGAAAAAAACAGTATAGTAGAAAATGTAGAAAAAGTTATTGGAGAATTAAAAATATAGGGGGATGTAAAATGATAAACAAAGACATATTTAATGCAATGACAATAAAACTGGCAGCTCAAGATATACCAGAAAAAATGCCTGAAATGGATCCTAAAATAAGAAGGGCTCCCAAAAGGGTAGTACATCTGGAAAAAGATGAAATAGAATTAGCACTAAAAAATGCTTTAAGATATATACCTGAAGAATATCATGAAAGACTGGCACCAGAATTTTTAAATGAATTAATGGAGCATGGAAGAATATATGGATATAGATTCAGACCAGAAGGAAGAATTTATGGAAAACCTATTGATGAATACAAAGGGAAATGTGTAGAAGCTAAAGCAATGCAGGTGATGATAGATAATAATCTTGATTTTGAAATAGCTCTTTATCCTTATGAATTAGTTACTTATGGAGAAACAGGACAGGTATGCCAAAACTGGATGCAGTACCTGCTTATAAAAAAATATCTTGAAAATCTTACTCAGGATCAAACATTAGTAGTAGCATCAGGACATCCTACAGGATTATTCAGATCAAATCCATATGCTCCAAGAGCTATAATAACTAATGCACTTATGGTAGGGGCATTTGATGATTATGATAACTGGGCAAGAGCAGCAGCTATTGGAGTAGCTAATTATGGGCAAATGACAGCTGGTGGCTGGATGTACATAGGACCTCAGGGAATAGTACATGGAACTTATTCAACAATACTTAATGCAGCAAGACTTTTCTGTGGAGTGGCAAAAGACGGAGATCTTACAGGAAAATTATTTGTTACTTCTGGATTAGGAGGAATGAGTGGAGCACAAGGAAAGGCTACTGTAATTGCTAAAGGAGTAGGAATAATAGCAGAAGTAGATATTTCTAGAATACATACAAGGCTTGAACAAGGCTGGATAGATAAAATAGCTTGGACTCCAGAAGAAGCATTTAAGATGGCAAAAGAGAAACAAGAGGCTAAAGTTCCCTTTGCAATAGCATTTCATGGAAATATAGTAGACCTTCTTGAATATGCTGATAAAAATAATAAACATATAGATCTTCTTTCAGATCAGACATCATGTCATGCTGTATATGATGGTGGATATTGTCCAGTAGGAATAACATTTGAAGAAAGAACAAGATTATTAGCAGAAGATAGAGAAACTTTTAATAAACTTGTAGACGAAACATTAAAAAGACATTATGAAGTTATTAAAAAATTAACAGCTAAGGGAGTATATTTCTTTGATTATGGAAATAGTTTTCTAAAATCTATTTATGACATAGGGATTAAAGAAATATCTAAAAATGGAAGAGATGATAAAGGTGGTTTTGTATTCCCTTCATATGTGGAGGATATATTAGGACCAGAGTTATTTGATTATGGATATGGACCTTTCAGATGGGTGTGTCTGTCTGGTAAAAAAGAAGATTTATTAAAAACTGACCATGCAGCTCTTGAACTTGTTGATCCAGAAAGAAGATACCAAGATAGAGATAACTATATGTGGATAAAAGATGCTGATAAAAATGGACTTGTAGTAGGAACACAAGCAAGAATATTTTATCAAGATGCAATGAGCAGAACAAGAGTAGCTCTAAAATTTAATGAAATGGTAAGAAATGGAGAAATAGGACCAGTTATGTTAGGAAGGGACCATCATGATGTATCGGGAACTGACTCACCTTTTAGAGAAACATCAAATATAAAAGATGGAAGCAATATAATGGCAGATATGGCAACTCAATGTTTTGCAGGAAATGCAGCAAGAGGAATGACTATGATAGCTCTTCATAATGGAGGAGGAGTAGGAATAGGAAAATCCATTAATGGAGGATTTGGAATGGTTCTTGATGGAAGTCACAGAGTTGATGAAATACTTATGCAGGCTATGCCTTGGGACGTAATGGGAGGAGTAGCCAGAAGAGCATGGGCTAGAAATCCACATTCAATAGAAACAGTAATTGAGTATAATAATGATAATAGGGGAACAGACCATATTACGCTTCCATATATTGCTAATGATAATTTGATTAAAAAACTTGTTGATGAAAAATTAAATAAATAAAATCATACAAGGTGGAGGGGTAAATGAAAGCAGATTTAATATTATATAATATTGGAACATTAGTAACTTCTAGAGAATTAGATAAAGCAGATTTTGATAATGGAATGGAAAATATTGAGATATTGAAAAATGCTTACTTAGCTGTAGCTGATGGAAAAATACTTGAGATTGGAATAGGAAATATACCTGAAAACTTAAAATCAGAATGGACAAAACTTGTAGATATAGAAAAAAAAGTGGTTACTCCTGGAATTGTTGATTCTCATACACATCTTGTGCATTATGGCTCTAGAGAAAATGAACTTCCTTTAAAATTAAAGGGAGTTCCATACCTTGAAATTCTTAGAAATGGTGGTGGAATACTTAGTACAGTAAGAGCTACAAGAAAAGCTACTAGATATGAACTATTTGATAAAGCATATGAAGTATTGAATAGAATGCTTTGTTTTGGAGTAACTACAGTAGAATCTAAAAGTGGATATGGACTTGATTTAGAAAATGAAATAAAACAATTGGAAGTGAATAAAAAATTAAATGAAAAACATCCTATTGATATAGTTTCTACATTTATGGGAGCTCATGCTATACCAGAGGAATTCAAAGGGAACTCAAAAGGTTATGTTGAAGAGGTAATAAGAATGCTTCCTATAATAAAAGAAAAAAAGCTTGCAGAATTTTGTGATATCTTTTGTGAAGATGAGGTTTTTTCAGTAGAAGAGAGCAGAAAAATATTAAATGCAGCGAAAAAATATGGTTATATGCTGAAAATACATGCTGATGAAATAGTATCTTTAGGTGGAGGAGAGCTAGCAGGAGAAGTAGGAGCAGTATCTTCAGAACATCTTATGGCAGTAAGTGATGAAGGAATTAAAAGCTTAAAGGAAAAAGGAGTAATAGCTGATATTCTTCCAGCTACATCTTTTAATCTTGGAAAATCTTATGCACCTGTGAGAAAAATGATAAATGAAGGAGTAGATATTGCCATATCTACTGATTATAATCCAGGTTCATGCCCTACTGAAAATATACAGTTAGTGATGCAGATATGTTCTTCCCAACTGCGAATGACACCAGTTGAAATATTTAAAGCAGTAACTCTTAATGGAGCAAGGGCTGTGAAAAGGGAAAATAGTATAGGAAGTCTTGAAATTGGGAAAAAAGCAGATTTTGTAATATTTGATACAGATAATCTTAATTATATATTTTACAATTTTGGAATAAACCATGTAAAAGATGTTTATAAAAATGGAAAACAGGTAGTAAAAAATAAACATATTTGTTATAAATAAAAATATAAAAATGAAAGAGGATGGAGAAAAGCAGAATTTAATATCTGTTTTGTATTCCATCCTCTTTATAGTTTAAAGATAAAGATTTGAAAAAAGAGGGAAATCTGTTATATTAAAAGTAAATAAAAAAACTATACATTAATTATGGAAAGGAAAGGTAAATGAAAATTAATATCTTAAAAAAGTCTATAGAGTAAACAGAATTTCTTTGATTATTACATTATTTTTTAGTCTATTTATTTTAAGCAATTGTTCATCTCAGGAAGTAAATAAAATAGAAAAATCTCAACAGTGGGGAATCCCTTTGGAAGTAAAAGGACTGGATAATTTATCTGCAAATGAGGATACAATATTAATACATTGTTATCATGGTGCAGATCGAATAGGAATGATGGGTGCTTTATATCGAATGGTATATCAAAATTGGGAAAGAGAAGAAACTTTATCTGAAATGTTAAATGATGGATATGGATATCACTCAATGTGGAAAGATATAGTTGCTTTTATAAAAGAGGTAAATGTAGAACAATTAAAAAAAGACAGTCAGATAAATAAATAATTTTTATTATAGAAATTATCTTTTAAAAATATTGAAGAGAAGATAAAAAATATAATAAATATTTTAAATCTTCTCTTTTTTATTTTATAGAGTTATTTTATATTCTTCATGTTCCTTTGTTATTGAAGCTTCTTTAAAAGTTATCTCATATAAAACAAGTTTATCTTCAAATTGATCTATCATTTCTTTATAATCAGGTATTTTTTCACAGAAATTTCCTTTAAGATCAGATATAGATAAAGAACTTTTTTAACTAGAGCATTATTTGTACGAACATATTTTATATCTTCCCTTGGAATTGTTGTAAAAGATACTTTATTATTTTGTTCAAATTCTTTTATTTTTACTTCATTCTTAAATGTGCTAAAATAAAGAATATTTTTATCAGGACAAAAATAAAAACTAATTAATCTCACATTTGGTGTATTATTTACACTTGTAGCTAAGGCAATGTCATTTTGAGTTTCCATTATTTCATAAAATTCTTTAATTAAATTCATTTTACCTCCATAAATTTTTATTATTTCAATAGATCTATTGTTACTTAAGTATAGCATTCAAATTCTGACATCAGTATGTCATAGTTTAAAAATAAAATTCAGGGAGTGATAAAATTTGAAAATAGACAGACTTCTTTCTATTATTATGGTTTTGATTGAACAAAACAAAATAAGTGCTTCTAAATTAGCTGAGATGTTTGAAGTAACACCAAGAACTATTTACAGAGATATAGAAACAATACAGGCAGCAGGAGTACCAATAGTTACTTATACTGGAACTAATGGAGGAATTGGCATTTTAGAAAACTATAAAATTGATAAAAATTTTTTACTAAAGAGGATATGATTACTATTATGACAGGATTGGGAAGCATTTCCTCATCAGTGACCAATAGTGGACTAAATAAAGTACTCACAAAGCTTCAGAGCCTTATTCCTGAAGACCATACACAGGAAATAAAATTAAAATCTGGACAGGTAGTAATCGATTTAACCACATGGAGTGGAAATAAAAAACTTCAAGCTAATCTTATTAAAATAAAAGAAGCTTTGAATCAAAGAAGATATCTTATATTTAAATATTTAGATGGAAATGGGAAAAGTACAGAAAGAAAAGTAGAACCTTACCAGCTTTTATGGAAGGAAGAAAAATGGTATATAAATAGTTATTGCACTATGAGAAATGATTTTCGCCTTTTTAAATTATCAAGAATTTCATACTTAAAAGTACTTGATGAAACATTTTCTTTAAGAGAATTTGATATGGAAGAATTAAGAATGAACTGGTCAGAAAAAAGAATACTAAATATAAAGCTTCTTGCAGATGTTTCCCTTAAAGAAAAGATACTGGAGAGATGCGAGGAGGAGAATATAACATATTGTGGAAAGAATAAAATGATAGTGGAGTTTCCATTTGTAGATGATGATTTTGGTTATGAACTGCTTCTTAGTTTTGGAAATAAATGTGAGTGTTTAGAACCAATAGAAATAAGAGAGAAATTAATAGAGAAAATAAGAAATATGTTGCATATATATAACTAAAAAAGAGGTCATTGTATTTCCAATAGCTTAAACTAAAAATACTGAAAAAAAGAAGGAGTTGTTCAAATAAATGATTAAAAATCATCAATTTGCAACAACCCCTTTTCTTTTAAAAAATCAGAAGAAAATCTTTTGTCCAATGAAAGACCAAAGGAAAATGTATACAAGAATAGCCATTGATACACACCAACCAGATATAAGCATAGCTTTAATATTTTTTGAACGTGCTATTCCCATTTGTCCAACCATATTGGCTGTAGGATAGACATTTGTAGTTATTCTTGAAGCAGCAATCAAAGCTATGGCCCACATTTCCATAGGTAGACCTATTTTATTAACAAGATCTATAAATAAATCATTTGTAATTTTAAGCTGAGCAACAACAGCACCATCTACTCCAAATCCTCCTACCAAGCTTCCCATCATCATAACAGTTAAAGAATTAGGATTAGGGAAAATACTTAATAGGAATTTAGAAAGAGCTTCAAATCCACCACTTACAACTATTAAATTAATAAAAGGTTCGAGAAGTATAAACAGCAGATACATTTCTGTCATTTTTCCCATACCTTGTGCCATTTCTCCTATTATTGCATCTAATTTCATTTTTGAAGATACACCTAAAATAAGTGCAAGAAGAATAATAAATAATATAACATAGTTGGTTCCTTGTTTAGTGATTATTCCATATATTATAAATAAAATAAAGCTTATAAGGAAAATAATAGTTGTTCTTTTTTGAGCAGCAGTAGGGGTAAATTCTTCTATTATCTCTATATTTTCATATTTTTCTCCTTTAGCTTTTGTACTTTTTTGTATTCTTTGTGCAACAAAATATGTAATAATAATCCAGATTATTCCATAGGGAATGGCAGCCCATATCATCATTTTTCCATATGATAATCCTGTAATAGCCATAAGCCCTATAACAGGAGGAGTAAAAGGCCCCCATATCAAACCAGTTTCTCCCATTGCTTGAAAGATAACTCCTACAGTACTTGGAGTGATTCCAACAGCAGCAACAATTGGTATTATAATAGGAGCAATTATAGCATTTCCTCCAGCCAATGTACCCAATAAAGCAACTATAACAAGAGAACAAATCATTGTAACTACAATTCCTTTTTTTTCACTATTTACACCTATTTTATTGACTATCCAGTAAACAATAGTTTTAGCAACTCCACTTTTTGTCATCACATAACCAAGTCCACTTCCCAGCATAATTATAAGACCAATTATTCCTAGAAAAGAACCAGTAGCTTTAGCAATCATGGTAGAAATACTTGAGATAGACTGTCCAGTGAGTATGCAACCAGCAGTTAATCCAACAGCTACAGCAGTAGTAGCTTTGTATCCTTTAAAAACAAGGATTAGATAAAGAATAAGAGGTATTAATCCCAAAAGTGATGGTGAATGAATAAGTGACCAGCTTCCCATAAAATCCCCTCCAAGTTAAATTATTTTTCCATTAGTTATTTGAGTATAAATTCCATTTTCTATAGCTATTTTTCCATTTACTATTACATAATCTATTCCAGAAGGTTTTTTAAAAGGAGTATTAAAAGTAGAGTTATCTTTTACTTTTTCAAAATCCAGTATAGTTATGTCAGCAAAAGCTCCCTCTTTAATAATTCCTCTATTTTCTACATTAAAAACCTTAGCTGGAAGTGAAGTTATTTTTTTAAGAGCTTCTTCAATAGAAAGAAATTTTTTTTCTCTTACTATTTCTAAAAATTTAGGGAAAGTACCAAAATTTCTTGGGTGAGGAAAACCAAATCCTTCTGGAGATTCTACAGGATAGGAATATCCATCACTGGCTATTATTCCATATTTTTGTTTCATTATATTTTCTACATCATTTTCACTCATTGAGAAATAAATAGCACTTATTTTTCCAGTAGATTCTTTTATAAGTTTAACAACACACTGTTCTGGAGAAAGATTCCACATTTTGCTTATATCTAAAAGATTTTTTCCTTCAGCTTCTTTAAATTTTTCTATAACAGATGCAACAATAACTCGATCAGCTCCACCTCTTTTTTCTATTTTATCACTAATTTGAGTAAGAAGGGATTTATCATTGATATCTAGTTTTTCTATCATAGCTTTTAATCCAACAGCAAATAAATTTGAAGGAATAAGTACAAAGAGACTTGTAGCAGAAGCAGTGTAAGGATATTGATCAAAAGAAATCTGAACACCATTATTTCTTGCTTCATTTACCATTTCTATCAGCTTGCTGGAAGTGTTCCATAGAGGTTTGTACATTATTTTAAAATGAGATATTTCAACTTTTGCACCACTTTCTTTAGCTATAAAAATCATTTCTTCAACTGATTCCTGAACCTTTTCACCTTCATTTCTCATATGAAAAACTGCTACTTTGTTATATTTTTTTATGACTTTCAACATTTCAATTATTTCTTTAGAATAAGTAAAAGAACCAGGAGGGTAAATAAGTCCAAAAGAGATTCCATATGCTCCAGCTTTTAATTCTTCTTCAAGAAGAAATTGCATTTTTTCTATTTCTTCCTGTGTAGCCTCTCTGTCATCAAATCCCATAACAGCTATTCTAATAGTACCCCCACCAATAAGATAGCCTTGATTTATGTTAAAGGGATATGATTCCATTAATTTTTTTAATTTACCAAGGGAATTGATATTTTCAAAATCAAAATTTTTATCTGATACAGAAAGATTATCACTCATATATTTTTTTGTAAGCTCTACAGTTTTCTTTGATGAAGGGACAGGTCCAATACCACAGTTGCCATTTATTTCTGTAGTAACCCCTTGATAAAGCTTACTATTATAATTTGCTCCTAACAAAGGAATAAGATCAGAGTGACCATGAACATCAATAAAACCAGGAGATACATATTTATTAGAAGCATCAATAATTTTTTTGCCTTCAATAGGCAATTCCGTTATAGTCATAATTTTGTCATTAGTAATACCAATGTTTAATTTTTTACTAACTTCATCATTACCATTAAAAACTTTTCCATTTAAAATAACTAAATCGTACATACTGCATTCCCCCTTATTATAAAAATAAAAAAATCCAAAATTCAACCAGTAACATCTACAGGTGGAATTTTGGACCTCATTTGTGTGAGCAAATAAGTGTATAAAAATTCTCATTATATCTTTTCATATTTTTTTAGAGCATCTTTATAAGCTGTAATGAGAGCTTTTTGAGATCTTCCAAAATATTTTTTTCAAATTCATTAATAATTATATCTTGATCTTTAATAAAATTCTTTCCTATGAATAAAGATTTTATGAATCTGTTGCTCAGCTCCAAAATCATTGTAGCCTCAACATCAATTATTTCATTGGTGTTTTTATCAATTAAGAATCCAATAAATAACATATTGTAATTTTTAGTTATAGCATTATCAAAGTTTGTTTTAGAAACACCTAAAATATAGATACAATTATTATTTATCATGAATAATTCAACTCCAATAATTATATTTTCAATCAATTATCTCTTGAAAAATTATAAAAACATTATATAGCATTTTCTAATTTAAGTATATAACATTTTCTTTTTTTGTCAATAAATTAAAATATAAAATAATAAAAAAATGGAGGAAATCCAACTGTTGAACCTCTCCCCATTTTCATGTATTACTATTTTACAGCAATAACTTCTATTTCAACTTTTACATCTTTTGGAAGTCTAGCAACTTCAACACATGCTCTTGCAGGTTTTACATCTCCTAGATATTCAGCATAAACTTCATTTACAGCTGCGAAATCGTTCATATCTTTAATGAAAACTCCAGCTCTTACTACATCTTTAAAAGTATATCCAGCAGCTTCAAGAATAGCTTTTATATTTTCTAGAGATTGTTTAGTCTGAGCTTTTACACAGTCAGAAACTAAAGTCATTGTTTCTGGAACAAATGGAATTTGTCCAGATACATAAAGAGTTCCATTTACTTCAATAGCTTGTGAATATGGTCCTAAAGCAGCAGGTGCTTTTTCAGTGTGAATTATTTTTTTCATGATTTTCCTCCTGATTTTATATTCTTTTTATAAACTTGCCAGATGATTTTTGGATAAGTTCATTATTTTTTATTATTATATTTCCTCTCAATATTACTGTATCCACTACAGCTGAAAGAGGAAAGTTGTCATAACAGCTGTATTTAGCAGCAGTATGTACATTTTTAATTTTTGCATCTTTCTTTTCAAATATTACTATATCAGCATCACTGCCTTCTGTCAATATACCTTTTTTAGGAAATAACCCAAATATTTTAGCAGGGTTTTCGCAGACTGTTTTAAGAAATATTTCTACTGAAAGCCTGTCATTGATAACTTCGTTAAAAAGTAAAGGAACTCTTTCTTCTACACCAGGAATACCATTGGGGCATAGTTTGAAATCAGTTTTTCCTTTTGCTTTATCTTCTAAAGTAAAAGAGCAATGATCAGTTGCTATGACATCTATTTTTTTATTAATTAAAGAATCTTTTATGTATTTTGTATCTTCTTTTTTCTTAAGGGTGGACTAAGTATGAAATCAAGTCCATTTTTTTCCAAATATTTTTCTTCTGTAAGAAAAATATATTGAGGACAAGATTCAACAAAAAATTTTACACCTTTTTTTCTAAAATCTTCAATTATTTTCATTGATTCTTTAGAAGAAATATGTACTAGATAGAGTTTTTCAAAACCAGTTATTTCAGCATAAGAAAGAAGTTTGTATACAGAGCCTCCCTCGATAAAATCTGGTCTTGATTCAGCATGATATATAGGGGCAAGTTTATTTTCTTTTGTAAATTTCTTTCTTAAAAATTCAATTCCTTTATCATCTTCAGAATGAACACATACAACCATATCTAATTTTTTTGCAGATTCAAACATTTTTAGAACATCATCATCAGTCATTTTATAGGCATATGTCATATAGATTTTGACACTATTTATTCCCCTTTTTTTTAAGCTTTCCATTTGTGAAAATATATCTTCATAGACTTCTTGTACAACACCATGAAAAGAATAATCTATATTTGAATCTTCAGCATATTTCATATATTTATTTATCTGATATTCTAAATTACAACCTTTAGGACCAAATCCGGGATGGTCCACTATACATGTAGTTCCACCAAAAGCAGCAGCAGTAGTTCCAGTATAAAAATTATCAGCTGAAACTATACCTACATCAATGTTAAAATGAGTATGAACATCAATCCCCCCTGGAATAATATATTTTCCTTGAGCATTTAATATGTTGCTGCAAATAGTTTCAGAAATATTTTTATCTATTTTTTTATTATTTCATTTTCTATTAAAATATCAAGTTTTTCAATTTTATTTCCAATGAGAACATTTCCATTTTTTATCAAAAACATAAAATCCTCCTCAACATCAATTTTTAATTTTGATTATATAATAAGCAATTTCTATGCCAAAATTAAAATTTTAAGAAAATAATTTTTAATAGAATATATGTGAGATTATAGTTATGTTTTTATAAATATTTTATATTTCATTTAATTTATATTTATCTATTTTTCTATAGAGTGTAGCAATTCCTATTCCAAGTTTGCTGGCAGCTTTATTTTTACAGTTAGAATCATCTTTGTATAATTTTAAAGCTTTTTTTATAAGCGTTTTTTCCATCTCTTCAATGGTACATATATCATCGTTCTCATTAAAAGATATGTAATCAGTATTTTTGATATTTTCATTATTTTTAAGAATATTATCATATAACATATTTTTAGTTATTCTTCCAGAATCATCAGCCATGTTTACCATAAATTCTATAATATTTTCAAGTTCTCTGACATTTCCTGGCCAAGAATAATTTTTTAGTATTTCTTTTACATCATCATCTATAGTATGTACATATTTATTAAAAATATTATTATATTTCTCTATAAGCTTATCTATAATAAGAAAAAGATCTTGATCTCTTTCACATAAAGGTGGAATTTCAATAGGAATTACATTTAATCTATAGTATAAATCCTCTCTGAATTTATTTTCTTCTACCATCTTTTTTAAATCCATATTAGTGGCAGCAATAACTCTTAAATCTAGATTAATAAGTTTATTTGAACCTATTCTGACTAAAGTTCTTTCTTGGAGTACTCTTAAAAGTTTTACTTGCAAAGAGTAAGGCATTTCCCCTATTTCATCTAAAAATATATCTCCAGTATTAGCAAGTTCAAATTTTCCTACTCTTCCTTCTGAACTAGCTCCACTAAATGCCCCTTTTACATAACCAAAAAGCTCACTTTCTAAAAGAGAATCAGGAATAGCACCACAGTTGATGGCTATAAAAGGTCTGTTTTTTCTTTCACCACTATCATGAATAGCTCTAGCCACAAGCTCTTTTCCTGTTCCACTTTTTCCTGTTATTAATACAGTAGATTTAGTGTCTGCTATTTTTCTTATTTTATTTTTTAAATTCTGCATAACTTCTGATTCACCAATTATAGCATCTAAAGCACATGAAGTATTTGAATTTTTCATATTTTTGGGGATTTCAGTGTTCACATTATCAAAAATAAATATATTATAGGCTTTTTCATTTATTGAAGAAATTGGAATAGAGATACCAACCATATTGAAATATTTATCATCAATTGTTATTTCAAATATATCTTTTCCTAGAATAGTAAGTTTTTTTGATATAATATTAACTTGTTTTGAACTATAGTCTGCTCCTAATTTTAAAGTTTTCATAGCAGGTTGATTTGCATTGATAATGTAATTATTAACATCTAAAGAAAGGACACACTTGTCCATGTTATTTAGTATTTGTTTAAAAATATCATTTACTTCTTGAGTTTTTATTTCATTCTGATATTCATATACTTTTCCAGATATAAAATCTCCTATTTGTTCAAGAAATTTAAGGTATGAGTCAAGATTATTAAGAACTTTATTTTTTTGTAAGTCTGTAGTACAAATAAGACCTATTACACCAATAACTTCTTCTTTATATAGTATGGGAGAAGAGAGTTCTAATTTTTCTTTACATTCTTTTTTATAATTGCATTTTTTACAAAGCTCATGTTTTTTTGGTTCTTTAATTAAAAGGCTTTTTTTTGTTTTGATTACTTCTTTGTATACTACACCACTTACTATTTCATTGTTTTTATCTTTAAATAAGCCAGTTCCAGCTATTCTTACAAGTTCATTATCGACTATTTCAACTTCAGCTTCTATGATATTGGCTATTATATTAGCATATTTTTTTACATGATTTTCTATTTTTTTCAATTTAGACATTTATGACCTCCATAAAAGAGCAGTTATGATTATTGACACTTTTGAGTATTATAACATATATTTTGTAAAACTTAAATGAATGCTTATCAAAATGATAATTATTTTTTATCATTATGATAATGATAAACTTTTTTTAAATATATTTTATAAAATTTAAATGATTTTTATATTAATCTTTAAAAATTAAGTAAATATGAAAGATTTTTATAATTTTATTAGATTGGCATACATATTGCTTCTAAAGTTAACAAGTAAATAACACAGGAGGGAATATTTTGATATTAATTAATGGAAGAATAATAACTCAAGATATCGAAAGACCATATATTGAAAATGGAAGTATAGTAATAAAAGGAGAAAGGATAGTAGATTTAGGTAATACTGAAGATATGATAAAAAATATCCAGAAGAAGAAATAGAAGATGTAAATGGAAAGGTTATAATGTCTGGACTTATAAATACACATCATCATATTTATAGTGCATTTGCCAGAGGAATGAAATCTAATGCTCCATCAAAAGATTTTATAGAGATACTTGAAAATCTTTGGTGGAAATTAGATAAAAAACTAAATTTAGAAGATGTTGAATACAGTGCGCTCACAACATATATAGACTGTATAAAAAATGGAGTAACAACAGTATTTGATCATCATGCTAGTCCTTATGCTGTAACAGGAAGTCTTGAAGCTATAGCAGAGGCTGCTAAAAAATTAGGTGTAAGAACATGTTTATGTTATGAAGTTTCTGATAGAGATGGAATAGAAATAATGGAAGAGGGAATAAAAGAAAATATTAATTTTATAAAGAAATATAATACTGACTCTCAAAATATGATAAAAGGAATGTTTGGGCTTCATGCTTCATTTACTCTTTCTGATGAAAGCTTAAGAAAGTGTGATAAAGAAATGAAAGGATTAAATGCAGGATATCATATACATACAGCAGAAGGAAAAGCTGATTTAGAAGATTCTTTAAAAAAATATAATAAAAGAGTAATTGAAAGATTGAGAGAGTTTAATATTCTTGGAGATAAGACAATAGCAGTTCATTGTATTCATATAGATGAAGAGGAAATGAATATTCTTAAAGATACAAAAACAAATGTAGTACATAATGCAGAATCTAATATGGGAAATGCAGTAGGGTGTTCACCGTTTTTAGAAATATTTGATAAAGGAATAAATATTGGAATAGGAACAGACGGGTATACAAGTGATATGTTTGAATCTATGAAAGTAGCTAATCTTATCCATAAACATGAAAAGAAAAATCCAGCAGTTGCGTGGGTTGAAGTCCCAATAGCTTTATTTGAAAATAATAGAAAAATAGCTGAGAAATATTTTAAAGGGGATATAGGAATAATTAAAGCTGGAGCTTTGGCAGATGTAATAGTGGTAGATTATGATCCTCTTACTCCTATAAATGAAAGCAATATCAATGGACATATACTTTTTGGTATGATGGGCAGAAGTGTTGTAACAACTATAATTAATGGAAAAGTAATAATGAAAGAGAGAAAATTACTTACAGTAGAGGAAAAAGAATATTTGAATATTCAAGAAAAGTAGCACAAAAATTATGGAATAGAATGTAATACAAATATGGGTTTGGGGGTATTTTAATGAGGAACATAAAAACAGCAGAGGGAGAACATATAAGTTCAGTAGATACAATGCTTACTCTAAAGGAGCTTTTTCTATTTGGAATGCAGCATATAGCAGCAATGTGTGCAGGAGCTATGGCAGTTCCTATTATTCTTGGTAACTCTTTGGGACTGTCTTATGACCAGATAAGCATATTAGTTGCAGCATCTTTTATGATGGCAGGAATAGGAACTATTATCCAAACTTTAGGAATTGGGAAAAAAATAGGTTCAAAGCTTCCAATGATAGAGGGAGTAAGTTTTGCAGGAGTTGCAGCTCTAACAGCAGTAGGAGTAGCTTACAGAGATGTAGATTCTATGTTAGGGATACAAGTAATGATGGGAGCAACTATTATTTCAGGAATATTTTGTATTATAATTGCACCAGTATTTGGAAAATTATTGAAATTTTTTCCACCTCTTGTATCAGGAGTAGTGGTTACCTGTATGGGTCTATCTCTTATTCCAGTAGCTATTAGATGGGTAGGAGGAGGAAATCCGTCAGCAGAGCATTTTGGAAATTTTAAAAATATTCTCCTTGCAGGAATAACTTTGGTAATAATTATTGGAATTCAGAAATTATCTAAAGGTTTTTTAGGCAATATAGCAATTTTAATAGGAATAATTGCAGGAACAATTATAGCTATACCTATGGGAATGGTAGATTTTTCAAATATTTCTCATGCAGAAATTTTTAATTTGAATACACCATTATATTTTGGAATGCCAAAATTTGATATTACAGCAGTGCTATCACTATTTTTAGTACAACTGGTAATTATGACAGATGCAACAGGAAATCAATTGAATCTTAGTAACATATGCAAGGTTAATGAAAAAGATGAGGGAAGATTAGTAGCAGGGTTGAGAGCTCATGGACTTTCTTCAATATTAGGAGGTATATTTAATACTTTTCCTCATTCACTTTTTGGGCAGAATGTTGGAATAGCCTCAATAACAGGGGTTTCAAGCCGTTTTGTAGGAACAGCAGCAGGAGTTATACTTTTGGCTGTAAGCTTTTTTCCAAAGTTAATAAATATACTTACATCAATTCCAGAACCTGTACTAGGTGGAGCAGGAATAATTATGTTTGGTATAGTTGCTGCTAATGGGATAAAAAGACTTGGAGAGGTTAACTATAATGGAAACAAAAATCTTATGATAGTTGCTACAAGTATAGGAATAGCTTTAATACCAATAGCAGTTCCAGAATTTTTTAAGCATTTTCCAAGCTGGGGGAAAATATTGTTTCAAAGTCCAGTAACTTTGGGGTGCCTTTCAGTATTGATATTAAACATAGTTTTCAATGAACTAGGAAAGAGCAGTAAGTGAGCAGCAGTCAAGAAAAGTAAGAAACTAGAAGTAGGAGAAAATAAAGTAAAAATTAAAGAAAATAAAAAATAGAAATTAAAATATAAAAATTAAAATGTAATTTTAGGAGGAAAAATGGCAGATATAAGAGTTAAAATAGCAGGTTTAGAGTATGAAAATCCAGTGATTGTGGCAGCGGGACCACCTTCAAAAGATGCTGAGGCATGCAGAGCATGTGTAGAAAATGGAGCAGCAGGAGTAGTTGCAAAAACTGTATCAGCAGTTCCAGCAGATGTACCTAAACCATGTATGCATGATTTCAAAGGAAAATTTTTTATAAATACAGAACTATGGTCTGAACTATCAGTAGAACATTGGATAGCTGAAGAGTATGAAAAATGTAAAGTAAAAAATGAACCTTTAATAATAGGAATGGGATATGTTGAATCTGATATCAGAAAACTTATTCCTATGCTTGATAAATATGCTGATGCATATGAGATATCAAGCCATTATGTAGGAAGGGATCTGACTCCTATGCTGAATACCTTGAGAGCAGCTAAAGAACTTACTAAAAAACCAGTATTTATGAAAGTATCTCCAGGAGTAGAGAACTTAGGAGAAGTTGGAAAAACTCTTGAGGAAAATGGGGCAGATGGTTTAGTTGCAATCAATTCAGTAGGACCTTGTCTTTCAATAGATATAGAAACTGGAAAGCCATTTATGGGAAGTTCTACAGGATATGGTTGGATGTCAGGAGCCGCTATAAAACCAATAGCATTAAGAGTTGTATATGAACTTGCAAAAGCAGTTAAAATTCCAGTATTTGGTGTAGGTGGAGTTACTTGTGGAGCTGATGTAATAGAAATGGTAATGGCAGGAGCCACAGCAGTTCAAGTATGTACACAGGGAATAATAGAAGGGCCAAAAGCTTTTGGAAGAATAGCAAGAGAAACTAACGAATGGCTTGATACACATGGGTATAATTCATTAGATGAAATAAGAGGAATTACTATAAAGTATTTAGCTGAAAGAGAAAAAGCTAACTATATAACACATTCACCAGTTGTAACAACAGAGAAATGTATTGGCTGCAGAGTATGTAAAACTGTATGTGGATATAAGGCAATAGAAATAATTGAAAAAAAGGCAGTTATCAACAAAGAAAAATGCTTTGGCTGTGGAGTATGCGTTTCTAAATGTCCTACAAAAGCTATGGATATAGCTAGATAAAAATAATGGAGGGAAATATGGGAGAGGTATACACTTTTATAGTAAATGGACAAAAAATAGAAACTTCTGAAGAAAAAAATCTATTGGATTTTTTAAGGGATAATTTAGGACTTATATCTGTAAAAAATGGTTGTAAAGAAGGAGCTTGTGGTACTTGTACTGTATTAATAGATGGAAAAGCAATGAAATCTTGTATATTTACAACTAAAAAAATAGATGGAAAAGAAATAAAAACTATTGAAGGATTTTCAGAAAGAGAAAAAGCAGTTTTTGCTTATGCCTTTACAGAATGCGGAGCAGTTCAATGTGGATTTTGTATTCCTGGAATGGTCGTAGCAGCAAAGAGTCTTTTTTTAAAAACACTAAATCCTACAAGAGAGGAAGTAAAAAAAGCTTTAGTTGGAAATATATGTAGATGTACAGGATATGTAAAAATAGAAGAAGCAATATTACTGGCAGCTAAATTATTTAGAGAAAAATTAGAAATTCCAGCAGTAGAATGTGCAGGATTAGTAGGAACTCATGTACATAGAGTAGATGGAGTTGTAAAAACTCTTGGAACAGCAAAATATGCTGAAGACTATAAAATAGATGGAATGTATTATGGAAGTGCAGTGAGAACAAAATATCCTAGAGCAAAGGTTTTATCCATCGATTATAGTGAAGCTTTAAAATTAGAAGGAGTACTTGGTGTACTTACAGCAGAAGATGTTCCAGGAAAAAATAATATAGGACATTTAGAGTTTATTTCTGATTGGGACGCTCTTATACCAGTTGGAGGTATAACAAGATATATTGGTGATGCAATAGCATTAGTTGCTGCTAAAGACAAGAAAACACTAGAAGAAGCAAAAAAACTTGTGAAAGTTGAATATGAAGAACTTGAGGGATTATTTACAATAGAAGAAGCCATGGCTGATGGAGCTCCTCTTATCCATTCTAAACCTAATAATGTTTTGGTAAGAGAGGTATTGAAAAGAGGGGATTATGAAGGGGCTCTGTTAAACTCTAAATATAAGGTAACAAATGTATATGAAACACCAGCTACTGAACATGCTTATCTGGAGCCTGAGTCAGCTCTTGCTATGCCAGATGGAAATGGAGGTATAGAAATACATACTTCCAGCCAATCAGTATACGATGAACAAAGAGAAATAGCAAGACTTCTAGGATTGGAAAAAGATCAGGTAAGAGTAAAATCAGCATATGTAGGTGGAGGATTTGGTGGAAAAGAGGATATGTCTGTACAACATCATGCAGCTCTTCTTGCATATGTTTTGAAAAAACCTGTTCAGGTAACTTTGAGCAGGCAGGAAAGTATAAATGTCAGTACAAAAAGACACCCTATGAAAATAGAGATGACTACATGTTGCGATGAAAATGGTATTCTTACAGGAATGAAATGTAAAATATATGCAGATACAGGAGCTTATGCTTCATTAGGTGGACCAGTATTACAAAGGGCTTGTACACATGCAGCTGGACCATATAATTATCAAAATATTGATATAGAGGGAATGGCTGTTTATACAAATAATCCTGTAGGAGGAGCATTTAGAGGATTTGGAGTTACACAATCAGCTTTTGCAATAGAATCAAATATAAATCAACTTGCTGAATTGATAGGAATTTCTCCATGGGAAATGAGATATAGAAATGCTATAAGACCAGGACAAGTATTGCCTAATGGACAAATAGCAGATGAAGGAACAGCTTTGGTAGAAACTCTTGAAGCTGTAAAAGAGGAATATTTTAATAATGAAATAGTAGGGATTGCCTGTGCAATGAAAAATTCTGGAGTAGGAGTTGGACTTCCTGATATAGGGAGATGCAGACTTACTGTACAAGATGGAAAAGTAAGAATAAGAACTTCAGCAGCTTGTATAGGACAGGGAATGGGAACAGTTTGTATGCAGATATTGTGTGAAACTACAGGATTGACAACAGATAAAATAGTTGTAGATTCTCCAGATACAGGAATTACTCCTAATAGTGGAACTACAACAGCTTCTAGACAAACAGTTTTTACTGGAGAAGCAACAAGAGTAGCTTCTTTAGAATTAAAAAAACAACTTGAAACAAAAACATTAGAAGAACTTGAAGGGTGGGATTATGAAGGGCAGTATTCAGGTATTACAGATAAGATGGGGTCAGATAAACCCAATCCTGTAAGCCATGTAGCTTATGGATATGCTACTCAGATAGTAATATTAGATAAAGATGGGAAAGTCCAGAAAGTAACAGCAGCTCATGATATTGGACATGCTATTAATCCAAAGGCTTTAGAAGGACAGATAGAAGGTGGAGTTGTTATGGGATTAGGATATGGACTTACAGAAATTATGCCAGTTGAAAAGGGAATACCAAAAGTAAAATTTGGAACTCTTGGATTATTTAGAGCTACAAATATTCCTGAAATAAAAACTGTAATAGTAGAAAAGAATAAAGCAGAACTAGCCTATGGAGCAAAGGGAGTAGGAGAGATAGTTGTTATTCCTACTGCTCCAGCTCTTCAAAATGCTTATTTCAAATATGATGGAGAATTTAGAACTTCTCTTCCTCTTCAAAAAACAGCATATAAAAGATAAAAAAAGAATTTAAGCTAATAGTTAAAGGATATGATGGTTTTTACTCTATCATTCAAAAAAGGTTTCTAATCATTATGATTAGAAACCTTTTCTATTTGATTTTTATTTTATTGATATAAATTTTTTATCTTAATATAAAGCAATATGTCCATCTGTTCTAGGTTCTGTTCCACCTACAAGAACTCCATTTTCCATTCTCCAGATGATTTCTCCTCTTCCCATCATCAATGGATCATGCAGAACTTTTATATCATGTCCCATAGCTGCAAGCTCATATGCTATATGCTCAGGAACTCCATGTTCCAACTCTATATTTTTCTTTCCTACCCACTGCCATCTTGGTGCATCTAATGCTGACTGTGGATTCATTAGGAAATCTACTGTATTAGTTACTACCTGTACATGTCCCTGTGGCTGCATAAATCCTCCCATTACTCCAAATGGACCAACTGCTTTTCCATCTTTTCCAAGGAATCCTGGAATAATTGTATGATATGGTTTCTTTCCTGGTCCTACACAGTTTGCACTTTCTAAATCAAGGTTAAAGTTATTTCCTCTGTTATGAAGGGCTATTCCTGTTCCTGGTACTACCATTCCAGAACCAAATCCCATATAGTTGCTTTGAATATATGATATCATATTTCCTTCATTATCTGCTGCTGCAAGATATACAGTTCCTCCACAGAATGGATCTCCTGCTTCTGGCATTATTGCTGTATTTCCTATAAGTTTTGCTCTATCCTCTGCATATGCTTTAGATAAAAGCTGCTCAACTGTTACTTTCATAAATCTAGGATCAGCTACATATTTTTGTACATCTACAAAGGCAAGTTTCATTGCTTCTATCATTGTATGGTATGATCTTACTGTTTCTCTCGCTTCAAACTGGAATCTATCTAAGATATTAAGCGCCATAAGAGCACTTATTCCATGACCATTTGGTGGAAGTTCATATACATCATATCCATGATATTTTACAGAAATAGGTTCTACCCATTCTGCTTCAAATTCTTCCAAGTCATCTTTTCTTATATATCCATTATATTTTTTAGAGAATGCATCTATTTTATCTGCTAGTTCTCCTTTATAAAAAGCATCTGCATATGTATCTCCTATCATTTCAAGAGTATCTGCATGATCTGGAAGCCTTACTACATCTCCTATCTCAGGGCATTTTCCATCTTTAGTAAAAGTTTCAAACCAGTATTTGAATTCTTCTCCACTTTCTTTTCCAAAATTAACAGCAGCTTTTTTCCACAGTTTAGCAACATTCACAGGAACAGCATATCCTTCCCTTGCTAATTTTACTGCTGGAGCTACAACTTCACTCAAAGGAAGCTTACCAAATTTTTTGCTTAACTCTGCCCATGCTTTAGGTATTCCTGGTACATTTACAGGAGTAAAGCCATATTTAGGCATTTCTTTTAACCCTTTATTCAATAAATCCTGTGCTTCAAGAAGTTTTGGTGAAGGACCACTAGCATTAAGTCCATACATTTTATTGTTTACACTGAGAATAGCAAATCCATCTCCTCCTATACCATTACCTGTAGGCTCTACAACAGTAAGAGCAGCAGCAGTAGCAATAGCAGCATCTATTGCATTTCCTCCTTTTTTAAGTATTTCAAGTCCAGCTTGTGCAGCAAGTGGAGATCCAGTTGCTACCATACCGTTTTTAGCGTACATCACATTTCTTCTTGATGGATATGGATAAATAGTAGAATCAAATTTTAACATCTTATTCCTCCTAAAGATTAATTTTTAAATTAGATGAAGATATATTTTAGTTAATTAAAGAAATTCAACAAATATTCCTGCAATAATGATAGAAATAGTTGTTACTGAAGCAAGTCCTGCAACAACATATGCTGGAATTATTCTCTTAAGTATAGCATTTTCTCTTCTTCATCATCTGTAAGAGCAGTAGCTATTTCGTTAGCAATAAGATATGTAGCTGGGAATCCTAGAAGCTGAGCCATAGCAATACCCATCGCAAGATCTCTTGAACCAACTATTTTCCATGTAGGAAGTAAATAAATCAAGATATATGTTCCAACTACAAATGCAGCAAAGATTAATAATAACTGGAATCCTAAAGTAGTAAGATCTCCAAAAGATATTTTAGCAAGAGATGGAATCAAACTTGCAAAAACTGCAAATGAAAGGAATCCAGAAACTTTTGCTTTATCAAGAATAGCATTAGGAACAGCTCCACTGTAAGAAAGTATAGTTCCTAATAAAAGTGCAGTGATACTTGCATTAAGCCCAGTTTTTTCTTGAATTAATCTTGAAATAAAAGCGGCAGCAGCAGCAATAGCCATACAAATAAAAGAAGTGAAATATTTTTCATTCTTTTAGCAAAAGTTACTTTAGTTTCTTTAACAGCAGCCTTTTTTTCATCAGTAGAAGCTTGAATTTTACCAGCTCTAAACTGTTCTAGAACTTTTCTTCCCTCTCTCATACCAAAGTATGAAGCAGGTGGAGTTCCAACAAATTTTTGAATAGCATAAACAAGAGTACCAAGTGCAGCAACAGTTTGGAATCCTTTTTCCATAGCAGCACCAGTCATTATCTGAGTTGCGATTATTCCACCATTGATGATAGGGATAGAAACAACAGCAGCCTCTTTTCCTACTAGAGGAATGACTGCAAAAACAGCAATAATTCCGACTATCATAGAAATAATAGCCATAACAACAGTTCTCCATTCATCGATGAGTTCTTTGATGTTGATCATAGTTCCCATATGGAAAATAAGTAAAGGAGCACTCCAAGCAGCAGATTGAGATAATCCTGCTTTTTGAATCATATCAGCTGGAATCATTTTAGTCATAAACCCAACTAAAAACAAAAACATTGCAACAAAAACTGATGAAAGTTTAGCTTTTGTAAAAACTCCTAAAAAATCTCCTATTGCAAAGAATAGTACCGTCAAAAATAAAAATAAAAACATGTAACCTGCATTCGTCATAAAGTTTCCCCCTTAATTAATAAATAAATTTTTATAGATTAAAACTCAATATCTTTTATTACATGGAAATATGTAGATCTGAATTTAAAGTTTTTGATATTTTTTCTCATTACCATGTTATCCATTGAATAATAAAGAGGAACACAAGCAATATCATCTTGAATCATTTGCTGAGCTATTTCATAGTTACGCTTTCTTTCTACTGGATCAGAAGTAGCTCTTCCAGCCTCTATATATTTATCAAGTTCAGGATTTTTATATCTTCCATGGTTTCCAGCTGCTCCAGCAGAACTGCTGTGATATAAAGGGAAAAGGATATTATCAGAATCTCCAGTTCCTCCACTCCAACCTCCAAGTTTCATTTCAAAGTTTGCATTAGCAAGATCTTGAAGATAAGTAGCCCATGCCACAACTTCTATTTCAAGTTCTAATCCTATTTCTTTAAGATTTGATTGAATGATTTGTGCTACCTGCACTCTTGATGGATTATCATTAGTTATTATTTTTAACTTAGTTCCAGTTAAACCGTTTTCTTCAACTATCTGTTTAGCTTTTTCAATATCTCTAGGAAGTCCAGTTACTTTATCTGAATATCCAAAAGCCACATTACTAACAGGTGAATTTGCTTCGATAGCCAGTCCATTATAGATAGCTTCAATGATACCTTTTTTATCTATAGCCATAGCAATAGCTTCTCTAAGAGCCTTATTATGAAATTTTTCTTTATCAAAGTTAAATGTTATAGATTCTGTTAATACTACTGGTTTACTTACTATAACAAGATCTGGGTTATTTTTAAGATTTTCCAAATCAATAGGTGCTACTGTATAGGCAATATCCACATCTTTAGCTTCTAATGCCATAGCTCTTGCAGTATTTTCAGTTATAGTTTTAACTACAAGCTTGTCATATTTAGGTGCTCCCTGAAAATGATCTTTGAAAGATTCTAGAATAATCTGTTCTCCAGTTCCCCATTCAATAAGTTTGAAAGGTCCAGTTCCGATACCAGCTATAGAAAGATCATCTTTTTGTTCTTTTACACTTCTTTCATTTAATATAGATGTTCTTGGGTGTGCAAGATTATACAATATTGATGAAAAAGGTTTTGATAAACTTATTTTTACAGTATAGTCATCAAGAGCTTCAGCCCCTGAAATAGGTTCAACCATGACCATACTTGCTGGTTTATTTTTCATTCTATTAATACTGAATACTACATCTGAAGCTTTTAATTCATCACCATTATGGAATTTAACACCTTTTTTCAGATTAAATACAAGTGTAGTTGGATCTTTGAATTCCCAGCTTTCAGCTAGTTCAGGAATGATGTTTCCATTTTCATCTATTTCCACAAGACTGTTAAAAATTTGTTGAGACATTATTCCACCAATTACTTCTGAGTACATATGAGGATCCACACCTTTTGGTTTTCCATTCAATGCAACTCTTAAAATTTGTTCTTTCTTTGCTTTTTCACCTTTTGCTCCCTTTTCTTCTTTATCAGAACAACCAACAAGTCCTAATATTAGCAGAAAAATAAAAAATACTTTTTTCATTTACTCCCCCCTTAAAAATTTTAATAAAAAAAGCTTAGGTCTATAAAAATATAGAATAGGCCTAAGCTTAATAACTTTTTATCCCAAGCCTCTTTGTATTTTGTATACTGAAAACAGGCTTGATTAACATAAGAAATTTTATGTAAAAAATCAGCCCTTTAAATTATGATATGAGTAGTATATATGTATATATTGTAACTATTTTTAAAGTGTTGCTTAACATAACTAACTCCTTTTTTAATTAAAATTTTGTTTATGGTATTAATAGTACTACTTTTTTTATTATGTGTCAATATTTTTTTATTGTAGTACTAAAAAAATGATACAATAACTTTATATATAATAGGAATAAATAATGCAGGCATAAGATTTCCTATTTTTATATTTTTATTAAATAAAAGATTTATTCCTAATCCTATCATCATCAAGCCTCCCACAACAGATATTTGATTAATGACAGCATCATCTAATCCACTTTTTATAAAGAAGGCAAAGAGAAATATAGAACCTTGATAAACAAATACTGTAGCTGCAGAAAATAAAACACCTATTCCATATTTTGAGGAAAAAATAAGAGAAGATACTCCGTCAAGAAGTGCCTTTATAAAAAGTATTTCATTGTTTCCAGAAAGACCACTTTTTATAGAACCTACAATAGCCATTGCTCCTACATTAAACATTATGCTTGTAGTAACAAAACCTTTAACTATGTCATTATTATCGCTTTTAGAAAATTTTTTTTCTAAATAAACTCCAAGCATAGTAAGTCTTTCATCAATTCTTAGAAGTTCTCCAATAATTCCTCCAACAACCATAAATAGTATTATAAGCATACCATTATTAAAGTTTATTCCATCTTTTATTCCTAAGGTTAATATAGAAAGTCCCATAGAAGTCATTATTATATCTTTTATTCTATCAGGAATACCTTTTTTCAACCACATACCAAGTAGGCTTCCAAGAACAATAGAAGCTGTATTTACAATATTTCCCAGCATTTTTCCCCTCCAATAATATAAGTTTAAAGTTTAAAAAATTTTTCTAGATACAGTGCTACACCATTTTCAATATTTTTAGGTGCAGTATTATTTATTTCTTTTTTTACAATATCTTGAGCATTTTCCATGGCTACAGGGTGCCCAACTTTTTTAAGCATATCAAGATCATTTTCTCCATCACCGAAAGCCATGACTCTTTCCATTTCTATTCCTAATTGCTGAGCAATAATTTTAAGTGCATTTCCTTTGCTACACTCTTTAGGAACTATATCTATACATTCAGGATCAGAAATAGTTATTTCTACTACATTAGAAAATTTTTCTCGCAACTCTTTATTTATTCTAAGGATAATATCTGCCTCTTCTACTATTATTATTTTATGAAGAGCAGGACATTCTTCAATATCTCCAAGAATATGTTCTATAAAATCAGTTCTTCTACTATAGTCAGTTTTATCATATTCATCTCTATAAAAATCATCATCTATAAATCCGTTATATGCCACTTTTCTATCTCTCAAAAGTTTTATTATATTTTGAGAAATTTTTTTATCGATAACTTTTTCAAATATACTATTTTCTTTTTTATCATATATATTAGCACCGTTATTACAAATAAGATAGATATCTAATCCTATGTCTTTTTTTAGTTTTATGGCAGATGCAGGACCTCTTCCTGTAGCTATAGCAAATTCAATTCCATTATTAACTAATTTTTTTATAATTGATTTTGTATAATCAGTAATTTGACTTTTTGTATCTAGTAGAGTCCCGTCTAAATCTGATACAACTAATTTCATTTTTTGTTTCCCCCTGTTCCAAATCTGATTTATTTTTTAATATTTTAGTTATATTCTACTCTATTATGATAGTGAATGTAAAGAGAACAATTATTTGAAAAAATAAAAAAGAGATTTAAAAATTACTTTTAAATCTCTTGATTAATAGGTATAAATTTTTTATTAATTATTGTGGTTTATTTGCAAGATTTTGGTTGTATTCAACTCTTGATTTCATAACTGAAGTTCTCATTCTTCCATGTTCATTAGCAATTTCAGTATTTAATTTTTCAACTCTATTCCAATCTGGTTTATCTTTAACAAGTTCTTTTCTAATTTCTAATTTTTTTTCATCTATAACAAGCTTTGATCTTTCCATTTCAGGACTTCTTTTAAATCCAGTTTGATTTACTCCTGAACCACAATATGTAGATCCAGAGTGCATATTATTTTGATGTCCTCTTGCAAATGCAGTAGCTCCTAAAGCAAATATCATAATTCCTATTATTGTAAATTTTTTCATAATTATCGTCCTCCATATTATTTTGTTCTTTTTTATGTAACAAAATAATATCATGTGATTATGACCTCAGTATGTCAAACCAAAAAGTAAATTTTTTATCTTTTAATTGAATACCACAGGAAATTTTATTTAATTCCATGATTTTTTTTACAATTGAGAGTCCTAGTCCATTTCCTTCTATACTTAATTCATTTGCATTATCACCACGGGAAAAAGGTTCCCATAACTTAGAAATATCCCCAGTTCCACCTCCATCAATGCTGTTCTCAATATATATTCTTCCATTAATTTCATAAACTAAAATAACATCGTTTTCTTTAGAATATTTTAAAGCATTTTGAATAATATTATCAAATGCTATTTTAAATATTTTTATATCACAAAAAACTTTCTGTTCTTTAAGTTTTATATTCCATTCTATATCTTTTTCAAGTTCCAGCATTTCATATTTTTCAATACTTTGCTTTAGAATGGATAAGATATTAACTTCGGACATATTTAACTTTATTCCAGGAGAAGAAAGACGCGAAATAGTAAGAAGATTTCCAACTAATTCATTCATATCCATACTTTCCTTTGCTATCGCTTTATAATATTTAGATTTGTCATAGTCATTTTTTACAACTCCATTGATGAGAGCTTGAGCATAAGTGCTGATAACCGTAATAGGAGTCCTTAATTCATGAGAAGCATTTGAAGCAAAAGCTCTTAAATTTTCAATAGAAAGAGAAAGGTTGTCAGACATTTTATCAATGCTCTGACTTAATTCTTCGATTTCATCTCCACTTTCAATTTCAGCTTTTTCAGAAAAATCTAATATAGATATTTTACCAGCTACTCTATTTAATTTTTTATATTTTTAGTTATTTGCTTAGAAAAAATTCTTCCAATTATCATACTGAGAAGAACTGATGTTATAGTTGTAAGAATATTAAATACATACATTTCATGTTTATGTGCACTCATGACAGATAAAGAGGTTCTCAAAGCTAATATACGACCATCTGGAAGAGGCTCGTTATATATAAGAAGCTTTATATTTGTTCTTGAAATACTTGTAATATTGAAACCAGTAGAAGGGGAATCATTATTATGCATATCCTCTCTTCTTCCTCGCATTTTATGCATACTATTTTTTTAAGAACTGCTATATCTATTCCTTCTTTATCTCTAAGATCTTCTACATATTCTTTAAAAATTTCTTCATCAGATAAAAGAGATTTAGAAATATCAACAGCTTCTAACATTTTTTCTTTTTTTCTATAGACGTAAAAGTCATCAAGAAAAAATATATTTAACATATATCCAGTAAGAACAGTAAAGATAACTATAAAAATTGAAAAGATAAAAATCTTTTGAAAGAAATTAATTTTTATTTTCATCAAATATGTACCCCATTCCTCTTATAGTCTTTATCATATCACTGTAATCTCCCAATTTTTTTCTAAGTCTTTTTACTAAAGTATCTACTACTCTGTCATCACCTTCAAAATCAAAACCCCAGACTTCGTTTAAGAGAACATCTCTTGAAAAAATTATTCCTTTATTTTTTATAAGGTATTCTAGAAATTGAATTTCTCTTCTTGTGAGTTCAATATTTTCTCCATTTACTACAAGCTCACCACTTCGGAAATCAAAAGAAAGATTACTAAATTTATAAGAGCTGTTTTCATCTATTTTAAGTATTTTTTTTATTTTTATATTTAAAACTTTCAGACTGAAAGGTTTTGTAATATAATCATCAGCTCCAATGCTTAAACCTTTTAACTCATCAATTTCAGAATCTCTAGCAGTCATCATTATTATAGGAATATTAGATTCTCTTCTTATATTTTGGCAAACTTCCCAACCATTCATTTTAGGAAGGTTTATATCAAGTAATATAAGATCAGGATTATGTTCATAAAACATTTCCAATGCAGTTTCCCCATCTAAAGCTTTAAAAGTAATAAAATCTTCTTCTACTAAAGTATCTTCAATTACTTTTATTAAATTTTTTCATCTTCCACTATTAATATTTTTTTAGTCATATTTTATCTCCACATTACTTTTTTTACTATTAGAATAATTAAAAATATGATTTAAATCATATAAAATATTTGATAGAATTCTAACAGGTATTTTTGAAAAAGATTCAGCTTTATTTTCTTGAAGGTTAAGAAAAGTTATAGAAGAAATGTATGCTGTTTTTTCACTGTTAGAAATAGTAAGTTTATATTTAATTTCTAATTTAATAACTAGATTATCTTGAATATAAGGTTTGATAAAAGTATTTTCATCAAGATTTTCCCAGTTGTGATTAATAAGAAATTCATATAGAACATTATAATAAAGATATGTGTCAAGAAAATGAATTAGCTCTTTTTTATAAGCTTCTTTATTTTTTAAAACATAAGTTTTCATATCAAGTTGTTTAAATTCTTGAATAATATCATTACTTTTAAAATAATCTTTAAATCTTTTTATAACATCAGATGGCATATCTATAGGGTGTGCTATTTTAACTTTATTGGATTTAGTAATTGAAATTTTTTTGTTATCTAAGGTTATAAAAGAATCTCCTTTTACAAATGCATAGATACTTTCATCTATTTCAAATATAATATTTTTTACAACTAAAGATGTTAAAGGATTTTTTCCAGCAGCAAAAATTTCAGAAGGAACTAATTCTCCTCTTGTGTGCATAGAATGTTTTAGATACTCTACTAAATCTTTTATTAGAATATTATAATTTTGTACAGCTTCATAAGCTTTCATTATATATTTTTCTTTTTGATAATTGATTATTTCTTCATAGTTATAATTTTTAAGAACAAGTTTATTTGGAGGAACTAAAGCAATATATAGTGATGGTTGATTCTCTTTTTTTAAAAATGTTCTTAATAAAGGGTGATATTCTTTGTCTAAACTTAGTTCTAGAAATGCTCTTGATGAAAAACCTATATTATCTAAAAAATTATTTAATGCAATAATAGTTATTTCTAGCTGACCTTTAGTTAATAAATCAGAGGTTTTAGCATGATATCTAATAGTGTCATAAATATTTTCAAGTGGTTTATCAGGAAATTTTTTGTAATTAATAAGAGAATAACAAAGTAAGGCCTTTTTATTCTGTTTTTTTACCTCTTTTTCTAATGATTCAATATCTTTAAAATTAAAAATACCAGATAATGACGCAGTAAATCTTTCAAAAGGTTCAGACTTAGAAAATTTCTTTTTATAGGAATCATAGATTTGCTCAAACTCTAATTCTCCCATTAAATTATATAGTCTTTTAAACCATTTAATATCAAATCTTCCTTTTTCAAATTCTTCAGGTTTTATTGAAGTGTATTTAAGAAGAGTCATTCTATTTTCAAAACTTCTCTCATAGTTTAAATGAGTCTTAAAAAAACAATGAACTTCATCTAAATATTGACAATTAAGATATTCAGATAATAATGGCCTCCATTTAAGAATATGAATTGCTGTAAGCAATAAAAGATTTTTTAAAGAATAAGGATTATCTAATAATAAAATTAGTTCTTTTATATCTTTTATTGTATCAGTTGCAGCAGGTTGAGAGATAGAAAGAAAATAGTTTAAAGTATCTTTTTTAGACAATGATTTTAATGAAAAATCATAGACTATTTCTATTCTTTCATATTCCATAATTTCCAATATAGAGAAAAGCAGAGATATTCCTTCTATTTTTTTTATAGCAGGAACTAGATGAGTGAGTTCACTCCTTTTAGATTCACCTTTTCTATTTATTTCTAGTTTAACTATAGTAGAAATTATTTTAGATTCAGCTTCAGGATCAAAGGAATATTTTTTTCTTTCTTCTGGAGGTAAATTAAGGAAACTTGAAAGTTGATTAAAACTATTTTCTCTTTCAAGAAGTTCTTTATATACCTCATCTGCTGGAATCAACTTCATACTAAAGGCTTTTAAAAAATAAATTATATCTAACTTTTTCAATTGATACATGCTTTTACAGTAAAAAACATAGTAAGTAAAGAAAAAAGTTCTAAACATATTTATATTATTTAATTCTTTGTCAGATATAATATCAAATAAAGCTTTCATGAAATCAATTATTTCAGTGTTTAGGTATGCTTCTTTAGATAAACTTTCAAAAAAACAATTTATTATATCCATTTTCATATTAAATATTTCTTTTGTGTCAAATTTAGAATATAGATTATTTATTTTTTTTAATAATTTTTGAGGAGTACACTCTTTTTTTCTTGCAAGAATTGATATTTTTTCCATTTTTTCTATGTTAAAACTATTTGTTATAAAAAGTGAAAACACAGAATGAACCCTGCTCTCTTGTTTAGAATCTAAATCGAAAAAAACTTCAAACCTTAAAGCAAAATCTATTTCAAGCAAATTATTTAATGGAAGAAGTTGTAAGAAATTTTCCACAGAGGAATTAATTATTTCAGCTTCAAATTCTTCCAAATTTAAGTTGAAAAAATCTTTAATAGAAGGAATTTCAGAAATAATTACATCTTCAGGCTCAAATAAAAAAGGAGCTTTTTGTGAGTCATATATTCTAAATCCACTTTTTTTAATAGATTTTTGTAGATAATTTTTTTCTTTTTCTGGGGTTATTTCAGTTTCTTTAGGAGAGGCCTTTGCTTTTTTTCGCCTCATAGAAGCTTCTTCTTTCTTTTTCTTATAACTTTCAAGGTAATGAGGAAAAGTATTATCCTTTCTAAGACGTTTTAGAAATGTTTCTGCTGCCTCTTTTTTTAAAGGATTATTTTTAGTAAGAATAATTTCACTTACTATTTCTAACATCAAATCTCTTTGAAAATCTAAAATATGTGAAGTTATTAATACTCTATGTGAATTTTTTACAGAAGCATCAAAAAGATTTATGACAGCTTCTTTTTCTTCAGAAGAAAGGGATACTTTAGATGATTTTATATAAAAAACTGCTCTTTCTTTTAAAAGTGAAGAACCTTCTTTTAGAAGAAAAAGAACAAAATTTCTTTGTTTTTCGCTTCTTTCTTCTTTTATAAAGTGAGTTAGAAAGAAAAGCATTACTTCATCAGTTGAATGTATTACAATATCACAAAGTCTATCAATTTTTTCTTCTGGATAATTATCATAAGCAACAATATCAAAAAGTTTATAAAATATACCTTCTGGATCTTTTATATATTCAGACCAACAAAATGGTTTTTCATAAGAATATAGATATTGATGCATATCGATTGCTAATTTATAGAATATTTCAAAGTGTTTATTCAAAGTTTTCTTATCTTTAAAAAATGTATCATCATAAAGAAGCGTCATTTCTCTCTGAGTTTTAAGTGAATATTTAAATGCAGTTATACGATTAGGATAAGAAATATGAGTTATATAATTTTGAACAACATAATAAGCATATAGAGGATTAACTTTCTTTTTCATTCTATGCATTGCAGCTTCTCTTCTTTCCTCATCAGTTCCAATTAAATAAAGGTAATGAAGAGCGTTAAGAACCTCCATATTATTTTTACTATCGTTAAATAAAAAAATCTTTTTTTTCATTGTAGGAAAATCTTTTAATCCTTCAGCCCAAAGAGAGAAGAAAATATATTCAGACTCATTTCCTTGAGAATAAATAAAATTTCTTTTCTTTTTATCAATAAGGACATCATTTATTATTATAAAAAATAATTTTACTTCTTCAGGAGATGAAAACTTTAATTCAATACCAGTCCAACCAGCTATAGCCTCTATAACTTCATTAGAAGAAAATAGTTTTTTATTTAAAATAAAACTTATGAGAGTTTTGAATGCCTCAATATTTCCTCGGTCAGCATTAGTTAGAATATTTTTTTTTAATTTACTATTTACAGTTTTTTTAGGAAGAAGCTCAAATAATTTCAAATAAAGAGAATAATCAGAGCTTTTTATTATACCTCTGATTATATCAGTTGTAATATTATCTTTTTCACTTTTTATATATGTTGATAATAAAAGTAAAAGTTCATTGTTTTTATTATCAATTTCATAAGCAATTATATCTTCAAGAGAATAATTTTTAGAAATATTATCTGGTGTAATAAGAGTCATAATATTAAAATCATTTTGCCATACCTTCAATAAGTACCATAATTTAAACATTGCAGGCTGAATATAAAGCTCCATATTATTTTTATCTCTAAAAGCTGGTTTTAAAGGGTCAACTTCATAAGTGAAATTTAATGTATTTCCCCATATAGTTTTTAGTATTTTAATAAATTTTTGACCATAAAGAGTTTCAAGTTCTTTAAAAAGAGAACTGTGAAACATATCTAAAATAGAAGAGCAATTCTCTTCAAGTATCAAATTTTTAATAAAATTAAAAAAAGAACTTTTATTTTTTAATTTTTGGTCTAATTCAAGTTGTAATTCATTAATGTTCACTTTTCCCTCCAAAATTATTCTATAAATATTGTATTTATATAAAATATTATAGCATAGAATAAATTATCCATAAATAAAAAATAAGAATACTTCAAATAATTTAATATTTAAAAGTATTCTTATCTTAAATTTTGCTAAAAATTTAATTTATATTTATTAGAAGGTCTTCCTATATTTCCTCCTAATAAAGACATATCTGCAAGCTTATTTTTTTCTAATTTTTTTAATATTCTGCTGGCAGTTCTTCTACTAAGCCCAATATATCCAGCTAATTCTTCTGCTGTTATCCATATATCTTGTTCATAAATTTTTAAAAGCGTTTCAAAAAGAGTTTTAGAAATATTTAACTTTCTTAGTTTTTCATATATTCCAAAATCTCTCACATCTTTTTTTCTAAATCCTTTTAAAGCTGTAAATTTTCCTTTTTCAAGAAAATAACAGATTTCTTCCCCATATACTTCACTTTTTTCATAAGCTTTTTCTGCATTTAGTCTGGCTTCTGATATATTTTCTCCACAGCCCCAACCTACTATTATTGTACCTATTGTTGAAAAAATTTTTCCTGATAGATTTTCTGTGAAATCAATAAAATCTTTCTTTATCATTATTATTTCAATTTCGTTATCCAGTTCATAAATTATTGAATTTTTAATATGCTTTTCTAATATAGGTTTATAAGTTTTATTAGAATCAAAATGTTTAATTTTTCCAACAATTATTTTTTTATCATCTAATCCAGCTATTTTTATTTTTGATATCATATGTTCTATAGTATCTTTTATATTATCCTCAGAAGGAAATAAAAATATAAATGGGATTTTTTCTTTTTCAAGTCTTTCTGTTAAATTACTTAATCTAGTAATTGAAAGCTGTACTTTATCTTCTTTGTGTAAAATACAATGATTATGAAAGATATCTTCATAAAAATTAGGATTTTCAATATTGAATTCAGTAGTAAAAGGTTCATCAGTATCAAATATATTTTTAAAATAAAAATCTTTGTTACTTTTATCTATGAAATCAATATATACTTTTGAGAAATTTATATTTGGATTATTTTTCAATATTTTGAAAAGTATCTGGTAAAGTTCTTCTCTTTTTATCTCCAAAGAATAAATAGGCTTGATTATTTTTTTTAGTTTTCCTTCAAGAAATATCTTTCCCAATTCACCACTTGTAAGAAAAACATCAAATTTATGAAAGTTTTTTTTGTAAATATCTACAGTTTCTTCTAAATTTTCATAGATAAAATATTCTACACAATATTTATCATTTTCTTTAATTCCTTTTTTTATAAAAGGAATTGAATTTTCAGGAGAAATAACAGCAATTTTTATCATGAACTTTTTCCTTTTTTATCTAGTCCAACCATAATAATGTAGAATATTGCCATAAGTCCAATATTTAGTAATATAGGAATAAGAGGACCATAAGCTAGACTGAGATTAATACATGATACCATAAGAATAGGTCCTATAAGTGCTGTAAGAGAAAATCCTAAGGAATAATCTCCTAATACAGGTGTAGAAAATTCAGGATCACAAATTCTTAATAAAAGAAGTCCTGTAAGAAATACTCCTAAACAAGTTCCAAGCATTGCAACTGCTCTTTCAAATGCATAATTTCCTTTAAAATACTTATATGAGAAATATTTTATACACCACCAAGTAGCTATGAATCCAAGTATCATCATTGCCATTATTGGAATAAAATATGAAAATACAGCTCTTAAAGGAAGGGTAGCAACAGCACTTACAACAGCAAATTCAGTAAGCATACTTGTTATTTTACTTTTAACTTTAGTATCAACACACCATTCTAACCCTAATTTTTTTATAACTTTCCATACAATAATCATTATCACCATAGCAAATGCCCATACAGAAAATGAAGAAAGTACAGGAATCTTATATTTTTTTATAATCATGAGAATAATATAAGAAATACCACATACTGAAAATATTATTGCTGCATGAAAAGCAAGAGCATCAATAGATGATGAAAGCATAGTTTCTCTACCAATACTTCCCTGTTTAGATATATCTGTATAGTATCCTCTTTTCAGTTCCATAGGGATATCTGAAGGTTTTTTTAAAAGAGAAGTTTCACCTTTACGGCAAGCCTTATTAATCAAAAATATACCAAAAAGAATTCCACCAATAAGTCCAAAAGTAGCAGTAGTAGTGGCTATTCCCTGAGCAACAGCCCAGTAATCCATATTCATTTCCTGCAGAGTTCTTCCTATCATTCCAGCTGTTCCATGTCCACCAGAAAAACCAGCATTGAGCTCAACTCCAAAAGAACCATACAAATCAATATTTAAGAATCTTGTGCATATAAAATTTACAAAATATCCAACAATTTCCTGCAGAAATGTAGCAATAAAAAGTATCCCACCCATTAATCCTACATCTCTTACAACCCCTTTTCCATTACTGCCTTTAAATTCCAATCCCAGAGGAACAGCAGCAACTACAGGAACTATTAATATTCCTGGAAGAAGAGCCATTTCTTTTAACCATGCAGCTGGAAGAGAAAAAGAAAATACTTTTCCTAAAACTTCTGGACCAAATATCAACCCAATAAATCCTCCAATGACAGAAGCAGGTATAAAAAGTTCTTGAAATATTTTTACTTTAGATTTAATAAAAACACCAAGAATAAGAAGAAAACTTAAAAAACATATTACATAAAATATCTGTTGCATATAACCCCCTTGAAATTTTATAATTCTATTGGCACTTTGTCATATTTTAAAGGTGAAACATATTCCTCATAATTTTCTTCAAATTCTTTTTTATTTTTTCAAAAAGAATTGGATCTTCAAAAATGTCAATAGCAGTCTGTCCCAATACCTGACCAGCATATTTCATACCCTTCATTGCAATGCTATTTTTCCCCTGTGCCACCATCTGCCAAGAATGAGATGGAGTACCTAATGCATAACATGCTGTAAATATTTGTCCAGTGGGCATTTTTTTACTTACATCTCCTACATCTGTAGAGCCTGATAAAAGATAATTGAAATTTTCATCATAAGGAATATTTCCTCTGAAAATATACTCATTTAACATCATATCTTTAATATTTTTCCATTCTTTTCCACTGGCTTTTTCTATCCAGCCAAATTCAGAAGTAATTTCTTTTTCAGAAAGAGTGTCTTTAAATTTTTTAGCATAGGCAATTTCTTCAGTTGAATATTCAATATTTTCAAATTTCTTTAAATTCTTAAACATTATTTTTTCTATTTCTTTATTTCCTTTGTATTCATTAGTTCCTCTGTCAAAAACCATTTTCACTTTAGTTTCTGTCATTAAAGCTGCTCCTCTTGCTATATTGCATATTCTTCTGAATATATCTTCAACTTGATTTAATTTAGGAGCTCTTATGAGATATAAAACTTCAGCATCAGGTTGTACTACATTTGGAGATATTCCTCCAGTATTTGTTACAGCATAATGAAATCTCGCTTCCTGTATTACATGTTCTCTAAGATAATTAGCTCCTACATTCATCAACTCTACTGCATCAAGAGCACTTCTTCCAAGTTGAGGACTTGCAGCAGCGTGAGAACCTTTTCCTTCAAATCTGAAATAAACTTGATAATTTGCCAATGTAGCTAATGAAAAAACTCCATTATACGGAAAAGGGTGCCATGTAAGAGCTAAATCTACTCCTTCAAAAGCTCCGTTTTTCATCATCCATGTTTTTCCTGAGCCTCCTTCTTCAGCAGGGCAACCATAAAAGACAATAGTTCCTTTTAAATTATTTTCTTTTAAATAATTTTTTACTATTTCAGCACCATAAAGAGCTCCAGCACCTAACAAATGGTGCCCACACCCATGACCATTTATTTCTTGTTTTCCTTTTTCCTTATGTGTAGAATCTTCTGCTTGAGAAAGTCCTTGGAGAGCATCATATTCTCCAAGTATGGCTATTACAGGGTGACCTTCACCATAAGTTGCTTTAAAAGCAGTTTCTAATCCACCTATTCCCATTTCCACTTGAAAGCCAGCTTCTCTGGCATATTCAGCCAATTCTTCTGCTGATTTATATTCTTTAAATCTTATTTCAGCATATTCCCAAATATTTTTTGCAACCTCTTCAATAGTTTTTTTACTCATTTATACCCCTCCATCTTTTTTTTGGACATTGTTTTGGTCAAAATAATATTTATTCTATTTCAAAAGAAGTATACTATATTTTTTCTTATTGTCAATTATATTATTTTAATTAAAAGAATATAACAAGTATATTTTTATTTTAATAATTATATTTTTGAGATATTCATTTTCTTGTTAGTAATGACTTTTTTTGAATTATTCCAAAAATATGGTATAATGTAAAATAAAATTAAGGGGGCTAGAACAAATGAGCAACAGAAGAGTATACTATGAACAGAAAAAAAATAGATTAAAAGAACTTATGATAGTGCTTCATTCTGCTATAATAAAATCCCCTTATATAATCTCTTTAAAAGGAACAGAAATAAACTTGAGTATAGCTTATGGAGTATGTTTGAAATTTATAAAAAATATATTAAAAGAAAATGATGAAGTAGATTATGTAAAAGTGGAAGACATAATGGATTTTATAAAAAGAACAGTATTATATCCTATGACAGATAAAACTGGCATAGATGGAAATAAATTTGATATGGTAATGAAAGAGATTGAAACTATTTTAAGAAATTGTAAATATATATCTGAATTTGACAAGAAGCAAATTAGGAGGGAAAAATGATTAATTCAGAAAATGAAAATTTTTTTTCTGAGTCATTTCCATTTTGGAATGAACTTTCTTCTGATGAAAAAAGGCTTATAAAAAATAATACAAAATTAAAATTATATAAAGCAGGTTCTATTATACATGATTCAACAGAGTGTACAGGAGTTCTTTTAATAAAAAAAGGAGAGTTGAGAGTGTATATACTTTCTCCAGAAGGAAGAGAGGTTACTTTATATAGGCTTAGTGAAAAGGAAACATGTCTTTTAACTGCATCTTGTATATTAAAAAATATTACCTTCAGTATAATGGTAGATGCTGAGGTAGACAGTGAAGTATTTCTTATAAGTTCATCTGCATTTAAAGAGTTGAAAAATAAAAATATAAAAGTGGAGAGTTTTATAAATGATATAATGAATTGCCATTTTTCTGAAACCATGTGGGCGATGGAGCAGATACTTTTTACAAGCTTTGACAAAAGACTGGCTTTTTTCTTTTAGAACAAAGCAGGGAGAAAGAAAGCGATATTCTCAATTTTACTCATGAGTACATTGCTAAAAATTTAGGGAGTGCAAGGGAAGTTGTATCACGCATGCTTAAATATTTTCAAAAAGAAGGAATAGTTTCTCTATCAAGAGGAAGTATTATTATAAAAGATAAAAAGAAACTTGAAGCATTGAAATAAAAAAGGAGGTTAAAAACCTCCTTTTAGTTATATTATCTTTTTCCTAATTCTATAACTTGATCTTTTGATATAAGTCCTACAGATTTTTCAACTGGTTGTCCATTTTTGAAAAGTAATAATGTAGGAATACTCATTACTCTAAATTGAGCAGCTAATTCTTCTTGCTCATCTATATTTATTTTAGCTATCTTTACTCCTGGAGCTAATTCACTTTCTACTTCTTCAAGGATAGGTCCTAAAGCTTTACATGGTCCACACCAATCAGCCCAGAAATCAACTAATACAGGTACATCTGATTTTAAAACCTCTTTATCAAAATTTTCTTTTGTTATATGTAAAATCGCCATATCATTTCCTCCTTTAAATATATTTTATTCTTATTTATGTTTTTATTATACACTATATTTTAAATTTTGTCTGTGACTAAATCACATTAAATCAAAATAAAAAATAAATATTTGAATTTTTTACAGTAATAGGATATAAATTAATAATCAGAACTTTTTAAGGAGGTAATTATGAAAATCGTTATTTTAGATGGATATACAGAAAATCCTGGTGATCTTTCTTGGGATATGTTCAAAAAGCTTGGAGATGTAGCAATATATGATAGAACACCAGAGGAAGAAGTGTTAAAAAGGATTGGGAATGCAGAAATAGTTATTACAAATAAGGTTCCTTTTGATAGAGAGAGAATGCTTCAACTTCCTAATTTGAAACATATAGCAGTAACAGCAGCAGGGTATAACACTATAGATGTAGAGGCAGCAAAAGAATTGGGAATAATAGTTACTAATACTCCTAATTATGGTTCAAGTGGTGTAGCGCAAATGACATTTGCACATATACTTGAAATAACTAATAATGTAGCTCTTCACAGTGATTCAGTAAAAAAAGGAGAATGGTCTAATAATATTGAATGGTGTTACTGGCATAAGCCTATTATTGGATTAAAAGGGAAGAGAATAGGAATAATAGGATATGGAAATATAGGAAAAGAGGTAGGAAATATAGCTAAAGCTTTTGGAATGGATATAGCTGTATATGATAAAAATAATCATTCAGATGTAATAAATTTATCTCTTGATGAGATTTTTAAGACATCGGATATAATTGCACTACATTGTCCTCTTTTACCAGAAACAAAAAATATAATATGCAAAGAGAATATAGAAAAAATGAAAGATGGAGTAATAATAATTAATACATCAAGAGGACCATTAGTTAATGGGGAAGATCTAACAGAAGCTGTTAAAAATGGAAAAGTATATGCAGCAGGAGTAGATGTTTTGAGCAGTGAACCACCTGCTTTAAATGACCCAATGACAAACTGTGAAAATGTAAATGTAACTCCACACATAGCATGGGCAGCTATAGAATCAAGACAAAATATAATGGATATCTGTTTTGATAATTTAAAATCATATTTAGAAGGGAATCCAAAGAATGTTGTAAATAAGTAATATAAAAAGAGGATAGGGAGAAATTAATCTAATCTTCATATCCTCTTTTATATTAAATTAATTTTTTTTATTGTAATCTCTTAATCTTTTATACAGCATAGTTGCTGCTCCCTCTACCAGTCTTTCTTTTATAAAGTCATCTGACACATCTTTAAAATAGTTAGTAGCTATTAATGTAGAAAAACCATGAGCATACATCCAGCAGTCAAGGAAAAGTTTTGTTTTAAACTCTTCATCAAGTTTGTCAAACCTACTATCTTTAGACATCTCAACTTTTATCAAATCTCTAAATTCTCTTACAAGTCCACTGTATGAAGTGTCTTTAAGGAAAATAGTATGAAAAAGCTGTTTTTCCTCTCTTGCAAACATACATACACCTATTCCTATGTTAAGAAATATATATTCTGTGGTAGGTTTTTTTACATATTCCATGAATACATCTTTAGCTTTATTTATTAAATCTTTTTTTAATATGTCCAATGAAGTATAAAAACTGTATATTGGGGCTGGAGAGGAATTCAGAGATTTTGCCAGATTTCTAGCAGTTATAGCTTCCAATCCATTCTGCTTAAACACCTCAAAGGCTTTCTTAAATATTTGTTCTTTTGTAAATATGGCTTTTTTAGGCACTGTATTCCTCCTCCATCTTAATTAAAATTTCTTAGTAAATCCTAATCCAACTGCACTTATGCTCTTATCATATTTTTGCTCAACTATTTGTGTTTTTCCAGGATATTTTTCCACATAGTTACCAGTTTTTCCATCATAGAAGAAGTGAGAAACTGTAGCCACCCATTCCATAGTATCATTTGGTTTATATTTTAATCCTGTACCTACCATAATAGAATTCAGAGCATATTCTATATCATCATATGAATTTTTCTTAGCTCCAGTATCAGCATAGTTGATACTTCCTATCCAAGTCCATTTATCAGTCAGTTTATACTCTGTTCCAACTGCAATTTCCCAACCATTATCATATTCAGGTTCAAAATGTTTAGAACCAAGTTTTTCAAGAATTCCACTTCCTTTAGTTTTATCCATTTTAGCATCTTTGTTAAAATAATAGTTTCCACTTAGAGCCATAGTCCATCTGTCAGTTACTTTATATGAAGCCCCAGCTGCTAATATAGCTGGTAAATCTCTTCTATATTTAACACCTGGCTCATATTCTGGATAAAAATCAGAAAATCCTAATTCATGACTTCCCATAGGGCCAAGATTTATAGAAGCTTTTTTTCACTGCCAGAAGCTTTAAAATTCATTTTAACTCTTGAATCGTATCTCAGAGCCAGATTTAATCTGTCAGAAGCTTTATAGTTAAATCCAATCTGTCCTCCAAATCCCCAGGCAGTTCTTTCAGAATCTATTTTGGCATGGAGTTCTCCAATAGAAGGAGTACTGACATTTAGATCTCCTTTAAGATTTCTCATTCCTACTACAGCTCTTGCAGCTATTGACATAGAAAGTTTATCATTAATCATCCATGCTCTTCCTAAAGTATTTTGTACATACATATTAGTACCTTCAGCAGAAGATCCCATATCTTTAGCGCCAGTTATATTAAGTCCTGCTAAAATATCAGGAACTACAGCTATTCCTGCAACTCCATCTTTATACTCAAGATCTCCACCTCCACCTATTGCACCAAATGTCCAGAATATAGCTCTCTCATCTCTTACACTATATAGTGCAAAGTTTGGAATAGGTTGGAATAAATCAGCCTCATATTTTTTTCCTTTATATTTCATTTCTTCAGTACCAAATGCAATCTGCATTCCACCATGAAAATATGTCCCTCTTTCTAATTGCATAAGTCCAGCAGGGTTATAATAAACTGAAACATTATTTATCATACCGTTTTGTGCTTGGTTACCTAAATATTCAGGGGTGTAAGTCTGAATATGGTCGATTGATGCACCATAAGCTCCTGTTCCTAATACAGCAGTAAGTGCAAGTATACCTAATTTTTTTTTCATTTTTCCTCCCGCGAATTTTGTAATATTACATATGTAATATAACACTAGTTAGTTAAAATAAAATGAATAAAGCATTAAAATTTTTTAATGCTTTATTCATCATTACTTTTTATTATTCCTTTTCTATAGGCATTCAGCAGTTTTTTTAAATCATTAATTTGATTTTGTAATTCCTTACCTATATCTGTATCTTTAACTCTTATTCTATTTTGACTAGTATTAACTATACGGCTGGAAGAAATTATATCTTTTCCTTCTTTTATAGCTTTTTCTGTAGATTCAAAAGGAGCATGAGAAACTAATTTTAATCCATAAGAATTATATATTAGAGTATATCCTGCAATACCAGTTTCAGGTTGATAAGCTCTTGAAAAGCCACCATCTATTATGTAGAGTTTTCCATTTGCTTTTATTGGGGATTCACCTTTCTTTACCTTTACAGGAACATGTCCGTTTACTATATGTGAAATTTTAGGATTTAAATCAAATTCTTCCAATATCATATCACAAGTTGCTTCTTCATTATAGAAAGTATAGTAGTGATTTTTTTCTCAGTATGAGTAGTTTTATCTTCTATAAAATATCTCTCAAAAGTTTTCATAGAGTCCTTACCAAACATAGGTGAGTCTTTACCACACCACATATACCAAACATAGTCACAGTTTAATTTATCTTTTGCACTGTTAGCTCTATTGAAATATGCTTCTCTGCATATTTTTTCAGCAAGGTCCAAATATTCTCTTCCTTTAACTTTCTGCCCTCTTACATTAACCTCTTTAATTTACCATCTTCAGTTAAAGGAATACAAGCATGATAGAGTAGATTGGAATTACATCTTAAATATATACTTCCTTTAGCAAAAAGAAATCTAATATGTCTTTGTAATTTTTCACTTCTAAGAAAAGCAAGTCTTAGATTTTCCATGATTTCACTTTCTTCAGGAGTCAATTTTAAAGGATTATCCACATCTACAGTAGGAAAATTTTTATCTCTCAGTTCATATTCTACTCCATCTATTATGACAGTTCCTTTTTTAAAATCAGTTTTTCTAAACAGGTTTCTATGTTCCATTTCAAACTCTGGATTTCTTTCAATTACGTTTCCTTCTATTTTCATTTGTATGACAGTAATAGCTTTATGTATTTGAGCTTTTAATGGAGTATTTTTATTTGTTTTTATTTTAAAATACTCACAAGGGTCATCAGCATATTTTTCCATAGCAAAAGCTGCAAGAGGAAGAAGGTTTATTCCATAGCCATCTTCTAAAATATCATTATTCCCATATCTTGCACATATTCTTATGACATTGGCAATGCAAGCCTTGCTTCCAAGACCTGCACCCATCCAAAGAATATCATGATTTCCCCATTGAATATCTACATTGTGATAATCAATAAGAGTATCCATTATAAGGTGGGGACTAGGTCCTCTATCATATATATCTCCAACTATGTGGAGTCTATCTATTATAAGTCTTTGAATCAGATTGGAAATAGCTATTACAAATTCTTTAGCTCTCCCTATTGAAATGATAGTATCTATTATATTAGCTATATATTCTCTTTTATTTCTTAATTCTTTTCTTTCATATATTATTTCTTGAATGATATATGAAAAATCTTTAGGCATAGCTTTTCTTACTTTTGAACTTGTATATTTTGAAGAAACAACACTGCATATTTCAATTAAACGATAAATAATAGTTTTGTACCATTTATCCATATTTTTAAGCTCTTTTGCAAGAAATTCTATCTTTTCTTTAGGATAATATATAACAGTGGCCAGTTCTTTTTTTTCAAAGGTGTTCAGGTTATCCCCGAACACCTCATCTATTTTTTGTCTTACTGCACCAGATCCATTTTTCAACACATGGTTAAAAGCTTCATATTCTCCATGAATATCAGTAAGAAAATGCTCTGTCCCTTTAGGAAGATTCATGATTGCCTGTAGGTTGATTATTTCAGTAGCAGTTTCTCCAATATTTTTAAATTTAGTAGAAAGAAGAGTCAAATATTTTTTTTCTTGTTCTGCTATTTCTTTTTCTAATCCACTCATATGTTATCCCCTTTACTAAATAATTTTCTATTTTTTGTTTTTAATATAACTTTGAGCAGCAGCTACAATTGCTACAAGTACTCTAAATGGAGAACAGCTTACATAGTCAAGTCCAGTTTCTTCAAAGAAATTAATACTCTTAGGATCTCCACCATGCTCTCCACATATACCTATTTCAAGCTCAGGGTTAGCTTTTTTACCCAAGTCAACACCAAGTTTAACAAGTTTTCCAACTCCTCTTACATCTATAGAAGCAAATGGTTCAAGTTTAAAAATTCCATGTTCATGATATTCGTCCATGAACTTAACAGAGTCATCTCTAGAAAGTCCCATTGTAGTTTGAGTAAGGTCATTAGTTCCAAATGAGAAGAATTCAGCTTCACCAGCTATTTCATCTGCAAGAAGGCAAGCTCTTGGAGTTTCCATCATTGTTCCTATTTTATATTCTATTTTCATACCTTGTTCTTCAAAAACTTTATCTATTTCAGCTTTAATATTACCTTTGATGAATTTCAGCTCACCAACACCAATAATAAGAGGAATCATAATTTCTGGTTTAACTTTTATTCCCTCTTTCTCACATTGAATAGCAGCTTCAATTATTGCTCTAGCTTGAGTATTGTAAATTTCAGGATAAGTAACAGCAAGTCTACATCCTCTGTGTCCTAACATTGGGTTCTCATCTTTCATATTTCTTATTCTTCTCTCAATTTCTATTAGAGGAAGATTTAATATTTCAGCCATTTTTTCTTTATCTTTTGGCTCTTTTGGTAAGAATTCATGTAAAGGAGGATCAAGAAGTCTAACAATAACTATTTCATCTCCAACTATTTTGAAAATGTTATAAAAGTCTTCTCTTTGCATTTCAAGCATTTTTTTCAAAGCCTCAGCTCTTTCTTCTGGATTATCACTCATAATCATTCCTCTGATAGTCCATATTTTATCTTTTTGGAAGAACATGTGTTCAGTTCTGCAAAGTCCAATTCCTTCTGCTCCAAAACCTTTTCCTAAGAAAGCATCAGCAGGAGTATCAGCATTCATTCTTACACCCATTCTTTTTATTTCTTTACACCAAGAAACAAATTCTTTAAGATTATCATCAAATTTTGGTTCAGTAAGTTTTACTTTACCTAAGAAAATTTCACCAGTATATCCACTTATAGATATAAAATCTCCCTCTTTAACTGTATGTCCACCAATATACATTTCTCTTTTTATATCATTAATTTGAATATCTCCACAACCAGTAACACAACATTTACCCATTCCTCTTGCAACAACAGCACCATGAGATGTAGCTCCACCTTTTACAGTTACAATTCCTTGAGCAAGACTGATACCTTTAATATCTTCAGGTGAAGTTTCTTCTCTTACAAGAATAGAAAGTGCTCTAGTTTCAACTCTTTCAGAAGCAAACATTACTCTTCCTATTGCGACTCCAGCTGATCCAGGAAGTCCTTTTCCAAGAAGGACAGCAGTTTTAGTAGCTTCAGGATCAAAATCTCCATGAAGTAATTGAGGTAATACATTAGGATCAACTTTCATAATAGCTTCTTCTTTAGTAAGAATTCCTTCTTTAACCATATCAACAGCAATTTTTACAGCTGCATAAGGGCTTCTTTTACCATTTCTTGTTTGAAGAAGATATAGTTTACCATTTTCAATAGTAAATTCAATATCCTGCATATCTTTATTATGATCTTCTAGAACTTTAGCAAGCTTAATAAATTGATCATATATTTCAGGAAGTTGTTCTTTCAATTTAGATATAGGCTCAGGTGTTCTTATTCCAGCAACGATATCTTCTCCTTGAGCTTTTAACAGATATTCTCCAAAGACTTCCTTTTCTCCATTAGATGGATTTCTAGAGAAAGCAACACCTGTACCAGATATTTCATTAAGGTTACCAAATACCATTTCTTGAATTACAACAGCAGTACCCATAGAATCATCTATACCATTTATTTTTCTGTAAAGGATTGCTCTGTCATTTTCCCAAGAATTAAATATAGCATTTACAGCCATAAATAATTGCTCTTTTGGTGATTCAGGAAAGTCTTTTCCAGTTTCTTTTTGTATAATTCTTTAGATGCTTTAATTACCATTTTATATGTTTCTATTTTATCTTCATCTTTTCTTTCAGCAAAAAGCTGTTCTTTTAATTTAAAGAAATGCTCTTTTTCGATTCCCATTACAATTTCAGAGAACATTTGAATAAATCTGCAGTATAGCTCATGAACAAAAACTTTATCTTTGAATATAGTTATCATTTTTTCAGCTGTATTATCATTCATTCCAAGATTTAATATAGTGTCCATCATACCAGGCATAGAAACAGGAGCCCCTGATCTAACTGATACTAATAGAGGATTTTCACCTTCAAATTTTTTCCAGTTACTTCTTGTAAATATTCTAATTTTTCTAAAATTTCATTTTCTAACTCTTTTGTTATTTTTTTCCCATCTTTAAAAAATTCTTTACATGCTGTAGTGGAAACAATAATACCTTCTGGGATAGGAAGTCCTATTTTTTTCATTTCAGAAAGGTTACCACCTTTTCCTCCTAATATGTTTATTAAATCTTTGCCACCTTCATTAAATGCATAAACTTTTTTCATTTTTCCTCCTTAATTATTAGATAAAGTTTCCATGAATAACTTTGTTATATTAGTTTTAGTCAAACGCCCTACAGTATGATAGATTTTTTTTCCATTTTTTTCTTCAATTCTAACTACAGGTAGTGAATCTATTTGATGTTTAATAAGTTTTTTTACACTTTCAAGAATAGTTTCATTTTCTTCAGCGTATATTATGTTAGGCATTCTAGTCATTATAATATTTATTGGAATTTTTTCTATATCAGTTCTTCCAATGGCTATTTTTAAAAGATCCTTTCTTGAAACAACACCCACCAGTGAATCCTGCTCAGTTATAAAAATAGTTCCTACATCTTTGGAAAATATATTAAGAATAGTTTCATAAACTGAAAGATTAGTGTCTACAGTAATAGAAGGACTCATAATATCTTTTACTTTTTCAGAATCTTTTTTTTCAATATAACTGTATCCAATTTTTGGTTTAGATTCTAATATATTCATTTTTGTAAGTATTGAAAAATCAGTTCTTAAGGCTGATCTTGTAAGATATAGCCTTTCTCCTATCTCTTTTCCAGTAATAGGTTGATATTTTCTTACAATATCAATGATTTCTTTCTGTCTTTCGGTTAGTGTCAAAATTTTTCCTCCTTTTATATAGTGTTCACTATTTAAAAGTGTAGCTATTTATATTTGTTGTTAATATTATATTTACCACAGTTTTTAAAATATTTCAACTCTTTTTTATAGTGTACACAATAAAAAATGCAAAAAATAAAAAAACAGAAAGTTCTGTGACATTGTCAAAGCCTCTCTGTTATTCAATCTGTTAAATTTTATTTAACAAAAATTATAGTTTAAATTTTTTTATAATTTTTTCTTCAAGATTTTTTATAATAAAATAATCTTCTTGGAAAACTCCATAACTATTTTCAAAATTTTCTTTAGGTAGAGATATAGAGCCAGGATTTAAAAATATTTTTTCATCTATTTTTTCTGCAAATGGAATATGAAAATGACCATATAAAAGGATATCTCCTTCTTCCATGGGAGGAAGATTATCTTTATTAAAAATGTGACCATGTGTCATTATTATTTTTTTATTATTCCAAAATAAAATATTATAGTCACTCATTATTGGATAGTTAAGTACCATTTGATCTACTTCACTGTCACAGTTTCCTCTGACAGCAATTATTCTATCTTTATATTTATTTAGTATTTCTATTACTTCCTTAGGAGAATAATCTCTTGGCAAAGGATTTCTAGGCCCATGATAAAGTTCATCTCCAAGAATAAGTATTTTATCATATTTTTCTTTTTCAAATATATTTATAACTTTTCTTAAAAAATATAAAGAACCATGAATATCAGATATAACAAATAATTTCATAACTCTCCTTTCTAAATAAAAAATTATTCATATAATTTTTTTCTTCTATAATTTTTTTACTTTTATAGGGACAAGATTGCTTATGTCTATTTTATTTTTATTTTTTCTCTTATTTCAGTAGAAGAAATATTAAAAAAAGGACTTTCAAGATAAATCATATTTTTATGCTGGATTGTACCAACATATCCTTTTCTTCTCAAAACTACTACTTTGCTTAATTCAAGTATTTCCTCATAATTTTTCCATTCTTTAAAATGATAGGCAGAATCTTCTCCTATAATTTCATAAAAATCATTTTTTTCACCATATATTTCTATAATTTTTTTAAAGTATTTATTGTATATGAAATTTTATCCTTATCAGTTTCTATTCCTGAAACTTCTACGCCAGAAATATTTTCAAAAGCTGCTCTGCACATTTCGGTTCTTAAGATGCCTGATTCTAAATTATCAGCTCTATGAGATGGTTTTCCCACAGGAATAACGATGATTTTATCAAGTTTTAATTGATTAAGAACATATTTTACTATATTTAAATGTCCATTGTGGACAGGATTGAAACTGCCACCATATATACCTATTTTCACTTTTTTAACTCCGCCAATATACCAATGAGTTCTTGTTTATCAACTGCTTCAAAGATAGATGTTCGAGTTTTAGGATTTCTGAAAGCTCTAACTAAATCAGAAACAAGAGCTAAATATTCTTTTGCAGATTTTTTTGGAGCTCCCACTAGAACCACAAGTTTTACATTTTCTCCATCAAGAGAATGGAAATCTACACTTTCTTTTAAAAGTCCTACTGCAACTACTATCTTTTTTATATTTTCACATCTAGCATGAGGCAAAGCTATTCCCATACCTATTCCTGTACTTCCGACTTTTTCTCTGGCTAAAATATTGTCATAGAAATCAGTTTCATTATCTAAAATGTCAGTATTTTCTCTAATGAGATCCACTAATATTTTTAATACTTCTTCTTTTGAATGTTTCCCCTCTATTGTAGTTATGAGTTTATTATTGAAGTACTTTAACATATTTCCCCCTTTTATAAAAAAACAGCTGATAGTCTTTTGGTAGTTTCATTTAAGGCAGTCAGGTTTTTTATCATTCTAATTTCAAAGGCTATCTTTAATAAAAAATTATCAAAATTCTTAAAATTATATATTTCCAATGCTTTTAATGTAGAAAGAATTTCAAGACCTTCTCTGCTTTCTAAAAGTTTTTTATTAGATAATACATTTTCTTTCAGCATTTCAAAATTGACAGGATTATTTTCCTTTTCACAATTTTCATAAAAATAGAAATTATCTCTATATTTAGTAATAAAAGATATCAAAAGGAAAAATACATTTTCCTCATATTCTTCATTCTCAAAAAGTTTTTTGAAAGAAAGAATGAGAAGAGGTTTTAAACTTTTCATATCACCTAAAAAACTAAACTCTAAAATTGTTTTATAGAATTCTTCTCTATCTCTTAAAAAAAGTTCCTTTCCATATCTTTTTGAAAAATCAAGATTTCCATTGGCCAATGTTTTCATTAATTTTTCTTTAAGTTTTGGAATTTCTATATTTGAAAATCTATAAATAGCACTTATTTTTTCTCTTTCTTTTAGATCTGAAAAATTAATTATAGAATCAGCTAAATAATCTAAATCATTAGAAAAAGCAAATATTGGAAGAATAAAATCTAGTTCATTTCTTTTAATTGTACCATCATTATTTAGTGTAAAATATGTCCTTTTACTTAATACTTCTGCAAAAAATGAAAGTGTTTTTATTTTTCCAATTGTTTCAAGCATATGAATTATTTCTTTTTTGTTTTTTTCTTTTATTATTGTAAGTATCTTGTCACTATTCATTATTTGTTTTTCCTCCGATATTTTTTAGACTATTATCTTCTAAAATTGTAAATTCTATTTTTAATACAAAAAGGTTTTCAATATTCAAATCTCTAGGAAGTTTTACAAGGTCTTTTTCAGTTGTTATAATGAAAGATGCCTGCATACTGTCTGCTCTCTTTTGAATAAGTTCAATATCTCTTTTTTTAAAATTATGATGATCCATAAAATCAACTCTTTCTATGTAAGAGGGTTCTAATGATATAACTGTTTTTTCAAAATTTAGTGGATTAGCTAAACCTGAAAATAAAAGAACTCTTTTCCCTTTTATCCAGAAAAGAGGTTTTGGATTTCCTTTTAAATCACAAAGTGAGGTTACTCCATGCTTAGCTGTAGAAACCTCTTTTTCTAATTTTTTTCTTAAGTATTTTTTTATTCTTTCTACTTCTCTGTCACTGACAAGGTCAGATTTTGTTATTATAAATTCACTGGCTCTTTTAGCAGCTTTTTTGAAATCTTCTCTCAACATTCCTTTAGGAAGCAGCTCTCCCCAACCAAAAGGATTTGTTGCATCTATAAGTACAATATCTCTATCTCTTGAAAGTTTCCTGTGTTGAAATCCATCATCAAGAACTATTGTATCAACTCCAAAATGTTTTTTAGCAAATAGACAGCCTTTGTATCTATTAGAACTTACAATAACAGGTACTTTTAAATTGAGAGCATGGATAAATGGTTCATCACCACTTTCTCGAGTAGTGGCAAATATTTCGCGACCATCACTGACTAAAAGAGGCTCTCTTTTTCTTTTCCCTCTGTATCCTCTGGAAACTACTGCTACTTTTCTTCCCATTTTTTGAAGTTTTTTGGTAAAATATTGGACTGCTGGAGTTTTTCCTGTTCCACCAACTGTAATATTTCCTATACAAATTACTTCAACATCTGATACTTTTTTAGCAGGAAGTATTCCTTTATCATAGAGAAAGTTTCTAAAAGAAGTTATTAAATAATATATAAATGATAATATCCTCATTATTCCCTCACATATTGTTATCATGATAAAATCATGTTCAAATTTGATTTTTGGTCTTTAAATAATGTTTTAGGTACATAAAATTTTAATATTGAAAAAACGAAATAGATAAACTAGATAAAAGATGTATTTTATTACGTTAAATCGGTATTTGAATCTAAATTCATTATATAAAAAACAAAATAGTTTTAGAATTAAGTTTTATTCCACAATTATAGAGTTTTCTACAAGAAAAGTCAATACAATATTTGGAAGGGAAAACATAACATTATTTCTTTTTTTCAATAAATATCTGCACCCAGTAATTTTTTCCATTTTTATCCACAGCCTTTCCTATTCCTATTTCATTATAATTTTTATTCAATATATTATCTCTGTGTCCTTTGGACTGCATCCATCTTTCCATAACAAATTCTGGAGTATCATGCCATTTTGCTATATTTTCACCTGCTGACTTATATTTTATATTTTCATTTTTTATTAAATTGAAAGTAGCCCCAAAGTTTTTACTATTATGAGAGAGCTTCTCATCTTTAGCCATATCAGCAGCTTTTTTTACAGCTATTTTATTTAATTTTTCATTCATAACAAGAGGGGCAAGTTTTTTATTTTTTCTTTCTTGATTCACATATTTTAAAATTTTATTTTGATAATTTTCAGCAGAATACAAATTAGGGGTTAAGTTAAAGGCAATGGTTATTATTAAAAAAAATTTTATGAATTTCTTCATTGGTTTCTCCTTTAGAATTATAATCTTTTATTTCTATTTAATATATTTTATCATAAATATTATTAGAATTTAAATTTAACTTTAAGAAAATTAGGATTTTTATCTGTGAATTGACTTTTCTGTAGCTGCATTATATAATTTAATACACAGAAAAAATTTTAAAGGAGAATATATGTGTGTTTGGGAAGCTGGGGTTCCTAAATTAGGGGTAACCATAGAAAGTGAAGGAATTAATTTTGCTATATTTGCTAAAAATAAGAAAAAAGTAGTTTTAAATATTTATAGTTCAGGTTCAGATGTAGCTCCTAAAAAAAGTTTTATTTTAGATCCTACTATAAATAAAACAGGAAATATATGGCATATATTTTTAAAAGAAACTTCTACTAAAACTTTATATACATGGAAATTAGATGATTCTCCTGAATTATTAGATCCTTATGCCTTATCTTATACAAATAATAAGAATTATTCAAGAAGGAAAAGTATAGCTGTAAAAAAAGATTATGTGAGGACAAAACATTTAAATACAGAATTGGAAAATACAATTATTTATGAAGTACATATAAAGCTTTTTACTCAAAATTTTAATTCAATGGTAAAATTTCCTGGAACATATGGTGGATTTATAGAAAAAATACCATATTTAAAAGAATTAGGAATAACAGCAGTAGAATTTTTGCCAGTGTATGAGTGGGACGATTTTACAGGAAATACTGGAATGACAAATGGAGCGAAATTAAAAAATATATGGGGATATAATCCAATAGGCTTTTTTGCACCAACTAAAAAATTCTCTAAGAATCAAACTTTAGATTCTGATAGTGAAATAGTTGAATTTAAAGAGTTAGTAAAAAATCTTCATGACCATGGAATAGAAGTGATTTTAGATGTAGTGTATAATCATACTGCTGAAGGTGGAAATGGAGGAAAAATATATAATTTTAAAGCAATGGACAACAAAACTTTTTATATGCTTGAAAATAATGACACACAATATAAAAATTATTCAGGTTGTGGAAATACATTCAATTGTAATAATAAAGTAGTAAAAGACATTATTGTAGATTCTTTGAGATATTGGTATCTTGAAATGGGAGTAGATGGATTTAGATTTGATTTAGCTTCTGTTCTTGGAAGAGGTGAAGATGGACAATGGAGCGAGGTTTCTCTTCTAAATGAATTAGTGCAGGATCCTATTTTATCACATTGTAAATTAATATCAGAAAGTTGGGATCTTGGTGGATACTATGTTGGAGATATGCCAGCAGGTTGGAGTGAATGGAATGGAAAATATAGAGATGTTGTTAGAAAATTCATAAAAGGAGAGTTTGGTTTAATACCTGAATTATTGAAAAGGATATTTGGAAGCCCTGATATTTTCAAAAGAAATAATAGAGGTCCAATGAGTAATATAAATTTTGTTACTTGTCATGATGGCTTTACAATGTGGGATCTTGTTAGTTATAATAATAAACATAACCTCAATAATGGAGAAAATAATAATGATGGGGAAAATAATAATAATTCATATAATTATGGAATAGAAGGTGGAACAGATGATCCTGCTATTCTTGAAATTAGGAAAAGACAGATTAAAAATATGTTTTTAATACTTTTTATTTCTCAAGGAGTTCCAATGCTACTTATGGGAGATGAAATGGGAAGAACCCAGTTTGGAAATAATAATGCTTACTGCCAAAATAATCGTTCAACATGGTTAGATTGGGAAAGAGGAGCAAAATTTTATGAAATAACTAATTTTGTAAAGAACATGATAAAAATTCGTAAAAAGTATTCTATATTTAGAAGAAAAAATTATTTGGAACTTTCAGAGTGTGAAGACTGTGATGTTTCACTTCATGGAGTAAAGCTTAATTCTCCAGATTATTCATATTATTCACTAAGTATAGCATTTGTTCTTCACGATACTGAAACTGATACATCATTTTATATAGCTTTAAATTCTTATCATGAAGAATTAGCATTTGAACTTCCAATTCTCCAAAATAAAAAATGGTATTTGTTGGTTGATACTTCAAAACCAGAAAAAGAGAATTTCAGAGAAGACACAGAGGCTTTATTTGAAAAAAAATATCTAGTTCAACCAAGAAGTTCTATAATCTTAATAAGTAAGTAAGGGTATTAATTTAAGGCAGGCTTTAAAGTAAAACTTTGAAGTCTGCTTTTTACATAGTATAATATATTAAAATATAAGTTTTTCCTATCTTGATTAGGAGGTAAAATATGCTTAATAAATTAAAAAATTCTTTTTTATATTTTTCAATGTTGTTTTTTATAACTGGAATATCATGTTTTATTGCATATAATTGGAATAAAATGGAAAGTTTTACTAAAATATCTATTCCTATAATTTTGATTATATTAGGTGTAATAGGATGGTTTGCTTTTCAAAACAGAGTATTGTATAGGCAACTTTTTCTTTTTCATCATCATTTTTTATAGGAATACTTTTTGCAGTATTTGGGCAAATATATCAGACAGGAGCTGATCCATATACATTATTTAGGAACTGGGGATTATTTATATTGATTTTCTCTTTTGTAGAAAATTTTTATCCTCTTTGGATTTTGAATATAACAGTTTTTACAATAAGTGGAATGATTTATTCAAGATTATATGGAAATTTTATAATAATATGTATAACAGGATCTATGATTATTTTGTTTTTTCTCCTTATTTATATTATCTTAGTAAGAAAAATGTTGATAGAAGTAAAAGATTGGTTTTTCTATGTTCTTGCATTTTCTTCAATGACTTTAATGACTTTAGGGATATCATGGTTGAATTTGAATAAAGGATATTACAGGAGTTTTGATTTATATGGACCATTGTATTTAATAGTATATATTCTATTCATAGGATTATTTTTTTTACTTGGTAAAAGAATAATGAAAAAACAAGGGTTAAATATTTTAAGTATAGTATCAATAACTTTTATAATATCTTCTTATATAATAAGTAGAATATCAAGTTTAGGATCTGGTGTTATAGGAGTATTTTTGATTATATGTATTTTTATGGGAAGCATTGTAATAATTACTAAAAATTATTTTTCTTCAAATTCAGTGAAAATTATTTTAAATTTTTTTAAAATAATTTTAGTGGTATTAGCAGTAACTTTTTTTGCTCTACTAATGTCTTTTTTCAAGCTTGGAGAAGAGTCTATTTTAATAGCTGGAATCATATTTCTTGGAGCAGCTTGTATTTTACCAAATATTTTAAAATATAAAGAAGAAAAAAATGAAATTATAACATTTATATCAGGGTTAATACTAATTCTTGTGTATCTTCAATGGGAAATAAGACTATCAACAACAATGATAGTTGGAATAGGGTGGTTGATATATGGAGTTTTTTATATTTTTAGACATTCAAAAATCTTAGATTTCTTAGCTGTTCCTATATTAATATCTGGATTAATTATGATTTTTCCAGGAACAAGAGGGTATACAAAAACATTGATACTTGTGATACCACTTATTTTTACTTTGGTGTCTTCTTGTAAAGAAAAAATAGGAATAATTGAAACCAATAGAATAAAAAGAATAATAAGAGGAGCAGAGATTACTGCTGTTATTCAAGCAATAATAGTCAATAGTCCAATTTTCAAATATAATTATTATGATTTATATATAGTTAATGGAATAATACTTGCAATAGCATTAGGTCTTCTTTATAAAATATTTGATAAAAAAAATTATTTTATATTTTTTGTGATAGCCATGTTATTAGGAGTTTTTAGTTTTTTATGTTTGAGTATGTATGGAATTAATCTAGGAATAATGCTTATTTTATTATATATGTATAGGAATGAAAAATATATGATGGGAATAGCAGTAACATTTTTAGGTGGAGAGATATTATTTTATTACTATAGTCTTCACATAACACTTCTTGAAAAATCTTATCTTATGATAGAAAGTGGTATTTTATTATTTGGAGGATTTCTTATTTTATCAAAGATTATCTGTAAAGCAGAAGAAAAGGAGGAAGAACTATGAAAAAATCTTTGTAGTGCTTAATCTCTTGTTATTGATGATAGTTTTTGGGTATTCAGTAATAAAAGAGGAAAAAAATTTAAAGAAAGCAACTTTCTATATAAAAACAGTTCCTGTTGATCCTCGTTCTTTGATACAGGGGGATTATATGGTTCTTAATTATGATATTGCAGAATCAGCAAGAATGGAAATAGGAAATATACGAAAGGGATATATAAGAATAAAAATAAATGATTTAAAAATAGCAGAGTTTATAAGAATAGATGAGGAGTATCTACCACCATCAAATAATGAAATTTCTATTCAATTTCAAAAAAATGGTTCAAATATAGATATAGGAGTAAATTCTTATTTATTTCAAGAAGGAACTGGAAATAAGTTTCAAAAAGCTCAATATGCTGAAGTAATAGAATTAAAAAATGGTAAACTTAGACTGAAAAATTTATTAGATAAGAATTTTATTAAAATAAAATAATTTTAAAATCTGATATACTTTCTTAAATAAATCAAAGAAAAATGTTGAAAAGAAAAAGGGGTTGCTCAAATAAATGATTAAAAATCATCAATTTACAACAACCCTTTTTTTAATTTTGAGTATTGGTAAAATAATCTGGATGAATAAGAACTAACTTTTTTAAGTATCCTTCAATTCTTTCATAATTTTTCTGTGTGTATGATACTAATTTATCAACTTCTTTATTTCTTATATTTTGTGCTACTTCTCTATGGTCTTTTATAAAAAAATCTCCATAAAGTTGTTCTTCAAGATAAAGATTTAAAAAACGATTATACTGAATATTATTTAAACGAAGGATTTTCCAAACAAAACTAAAACCATTATATTCAAAAATAGCAGAGTGAAACATATTGTCATAATCAAAGATTACAGTACGAAAATTTTCATTATTTTTATATTTAGATTCTGCCTCATCAAGTATTTTATCAAGTTTATCTGCTAAAGGTTTAGTATCTTTTGTATTACACATATTGACTAAAACTTCTTTTTCAGCAATACATCTTAGAAATCTGCTTTCTATTATTTGCTGATAATCAATGAGAACAACTCGGGTCTTTTTTTTAGGTTGGACCTCAACTAATCCTTCATGATCTAATACAGAAATAGCTTCTCTAATGGGGCTTCTACTCACATTAAATATTTGTTGTAATTTTGGTTCGCTGATTGCTTCACCAGGTTTTATAGTAGCTCTAATAATACTTTCTTTGAGTGAACGGTATATAAAATCACGATTATTTTCATTCTCATATCTATCAAATTTAAAAATTTCCATATTCAAGTCTCCATTATCTGTTGATTTCTTTTATATTACATATATTAACATAAATTTTTTAAATAATACACTAAAAAAATCTAGATATAGTATAAAGAAAAGAAAATATAGAAATAAAAAGTTTAAAATTATATGAAAATAAATAGTCTGCTAGGTAAGCAGACTATTATGAATATAAGGTATTAAGACAAGAAACACTTTATTGTTTAACTTTTTCAAAGCCTATATTTATAGCTTTTTCATTTAAAATAAATAATTTTTCTTTTCCATGAAGTTTTTCTTTTAAAGTTTCAAATGCTTCTTCCTTGGTAAAGTCATTTGTAATTTTGGCAAAAGCCCCAAGCATTACTGTGTTTAAAACTTTCATATTTCCTAATTCAGTAGCTAATTCAGTGGCAGGAATATAACAGACATTTACATCTTTTCTAGAAGTAGTTTTATTTTTTACAATAGAAGATTCAATCATTATCATTCCACCAGGAACTACTTCGTTTTCAAATTTATGTAGAGATACTTCATTCATTGCAATAAGAATATCTATATTGTGTTTAATTATAGGAGAACCAATTGGTTCATCAGAATAAATGACTGAACAGTTAGCAGTTCCACCACGCATTTCAGCTCCATAAGAAGGAATCCAAGTTACATTTAATCCACGATTCATTTGTGTAAGAGCTATTATTTGACCTAAGGTTAAAACTCCTTGACCACCAAATCCAGCAAAAATTATTTTCTTTTTCATAATTTATCTCTCACCTCGCACATCTTTGTAAATTCCTAGAGGGAAATAAGGGAGCATTTCATTTTTACACCATTCAATGGCATCTTTAGGGGATAATCCCCACCCGACATTACATGTTCCTACAATTTCTATTAAGGAAAATCCTTTTCCTTCTTTTTGACATTTAAAAGCATTTGAGATTGCTTTTTTTGCTTTAATAATATTTGCAGGAGTAGTGAGAGTTACTCTTTCTATATAAGTAGCTGAAGGAATTTGTGCTAAAACTTCACACATTTTAATTGGTAATCCAGCTGTTTTAGGATCTCTTCCATAAGGAGAAGTTGTAGTTTTTTGACCTTCTAAAGTAGTTGGAGCCATTTGTCCACCAGTCATTCCATAGATAGCATTATTCATAAAAATTATAGTAATATTTTCTCCCCTTACAGCAGCACTCATTGTTTCTCCTAATCCAATACTAGCAAGATCTCCATCTCCTTGATAGGTAAAAACAAGGGTATTTTTATCTGAGATTGATCTTTTTATTCCAGTAGCAACAGCTGGAGCTCTTCCATGAGCAGCTTCTACAGCATCTATATTAAAATACTCATAACTTAATACAGAGCAACCTACTGAGGAAACACATACAGAGGAATCCAACTCATGCATTTCTTCTAAAACTTCAGCAACAAGACGATGAGCAATTCCATGGGTACAACCAGGACAATAATGAGTTTCTTTCTCTGTAAGACCATTAGTTCTTTTGAAAATAATTTCTCCCATGTTATTTCACCTCTTTATAATATTTCTCTATAGCATTAACTACTTCTTCACTATCAAATAAATTTCCACCACATCTTCCATAGAAACCTATTTCATATTTGCCAGCAACTCCAATTTTTACATCTTGAATCATTTGACCCATACTAAGTTCAATTGACATAACAGCTTTACAAGGCTCAGAAATATTTTTAAATGCTGCATATGGGAAAGGCCATAAAGTAATGGGACGTATCAGTCCAGCTTTTATACCTTTTTTTCTCAAATCATTTATAGCATTTTTAACTATACGAGCAGATGTTCCATAAGAGGCAATAATTATTTCAGCATCATCTGTTAAATAAAGTTCAACTTCAGCTTCATTTTTTTCAATTTCATCATATTTTTTAAATAACTTGTGGTTATGTTTTTCACAAGTATCAGTATCTAAATATATAGAAGTAATTATATGATGTTCTTTTCTACCTTTTTTTCCAGTGATAGCCCAATTAGACTTATCAATTGGAGGGAAAGTAATATCTCTAATTTCTACTCCTTCCATCATTTGAGCTATAGTTCCATCTAATAGCAACATTACAGGATTTCTATATTTATCAGCCATATAAAAAGCTTTTTGTGTCAAGTCAGAAAGTTCTTGAAGATTATAAGGTGCATATACTATAACACGATAATCTCCATTTCCACCACCTCTTGTAGCTTGAAAATAATCTGACTGTGCAGGTTGTATACTTCCTAAGCCAGGACCTCCTCGACTTACACTTCCAATAACACAAGGAAGTTCAGCACCACAGCAGTATGCAATTCCTTCCTGTTTTAAAGCTATTCCAGGAGAAGAGGAGGAAGTCATACATCTTACTCCAGTAGAGGCAGAACCATATACCATATTAATTGCTGCTACTTCAGATTCTGCTTGAACAAAAGTCCCACCTTCTATTTTTGGAAGTTCTTTTGACATATACTCAGGAATTTCATTTTGAGGAGTTATAGGATAACCAAAAAAATGTAAACATCCAGCTTTAATAGCAGAAGCTCCTAAAACTTCAGATCCTTTCATCAATTTTTTTTCATTTCACACCGTCCTTTTATGTAAGTATTTTATAGTTTTTTAATGGTTATGACTGAGTCAGGACACATTAAAGCACAGCTTTTACAACCAATACATTTATTTTTTGATCTTCATACACAGGATGATATCCTTTAGAATTAACTACATTTTCATTAAGTTTCAGTATTTTTAAAGGACATACTTCAACACATAAACCACAGCCTTTGCAAATATCAATTTTAAAGTTAAGGTCAATTTTAGTCATAATTTTTTTATGATATTTAAATATCATAACCTCCTTATATAAATTTAGATTGATAAAGGTAATCTATAACCCATTTTATTTCATCCAATTTTTTCTGTTAAAAAGTTCATCTATATAAAATATATTTTCACTTTTTAATTTCTTTTGAACATTTTTATTTTTTTGTAAAAGTACAGTATAAATAAGAGGTATATTTAATTTATAACTTACATTAAGAATAATTTTTTCTGCTGTTATAAGATCTTCTTCGGTTGAATATTCTAAGAGATTTGAGTTATTAATAATACCTGTTATTTTAAAGCCAGAAAAATTTTCATATTCTTTGATTAAATGAATAATTTTTTCTTCACTATCAGTTTCTTCTCTGTATATATTACAAATTAACCACATATCATATGTAAAACTTTTATCTTTTAATGCTGTTAAAAGTTTTAAACCATTGATACTTCCAGCAAGGTCTATAATAATATTCTCTTTTTTTTCAGTTAAAAGAGATTCAAAGCCATAGCTTATTGCTGGAAGATCAATTCCATTATAATCAAAATTTGAAGAACCCCAGATTTTTATTCCTAATTTTTCTAACATTTCTCTGTTTTCCCGTGAACGATAATAAACATTTATTACATCTAAATCAACTAAATTTATTTTTTCTTTCTGTTTTGCTAAAAAAAGAGAATATTGAATAGAAAATTCAGTTTTTCCACTTCCCGTATTTCCAGTTAAAATTAAAACTTTATTATGTTTTTTCATAAAATATTCTCCTTTTTTTAGTAATTATTTATAAAGAACATTTTGATTTGTGAACTGAATACATATGGCTATTATTAAGATTTACATCAACATATTGGTCAATTAAATCTAATGTATGATATAATTTTTCAAGATGTATGTTATGATTTATTCCCATTCCATTTAACATATTAACAAAATCTTCAGTAGCAACATTTCCTGCTGCTCCAGGAGCAAAGGGACATCCTCCTAAGCCACCAATAGAAGTTTCAAAAATAGAATATCCTAATTGCAGTGCAACAAGCATATTTGCTAATCCCATTCCACGAGTATCATGAATATGTAAAATAATATTTTCAGTTCCTACTTGTTCTTTTACTTGTTTTAATATCTTTTCAACTAATACAGGGTTACCTAGTCCAACAGTATCAGCAAGCATTATTTCTTTGACCCCTATTTTTTTTGCTTTTTCTATAAGTTCAGAAACTCTTTCAGGTTTTATTTCTTCACCAAAAGGGCAACCAAATACTGTGGCGAGGTCTAAACGAAATTTCATATTAGGATATTTATATACCATTTCTTCTAATTCCTTAAAACTTTCTTCTACAGTGCGATTTACATTTGCTTTGTTATGAGCTTCACTTACAGAAATAACTACAGAAATAACTTCAGCACCAGAGGAAATAGCATTTTCTATACCTTTTTTATTTGGACAAAGAACAATAACTTCATATTTTCTTTCATTTTTTTAACACAAGTTTCACATATTTCTTTTGAATCTACCATTTGAGGAATCCATTTTGGATTTACAAATGAGGTAATTTCTATTTTATTACATCCTGCTTCTTCTAATGAGTCTATTATTTCTAATTTATGTTTAGTTTCAATGAAAGTTTTTATATTTTGAAAGCCATCACGAGGTCCTACTTCAACAATTTGGACTTTTTCAGGTAAATTCATTTAAGTACCTCCTATTTAGATAAATTACATAACTCCTTTTTCTTGATAATTTTTTATCTCTTCTTCAGACAGGTTTAATATTTTTTTATATATTTCTTCTGTATGTTGACCAAGAAGAGGAGCACAAGTTCTTATTTTTGGCATAGTATCCATAAGTTTTATAGGATTTCCATTTACTCTCATAGTTCCTATTATTGGGTGTTCTATAGTGACAAACATTTCTCTTTCTTCTGCAATATGTTTATCCTCAGTAATATCTTTAAGATTTAGAATAGGAGCAGCAGGAACTCCAGCAGCGAGAATCATCTCTACAGCTTCTTTTGAAGTAACAGTTACAGACCATTTTTCAATTTCTATTTTTAAAGAAGCATGATTCTCACATCTTAAATGATTTGTAAGAAATAGTGGATTTTCAAGCAAATCAGGTCGTTTAAGCACTTGATTACAAAGAAGAGTAAAGAGTTTTTGATTTCCACATCCTATGACAAACATTCCATCTTTTGATTTAAAAGAATCATATGGAGAAACAGCAGCATATCTATTTCCTAATAATTTAGGAATTTCATTATTTACAAAATATCTTTGAGTTCCTGTTTCTAAAGCAGATACAACAGAATCTACAAGAGAAACATCAACTCTCTGTCCTCTTTTTATAATTTGTCTTGCATTTAAAGCTGCTAAGATTCCAATTGTCAGATTCATTCCTCCAAGTACATCTCCCATGGCATTTCCTGCTCTTGTAGGAGTACCATTTTCAGGACCTGTAATACTCATAAGTCCACCCATAGCTTGAGCAATGATATCATAACCAGGTCTTTCATGATAAGAACCATAAAATCCAAATCCAGAAACAGCTGCATATATAATTTGAGGATTAACTTCTTTTAAAACTTCATACCCTAATCCTAATTTATCCATAACACCTGGACGATAGTTTTCAACAACAACATCTGCTTTTTTTACTAGTTCTTTAAATATGCGTTTTCCTTCATCAGACTTTAAATTAAGAGTTACACCATATTTATTTCTGTTTATATTTGCATAATACATACTTTCTCCATTTTTAAAAGGACCCATTCCTCTTGTATCATCTCCTTTACCAGGAATTTCTATTTTTATAACTTCAGCTCCCATATCAGCCAGCATTGCAGTACAATATGGACCAGCTAAAACACGAGTTAAATCTAAGACTGTAATATTGCTAAGTGCTCCTTTTTCCATTTATTGTGCCTCCTAGAAATTGTTTCAAATTTATTTATGCTACTCCAATCATTATCGCTGCAAGAACCATAATAGTTGATACAGCTATAAAATATTTTAAAGAAAATTTTATATGATCTTTAAGTTCGACTCCAGCAAGACCAATTGCCAAGAATGTTGTTGGTATGCATGGAGAAATAACTACTCCTACATTTTCTCCAATAAGCATAGCAAGACCTACTTTCACAGGACTTCCACCTAATGCTTTTACTACTTCTCCAACCACTGGCAAAAGTGAATAATAATATAAATCTGGACTTAGTATTATTCCTATTGCAGATCCTAAAGCTCCAAATACACGTCCAATTTGAGGAAGGAAAACATTAGGAAGATTATCTAAAACTACATTAGCAAGGGCAATTGTCATACCAGTTTCTTTAAAAATACCCAAGAAAATACCAGCTGCTAAAAATGTTGCAGCAGTTCCTACAGCAGTAGGAGCATGAGCTTGAATTCTTTCATTTTGGATTTTTAATCCTTTGTAATTGATTACCAAAGCTATGGCTGTAGCAATTAAAAACACTAGATAACTAGGTATTTTTGAATTTACTATCATAACTATAATAATTGCAGCTGTTAAAATTAGATTTAAAGGTAAAAGTTTTGGACGTTTTAAGTCAGTTATTTCTTGTGAGATAACAGGTTCCTCTGTAATTGCTTTATCAAAATAATCTGCTCCATATTCTTTTATTAATCTTTTTTTGTCTTGAATTCCAAATAATACTCCTAATCCTATTCCAAGAAACATACCTAAAATCTCTATTGGAAGAATCATTTTCCAGAGTTCTTGAGGAGTAACAGGTATCCCAAGATTAGTAATTGTTGTAGCAGTACGAATTATAGTTCCACCCCAAGGAACCATATTCCATGAACCTGTGACAATTCCAATAACAGTAAGCATTCCTAAAACATTAAGTTTTAATTTCTTAAATATTGGAAGCATAGCTGGAATAGTTATTAGATAAGTAGTGGCAGTAGCACCATCTAATTGAGAAACTAAAGCAATTAATGCAGTTGTAAGATATATCATGACAGGACTTTTTCCAGCAATTTTAACAAGCCCCTTAACTATAGGATCAAACATACCAGCATCGCTCATTATTCCAAAATAAATAATTGAAAAGATAAAAAGTGTAGCATTACTCATTGTAGTTTTTACTCCACCAGAACACCAGTTAACCATAGTATTAAATTGAGTTCCTATTGGAATAGCTTCTCCAGCTGGACCAGTAAAGGTTCCTGTTAAAATTAAAATTACAGCAGAAATGATAGGTAAACATACAAAGGCAACAATAGGTGACACTTTATTTTTTAATAATAAATACATCATTGAACATATAAGCAACAATGCTACAAAAACAACCATATGATATCCCTCCTTAAAATTTATTCCCCTCACTTCTTGTCGACAAGTTTATAACAAGATTATAATCATAAAAAAATAAAAAAGTCAATAAAAATTTAGAATAAAATGTATTATTAAAGTAGAAATAGTCTAAAATTCGGCTTGTAAAATAAAAAAATAATATTAAATAACATTTTTAAAAAAATAGAATGGTATATAATTATAGTATTTTTATTATTGAAAATACTATTTTATATAAAAATGAATAATAAAAAAATCGCAAATAATTATTTAAAATTACTTACGATTTATAAAATATAAATTTTATTTTTTCTAAAAGAAACAGCTTCCATTAAATGTTTCTTTTTTATGTCTTTAGATTCATCTAAATCAGCAATAGTTCTTGCTACTTTTAAAATTTTGTCATAGCCTCTGGCAGATATTTCCATTATTCTCATAGCATTTTTAAAATATTCCTTATCTTCATCAGATATTTTACAATACTTTTTTATCTCTTTTTGTCCTAAATTTCCATTTAAAAGATCACTATTATATCTTTTTCTTTGTATTTTTCTAGCTTTTATTACTCTTTCTTTTATAATATTTGAGTTCTCGGCTTCAACTGAATTCATTAGTTCATCTTCTGACAGTCTTCTCATTTCGATATGAATATCAATTCTATCCATAATGGGACCAGAAAGTTTTTTCATATATTTATTTACTTCATGTTGAGTACATGTACATGAAGCACCTTCATAATAATTTCCACAAAAACAGGGATTGCTTGTAGCAAGAAGCTGAAATTTGCTTAAAAATTCAACTCTGTATTGAGCTCTTGTAATAGAAACCAATCCATCTTCTAAAGGTTGTCTTAAGCTTTCCAATATACTTCTGGGAAATTCTGCAAGTTCATCTAATAATAAAACACCATTAGATGCTAAACTTATTTCTCCAGGTTTTATTCTCTTTCCTCCACCTATAATTGAAGTGAGTGAACTGGTATGGTGAGGGGAACGAAAAGGTCTATGGTTAATTATTGGTTTTTTACTATTAAGTTCTCCAGCAACACTATATATTTTTGTAGACTCAATTATTTCTTCTTCACTCATTGAAGGGAGTATAGTTATCATTCTTTTAGCAAGCATTGATTTTCCAGAACCAGGACTTCCTATCAATATTATATTATGTCCTCCAGCAGCAGCAATTTCTAGTCCTCTTTTTCCTAATGCTTGTCCTTTTACTTCTGAAAAATCAATACTATAATCTTTTTCTTCAAGAAATGGCTTTATATTTAATGGCTTTACTTCACCTTTAGAAATAAAGTCAGCAACTTCTCTTAAAGTTGAAACAGGAACAATATTTATTCCTTTAATAAGAGAAGCTTCTTGAACATTGTCTTCAGGAATGATTACACCTTTGTAACCTTTTTCTTTTACTAAAATCATTGTGTTTATTATTCCTTTTACTCCTCTAACTTTTCCGTCTAAGGAAAGTTCTCCAAGAAAAAGATAATTATCAAGAACAGAATTTCGATCTTTGATAAACCCCATAGCAACCATAATTCCAACAGCTATAGGGAGATCAAATTGAGCTCCTTCTTTTTTTATTCCAGCTGGGGAAAGATTTACTATTATTTTTTTAGGTTCCATTTTATAATCACTATTTTTTAAAGCAGTTCTCACTCTATCCTTACTTTCTGATATAGCAGTATCTCCTAGACCTACTATTGAAAAGAAAGGAAGCCCACTACTGATATCTATTTCTGTTTCCACTAAAAAAGGTTCTACTCCTATATAACTGGAACTTAAGACTCTTATATTCATAATTTAAGGTGCTCCTTTAATAATTTTTTGGCACAAAAAATGAGTGGAACCTTAGGTCCCACTCTCACATGTATGGTTAAATTTCTTCTCCACATCTTTTAAGAAGTCTTTCCCATTTTAAATCCACATCTTTTTGAATTCTATCTATGATGTGTCTGTTTTCTGGTTTAAATAGATGTTTAAATCTTCCCTGCTTTTTCAAAAATTCCTCTACTGGTAATTTTACTTTTGGTCTATAACTTAATTTCCATTCTCCATTTATTACTTCAAATAGTGGCCAATAGCAAGTTTCTACTGCTAATTTACACATTTCCATCAAGTCTTCTCCCTCATATCTCCATCCTCTTGGGCATGGGGCTAATATATTTAGGAATGCTGCTCCTTCTGTATAGATTGCTTTTTCTGCTTTCTCATGAAGGTCTTTAAAGTTCCCCATAAATGTTGTCTGAGCTACATATGGTACATTGTGAGCTGATATTACATCTGTAAGATCTTTTCTTCCTTGTGGCTTTCCTGCGCTTTCTTTTCCTATTGGTGTTGTTGTTGTATCTGCTCCTATAGGTGTCGCTGATGATCTTTGAATTCCTGTATTCATGTATGCTTCATTATCATAACATACATACACCATATCATGTCCTCTTTCCATTGCTCCTGAAAGTGATTGGAATCCTATATCATAAGTTCCTCCATCTCCTCCAAAAGCTATGAATTTATATGACTCATCTATTTTTCCTTTTTTCTTTAATACCTTATATGCAGTTTGTGCTCCACTTATTGTTGCTGCTGCATTTTCAAATGCTGAGTGAATAAATGAATCTTTCCATGCTGTATATGGATATAGGAAAGTTGATACTTCAAGACAGCTTGTTGCACTACATATTACTGCTTCATCTTCCTCTTTTAATGCTCTTAATACTCCTCTTACTGCTACTGGCGCTCCACACCCTGCACACATTCTGTGTCCTCCAGTAAGTCTTTCAGGTTTTTCCATTTCTTTTTTGAAATTATATGCCATATTCCTTTCCTCCTACTCTCTTACACCAAAATGTCTATATGTATCTTTAACTTCCTGATCTTTTTCTGCCAATAGAGTATTAAATATCTCTTTTATATGATTTACAGTTATATCTCTTCCTCCAAGTCCATATACATAGTTGATCATTTTTGGTCTTGGACTGCAGTCATAAAGGGCTGATCTTACCTCTGCAAACACTGGTCCTCCAGCTGCTGAGAATCCTTCACATTTATCCATTACTGCTACCATTTTGACATTTTTAAGCGCCTGTGCTATTTCTTCCATTGGGAATGGTCTGAATACTCTGATTTTTAGAAGTCCTACTTTTTTACCTTCTTTTCTCAATTCTTCTATTGCTGCTTTAGCTGTTCCAGCAGTTGAGTTGATAACTACTATTGCAACTTCTGCATCATCAAGTCTATATTCTTCAAATAATCCATATTTTCTTCCAGTAAGTTTTTCATATTCTGCTGCTACTTCAAGAATTACTTTTTTAGCATTCATCATAGCATGAGCTTGATTTACTTTATGCTCCATATAGTAAGAAACTATATCATAAGGTCCTACTGCTGTAGGTCTTTTAGCATTTAAAAGATAATCTTCTGGTTTATACTCTCCAACAAATGCTTTAGCTTTGTCATCTTCTAATAGTTCTATATTTTCTACAGCATGGCTTGTTATAAATCCATCTTGACATACCATTACTGGAAGCTGAACATCTGGGTGCTCTCCTATTCTGTTAGCTTGAAGCATATTATCATAAGCTTCCTGATTTGTTTCGCTATATAGTTGAATCCAACCAGTATCTCTTGCTCCCATAGAGTCACTATGATCTGCATTGATATTAATAGGTCCTGTAAGAGCTCTGTTTACACATGCTAAAGTTACAGGAAGTCTTGCAGAAGCTACAACATAAAGCATTTCCCACATCAATGCAAGTCCACATGATGAAGTAGCTGTCATAGTTCTCGCTCCAGCTGCCTGTGATCCCATTGCTGCTGACATAGCGCTGTGTTCTGATTCTACTGGAATAAATTCACTATCTACTGATCCATCTGCAACATATTGAGAGAAATATTGTGGTATCTCTGTTGATGGAGTGATTGGAAAAGCAGGTACTACATCTGGATTTATTTGTCTCATTGCTATTGCAACAGCTTCATTTCCTGACATTCTTTCTCTTATACTCATTAATTCTACCTCCGAACTACTCTTTTATAAATTCTATCGCTTTAAATGGACATGCTTTTACACAAATTCCACAACCTTTGCAATGATCCATATCAAAATCTAATCTCTTTCCATCTTTTACAGGTATTGCTGAATCTGGACAGCAAGGCACACATAAAAGACAGTCAACACATTTATCTCTCAACAATACTGGCTTCATTGATCTCCAATCTCCAGTTCTAAAATGTTGAGCACTTCCAGCTTCATAGACTACTCCACCAGGAGTTATATCTTTCCAGTTAATATCTTCAGTTATTAGTACACCAGCTTTATTTTTCATTATTCCTTCACCTCATTCATAGAACGTACTAATGCTGCCATATTTCCCTTTAGTACTTCTGGTTTACTTGCAAATTTATGCGCAAAAGAGTTTTCCATTGCTTCAAGAAAAGATTTTTCTTCCATTACTCCACTTACTTTTACTACTGCTCCAAGCATAGGAGTATTAGGGAAGTTTTTACCAAGAGTTTCTTCAGAAATAGTTCTTGCATCACAAGTATAAACTCTTCCTTTGTACCCTTTTAAAAGAGCTTTAAATTCAGAAGCAGGTTTAGAACTATTGATGATGATAGCACCATCTTCCTTAAGTCCTTTAGTTACATCAACACTTTCAATAAGAGTTTCATCAACAACAACAACGAAATCAGGTTCATAAATATTAGAATGAACTGTAACTCTCTCTTTAGAGATACGATTGTAAGCAGTAATAGGAGCTCCCATTCTTTCAGGTCCATATTCTGGGAAACCTTGAACATACATTCCACCACTGAATGCTGCATCTGCTAAAAGTAAAGAAGCTGTTTTGGCTCCTTGACCGCCTCTTCCATGCCATCTTATTTCAAAAATTTCTTTCATAAATCCCCTTCCCTTTCTAAAATTTTTTAAAAAAGAGAAAGACGGAAATTGTCCTTCTCTTTATTTAATACTTGTTAAAACTTAACCATTTTAAACATACCTATATAAAACTATTATATACCATTTTCAATCTAAATGCCATATTTTTTTGACAAATTATTTGAAAAAAATACTTATTTTATTTTTTTAATTTTCTATTCTGACAAAATAATTTATATTTATTACATAAACATATTTACTCCAGGTCCAATAGGAATACCTAAGAAAGTCCATGCTAAGAATAAAATTGTCCAAGCTACTAAAAATACTATTGAATAAGGAAGCATCATTGCAATAACAGTTCCCAATCCCATATCTTCCTCATTTTTAGCATATTTAGCTGCAAATCCAACTATAATAGGAAAATATGACATTAATGGAGATATAATATTTGTAGTAGAATCTCCTATTCTATAAGCTAATTGAGTATATTCAGGAGTAAGACCAAGTTCAACAAACATTGGAATAAAAACAGGAGAAAGCATAAGCCATTTTGAAGAAGCTCCTCCAATGAAAAGATTGACAAAAGCAGTAAGAAAGATTAGACCTACTGCTGCTGCAACTCCTGTAATTCCCATATCTTTTAATATGTTAGCTAATTTTACAGCTATTACAATACCAATATTAGATTTAGTAAAAACATAAACGAATTGAGCAGAAATAAAAATAATAACAAATACCTGTCCACATGAAGCCATAGCTTTTACTAATGCTTTAATAACATCTTTGTGTGATTTAACTGTTCCAGCAGAAATTCCATAAAATAGACCTGGAATAAAAAATGCAAGCATTAAGACAAAAACAATAGATTCACTAAAGAATGGCTTTAAAAGCTCCATTGTTCCAGGTTGTCTATGATTAGCAGCAATGAAAGCTTCAATTTCTTTTGCATTTAATTTAAGAATAGCATTTTGAGGTAGAACCATAAATAAAATAACCACCACAAAAATAATTATTGAAACAACAGAAACTTTCAACCCTTTTTTTTCACCAGGAGTTAGTTGAGAATTACTGTCGATTTCTAATTTAGGTCCTGTATATTCACCAAGTCTAGGCTCTACTATTTTATCTGTAATCCATGCTCCAATAATAGTAATAAGAAAAGTAGAAACAAACATAAAGAAATAATTTGCAGTTGCATCAACTGAATACCCTGGAAGAACTATTTGAGCAGCAGAAGTACTGATACCTCCTAAAAGAGGATCAGTTGTTCCTATAAGCAAGTTAGCTGAAAATCCTCCAGATACCCCAGCAAATGCAGCAGCTATACCAGCTAGTGGGTGTCTTCCAAATGAAGCAAAAATCACAGCACCTAATGGAATTAAAACAACATATCCAGCATCAGAAGCTATATTTGACATAACTCCAGCAAATACAACTATAGCAGATACCATAACTTTTGGAGTAGATAAAACTAATTTTTTAATAAGAGCACTTAAAAGCCCTGTTCCATCAGCAAGACCAACTCCAAGCATAGCCACAACTATTGACCCAAGAGCAGCATGCCCTGTAAAATTTTTAACAGCTGAAGTAAAAATTCCCCTAATGCCACTTACAGTTAAAAGATTTTGTACCATAGTAGTTTTTTGAACTACTTTACCAGTACCTTTAGCAATTTCTGAATAAGTAACAGAAACTCCTGCTTTTGAAAGTATAAACGAGAAAATAATAGTTATTACGAAAAATCCAAAGAACATTGCTACTGGATGAGGTAATTTATTTCCTGCAACTTCAACAAAATTCAAGAATCTTTCAAACAATCCATTTTTTTTCATTTGTACATTTTTTTCCATTTGTTCACATCCTTTTATAATTATTTTATATATGTTAAAAAAATATTTTTAATATTTTGATTAATAAAATATTATTTTATTAATACTGAAAAATAAATACAGATAATATTTATATTATAAAATTTATGTTATAAATTTATTGACGAACAAAAATCATTTTATCATATGTTGTGTCTTTTTTCAACTTTTTTCGTTTTAAAATAGTGAATAAAATTTAAAAATAATATTATTTTCATAGAAAATTAAAATTATTTTTTAGAAAAAGTGTTTTAAAAACAAACTAAAAAGATTAAAAAAGTTCAAAAAATAATAAAAATAAAAAAGATAAATATCATTTATTTTTTTAGTTGAATTATTTAAAAGTTATATAAATGGAATATTCTTAATCATTTTATAAATAATATTTAATTTTAGAAAGGATTGTGGTAGAATAAAAGAATTATAAAATTTAAAATATGAGGTGTTGGGATTGGGAATTTTTCAAATTTTTTTTATGGGATTGGGACTTTCAATGGATGCTTTTGCTATTTCTTTATGTCAGGGACTTATAATGGGAAAGATAAAAATAGGAAAAACTACAAAGATAGCATTTACTTTTGGAATATTTCAAACAATTATGCCAATATTAGGTTTTTACATTGGAAATATTTTAGTGGAAAAGTTTCACAATACAGTAATATAATAGCTTTTATTATTTTGGGGTATTTAGGAATTAATATGATAAGGGAAGCTAGAAAAACAGATGATTGTTGCACAGAAGATGGTTGTAGTTCAAAAGCTCTTTTAGCATTAGGAATAGCAACAAGTATTGATGCATTGGCAATAGGATTTACTTTTTCATTTTTAAAAGATTTTAACATTTTTATATCATCTGGTGAAATTGGAATAATTACTTTTATAATATCAGCTGCTGGGGTAGTTTTAGGAACAAAGTTTGGAACTTTGTTAGAAAGCAAAGCTCAATATCTAGGAGGAATAATACTTATAATTATAGGAATTAAAAGTTTAGCAGGGAATTTCGCTTAATGCTTTTAAATAGAAAATTAGAATATTTGAATAAATTTAAGAATAAAAGAAGATTGTTAGTTTTACAGTCTTTTTTTATTTTTTGTATAAATATTGGAAAATTATACATTGGTATTATATTTATTTTTCTAATAAGTGATATAATAATTAATATAAATACTTTGAGCATTTATTTAAATTTATAGCTTCATTTCAACTTAAATAGATTAAGGAGGATATTGGATATGAAAGTGATAATAGTAGGTGGAGTAGCAGCAGGAACTAAAGTAGCTGCAAAATTGAAAAGAGAAAATCGTAGTAATGAAGTAATTGTTTTAACTAAAAGTAAAGAGATATCTTATGCTGGTTGTGGATTACCTTATTATGTTGGAAATGTAATAAAAAATAAAGAACAACTTATTGTAAATACTCCTGAGAAATTTTCTAAACTTACTGATGCTGAAGTTCATACAGAAGTTGAAGTCATTAGTTTGGACAGAGAGAAAAAAATAATAAAAGCAAAAGATTTAAAGTTAAATAAAGAGATTGAATATTCATATGATAAACTAGTTATAGCTACTGGAGCAAGTCCTGTGAAACCACCAATAAAAGGATTGGATCTTTCAGGAGTTTATTTTATGAGAACTCCAGATGATGCTATTAATTTAAGAGCTGATATAGAAGCTGGAAAAATAAAAAAGGCAGCTGTAATAGGTGGAGGATATATAGGATTGGAAGTTGCTGAAAATTTAGCTCTTCAAAATATAAAAGTGTCTGTTGTAGAGATGGCTCCTCATATTCTTACAGGATTTGATAAAGAATTTGCTGAATATGCAGAAGATTATTTAATAGATCACGGAATAATGGTTTTTACTGAAACTAAATTAGAATCAATAGAAGGAACTGAAAGGGTAGAAAAGATACAAACTTCAAAAAAAGTTATGGAAGTGGATGCAGTCATTATGTCTGTTGGAATTCGTCCAAATACTGAATTTTTAGCAGATACTGGAATAGAACTTTTACCTAACAAAACAATAAAAGTAAATGAATATTTTCAAACAAATGATGAAAATATATATGCTGCAGGAGATTGTGTTTCAGTAAAAAATATACTTACAGATAAATTAGTATGGTCTCCAATGGGATCTTCAGCCAATATAGAAGGACGTATCATAGCTCAAAATTTAAGTGGTAAAAAAATAAAATTTAAAGGAGTTCTTGGAACTGCTGTAGCAAAACTTCCAGGATTAAATGTTGGAAGAACAGGGCTCACAGAAACTGCTGCTAGAGAAATGGGATTTGATGTTGTAAGTGTAGTAACTGTTGAAGATGATAAAGCACACTATTATGCTGGAGCATCAAATTTTATAATAAAACTTATTGCTGATAGAAAAACATTAAAAATACTTGGAGTACAAGTTTTTGGAACAGGAGCAGTGGATAAAGTAGTAGATGTAATAGTGACTGCTATGTCTATGAGAGGAACGCTTCATGATATAGAAGATTTAGATCTTGCATATGCACCACCATTTTCTACAGCAATACATCCAATAGTTCACACAGTAAATGTTCTTTTTAATAAAATAAATGGAGTATTAGAAAGTATAACACCAGCTGAATATTTAGATGGTAATGGAATGGGATATACAGTATTTGATTCATGTACTGTTCCAACAATAGAAGGAGCACCTTATTTGGAATTAACTGAAGTAAATGGAAAACTTCCTGGCTATGATTTAGACGATAGGTTGCTGTTGGTATGTAATAGAGGAAGAAAAGCATATCTTATTCAAAATCGTTTAAAATATTATGGTTATACAAATACAAGAGTGTTAGAAGGTGGAGTAACTTTTAATAAAGTAAAAATTTAAAATTAAAAATATAAAATAGGAAAAATGATAATTGCTATTGATATTATCAAACAGTATAAAAGAGATACTTATTTAATTAAAGATACTAGCTATATATTCATTATACAAAATCAGCTCCATTGAAAAATGGAGCTTTTTTGTACTTATTAAAGATAGGATATTTTATTAAATTGAACAAATTTTATTTTATTTAAAAAAATAAAAATCTTTTTTTAGTTCTAAGAAGATTTTATTTGATTAAGAATAACTGTTGTGGTAGTATGTAAAGAAAATATTTTTTATACTTACATAAAGGAGGGAACTGTATGAATTTTATTTTTATTTCACCAAATTTTCCAAAAAATTATTGGAATTTTTGCAAAGGATTGAAAAATAATGGAATAAATACTTTAGCGATAGGAGATGAAGAATATTACAGTTTAACAGATGAATTAAAAAAATCTTTAAATGAATATTATAAAGTATCTTCGCTAGAAAATTATGATGAAGTATATCGTGCATGTGCATATTTTGCATATAAATATGGACATATAGATTGGTTGGAATCTAATAATGAATATTGGCTTTTGAGAGATGCACAGCTTCGTACAGATTTTAATATTAATACAGGCCTCAAAAATGATAAAATAGCAGGAATAAAATATAAGAGTATAATGAAAAAATTTTATGAAAAAGCTGGAGTACCAAGTGCTCGTTATCATATTGTAACTAATTATGAAGAAGGAAAAGCGTTTGTTGATAAAGTTGGATATCCTGTAGTTGTAAAACCTAATAATGGAGTAGGAGCAACTGCAACATATAAATTAATAAATGATGTAGAATTAGGATATTTTTACAGAGATATTCCATCAGTTGAATATATTATGGAAGAATTTATAGATGGAGAATTATTATCATATGATGGTATAGCAGGAAAAGATAAAGAAATAATATTTGAAACAGCTCATGCATATCCTGTTCCTATAATGGATATAGTAAATGAACAGGCTGATGTAATGTATTATTCATATAAAGAGATTCCTGAAGATTTAAAGGAAGCTGGAAGAAAAGTAGTACAAGCATTTGATACTAACAGTCGTTTTTTTCACTGTGAATTTTTTAGACTTTTGAATGATAAAAAAGGTCTTGGAAAAAAGGAGATATAATTGGACTTGAAGTAAATATGCGTCCACCAGGTGGATATACTCCAGATATGATGAACTTTGCAAATGATATAGATGTTTATCAAATATGGGCGAATATGGTGGCATATAATCAAGGATATTTTGATGTACAATCTAGACCATATAATTGTGTATATGCAGCTAGAAGAGATAATCATAGATATGTTTATAGTAAGGAGGAAACCTTAGCTAAATATAAAGATAATATAGTAATGAAGGAAAGAATGCCAGATATATTCTCAATTGCCATGGGAAATGATATGCTTACTGCAAGATTCTGTAACATAGAAGAATGTTTTGAATTTATTAATTTCTATTTAAAAAAATATTAAAATATAGGAGGTCATAAAATGCATACAGCTTATTATAAAGAGTACAGTCATATATTAGAAAGAGATATGGAATTTGCAGTATATGGTCATAATGGAAAACCTTGTATAGTTTTCCCAGCACAAGATGGAAGATTTTATGATTTTTTTAATTTTGGAATGGTAGATGCTGCTTCAAAATTTATTGAAGAAGGAAAGTTACAGCTTTTTGTGTAGATGGAATAGATTGGGAAAGTTGGTCACAAATAGGTGGCGATTATCATTGGAGAATAATGCAGCATGAAAAATGGTTTAATTATATTATAGAGGAAGCAATACCAAAATTTAGAGAAATTTATGGAGAAACTTCTGGAGAATACTATAAAGGAAAATTTTTTACAACAGGATGCAGTATGGGTGCATATCATGCATTGAATTTTTTTCTTCGTCGCCCAGATATTTTTGATGGAGTAATAGCTTTAAGCGGACTTTATCACGCAGGATATTTTTTTCCAAACTATAATAACGAAATAATTTATAATAATTCTCCAGTTGATTATATGAAAAATATGCCATGGAATCATTACTATTTGGACATGTATAGAAATTCAAAAATAATACTTTGTTGTGGACAGGGAAGATGGGAAAAAGAAGCTATAGAAGATACAAAGAGGTTAAAAGAAATTTTTAATCATCTTCAAGTACCAGTATGGACAGATTTTTGGGGATATGATGTAGATCATGACTGGCCATGGTGGAAAATACAGTTTCCATATTTTTTAGATATAGTACTATAATTTATAAAAGGAGCTGGCTATGGTTTTAAAACATGAAATTTTTATTGAACCTTTTGATTTGAATAGACTTTTACATATATATATTCCTGATAATATAAAAGAGGGAGAAAGATTTCCAGTAATGTATATGTTTGATGGACATAACTTATTTTTTGATTCAGATGCAACTTATGGAAAATCTTGGGGAATAAAAGATTTTTTGGATAGCTCTAATACAAGGATAATGATTGTAGGAATAGAATGTAACCATGAAGGAAATAAAAGACTTTGGGAATTTTCACCTTATTCTTTTAAAGATAAATATTTTGGAAGTGTAAAAGGATATGGTAAAATATTAATAGATTGGATAGCAGATCATTTAAAACCTATGATAGATGAAAACTTCCCAACACTTCCTGAAAGAAAATTTACTGGACTTGGTGGAAGTTCTATGGGTGGACTTATGTCAGTTTATGGAACTGCTATAAGATCAGATATATTTTCTATGGGAGCTTGTTTGTCACCTTTTTATGAGCATATATTTAAAAAGTTAGTAGAGGAACTTTCAAAAGCTGAAGTAAATCCAGAAACAAAATTTTATATTAGTTGGGGAAGATACGAAGTGCATTCTAAAAAGCAGCTAGCTGTAGAATCTGAAAAAAATCTTATTATAAGTAGAATACTTACATTTAAAGGAGTTCAAGTATTTCCTCATCTAATGGTAGAAGGTGGACATAATGAGGCTTCTTGGGAAAAAGAAAATCTGATATGGATGACTGAACTGGGATTTATAAAATAATATTAAATATGGAGGGGTATATGTATTATAGTATTTTTTTAGAAATGGAAAATAATCCTGAAATAAAGAAATGGCTCAATATGAATACTAAAGATGAAATTACTGAAATATTAAGAAAATTAAATGACAAGGAGATAAAAAAAGTACAAATAGTTGAAACTTCTATTGAAACTACTGGAGAGTATGAGCTTATAAAAAGATTCATTAAAGAAACTCAAATTTTAGGAGAAAAATTTTTTAATGAAAAATATCCTTTTTACTATGCGAAAGATATTACAAATGAAATTTTAGAAAAATAATAATGAGTATGAGAGGATGACTTACAGGGAGAAATACAATTTTAGAATTTTTTATTTCTAAAGTTTAGTCTAGCTTTTAGGTTGTTCTCTTTTTTTATTGAAAGGGGAGAAGAGGAAAAGATGATACATCATTTGATAAAAAAATTATTTATGATTTTTTACATACCTGTTGCTGCTAATATTCCTTTGCTCATATATTGTTATTATAAGAATAATGGAAATTTTTGTTATCAATTTTAATTACTTTAATAATATTTATTTTATGGATATATCTTAATCTCTTTCCATATAGAAAAGAAGAATATGCAAGAAAACGATTGAGAATAATGATAGGTGGAAGAACTTTATGTTTTTATTCTTTTTATGGTCTTTTAACTCAAATATGTATAATTATATTTCTATATTCTTTGTTAAGAGAAAAAATAGATGATAGTGAAATATTATGGCTCAATGGAGTATACGCTTTAGGAATAAATTTTTTTCTTTTTCTCAATGGAATTATTCGTATATTTTTTACTTCAAAATGGTTAAGTGTTAGAAAGAGAGTTCTGCTGATACTTACTGTTTGGATACCAATAATAAATATTTTAGTTCTTTGCTATATTTTAAGAATTATAAAATGGGAATATGAATTTGAATGTTATAAAGTTTCTTTGAGGGAAACAAGGGCAGAATCAGATATATGTAAAACGAAGTATCCAATAATACTTGTACATGGGGTAGGTTTTAGAGATTTTAGACATTTTAACTATTGGGGACGGATTCCAAGAGAGTTAATGAGATATGGAGCTTCTATTTATTACGGAAATCAAGAAGCTTTTGGAACTATTGAATATAATGGAGAGGATATCAAGAAAAAAATATTAGAAGTAGTACAAGAAACTGGTTGTGAAAAAGTTAATATAATAGCACATTCTAAAGGTGGATTGGATTCACGTTATGCTATAAGTATATTAGGAATGGATAAATATACAGCTTCGCTTACAACTATAAGTACTCCTCATAGAGGGTGTCTTTTTGTTGATAAAATGTGTAAATTACCTGAAAAACTTTATAGATTAGTTGCTAAATTTTATGATAATATTTTTAAAAAATTAGGTGATAAAAGACCAGATTTTTATGTTGCAACTCATCAATTTACTACTTATAATAGTAAAAAGTTCAATGAAAAAGTAATAGATTCTCCAGAAGTTTATTATCAAAGTTATATCTCTGTGATGAAAGACTGTTTAAGTGATATTTTACTTACTATTCCATATTTTTTATAAAAATTTTAGAAGGAGAAAATGATGGACTGGTAAGCATTTCATCAGCTAAGTGGGGAAATTTTAAAGGAGTCATAAAAAATAAATACCATAGAGGAATATCTCATGGAGATATTATAGATTTGAAAAGACAAGACTACAAAGGATTTGATGTTATAGAATTTTATGTACAACTTGTTTCTGAATTAAAGAAAATGGGATTTTAAAGAGATTATTGTAAATTTAAAATAGCTCAATTATAAAAAAGCTGACTTGATAGTTTTTCCTCTTGTCAGTTTTTTCTTTTAAAATAAAAAGGTATAAAATACTAGAAAATTTTTAAAATTTCTAATAATTTATACCAATATAAAATTCAGTTAATAATTATATTTCTTTTGTTTTTTCAGAAAGGTATCTGCTAGGACTCATTTCTTCTTTCCAGTCAGGATCTGAAATATTGAAATTTTTTCCATATATTTCAAGAAGTCTTTTCAAAGAATTTCTTGGAATATAAGTTTCTATTCCCATAAATTTAGTTTCTTTCAATGTAGAATTTGAAAGCTTATATGCTGAAATAATTCCATTTTTATCTTCTAAATAGCATATTACTTTATTGTCTTTTCTATCAAAAAGGAAGATTTCTATTTCAATTCCTTTATATTCATATTTGATATTTTTAAGTCCTTCATTTTTTAAACTTAATGAGGAAATTCTTTTAAATCCTTCATTTTCTATGTCTATTATAAATTTAGGAATGAGCTCTTCTTTCATTATTCCAATATCAAAGTTAATATCATGTCCTATAAAGTTATTTTCTCTAATTTTTCCAAGTAATGTCCCAAATTCCAACCAATATTTTACACCAGTTTTTTGGGAAGTTTTATTTAATATTTCAAGAACTTCTTTCCCAGTTAAAAGTAAATTTTCACCTTGTTTTTCTTTCTTTATTGAATCTTTTCTCTTTTTATTATAGCTTCTGTTTCTTATATATTTTGTTGAAAGATCAAAAATTATTTTGAAAAATATATTCACAAGAATAATCATTACAGAGATTGCAGCAGCAGCTCCTATATCTCCAGCATCATTTTTACTTATCATCATTACAGAAATAAGCCTTGTTTTTGTTGTATAAAGGAAAATAACTGCTGAAATAGTTATCATGGAATTTATAAAATAATATGAAAAACTTTCAATAATAGAATCTATAGATAAAGGAATTATAACTTTAAAAATAGTTCTATACCATGATACCCCCATTATATTAGATATAGTTTCATATTCACTGTCTAAAGTCTTCAATCTTGCAGTTATAGTTAAAAAAGGTGTTGCAAAGAAATGAACTATGTTTGCAAGTATAATTATTCCAAAGCTTCCATAGAGAAAATTTAGAATATTATCTTTAGAGTTAAAGAAGAAAATATATGCAAGTCCTATTGTTAAACCAGGAAGAGCATTGGGAAGTATAGAAAGAAAATATCCTATTTTTCTGATAATAATATATTTTTTTTCTCTTTCAATCATATATGCTGCAAGGAAACATAGAATAGTTCCAAGTATTGCAGAAAAAATTGAAACAAGAATACTATTGCCAAATATTTTCCAGATACTTTCACCCATTATTGTAAAATTATATGATTTAAAAGATAAAGTCATATCATAAGGCCATGTTTTTACAAGAGAGGCTAAGATAACTATTATAAAGAAAGAGATTATAACCAAACTTAAAATATAATTAAAAAATTTAAAAAAGATATCTCTTATTTTATTTTCCTTTATAATATATTTAGTAGACTTTGAATCTATTTTAGAACTCTTACTTTTGATGATTATATCAAATATAAAAGCGAGAAAAGCAGGAATTATAAGTAGTATTCCAACAGCTGATCCCATAGAGAAATTTTGTTGTCCTATTACCTGTTTAAATATATCAGTAGCAAGAACATTATAATTTCCACCAACTACTTTTGGAGCTCCAAAGTCTGTAAAACTTAAAGTAAACCCAGAGAAAAAGCAAGTTATTAGTGTATATTTAATATTGGGAATAGTTATTGTAAAAAATTGGTTTATTTTGCTTATTCCCATTATTTCTGCCATTTCATATTTTCTATAATCTTCTGAATCAAAAGCTAGGACAAGCATAAAGAAAAGCACTGGAAATATAAAAATAGTTTCTGCAAAAACTATTCCCCAGAATCCATATATAGAAATTGAAAGATTAAGAGCTTTTGTTATAATTCCCTGTCTTCCAAAAAGGTATATAAGTGCAATACCATGTGTCATAGTTGGAGAGAATAAAGGTAAAAGAGCAATTCCTTTTAAAAGAGATTTTCCTCTTATATTACTTCTATTTATTCCATATGAAAAAAGAAAAGCAAGAATTATTGTAAAGATAGTTACAGTTATAGAAACTGCTAAACTATTAGTAAGAGAACTTGCTGTAACTGGACTGCTAAAATACTCAGCAAAGTTTTTTAAACCTATATAACTACCATTCTTTCCTTGAAAAGCTTTTATAAAAAGACTAAATATAGGAAAAATTATGGAAATAACAAGAAAAAGAACTAAAACTAAAGACAGGATTATTTTTATTAATTTATCTTTTTTCATAAAATCTCCTAAATACTATTTTTTTCATTTAACTTAATATAAAGAGAATCATTGATTTTGAGATTCAGTTTTTCTTTTTCTTTAGATAGTATATCAATATAGATATTATCCCCAAAAAGTTCTAATGTTATTCTATAAAAAGCACCTCTAAATTCAATGTTTTTAATAGTTCCTCTATGTGCATCTTCTTTTTCTTCTATAAAATATTCTATATCTTCAGGTCTTATAGTATAGATATCATTATTTTTATCAGTGATAAAATTTATTTTTCCTATAAAATCAGCCACAAATATATCTTTTGGTTTACTATATACTTCTTCTGGAGTTCCAAATTGAACTATTTCTCCACCATTGATAATAGCAATTTTATCTCCCATTGTAAGAGCTTCCTCTTGATCATGAGTTACCATAATTGTAGTTATTTTTAATTTCTGTTGAATTTCTCTTATTTCTTTTCTTAAAGATTCTCTTACTTTTGCATCTAGAGCTGAGAGAGGCTCATCAAGTAATAAAATATTAGGTTCAAGAGCCAGAGCTCTAGCTAATGATACTCTTTGTTGCTGGCCACCACTCATTTCATCGGGATATTTAGAAGTTATGTGATCAAGTCCTACCATTTTAAGGACTTCCATAATTTTGTTTTTTCTTTGATGTTTATCTTTTATTTTCTTTTTTAATCCGTATTCTATATTTTCAAATACTGTCATATTTGGAAAAAGAGCATATGATTGAAATACCATGCTTAAATTTCTTTGTGAAGGTTCCAAAGTAGTTATTTCTTTTCCATTAACCAAGATACTTCCAGAATCAAGTTTTTCAAGTCCAGCTATTATACGAAGCAAAGTTGTTTTACCACAACCACTTGGTCCTAGAAAACATATAAATTCTCCTTTTTCTATTTCTAGATCAATGCCTTTTAGAACTTCTACTTTATTAAATTGTTTTTTTACTTTTTTTATAGCTAAATAAGGCATTTTATTCTCCTTTACCATATCTAGTTTCCCATTTTTTAAGTAATCTTTCTCTGTTATCTGAAGCCCATTTGAAATCTATTTTAGCCAGTTTTTCTTTAAAGTTTGTTGGATATCCTTCAAGTTTTGTGTTTATACCTTTATATGAAACTAATCCAATATTTTTTGAATATTCTTCCATCATTTTTTGTGAAAGTGCCCAATTAATAAAATCAACAGCTTCTGGTTTAATTGTATTTTTATTTACAAGAGCAATTCCTTCCATATCCCAGCCATATCCTTCACTGGGAAGAATAGTAACTATAGATTCATTAGTTTTTCCAAGTCTTATACTTTCACTGTCCATTCCAACTCCAATTAGTTGTTCTCCCTGCATAGCCATTTTAACTGGAGCACTTCCAGAATGAGTATATTGAGATATATTTTTGTGTAGTTGATCCATATATTCCCATGCTTTTTCTTCACCCCAGATACTTATCCAACCTAATATAGTAAGATAACCAGTTCCAGAAGAAGCAGGATTAGGCATAACTATTTCTTTAGAATATTTCTCATCAAGAAGGTCTGTATATGAAGCAGGAATAGGTAAATTTTTAGCTGCAAGTTCATATTTATTAGCTGTGATAGCAGAAGTCCAAGCAGTCATCCCTGTCCATTGTGGTTTTTCACTAATAGAATCAATATAAGCAGGATCAATATTTGTAAGCCATTCACTTTTTAATTCAGCTAATCTTCCTTGCTTAGCAAGATCAATAAGGTTTATACTTGCCATGCCCCATAAGACATCAGCAACAGGATTATTTCCTTCAGCAATTACTTTAGCAGCAATAGCTCCTTGAGAATCTCTTATTATATTTAGTTCAACATTTGGAAAATCTGATTTATACATTTCAATATAATGGTTCAGATATTCCTCTTCAAGACCAGTATAAACATTTAAAACAGTTTTATTTTCTTTACTTCCACATCCAAAAAGAAATGCAGAAAGAATAAAAAGTATAGAAATTTTAAATAGTTTTTTCATAATTAATTTTCTCCTTTTTCTAATAGTTTAGGATAAATAGTTTCCATCACTCTGTTTAATTGAAATTCATCATCAATTTCAGACCAAATGATACCATCTACTCTTTTACAGTTAATTTTTCTATCTTTTGCTATTTTTTCCATACAATATTCATAACCTAATTTGAGATTTTTCTCATCTTCATATTTTTTAAACATAAGTTGACATAATTCATTAGATAGTTTTTGTAATCCTGTAAGTTCTCCATATTCTCCTTTAATTTCAAAGAGATTGAAAGTAAGTTTTCCAATTCCATTATCTATTATCTCAAAGTAATAATCATCAGACATCTTTTTATCTTCTGATAAAAGAATTGTATCTTTTTCAGGAGTATTTATTAGTATATCAAGACAATTTTTTCATATATAAGATCTCCTTCTAAAAGAAGAATGTCATCATTGCCAATTAATTCTTTAGCACAATAGAAACTTCCCATACTGCTTGTATTAGCATAATTATTATTTTTTATTGTTATAATGCTGTTATATTTTTTTTTAAGAGGTTCAAAAAAATAATCTAGGTGTCCAGTAACCAGTATTATTTTTTTAATACCTGAATCTAATAATTTCTCTATTGATCTTTCAATAAGAGATAACCCATTTATTGTTAAAAAAGGTTTAGGAATTTCGTCATTGGTTACTCCTCTCAGTCTTGTTCCCATACCTGCCACAAGTATTACAGCTGTTTTCATAAATCTTTCTCCTTTTTAATTAAACTCTTTAATATATTATTCTTTATATATTCATATTGTTTTTGATTATCTATTTCCCCCCATAATTTTTCTTCTGAAGATATACACTTTAAATCTGGAAAAATATTTTTATCTAAAAAACTATATTCGTAAAAAAATAATTTATTTTCTATCTGAGTGAATTTATCCAGCATTTTTAAATATGAGTTATATTTTAATTTACTGATTCCTATAAGCTCCCCTGAAATTTTTTCAAGACTATATTTTCCTTTGGAGATATTTAAAAGTTCTCCATTTTTTATAGTAACATAGAGAGAATCTTCCTTATTTGAAACAGAAGTATCAATCAGTGTTACATTTTTTTCTTTAGAATTTAATAAAAGTGGAATTAAAGTTTCTTCAAAAACAAGATCTCCTTCTAAAAGAATAAAGTCTTCTTGTAAATATTTTCTTAAAAGATAAAGAGAGTACATATTTCCTGTAGTTTTATATTTTTTATTTTCTATAATTTTGATATTTTGATATTTTTTTAATAATTTTTTATAAAATTCTGATTTATATCCAGAAGCAATTATTATTTTTTCAATATTGTATTTTGATAAAAGTTTTATTGTTCTTTCAATGAGTGTGGAATCAAATATCTTAAGAAAGCCTACAGGTTTATCAAAATCCAAAGTTTCTCCAGCAGCTAAGATAACAGCAACTTTTATAGAATTTTTGTTGGTTAAAAATTCTTCACCAGAAGGTGTAATGAAGTATTTTATTTTTCTATAGGAGATAATTTCTTTGGTAAGGCAACCATCATTTAAAAGAGAATTGATATATTTATTGACAGAACCAAGAGAAATATTTAGATATTCAGATATTTTTCTTTGACTGATTATATTATTTTCATGAATAAGAGATATGATTTTTCTCTTTATTTGAATCACCTCCTAATATTAAAAATGAACGATAATATTTTTACACTGTGAACGATTTTTGTCAAGAATAAAAAACTTACAATTTTTAATTTTAAAATTAAAGGTATAAAAAGATAGATAATTATTTTTTTAATATCGAACAAATTATTTAAGAGATAGTGGGAGATAAACCTTAAAAAATAAAAGAAGTATGTAAAAAAGTACGAACAAAAAATATTTTTATTTGAAGGTGTTAATTTACATCAAATAATGTTAATATATAAACTGAGAAAAATTTGTCAGGAGGATATTGTATTGGAAAGTATAAGAACCGTAATTGATTTTGTAAATAACTTGTTGTGGGGTAAAAATATTCTTGTAGTGATGCTTATAGGAACAGCAGTTTATTTTACTTTTAAAACAAGGTTTATGCAATTTAGATTATTTGGAGATATAATAAAAATATTAAAAGGAAATGGAGAAGAGAAGAAAGATGGAATAAGTTCTTTAGAAACTTTTTTTCTAGGAACAGCATGCAGAGTAGGAGCAGGAAATATTTCTGGAGTTGTAGCAGCAGTATCTATTGGAGGACCAGGAGCCCTTTTTTGGATGTGGCTTGTAGCTCTACTTGGAGCAGCAACATCTTTTGTTGAATCAAGTCTTGCAGTAATGTATAGAACAAAAATAAAAAAGGGAGTATATCAAGGGGGAACTCCTTGGATTATAAAGAATAGACTCAATATGAAATGGTTGGGAGCTATATATGTATTAGCATCTATTATTTGCTATATAGGAGTAATCCAAGTAATGTCGAACTCTGTAACTGAGTCAGTTGTAAGTGCATATGGTTTTGATTCTAAAATAATAGCTGTGATATTAGCAATTGTAGTTGGTTTGATTATATTTGGAAAAAGTAAAAAAGATAAAATAATATTAGCACTGAATAAAATAGTTCCTATAATGGCAGTTATGTATCTTTTAGTAGTAATTTATGTTATTATTACTAATATAACAGGTATTCCAGCAATGATTGGAAACATATTTTACCAAGCTTTTGGAGGAAAAGAATTTCTAGGAGGAACAGTTGGTGGAATAATTATGCAAGGAGTAAGAAGAGGATTATTTTCTAATGAAGCAGGAAGTGGAAATTCTAATTATGCAGCAGCAGTAGTTGATATAGAGGAGCCAGCAAAACAAGGAATGGTACAAGCATTAGGTGTTTTTGTGGATACACTTGTAATATGTAGTGCTACAGCATTTGTAATTCTTTTAGCAGATACAAAGGTGATAAATGGATTTACAGGAATGACTCTTTTCCAAGAATCGTTAAAGAGTCATATAGGTTGGATAGGAATACCATTTACTGTGATAGTATTATTTTTCTTTTCTTTGAGTACAATATTAGGAGTTACATATTATGGAAAAAATGCTATAAATTTTATAAGTACAAAGCCAGTTATAAAAGAAATATATCATATAATAGTTGTTCTTATGGTATATATTGGTGGAATAGAACAGAATTTTTTTGTGTGGTCTTTAGCAGATTTTGGATTAGGAATAATGACTGTAATTAATATAATCTGTATTATTCCTATTTCTGGAGAGGCTTTGAATGAATTAAAAAAATATGAAATAAAACTTAAAAATAACAAAAGAGCTTAAGAAGCTCTTTTATTTTTTCCAATAATATTCATTTCTTGGTCTTCCAATTTTCCCATAAATAATTTTTAAATCAACCATTTTCATTTCTACAAGATAATTCATATATTTGTTTACTGTTTGAGAAGCAAGACCAGTAGCTTCTGATATTTCTTCAATTGTAATATAAGAATCTATCTGCTTCATTTTATTTTCTATCAATGAAATAGTATTTACACTTATTCCTTTTTTATAGTCACCATATTTTTCTTTTTTTGTTGTTGAAGTTTCAAAAGAAAGATTTTTTACTTTTTTCTTGTTAAGATGAACATTTACTCTTGAATATAAATCGAGAACTTTGATTGGTTTTATGGCAAAATCATCAGCTCCAGCAAGAAAAAATTCTTCTGCAATATTTTCCACTCCTTCAATAGTAAGAGCTATAATAGGCACATTTTCGTTCATTTGTCTTATTAGTTTTACCCCTAGTACTCCATTTATATATGGCATGTGATAATCAATTATTATAATATTAAGTTCTTTAGTACTAACTATTTTTAAGGCTTCTTCTACTGAAAGCGCTGTGTATACTTCCCAATCTTTCATAAGAAAAAATTCTGAAATAGCAAATATAATATCTTTAGAATCATCTATGATAAGAATTTTATTTTTCATTCTCTAAAACCTCCCCAAGCATTACAATATATACACCAATACCTCTTTTTTTTCTATTACAAATAAATAATTTACATTTGTGTTCTTCCATAACTGTTTTTACAAAATTTAATCCAACACCACTGGAATTTTTAGTTGAAAATCCGTTTATAAAAGCATTTTCAAGTTCATTTTCAGACATTCCCTTTCCAGAATCTTCAATTTTTATGAGAATAAATTTTTTATAATCTTTTATAGTAAGGTCAATTTTATTATTTTCATATTCTGTAAAAGCTTCATAAGAATTTATAATAAGATTAGTAATAGCTCTTGAAAAAACTATTTTATTAACTTTTATTTTCCTTCCTGTACAATAATTCTTGTAACTTAAAAATTCAACACATTTATGTGTAGAAAGATAAGAAAGGATGAAATTAAATACTTTATTTATATCAATAGGATTTTTATGAGTATCTCTTAAAATTTCAGATACCATTATATTACACCGTTCTAAAGATTTTTCAATTCTGTTATAATAATCTTTTTTCTTTTCATTTTCTTCTTGCATATCAAGTATTTCAATAAGTGTGCCAATAGAAAATAATGGAGTTTTCAAATCATGTACTAAGTATTGAATTTCTTTTAGATATCTATTTTCAACTTCTTGTAATTTCAAATCCGAAATAGCTTTAGTCATATCTTTTTCTTTTTCATATATATTTTGTCTTCTTTCTTGTTCAAAAAATACAAGGAGTAGAGTTATAGAAAATATAAAGAAGAGGATAAAAAATAAAAAACCAATAAGATTTAAAATATTATCAGCTTCCATTAATGAAGAAATATTTTTTAAATCAAAAAATATTTCTCCAGTTGATTTATAATCTAATACAGAAAAATATTTTGTAATATCCAGCCATTGTATACCTGTAAAAACAAGAAGAAGAACAACATTTCTTTTAAATAAGCTAATATTTTTGAAACGATTGCTTGAATGAAAGGCTAAATAAATCATTTCAAGCATTGACACTTTACCAAAATAATAATCCATATCATAGTATACTTTATATATTATAAAATAAATTATTTGAATTATCAACATTCCAAATATTACTTTTAAAGTATTATTTAATTTTCCATTTATTTCTATGTCCATAGAATCCATAAGTAAAAAAACGGAAAAGAATATTGGAAACGATTTTATTGTATTTAAAAAAACTAGACCAAATGCAGCATGAAGTAAATATTCTTTATCCCAAAAGTTTATACTTTTTTCTAGAGAATTATAAATATCAAAATTTTTATACAATAAAAAATTAGGTAAAACTATACTTATAAGTACCATTAGTATTCCTAATAAAAGTTCAGTTTTATGAATTTGAATATGAAATTTTTTCCCCAAGATTTTCATGAGCATTCCCCTTAAATACAAGCAATATTGAATTTTTTTTAAATACAAATTAAATTAATGATACCATATTTTAAATAAAAAAAGTAGAAAAAAGATGAAAGGAAAAAGAGGAAAAAGAGAAATAAAAGTATAAGATTTACTTTTTATATATCTTGAAATATACTTAATAGTAAGTAAAATGATATAAAAATTTGAAAATAGAACAAAAAAATAAAAAAGGGGGAAAATATGATTTCTTTGAAGAGGTTTATGAAAATTGGAAGTGTAATAGTTGGTTTGATGGTAAATGTTTTTACAACATCTAGTGCAGCACACCCATTAAATCTTTATGGAAGACATGCTGAAGGAAAAAATGGAATAGTTGCAGCAGCTAAGCCAGAAGTATCCCAAATAGGAGTAGAAGTATTACAAAAAGGTGGAAATGCTGTAGATGCTGCAGTAGCAACAGCATTTGCTATCAGTGTTTTTGAACCAAATGCCTCTGGAATAGGTGGAGGAGGATTTATGTTAATCAGAATGGCTAAAACAGGAAAAACAGTAGTCATAGATTATAGAGAAAAGGCTCCAGCTAAAGCTACACCTGATATGTTTGTACTTGATGAAAATGGAAAAGTGATAAATGATGAAATAATTGTTGGAGGAAAAGCTTCAGGAGTTCCAGGAACAGTAGCAGGACTTTTAACTGCATTGGAAAAATATGGAACTATGAAAAGAGCAGATGTAATGGCTCCAGCCATAAAATATGCAAAAGAAGGTATTCCTGTAACTGTAAATTTAGAAAGTATAATAAAAGATAATTATGAAAAACTTGCACAATTTGATGCAGCAGCAGAAATATATTTAAAAGATGGACTTCCTTATGAAATAGGAGATATTATAAAAAATCCTGATTTAGCAAGAACTCTTACAAAAATATCGAAAGAAGGTAAAAAAGCTTTTTATGAAGGAGAGATAGCTAAGAAAATAGCTGATGAAGTTCAAAAACAAGGTGGTCTTATGACTGTCGAAGACCTTAAAAATTATACAATAGAAGAAAGAGAACCAGTAGTTGGAAAATATAGAGATTATACAATTATTTCTTGCCCACCAGCAAGTTCTGGTGGAACTCATATAGTACAGCTGTTAAATATGGTTGAGAATTATGATCTAAAAGCAATGGGAGATAACACTCCTGAAAGCTGGCATGTATGGGCTGAAAGTATGAGACAAGCTTTTGCAGATAGAGCAGAATACATGGGAGATACAGCTTATGTAAAAGTTCCTTTAAAAGGATTGACTTCTAAAGAATATGCAAAAGAACTTGTTAAAAAGATAGACTTAGAAAAAGCTGGTAAAGATATAAAAGCTGGTGATCCTAGTAAATATGAAAGTGGAAGTACAACTCATTTTTCTGTGATGGATAAAGAAGGAAATATGGTTGCAGTAACTCAAACTATTAATTATTTCTTTGGATCTGGGGTAGTAGTTCCAGGAACTGGAATAATGATGAATAATGAAATGGATGATTTTGTTCCTCAAAAAAATATGAAAAATTCAATTGAAGGAGGAAAAAGACCTTTAAGTAGTATGTCGCCTACTTTAGTTCTTGATCCTAAAAATAGACCACTTATGACAATTGGTTCTCCAGGAGCAACAAGAATTATACCAGCAGTAGCTTTGACTATAAGTAATGTAATAGACCATGGTATGACTATTCAAGAAGCTATTAATGCACCAAGAATAGCTCAATTTCAATCTGGGAAATTGAATATTGAAGGAAGAGTGTCACATGAATCATACAATAAATTGAAAGAAATGGGGCATGAAATAAATGTAAGAGATAGTTATGATGCATATTTTGGGGGAGTTCATGGAGTAATGATGGATTACAATACAAAAACTCTTCAAGGTGGAGCAGATCCAAGAAGAGATGGACAAGCAGCATCATTTTAGATTAAAAATTTAAGTTATAAGTACTGCTTCTGAAGATTTTCAGAAGCAGTTTATAAAAATAAATAAATAAATTGGGAGGAAGAATAATGAAAAAAAGGTTCTTTTTTGCAAGTGTTATAGCTGCATTAGCTTTATCACTAGTAGCATGTACAACTGCTCAAACAAATTTAGACTCTAAAAGTAAAACTTTAGCAGTTCAGCAATCAAAAGAATGGGTTCCTTATGATGAAAATGGGAATATATTAAGAACAGATAGAGATGCTACTGGAGTTAATGGAGTGGTTTCAACAGGGAAGTATGAAGCAACAAAAATAGGAGTAGATATAATTAAAAAGGGTGGAAATGCGATAGATGCTGCAGTAGCAGTAGGATTTGCATTAGGAGTGTGTGAACCTCAATCTTCTGGAATTGGAGGAGGAGGATTTATGGTAATCCGTTTTGCAAAAACAGGAGAAACTAAATTTATAGATTTTAGAGAAATAGCTCCTAAGAATGCAACCCCAGATATGTGGAAATTAGATAAAGATGGAAAAGTAGTAAATAATGAAAAAGCTGTAGGAGGAAAAGCTATTGGAGTTCCAGGAGAAGTAAAAGGAATGATGTATGCTTTAGAAAAATATGGAACTATGTCCAGGAAAGATGTAATTCAGCCATCTGTAGAACTTGCAGAAAACGGATATGAAGTATCAGCAGTTTTAAGCAGAGATATAAAAAATAAATATGACATGATAGAAATGTTTCCAGAAACATCAAAAATATATTTAAATGATGGATTTCCATATGAAGTTGGAGAAACTATAAAAAATCCTGATTTAGCAAATACATTAAGAAAAATAATTAAAGATGGAGAAAAAGCTGTATATAGTGGTGAGATAGCTGAAGCAATAGTAAAATCAGCTCAAGCAGCTGGAGGCCCTTTAACTATGGAAGATATGCAAAATTATAATATAAGAGTTAATGACCCATTAGTAGGGCATTATAGAGGATATGAAATAATAACATCAGCACCACCTTCATCTGGAGGGGCTCATGTAGTACAAATTCTTAATATTTTAGAAAATTATGATATGAAAAATATAAAACCAGGATCAGCAGAATATTATCATTTATTTTCAGAGGCTATTAAAATGGCTTTTGCAGATAGAGCAAAATTCTGTGGAGATACTGAATTTGTAAATGTTCCTGTTGATGGAATAACTTCTAAAGCTTATGCAAAAGAATTAGTAAAACAATTAGATTCTAAAAAATCTAAGAAATATATTGCAGGAAACCCTTGGGCATGGGATGGATCAAAAGATACAACTCATTATTCAATAGTTGATAAAGAAGGCAATATAGTAGCAGTTACAAAAACTGTAAATAATGTTTTTGCATCTGGAGTAGTAGCTGAGGGGACAGGAATTATTCTAAATAATGAAATGAATGATTTTGATACTGGACATGGAAAAGCTAATTCAGTAGAACCAGGGAAAAAACCTTTAAGTTCAATGAGTCCAACAATAGTGTTAAAAAATGGGAAACCAATAATGAGTTTAGGAGCCCCAGGAGCAACAAGAATTATAACAGGAGTAGCTCAAGTAATAAGTCTTGTTCTTGATTATGGAATGGATATTCAAGATGCAATAGATTTTCCAAGAATTCATGATGATTATGATAAATTAGTTTGTGAAACAAGAATAGATTCAGCAGTTATAGCTAAATTAAAAACTATGGGGCATAATGTCGTGGAGGAAGCTGATTATTTTGAATATCCATGTGTTCAAGGTGTAACAATGGGAGAAGATGGAAAACTTAGAGGTGGAGCAGATCCAAGAAGAGATGGAAAAGCTTTAGGATTTTAATAGTAAAAAATTTGTTTAAAAAAGACAATAATAAAATACAGGAGGAATAAATAAAATGAAAAAATTATTAACAGTATTGATGTTTATTTTAACAGCAGTAGTTGCTATGGCAGCAAAATTTGAAAAACCTATTATGCTTACTTCAGTAGGACAAAGTGCTGATGTACAGATGGTAAAGGCTTTACTAAAAAAGGTGGGTTAGAAGCTGGATTTGATAAGTCAATAACAGCAGAAGGATTAACAAATGAAAAAACTTTAATACTTGCTATTGGAGGAAGTTCGAAAGGGCTTGGAGCAGCTGGGATAAAAGTTGAAGACGAACTTGACAGAACAGCTAAATTAATAAAAGGTGCAAGAGATAAAGGTATAAAAATAATTGGAATGCACATTGGAGGAGCAGCTAGAAGAGGAGAATTATCTGATAAATTTGTAAATGCAGCTGCACCAAATGTAGATTATTTAATTATTGTAGAGGAAGGAAATAAAGACGGACTATTTACAAAAATGTCAACTGAAAAGAATATTCCTATGGATACAGTTCCAAAGATTACTAATGCAGTGGATCCACTGAAGAAAGCATTTGAATAATTTGATTAATAGGGGACAATATATTGTCCCCTATTATTTAAAGGAGGGAAAGAAGATATGTCACTTGAACTTATATTATTTTTAGCTATGGTAGCTGTATTTATGATTGCATGTTTTGCAGCAAAACTACCAGTAAGCATAGCTATGGTATTATCGTCTATAACAGCAACATTAATAGCAGGAAAAGGTATTCCTATTAGACATTTAGTAGAGGGAACTTTTGGTTATATTGATACAATCCTTGTAATAGCAACAGCTATGATTTTTATGAAGGTTATTCAAGAAATAGGAACATTGAATGCTTTGAGTGCTTCAATAATTCGTAAATTTCATAAGACACCTTGGCTTTTACTTATATTATTAATGTTTATTTCAATGTTTCCAGGAATGATAACAGGCTCATCAACAGCATCTGTATTGACAGCAGGAAGTATTGTTGCCCCTATATTAATACTTATAGGAATTCCTATGGTAGAAACAGCTACTATAATAGCTTTAGGTGGAATTTTAGGTATGATAGCTCCTCCTGTAAATGTTCCAGCTATGATTATTGGCGGGGAATAGATATGCCTTATGTTGGATTTACTATTCCATTACTATTACTAACTGTACCAGTTGCAATATTTTCAGTATTATATCTTGGATTAAAACATGTAAAATCAATAGATTATTCTGAAATAAAAAATGAAATAGATTTTACAGCAATTGATGAATATGGAATGAAATTATATATTCCAATTATCATAGCAATATTTTTAATGACAATGGATAAAGTGGCTCCAAGTTTGTTTGGATTAGGAATGCCTCTGATATTTATATTAAGTGCTGTATCAGGACTTTTTTGTGGAAAGAAAATAAACTTTTTTAAAGTTTCGAAAGAAGCAGTAAATCAAACTCTTCCAGTAATGGGAATACTTATGGGAGTTGGAATGTTTATTCAAGTAATGACACTAACAGGAGTAAGGGGATATATTGTTGTAAGTAGTTTAAGCCTTCCTCCATCTCTTATATATATTGCAATGGCTGTGACTATACCACTATTTGGAGCAGTATCATCATTTGGAGCAGCTTCAGTTTTGGGAGTTCCTTTCTTAATGGTATTTTTATCACAAAATCAAATTATTACAGGATCAGCTATATCATTTATAGCTTCTCTTGGAGATTTAATGCCACCTACAGCATTAGCAGGAATATTTGCAGCTCAAGTGGTTGGAATGAAAGAGTATAGTCCTGTATTAAAGAAAGCAGCAGTTCCAGCAGTAGTTATCATAGTTTATTCTATAATTATGATAATCTTTTCCAACCAATTAGGTTCTATCATATACTAGGGTGAGGTGATAAAAATATGATGATGTATATATATTTAGCTTTGGTTTTATATGTTTTAATAATGGTTGTTTTAAATCTATTAGAGGAAAAAGATTTGATGAAACAAGTAAATGCAGCTCTTGTTATAATTCCTCTATTATTAAGAATATTGATGATAAAATAAGGGGGAAAGAAAATGAAAGGAAATAGAGGAACAGGAATTGCAATGATTTTTCTTTCTCTGATTGTTGCATTTCTAGCAGGAAAAGAATTTTTGAAGATGAGAGAACCAGAACCTATAGTTAAAGGAGAGGGAGTAACTTCAATGCAGAAACTGAGTGATTATCTTCCAGATTTAAAAGGAACCTCTGGAGATAGTGATGTCTATATTTTTCAGGGAAAAGAAGAGGGGGGAAGTGTCCTTGTACTTGGTGGAACTCATGGAAATGAACCTTCTGGATATATGACAGCAATACTTATGATAGAAAATTTAAAAGTAGATAAAGGAACTGTTTATATACTTCCGAGAACTAATGGAAGTGGAATGACACATAATGATCCTCAAGAAGGTTCACCTCAAAGGTTTACATTAAAAACTCCATATGGAGAAAGGTGGTTCAGATATGGTTCAAGAGCAACTAATCCTCTTGATCAATGGCCTGATCCTGATGTGTATATTCATGCTGCATCAGGGCAACAGCTTTCAGGAAATGAAACAAGAAATATTAATAGAGCATATCCAGGAAGACCAGATGGAACTTATACAGAGAAAATGGCTTATGCAATAACTGAAATGATAAGACAAAACAAAATTGATATGACTATTGACCTTCATGAAGCATCTCCAGAATATCCAGTAATAAATGCTATAGTATCTCATGAAAGAGCAATGCCTATAACATCACAAGTAGTTATGAATATGGAATTTGAAGATATAGCAATTGGATTAGAACCATCTCCAGTGTCTTTAAGAGGTCTTACTCATAGAGAATTAGGGGACTATACTGATACTTATGCAGTACTTATGGAATCAGCAAATGCAGCTCAAGGAAGACTTAGAGGAAGAACAGATGAAGCTTTAGTTTTAACAGGGAAAGATCCAAGATATGTAGAAGCACAAAAATTAGGAAGATTATTTGTGCCTTATGATGAAAATGGGCATCCTTTAGAAGAAAGAGTAGGAAGACACTTGACAGGAGTTGTTCAACTTGTTACAGTAATGGGTGAAAATGAACCTGAAAAAGAAATCATAATGGAAGGACTTCCATCTTATTCAGAGCTTCTTGAAAACGGTGTAGGACAGTATCTGAAAGAGGTAAAATAATATTAAAGGGAGTATAAGTTTGATAAAAAAACTTTTATTTATATTCGTTACTAATTCTATTATTTGTTATGCAGCTGAAAAAACTTCATTGCCTGAAGTCGATTATTTTAAAATTGGAAGTGGAAAGCCAGTAGTTATGATAATTGCTGGGATACATGGAGATGAAATATCTGGAATAGAAAAGGCAAGGGAACTTAAAGAATATAAAATTTCAAAAGGAACTCTTGTGATTATTCCAGAAGCGAATAAAGAAGCAGTAAAAAATGGAAATAGAACTGAGTATTATATGGAAGATTTAAACAGAACTTTTTTTCAGAATAATAATGATAAAGCTTCTGAAATTGCAAAAGAAATTATAAATATAATAGAAGAATATAAGCCTAATATAATATTAGATTATCATGAATCTTATTATAACTATGATGAGGATAAAGATCCAAATTTTTATATTGGAAATACTTTAATTTTTCAACAAAATGCAGTAGATGAGTATTCAGAACTTATATTCAGCTTTCTTGAAGAGGGATTTATTCCTCTTCAAGGAGCTGGAAAAGGAAGTCTAAACAGGGAAATTTCAGAAAAAATGAATATTTCAGTAATAACTATTGAAAGTTCTAGAGAAGATAAAATAGAAAAGAGAAAAGAAAAGTATGAAACTGTTTTTAAGAAAACCTTAAAATATTTAAAAATGGAGTAAATTATGGAAAAAATAATTCTTATATTATGTTTTATCTGTATAGGGTATCTTTTTTTTGAGAAAAGAAGATCTGTAAAACAGAGGAAAACTTTTAAATATGTTATTCATGTAAATGGAATAAGGGGGAAATCAACAGTTTCTAGGCTTATAGATGCAGGAGTACGTTCTGGAGGATATAAAACATTTACAAAAACCACTGGAACATCTCCTAGAATCATATCTGTTTCTGGAGAAGAAAGAGAGATAAATAGAAGAGGAAAAGCAAATATTAAAGAGCAGATAAAAGCGATAAATTGGGCATATAAAGAAAGAGCAGAAGTTCTAATTTTGGAATGCATGGCTGTAAAACCAGAACTACAATATATATGTGAGAATAAAATATTAAATTCAGATATTGGAGTAATTACCAATGTAAGAGAAGATCATCTTGATGAAATGGGAAAAACTTTAGATGAGATAGCAGAATCACTTTCTAACACGATTCCAAAGAATGGAGCTTTTTTCACAAGTGATAAAGAATATTTTGAATTTTTTAAAAGAAAAGCTGAAAAAAGAAATTCAAAAGCTTTTATAAATAGAAATGAAAAAGAGCAATATTGGGATATTGATTTTGCTAGTAATGTATCATTGGCAATAGAAGTATGTAAATATATAGGAATAGATGAAAAAAAGGCTTTAGAAAGTATGAGAAATTATCACAGAGATCCTGGCTGTTTAAAGACATTGTTATACAAAAATAGGAAGGGACATGAAGTATTTTTTGTAAATGCTATGGCTGCAAACGATCCTAACTCTACAGATATAATTTTGGAGAGAATTTCTAAAAGGTATTACTGGAATAATAAAAGATATCTTTTAGTAAATAATAGAGGGGATAGGGTAAGTAGATGGGAACAATATATAAAATTTGTAAAAAATGTTGAAGAAAAATTTGATAAAGTAATAATATCTGGAGAAAATAGAGAACTTTTTAAAAAATATCTATTGAAAAATAAGATAGATGAAAATAAAATAGAAATATTACAAAATGAAAAATATTTTGATGAAATAGAAGATGGAATACTTATTTTTGCTGTTGGAAATATATGTGGACATGGAAAAAAATTAGTAGACTATTTAGAAATCAGGGGAGAGGTAATAGATGGCTAATGACATAATAATATTTGGTATCATATTGAGTATAATATTTTATGAAATAACAGAAATATCTCCAGGAGGATTAATTGTTCCAGCATATATAGCTTTTTATATAAATGACCCCCAAAGAATTTCCATAACTATAGTTGCAGGAATATTAACTTTTCTTGTTGTAAAACTTATATCAAATCATACTATAATATATGGGAGAAGAAAATTTGCCTTATGTATAATGATAAGTTTTATAATAAGGCTTATAGTCAAATATTTTAATATTTATGTAGTAAATGAATATGAAATCTATATTCTGGGAGGCAGTATAATTGGAGTAATAATTCCAGGGATAATAGCACAAGAAATGGATAAACATGGAGTTGTAAAAACTGTATCTTCTTTGATGATGCTTTCAATATTTATAAAAGCTGTAGTAGAAGTTATCTATAAGGCAGGTGGAGCGAATTGAATAAGAAAGTTGATAATATTATTCTTACAGCAATAGCTCTATTATTTATCTTCATTCAATATGGATTAAAAAATAAAGAAATAAAAATAAAAAGTCCTTATTATAGCGAAATGGTTGAAGCTTCAGAAAAAATGAAAATTATAAGTACAGAAATAAAAAATGAAAGAATAAGAAGAGGAATAACAATAGATAAAAATTTAGATATTAATGAAACTGGTCTTATTGGAGAAGAATGGAGTGGAATAACAACTACTTTAGGAAATTTAGAAAGTAAAAGGACAAGTACAAATCCTGATTTTGCAGCTCTTTTGGTAAAATTATTTAAAGAAAAAGGTTTAAAAAAAGGAGATATAATAGCTGCAAATCTTTCAAGTTCTTTTCCAGCATTAAATTTATCTCTGATAGCAGCAGCAGACACTTTGGGGTTAGAAGCTGTAATGGTAAACTCAGTTGGATCTTCTACATATGGGGGAAATATTGAAGATTTTACATATCTTGATATGGAGAACCATCTTTTTTCTAAAGGAATGATTAGAAATAGGAGCAGAGGATTTTCTTTGGGTGGAATAGGAGATATAGGGAAAGAATTTGAAAAAGAGATAAAAGAAAAAATAGTAGCAAGAAATAAAAAATATGGGCTTAAGTTTTTCTATAATGAAAATTTAGAGAAAAATATAGAGGAAAGATATAATTATTTTGTAGAAGAGAGTAATGACCAAATAAAAATTTTTGTAAATATTGGGGGCAATCTTTTATCTATTGGAGATAGTGTAGATATTATAGTAAATTCTAAAGTGATTTTAAATGAAAATACAAATATAAAAAAAGGATTAGTAGGAAGATTTTTAAAAAATAAAATACCAGTATTTTACCTCTTAAATCTTAAAGGAATTACAACAGCATACAATTTACCCTTTGATCAATATGACTTAAAAAAAATGTCAGAATCTGATATATATTTTGAAAAAAATAAAAGTATTTGGAATTATCTGATCATTGGAATTTTCTTAATGTTTATATTAAAAATGATATTTATGAAAAAAAATAAAAAAATTTACGAAAACTATTGAGTTTATTTAAAAAAAATGCTACTGTAATAGTAATAGCAACACAATATCATATAAAATAGTTGGGAGTGATAAGAATGACAAAAAAAGAATTTGTAGAATTATTTGGAACTAAAGCTGGAATAAAAACTAAAGTAGAGGCAGACAAACTTACAAAAGCATTTATAGATACTCTTGAAGAAATTTTAGTAAAAGGTGAAAATGTGTCATTTATAGGATTTGGAAAATTTGAAGCTGCTGAAAGAGCTGCAAGAACTTGTGTTAATCCACAAACTAAAAAACCTATGAAAGTAGAAGCTAAGAAAGTTGCTAAATTTAGAGCTGGAAAAAATTTATTAGAAAAAATGAATCCAGTTGTTGAAAAAAAAGCTGCAAAATCTAAGAAAAAAGGAAAATAATTAAACATATGAAATGGCTGCTTACGGGCAGCTATTTTTTATATATTCAACTATTAATTTTAAATTAGTTTTTATTAAAATAAAATTTTATAAAAAATAAGATTAGAAACTTTGAAAAAATAAAGTTTTGCGCAAAGGAAGTAGAGAATTTTGAATTCTAGCTTTATACTTCTTTTTTTATATGATATAATTTAAAATAAGAAAAAATCTATTAAAAAATTAGCAGAAGTCTATTTAATCTATAGAAGAGATATAAACATAGGAGAGAAGTTATGAAAGAAATATTATTTTTAGTTTTAGGTTATGTAATGGGAGCACTTCCTAATGGAGTATGGATAGGAAAATATTTTAAAAAAATAGATATAAGAGAACATGGAAGTAAAAATTCAGGTGCTACAAATGCATATAGAGTATTAGGACCTAGATATGGGCTTATGGTACTAGTGGCAGATGCTTTAAAGGGTTTTCTTCCACCATTTTTAGCCAGTAGATATGGAGTAAGTGGAAATATGTTACTATTGATAGGAGTTTTGGCCATTATTGGACATTCTTTATCTTTTTTCCTTCATTTTAAAGGTGGGAAAGGTGTAGCAACAAGTTTAGGAGTATTTCTTTTTTTAATACCTAATGTGACACTTGCTTTACTAATAGTTTTTATTCTTGTGGTTTATTTTACAAGATATATTTCTTTAGGTTCAATCGTAGCAGCAGCAGCATTGCCAATTCTTACTGCATTAAGTCCAGTGGGATATGGAATAGGAAAGACACCTCTTCTAGTAATGACCACTTTAATAGGTGTTTTTGTAATATATAGACATAGAACAAATATCAAAAGACTTATAGAAGGAACAGAAAATAAATTTAAGCTTAAATAAGGAGTGATTGGCATGAAAAAAGTAGTAATCATAGGAGCAGGAAGTTGGGGGACAGCCTTAGGACTGGTACTAGCTAGAAAGGGTTATGATATTACTTTGTGGGAATTTAATAAGGAAAGAGCAGAGGAAATACAAAAAAATAGAGAAAATAAAAGATATTTACCTGGAATAAAATTTCCAGATAACTTGAATGTAACATATAGGAAAGAAAATCTTCTTGAAGGAATAAAATATGTAGTATTTCGGTTCCTTCACAGGTGCTAAGAGGAGTAATAAGAGAATTTTCGAATAATTTGACTGAAGATATGCTTTTAGTTAATACTGCTAAAGGAATAGAAGTATCAACAGGAATGAGGCTTTCAGAAGTTATGAAAGATGAAATAAAAGGAAAGTTTCATAAGAATATAGTAGTTTTATCAGGACCTACACATGCAGAGGAAGTTGCAGTAGGAATACCAACAACTATAGTAGCAGCTGGAGAAAGAGAAAAAGCTGCTGAAATACAGGAACTTTTTAATAGTAAAGTATTTAGAGTATATTTAAGTGAAGATGTAGTAGGAGTAGAATTAGGTGCTGCAGTAAAAAATTGCCTGGCTATAGGAGCTGGTATTGCTGATGGAATGGGATTTGGAGATAACACAAAGGCAGCCTTGATAACTAGAGGAATTGCTGAAATGATAAGATATGGAAAAGCATGTGGTGCCAAAGAAATAACCTTTTCTGGGCTTAGTGGAATAGGTGATCTAATAGTAACATGTGCAAGTAAACATAGCAGAAATAGACATGTAGGAGAATGTTTAGGAAAAGGTCAAGATATACAAACTATTTTAAGTGAAATGACTATGGTTGCTGAAGGAGTTCCAACAGTAAAAGCAGTATATGAGCAAATTCAAAAATTAAATATTTCAATGCCGATATTAGAAGCCACATACAATATCATATATAAAAATGCAAATGCTGGAAATATGGTAGAAGAACTTATGGAAAGAACTTTAAAAGAGGAATTTTACTAAAATAAAATTGACAAAAGTGGGGAATGGCAATGATAGAGAAGGATCTTATTTCACTTTATTTAGCAGATATAAGAAAATATAAAATATTAGATAAAGATGAGGAGCTAAATCTTTTAATTAAGGCTAAGGCTGGAGATGAAGAATCTAAAAATCAATTGATTTTATCTAATCTCAGGTTAGTTGTTAATATTGCAAAAGGTTATATAAATAAAGGGTTAAGTTTCATAGATTTGATTAGTGAAGGAAACTTAGGACTTATTTATGCAATAGAAAAATTTGATATTACAAAAGGTTTTAGATTTTCAACATACGCAGTGTGGTGGATTAAACAATCTATAAGTAAGGCTGTTATAGTAAAAGGAAGAGAAATAAGAATTCCTTCATATAAATATGATTTGCTAAATAAAGTAAATCGTTATGTTATGTCACGATTAAAAGATGAAGGTAATTATCCGCCAGTGGAAGAAATAGCTGCAGAGCTAAATATAGATGTAGATAAAATACAAGATATAATAATGGATTTTCAAGATCCAATGTCTTTAAGCACACAAATAGGAGATGATATTTATCTCGAAGACACTTTAGCCCAACAAGAAGATTTTTCTATGGAAGAGGAAATTTTTAATGAAATGGGTAGAAAACAAGTGAGAGATATGGTCAATCAATTAGAAGAACGTGAAAAAGAAATACTTAAGTTGAGATATGGGTTAGATGGGTATGAAATACATACTTTAGAAGAAATTGGGAATACTCTTAATATAACAAGAGAAAGAGTAAGACAGATAGAGAAAAAACTTTACAAAAACTTAGATCAAAATATACTAAAGAATTGAAAGGTGATCTTTTTTAGAAGCTTAAACAGGAGGAAAAAAAGTGATTGTAAAATTAAAAAGACAGGATTTTTTAAAAAGATTAAAAATAGTTGAAAAGGCTATAAATGAAAATAAGATAAAGCCAATAATTTCTTGTGCATATATAGAAACTAGAGAAGAGAATCTATTTTTTTGTGGTACAAATCTTGAAACTACTATTACTACAGAAATGAAGTGTGAAGAGATAGTGGAAGAGGGAAAAATAGTATTTCAACATCAGTTGGTAGATGAATATTTAAGAGAAATTAAAGATGAAATTGTGACTTTAAGTGTAAGAGATAATAATCTTTTTATTGAGAGTTCTGACTCTTCTTCTGAATTTTCCCTTATGGAAGCAGAGGACTTTCCAAGAATACTTGTAGAGGCTGATTTTTTTCAAAGACAAGAGGATTTTAAAATTAATAGTACAGAATTAGCTGATATATTTGAAAAAGTAAAATTTGCTGCTTCTAGTTCAAGTGAAAATCTTCCTATAAATTGTGTAAGACTGGAAAGTGAAGGAAATAATTTGAAATTCATAACTACAGATACTTATAGACTTGTATTTTTAGAAAAAGAACTAGAAAAAGTTAATGAGAAACTTGGAGTAAGTATTCCTTTAAATACAATTGAAGCTTTAGCAAAGCTTTTAAGAAGTATAGAAGAAACAGAAATAAAGTTTTATTTTTACAATAAGCAAGTATATTTTAAATTAGAGGATACTCTTATAATAAGTAGAGTCATTGACTTAGCATTTCCTAATTATAGAGGAATATTAGGAAATGATACATATAATAAGACGCTTATTATAAATAGTGAAAAATTTTTAAAAGTTCTTAGAAGAATAATAATATTTGTAAGAAATAATGTAGAATCAAAATATGGGGCAACTTTTGAACTTGAAGGAAAAGAGCTTAAAGTAAATGGTGTAAATGATATTGCTAAGATAAATGAGCAGTTAGAAGTAGAATATGAAGGCGATAGAATAAAAATTTCTCTGAATGCTAAGTTTCTTTCTGACTTTATTCAAAATTTAAATAAAGAAAGCAATATTATGCTTAATTTTATTAGTTCAAATAGTTCAGTTAAAATAAAAAAGAAAATGATGACAATTATCTTTATATAGTAATGCCACTAGCATTAAAAGATTAATTTTAAATGAGAGCTAATAGAAAATATTAGCTCTATTTTTTCTTAATGATTAAATTTTGATTGTTTGAAATATGGACTTAAATATGATATAATTTTCTTAATAATTTTGAAGAGGTAAAAAGATGAACAGTAATTTTTTTAAAAAAATAGTATATGAATTTTACTATCTATTATTTTTGCTTACAGATAGAAAAAAGCAAGAAATAGAGGTAAATAATATAGCTATAAAGTTTTTGAATTATAATAATAAAAAGTAATGTCTTCTTTAAAAGGAAAGGATATAAAAAAACTGTTAATTTTACTTCCACATTGTGTTCAAAAATATACATGTCCATATAAAGTAACATCAAATATAGAAAACTGTAAGAATTGTGGTCAGTGTGTGATAGGTGAACTTCTGAATATGAAAAAAGATTTTCCTATAGAAATAAGAATTGCTACAGGAGGAACTCTTGCTAGAAAACATATAAAGGAATTAAGACCAGATTTGGTAGCTGCAGTAGCATGTAAGAGAGATCTTATGTCAGGTATACATGATGCGTTTCCAGTGAAAGTATATGGGATATTTAATAAAATTGTAAATGAACCATGTGTAAATACGACGGTTTCTGGAGAAAAAATAAGGAGTTTTTTAAAAGAAGTATATAAAACTCAAGGAGGAGAAATGTGAAAAAGATACATTTGATACTTGCATTATTATTAAGCACAAATATCATTTTAGCTGCCTCAGAGAGAGAAGATATTGCGTTCTTAGATGAACTTTATAAACAAAAAAAATTCTCAATGGCTATAACAGAATCAGTTAGTTTTTTAAAAAGATATCCTGATTCTAGATACACAAGAAATATTCAAGATAGAATAGCAAAGACTTATTTTCTTCAAGAAGATTATAATAATGCTATAAAATATTTTAAAATTATATTAATGAATAATGATGTAAAGGCAAAAGAAAAAGATGAAATAAATTTTTATCTTATGAAAAGTTATACAGCATTAGAAGATACAAAAAATAGTGATTTTTATATGGAGGCTCTAGATAAAAATGGTGATTTTTATGAAAGAGCTTTATATGACTCTGGAATGACTTATTTAGCTAAAGAAAATTATTCGAAAGCAGAAGAAATGTTTCAAAGAGTAATACAAATGAATAAAAAATATTATAGTGAAGCTATTTTGAGTATGGCTATGTCCTCATATAATAAAGCAGATTATAAAAAAACACTTTTATTTTTAAATGAGTATTCAAATGGAAAAGATAAAAATAAAAATCAATCTCTTTTATATTATTTATATGGTTCAACTTATTATAAGTTAAATTCAACAGAAGATGCAATAGTATACTTTCAAAAAGTAGCTAATAAAGATAAAATAAGTTCGTATGGGAAAAAGTCTATATTGAGTTTAATAGAAATATATAGCAATAGAGGCGATGTAAACTCTATGCAGAGATATCTTACTATGCTTGAAAACACTAAAGAATATGGTGAAGCAATGAGAATGATAGGGGACCTTTATGCTACAAGAGGAGAGTATGAAAAAGCTGTTGGTTATTATTCAAAAACTAATACTCCAAATGATCCAAAACTTATGTATGGGTATGGATTTTCATTATATAAATTAAATAGATTAAAAGAAGCCCAAAAATATTTTGAAGGCTTAAGAAATACTACTTATTATAATCAATCTTTATATTATATCTTTGCAATTGATTACAAACTAAAAAATTATAAAAAAATAGTAAGAAACAGAGATGAAGTAAAAAGAGTGGTTGTAAATCAACAGGACACTGATAATATTAATTTAATGATAGCTAATTCAGCTTATGAGGTTGGAGAGTATACTCTTTCAAAAGACTACTATGGAAGACTTTATGCAAGAAATCCAAATAAAGAAAATCTTTATAGAATAATAGTCATAGATAATAAAGTTGGAGATATTGAAGATATTACAAGAAGATTTACAGAATATAAAGCTAAATATTCAGATGATAAGGAATACAAAAGAAATATATATTTTTCTGTAGGAGAAGCATATTACAAGGGAAATAAAGTGTCAGAAGCAATAGATGTGTATAAAGAATTTTTAGCAACAGATAAAGATTTTAGTATTTTGAATAATCTCATTGTTTCATTATTGAGTGAACAGAGATATGATGAAATGCTTACTTATTTAAATGATGAAGGAACAGAAAGTTCAAAAGAAAACATATACTTAAAAGGAATAGCTTTTGTTGGAATGGGAAAATATGCTGAAGCAGAAACAGTTTTTAATCAATTGGAAGTAGATGATGCTTCTGACACAGTTCTCCAAACAAAAGTAAAATTCAATAAAATGAGGAATTATTTCTTGTGGGGAAAATATGAAGATGCTATAAAATATGGAGAAGAGTATCTTCAATTAGAAAATCCTGAAGGAAAAAATGAGGTGATGGATAAACTAGCTATCAGTTACTTTAGGTTGGATAATTTTGAAAAAAGTAGAGAATATTATAATAAACTTTCTACAGTTCCAGAATTTGAAGCTTATGGAAGATTTCAAATAGCAGATACTTATTATGCTGAAAAGAATTTTGAGAAGGCTAAAGAAGAGTATAAACATGTTGCAGAACAGTATGGTGATGGTCAGTATGGAGAAAAAGCATATTATTGGTATCTTACTACTTTAATTAATTTAGGAGAAACAGATATTTTTGAAAAAGAAAAAGATGCATTTCTCATAAAGTATCCTGGAAGTAAGATGAAAGATAATCTTTTAATATTATCTGGAGAAGTATATGAAAGTGGCAATAATAATGACAAAGCTCTTGAAAGTTATAAAGAAATTCTTTCAACTTCTGAAGATAAAGTAGTTAAAGAAAGTACTGTTTCTAAGATATTGGATATACATTTGAGTAAAAATAATATTGAGGAAGCAAAAAAATACATAGAGGATATAACAAATATAGATACTAAAAATTATTATAATTCTCTTATATATGAAAAGCAAAACAATAAAGAAGCTGCAATGAAAGAGTATGAAAAACTTTTAGAAAGCAGCAGATATAAAGATTATGCTTGTGTAAATATAGCTTCTAAATTATTTGCTGAAAAGAACTACAAGAAAGCAAGGGAATATTATAATCAAGTAAATAATATGGAGAACAGTATATACAAAGATCTTGTTTTATTCCAAATTGCTTCAATTGATGAAATTGAAAAGAAAAATGAAGAAGCTTTAAGAGGATATACAAAAGGATATGTTATGTATGATGGAAAGTATTCTCAGGTGTCAAAATTAAAAGCAGCCCAATTGAATGAAAAAATGGGAAAAGAAAAAGATGCAGAAGTTTTGTATAAAGAACTTTATAATCTTGATAAAAAACTTATTTATAAGGAATTTGTTCTTGAAAAGATGATTTATTTTGCTTTAAAAAATGAAAATAAAGTAGAAGGTAAAAAATATTATTTAGAATTGAAAGCAATAAATGCTAAAAAAGCAGAGAAATATGTTGATTTTTTTAAAGAGGAGGAAAATAAATGAAAAATTATTAGTATCTTTATTTTTATTAAGTGCTCTTGTAGTGAGTGCAGAAGATAGTATGACAGCAATAGACAAAGAAGTAACTGGTGTTAACAAAGAACAGCTTGAAATGAAAGAAATAGAAACAAAAGAAATGTTATTAAAAGGACAAAAAATTGATTCTGGATCAGTTGAGTTGTCGGGAGAAAATCTTAAAAATCAGCAACAAAAAATAAAAGTAGTTCAAAATGAAAAATCAACATTAGAAGATGAACTGTCACAAGGTGTGGAAAAAAAATCATTTCTTAAATATATAATAGGGGCATTGGGAGTAGTAGTTTTAATCATAGCGCTTTAATTAAATTTGCATAAGAGCAGTATAAAGGAGAAATAAATATGTATTGGATTAAAAATGGTGGAATTTTAATGTATTTCATTTTAGCTATGTCTATTATAGGATTAGCTGTAGTAATAGAAAGATTTATTTATTTTAAGCTTAGCGAAAAAGACAGCTTTAATAGAATAAATCCAGAACTTAGACAACTTATAGAAAAAGGCTCTATAAAAGAAGCTATAGTTTTATTAAATAATAAAAAAGCCTCAGCAGCTAGAGTATTGAAAGATATATTGATACAATATTATAAAAGTAATAGTAAAGATCCTACTATGTTAGAAGAAAAGGGAAAGGAAAGTGCAATGGTACAAATACCTCTTTTAGAAAAACATATGTGGATACTTTCATTGGTTGCTCATATAACTCCTTTATTGGGATTGTTAGGAACTGTAACAGGAATGATTAAGGCATTTCAAGCAGTATCTATTCATGGAACAGGAGATGCCTCTGTTTTAGCTAAAGGAATATCAGAAGCATTATTCACTACTGCAGGAGGGCTTTTTGTAGCTATTCCTGCTACCATCTTCTATAATTATTTTAATAAAAAGATAGATGAAACAATAAATGATATGGAAAAAACTAGTACAGAGTTGATAAATTACTTCAGAAGATAGGAGAAATTATGAAAATAGAAAGGACAAAAAGACGTGGAAAAGGAGAATTGGCATTAGAAATAACTCCTCTTATTGATGTTGTGTTTCTTTTATTAATATTTTTTCTGGTTGCAACTACTTTTGAAGATATTAACAGTGGAATTAAAATAGATTTGCCTCAGTCTACAATCAGAGAGATAAAGAATATAAAAGAAATACAAGTTGCAATAAATAAAAATAAAGAAATTGTTCTTAATTTTAAAGAAAAAGGAAAAAATCAAAAAGTTAAAGTAAATAAGAACAATTTAAAAACAGAGTTGGAAAATAAATTAAAAGAATCTGAAGAAAAAAATATAGTAATAAGTGCTGATAAGAATCTAGATTATGGATTTATAGTAGAAATAATGACTATTTCTAAAGAGGCAGGAGCGGCTTCCTTGGACATTGATACAGCAAGCAGTAAATAAGGAGAGGATTATGAAAAGAGTCGATTATGTAAGTTTTGGTCTTTCTATACTTCTAAACCTACTTATTATATTGCTTATACCAGGTCTTTCAGTTGAAACAATAGTAGATAAAAAAATTAAGGTGGGGTTAGTTTCTTATGATAATAACAGTAGGATAAAAATGGAAGGAACTAAAAATACTAACTCTAAAACTAAAAATCTAACAGCTGAAACTAGAAAAAAGACAGAGAAAGTTGAAACTCAGGTTAAAAAAGAGAGTACAGTAAAAAAAGAACCTATCACAAAGATAAAATCAAAAGAACCTGAAAAAAAACCAACTTTAAGTGATATAGCTAAATCTATATCTGGTCCTGAAATAGATGTTTTGTCTGGAATAAATGATATAAGTCATTCTGTTGCTAGAGAAAAAGTAAAAACAATTCCTAAAAAACAAAATAATGATAAAGAGGGCATTGTTTCAAAAGATAATCTTGTTGGAGAAAAACTTGATTTAGCATCTGATTCAGATATGAATATTCAAGGCAAAGAACAATTTTTAGTTGAAGAAGATGGAAAACTTGCATTCAACTCAGAAGAAGGAAAAGATTTGGAATTTGAAAGAATATTGAAAGCTGATGGAGATGTAGAAGGACTTCCAAGTGGTTATAGGCTAGGAACAGAAGATGGAAATATTGTTGCTAGATGGGATAATACTAATAGGGAACCTATATATCCTGAGAGTGCTCAATTAAGGGGATTACATGGAACAGTAAAGATAAGAATGAATATTGACGAAAATGGAAATGTAAATTCTTTATTTTTAGAAAAAGGAAGTGGAGTTCCAGAGATTAATAGTGCTATAGAAGAAATAGGAAGAACTTGGAAAATATATTTAAGTAAAAATGGAATGAATGTAAAAGGTGATGTTATTTTGGAGTATAATTTTATATTAAGAGGAAAAAATTAATATGTGAGGTGGATGGTTTGATTCTTTTAGGGTTTAGATTAGATAGAAGTTTAAAAGAGGAATTAGAAAATAACTTTGAGAATGAATTAACTTTCGCAGAAAATATAACTGATTTTATAGAATATCTAAAAAACAAAAAGTATGAAACTATAGTTATAGAAGAAAGAAATCTTCAGGAAGAAGCTCTTATTAATTTAGTAAAAAAAGTAGGAGAATATCAAAAAAAAGGTGTTATAATAATTCTTGGAGAAACTTCTAATTTAAAAGTAGTAGCAGGAAGTGTAAAAGCTGGAGCATATGATTATATATTAAAACCAGTTGACAATAGTACTGTTATAAAAATAATAGAAAAATCTGTAAAAGACTATAAATTATTAGCCGAAAGAGTGGATAAACATAAAAGTTCTGGAGATAAACTTATAGGTCAGACAAAAGAAATAGTAGAACTATATAAGATGATAGGAAAAGTTGCAAGTAGTAGGGTACCAGTTCTAGTAGTGGGAGAAAAGGGGACTGGAAAAACGAGTGTAGCAAAATCTATACATCAATTCAGTGATTGGTCAAATGAACCACTTATAAGTATTAACTGTACATCTTTCAAAAATGAATTATTAGAAAGAAAAATGTTTGGTTATGAAAAGGGTGCTTTTGCTGGAGCCGTTTTTTCTCAAATAGGTGATCTTGAAAAAGCCAATGGAGGAACACTTCATCTAGGAAATGTAGAGTCTTTAAGTTTGGACTTACAATCTAAGGTGCTTTATTTTTTAGAAGAAGGAGAATTCTTTAGAATGGGTGGAGCTGATCCAATTAAAATTGATTTAAGAGTAGTAGCTAGTACAAGCGAAAATCTTGAAGAACTTATAAATCAAGGTAAATTTATTGATGAACTATATAGAAAATTAAAAGTTCTTGAAGTAAATATTCCACCATTGAGAGAAAGAAAAGATGATATCCCTCTGATAATAGATCATTATTTAATAGAATGTAATGAAGAACTTCATAAAAATATAAAAGGTGTAAGTAAACCAGCTTTGAAAAAAATATTGAGGTATGACTGGCCGGGAAATGTAAATGAACTTAAAAATGCTATAAAATCTGCTGTTGCATTATGCAGAGGAGGTTCTATACTTATAGAAGACCTTCCAAGTAATGTACTTGGAACAAAAATTACAAAAAGAAAAGGAGATGCCCAAATGGGGGCTCTTAAAGAATGGATAAAGGTAGAAATGGAAATGTATAAAACTAGTAATCAAAAAGGTTATTATGGAAATATTATTTCAAAAGTAGAAAAAGAGCTTATACATCAAGTTTTAGAAATGACCAATGGAAAAAAAGTAGAAACAGCAGAAATATTAGGAATAACGAGAAATACGTTAAGGACAAAAATGAGTAACTATGGTTTGGAGTAGATGAAATGCATATAACATTATATAGAAAATATAGACCTAAAAATTTTGAAGAGATAGCAGGGCAAAAAGAAATAGTGAAAACATTAAAAGCTTCATTAAGAAATGGCAAAACTTCTCACGCATATCTTTTCACAGGTCCAAGAGGTGTAGGAAAAACTACAATAGCTAGACTTATAGCTAAAGGTGTTAATTGCCTAGAAAATGGTATTACAGATGAACCATGTAACAAATGTGAAAACTGTTTGTCAATAAATGATGGAAGTTTTATGGATATGATTGAAATTGATGCTGCTTCTAACAGAGGAATAGATGAAATTAGACAGTTAAAGGAAAAAATAAATTATCAACCATCAAAAGGAAGAAAAAAAATATATATTATAGATGAGGTACACATGCTTACAAAAGAAGCATTTAATGCTCTTTTAAAAACATTAGAAGAACCTCCTGAACATGTAATATTTATACTGGCAACAACAGAAGCAGATAAAATATTACCAACTATTATATCAAGATGCCAGAGATATGATTTTAAGACACTTTCTCCAGCTGAAATGAAAGAAAAACTTGAAGAGATATCGAAGAATGAAGGAGTTTCTGTACCTGACGATGTATTGAATCTTATTTATGAAAATTCTGGTGGAAGTATGAGAGATGCAACTTCTATACTGGAAAGGCTCATGATAACTTGTTTGAATGAAGAAATAACTTTAGAAAAATGTGAAAAAGTTCTTGGGGTAACTCCAGTAAAGAAAATGAAAGAGTTTTTAGATAACGTTATGGAGAAAAAGTATAAAGAACTTATCAAATTACTAGATGAGTTTTGGAGTGAATCTTTAGAGATAGAACTTTTTTTAAAGATTTTGCTAAATATTGTAAAACTCTTATGAGTAAGTCAGAGTTAGAAGTGAATAAAGGACTTGAAATAATTGGAGCTGTTTATGATTCATTGAATAAATTTAAGTATGAAGAAGATAAAAGAATGGTAGGCTATGTGGTTATTAATAATCTTCTAAGCTCTAAAACAAATGTTGTTCAAGAAAAAATAGTGGAAAAAATAATTGAAAAACCTGTAACTGTATATAAGGATAGTTCTAGAAATGAGGAGAGTATTGATCTTTCAGGAATAACCTTGGAGTATGTAATAAGCCAGTGGAAAGATATAGTTGAAGAAGCTAAAAAAGAAAAAATAACATTAGGAGCATTTTTGATAAGTGCCAAACCATATAAAATTGAAGGAGATACATTATTTATTGGTTTTGAAGGAGAAAATTCTTTTGCTAAAGAACAGATGGAAACAAATGCATATGATGATGTATTTTTAAGAGTAGTAAGGAAAATAATCAATTCCAAAATAAAAGTGAAGTATGTACTTGTTGGTAAAAAGAAGGAAGTCAACAAAGGAGAAAATGACTTTACTAAAAAAATAGTAGATTTTTTTGGTGGAGAGATTATGAAATAAATACTAATAAAAACAGGGGGAAAAATGTTTGTAGTTCACGGAATGGCAGTAGCAGCATTATTTATGATTTCTTTGATGATGCCAATATTTAGTTTTTTATTGCCAGTTTATAAGATAAAAAAAATGAGAGATTTAGATTTTAAACAAAAAGTATTAATCAATATTATTGCTATTATACTTATAATATTGATGAACCCCATGCTTTTAGGAGTATATATAGGATTTTTTATAGTAATAGAACTTTTTTATTATTACTTTGAAAAAATAAATTATTCTATAAAGAAGTTTGATAGAATAACTATTACAGCAATAATAGTAACAGCTTTTATGGCAGGAATATTTCTTTTTGTAAAAAAGGATATAGATGCTAATATAGGTACATTGATGGATATATATCAGCAAAGAACAAATTTTAGCATGGAAGATGTTCAAATGATATTTAAAGAGCTAAAAGCTAATTCTCTATGGCTTATGTTTACTTATTCTATGCTGTGCTCATTTATGACATATTTTTCTTTAGATAAGAAAGATTATGAGAAGTGGGAAGTATCATATGGGTGGATATTGATCTATATAATAACGTTTTTTATATCAAAAATATTTAAGATAGATAATTTTTATATAAATAATTTAATGGAAATAGGAAAAGTTATATTTATATTTTTTGGATTAAAAAGTATTTATACAATATTAAATAAAGTATTAAAAGTGAAAATTTTAAATAGCTTTATAGCAGTACTTACTTCTGTGATGTTTCCTTTTTTAGCTTTTGTTATTGGAGTATTTTCAGGATTTAAGTTAGATAAAGTAATATTTAATGAAAAAAATAATTTGGAGGAAAAGTAGATGGCAAAAATACAAGTTATCTTAACACAAGATGTAGCAGGACAAGGAAGAAAAGGAGATTTAATAACTGTTTCTGATGGTTATGCTCATAATTTTTAATAAAAAATAAAAAGGGATAATAGCAACTGAAGAGGAATTAAAAAAATAGAGAGTAAAAAGAGAAGAGAAGAGAAAAAGCTTCAGGAAGACAAAGAAAAATCAATTGAATTAAAAAAACAACTTGAATCTAAAAAATAGAAATTGGAGTAAAGATTGGGGAGAATGGGAAGTTATTTGGTGCTATTACTAATAAAGAGGTTTCAGCAGCAATAGAACAAACCTTTGGAGTAGCTATAGATAGAAAAAAAATAGAATGTAATATAAAGACTTTGGGAGAACATATTGCTGTTATAAAACTTCATACAGATGTTAAAGCAGAAGTTAAAATTGTAGCAAAAGCTCAATAATTTTTTGTTAAAAGTAAGGAGAAAAAATGCCAGAAATTGAAAATTTAAGAAAAATTCCAAGTGACCTAGAAGCTGAAAGGTCTGTTTTAGGAGGTATATTCCTTAAACAAGATGTATTTGGTGATATAATAGAGATACTTTCTCCTGATGATTTTTATAAAAATGCTCATAAAATAATTTATGAAACTATGAGGGAGATATACAATAAAGGAGAAGTTCTTGATCCTCTAGTAGTAATGAATAGATTAAGAAAAAATGAAAAATTTGAAGAAGTAGGAGGGGAACAGATATTCTATGACATAGTAGAAGAGGTTCCTACTGCTGCAAATATTACTGCTTATGCAAAAATAGTTAAGGAAAAAGCTATTTTGAGAAGATTAGGAGATGTTGGAACTAAAATAGTAGAGATGACATATAGTGGATATGAAGAGGCTGAAAGCATTTTGGATAGAGCAGAAGGAATGATATTTAAAATATCAGAAAACAGTGAGTCAAAAGACTTAGTAAAAATTAGAGATGCTATGACAGATGAGTTTCTCAGACTTGAAAAAGTATATGCAAATAAAGGAACAACAATTGGTATTTCATCAGGGTTTACAGACTTTGATCAAATGACAAGTGGTTTTCAACCATCTGACCTTATAATACTAGCTGCCAGACCAGCTATGGGAAAAACAGCCTTTGCCCTCAATCTTGCCCTTAATGCTGCACTTAAAAGTGACAAAGCAGTACTTTTATTCAGTATGGAGATGTCGAGTTCTCAATTGCTTCAAAGACTTTTAGCTGTAGAAGCAGGAATAGGACTTCAAAAAATAAAAACAGGATTTTTAGCACCAGAAGACTGGGGAAGGCTAGGTATAGCTAGTGGAAGACTTTCTAATACAGAGATAAATATAGCAGATGTACCTAACTTAGGAGTACTTGAAATAAGGGCTATTGCCAGAAGGTTAAAAGCAGCAGGAAAATTAGATATGATACTTATTGACTATTTACAATTGATAAAGGGAAGTAGTGGAAAATCAGAAAATAGGCAGCAAGAGATATCTGACATTTCAAGATCTTTAAAGGGAATAGCAAGAGAACTTGATGTACCAATTATAGCCCTTTCACAGTTATCAAGAGCTACAGAGCAGAGAGCTGATAGAAGACCTATGCTTTCAGATTTAAGGGAATCCGGAGCTATAGAACAAGATGCTGATATGGTAATGTTTTTATATAGAGATGATTATTATAACGAAGAAACAGAAGACAAAGGAATAACAGAAGTAATCATTGGTAAACATAGAAATGGACCAACAGGAACAGTTAAATTGAGATTTTTCCATGAACTTACTAAGTTTGCGGATTATACTAATAAAGTAGAATAATTAAGAGAGGAATGATAAAGTGAAAAAAGTAGAATTATTAGCTCCAGTAGGAAACATGGAGAAGTTTAAAATGGCTATCCATTATGGGGCTGATGCAGTGTTCTTAGGTGGAAAGATGTTTAATCTAAGAGCTGGAAGCAGTAATTTTTCAGATGATGAATTAGAAGAAGCTGTAAATTATGCTCATAATTTTGGAAAAAAAGTATATGTTACTTTAAATATAATACCACATAATGATGAATTGGATCTTTTACCTGACTATGTAAAATTTTTAGAAAAGATTGGAATAGATGGAGTAATAGTTGCTGATTTAGGAGTATTTCAGATAGTAAAAGAAAATAGTAATCTTCGTATTAGTGTGAGTACTCAAGCAAGTAATACAAACTGGCGTTCTGTACAAATGTGGAGAGATTTAGGAGCAAAAAGAGTAGTGTTAGCAAGAGAAATATCTCTTGAAAATATAGCAGAAATAAGAGCTAAAGTACCAGATATAGAGCTTGAAGTATTTATACATGGAGCTATGTGTATGTCAATTTCAGGAAGATGCCTATTGAGCAACTATATGACAGGAAGAGATGCAAACAGAGGTGACTGTGCTCAATCTTGCAGATGGAAATATTCACTTGTAGAGGAAACAAGACCTGGAGAATACATGCCTGTATTTGAAGATGAACATGGAACATATATATTTAATTCAAAAGATTTATGTACAATAGAATTTATAGATAAAATTCTTGATATAGGAGTAGATTCTCTAAAGATAGAAGGAAGAATGAAAGGAATATATTATGTAGCTAACTGTGTAAAAGTATATAGAGATGCTATAGACAGCTATTATTCAGGAAATTATAAATTTAATCCTAAGTGGTTGGAAGAACTAGAATCAGTTTCACATAGGTCATATACAGATGGATTTTATATGGGAAGACCTGGTGTAGATGGACAAAATTATAATGATAGAAATTCTTATAGTCAATCACATCAATTAGTAGCAAAAGTGGAAAAAAAGCTTTCTAAAAACGAATATATTCTTGCTATAAGAAATAGACTTGAAGTTGGAGAAAAACTGGAAGTTGTAAGTCCAGGAATAAATGTAAGAGAGATAACTCTTCCTAAAATGACTCTTATTACAAGAGGAAAAGAGGGAGAAGAAGTAGAAGCAGCAAATCCTAATTCTTTTGTAAAAATAACTATAGATACTGAATTAAATGAATTGGATATGCTTAGAAAAAGAATTTAAATAATTATGCAAAAAAGAAGCTGATTAAGAGAAAAAAGTAAGTTTAAAAATTTTACTTTAACTTCTAGGTTAGCTTCTTTTTTATTAATTAAAATTTAATTAATTTTTCTTTTCTACTTTTGATAAAAATTTAAAATAAGATAAATTAAAATAATAAGTATAAACAATAGTTATTATTGAATTTCTACTTTTAGAAAAGAGAATAAACAGATTAGTGTAAATGCTGTAATAAAAATAATAGAAATCTCTGGAGGAATCTAAATAATTCTCTTTAAAATAGAATTGGGAAATTTTTTATTCTGTAATTTAATTATATTGTATTTTAATAATTTTAATTCAATTTATTCAGGAAGAGATAATCTTCCAATAATTCTTTTAGATTCTATATACCAGAGATTATTAATATTTATAAGATTAAAACTTTCTCTAGTTTTTTTCCAAACATTCTGCTGAATAATTTCAATAGCACTTTCATCAACTTTTGATATTATGGCAACATGACCATATGGGTTTAAGAGAGATGGTTTAAATATTATTATATCTCCAACAGAAGGTTTTTTGAAACTGGGGTTAGAAAATTGTAATAATCCTCTTTTAACATTCATTTCCGCATCTTTTAGCTTGTTATCATAAAAATCTTTAGCATTCCCATAAGTGTCTGGCATTTTATGATTGTAATATTCAAAATAATATCTTTTTATAAATTCGACACATTGATACTTCATTCCAAGATTATAGCCATCTTCAGCAAGATTTCTTCCAAAGGATTTATTTGGAAATCCATTGAAATAAATTTTTACATTATTAAGGCTATCTAATTCTTTTCCAACTTCTTTATCTATTTTCATTTTAAAAAAGACTATTCCAATTATAATAATAAAAATAATTTTAGGAAAAGTACTTCTTTTTTTCTTTTTATGAAAAATTGAATTATTCATATAATCCCCCAGGATATTTGGATTAACTAAATATTTTTCTTATTTTTTTTTCTAATTGAGCTGGTATGATATAATTTTCTTCTGAAACTGTTTTAAGAGCATTAAAAGGTTTATTTTTATAGTTTTTTCTTTCTCTTTTTTCACTATAAAGCTCTTCTTCTATATCATTGTCAAATTCAACAAAATCACCAAAATCATAGTTGATACTTTTTTGAATGGAGTGATTTTTTAAGTTTGAATTCTCTATTTCTAGCTCAGTTCGCCAGAAATGATTGTCTTTATCATAAATAGCAATATATGGTAATTTAAAAGCATTTAAAAGTTTTATAAATTGTGGAATAATACTTTTACTACCACATTCAAGAATAGAATAATCATATTTAAAAATTCCTAATTTTTTAGAAAGATATCCAAGAACTATTTTATCTGTTTGTCCTTCTACTAAAATAACTTTTTTAGCAAAAAAAAGTTCACTCCGATCAGGATTTATCCAATAGTTCATATTAAAATATTTTACCTCATCACCAGAGAAAAGTTTTCCCTTAAATTGAAAAGCTCTACTTCCATTATCGGAATTTCTTATAATACATATGGACTTATAGTGTTTTAAGCTTATAAAATTACTTGAGTGTGTAGAAATATATAGTTGTACACCTAATTTACTTAATGCAATAAAGCAATCATATAGCTCTTTTTCTGCTTGAGGATGGAGATATAATTCAGGTTCTTCAAAAAATATCATAGTGTTTCCTATTATACTTGTTTCGATTTTTTTTGATTCTGCAGCTAATGCTCTAAATAGCTCAAATAATAATGTTCTGTATAATCCTTTACTAACATATTCAGAGGTTAGAGTATCAGATAAATTTTTCATTTCTTTCAATACAAATTTTTCATCTATATTTCTTTTTTTCAGGATATTTAGGAAAGAAGTAACAAAATATTCTGCTTGTTCATTTTCTGCAAAAGGTGGAATAAAAAGAATGGGAATATTAGACACAATGTTTATATAAGTATCATAATTTATTTCCACCCATTCTCTATTTTTTCCAATTTTATATTGGATTTCATGATTAGGATATTTAGTTATTCTTATTTTTAATTCTTTATTGTAAATATATTCTTTTAATTCTTTAAATGTTCTTCGAGAAAAATTAGAAAAACTTCCTTCTAATTCTAAAGGAATATTTTGATTTCGAATATCTTTTGTTCTTAAATTACGATAACCTAAAAAAAACATTATAGAAGACATAATGCTGGATTTTCCATTATTAGCTGGGCCTATAAAAAGCATAAGATTCTCAAAATCTATTTTTGTATATTCTATACACTGCCAATTGACAATTTTTAATTTTTTCAAATACATAAAAAACTCCTTTCTATATATTTATTTCTATTGACATTTTAACGGAAAAAAAATATAATTTCAATGTAAACTTTCTATATATAAAAATTTTCTAGGAGGACAGTGTAGAATTATGATAAAAAAAGTTTTATTAGCGTTAACTTTATTTAGCACTTTGTCTTTTGGAGCAGAAAGAAACTTGGAGGAAGATTATATCCAAAAAATGTATAACGATTTGAATTTAAATCAAAAAGTTGAATACACAATTTTTAGAAAAGCATATAAAGGTTATATGCAGATACCAGATAAGAGAGAGGGACTACTTACAATAGTTGACTATACAAAACCATCAAATGTTGAAAGATTTTTTGTATTAGATTTGAATAAGAGAAAAATTGCATACAGTACATATGTAACACATGGAAAAAATTCTGGTTTAACTTCAGCTCTTAATTTTTCAAATAATAAGAATTCATATATGAGTTCCCTAGGATTTTATATGACTAATGATTCATATGTAGGAAGTAATGGGTATTCACTGAGATTGAAGGGATTAGAAGCTGGAATAAATTCAAATGCTCTCAGTAGAAATATAGTTGTTCATGGAGCAGATTATGCAGAACCTGATTTTATAGAAAAGTATGGATTTCTAGGAAGAAGTGAAGGATGTCCAGCTATACCTACTACTATTTCTAGAGATGTTATAGATTCTATAAAGGATAGGACAGTTTTATTTATTATAGGAAATGACAGACATTATTATGAAAAGAGTAGTTATGCATCTTTATAAAAAGAATATATAAGTATTAAGTTAAAATTAGCTCCATTAATATGGGGCTTTTTTTATATTCCAATAATAAAATTATGTTTATTAAATGTTGATAAAGTGTTTGAATGTGTATAAAAAATATATTTAATTCATAAAAAATTCATAATTCCATATTATAGTATCAATATGAAAGAAAAGATTTAAGTGCTAATTTTTCTTGATTTTAAGGTAAGGCAGCGATAAAATTCCCAGATTGAAACTGCCTTGAGTAAATTATTATAATGCTTAAAAAGCATATATAATTTAATATAAAAAAGTACAGGGGGTATTTTTATGAAAAAATCTTTATTATTAGTTGGTGCATTTTTAACAGTTGCAGCAATGGCACAGGCTAAAGAAGTTGTACCTGCTCCAGTTGTAGTTGAAGAAGCACCAGTACAAGTAGTTGAAAAAGAAGTTATTGTTTACAGAGATAAGGAAGAAGGATTTAGACCAAATGGTTATGTAAATTTACATTACAAATATTATGGTGATGCTGAAGAGTTGAACTATAAAAATGATGGAAAAAATAACAACTATGGAAGAGTTGAATTAAAAGGTAAAATTAATATGACAGAAAATCAGTCATTAGAGTACAGAATAAGAGATTACAATAGTTGGAATTCAACAGGAAACAAAGAAGATAAAGGAATAGATGGAACACAGGCAAGATTCAGATATTTCTATAACCATGGTTATTTAGGAGATTCTAAAGTAAACTTGACTTCAAGAATTCATTATCAGGATAATGGAGATAGTGATGATACTCAAGAATTGGAATATCAAGCAAGATTTAATTTTGCTGATTATATGTTCAACAATGACTTTGTAAAAACTACAGACTTTGTAGTGGCTCCAAAGTATAAATATGCATGGTTAAATAGCGATGATTATGATAACCAAATAGGTGTAGACTTATATACAATGCATGAATTTCCATTAGGATTCTCATTTGAATTTAATGTATATGCAACTCAACATTTCTATGGAAAAGACCAAGAAACTGGAGCAAACAGTAAAACAGATGATAACTTTGGAGTAGATGTAGAGGCATACTTATACAATACTACTAACCTATATTCAAATGGAAAACTTAATATAGATTTCTATTTTGAAGGTGGATTTGATCCATATTCTTGGAACTCAGAAAATGTTCTAAAAAGAGAGTATAGAACTAATAACTTTGATAAAAAATCTGAGCCTGTAAAAGTATCATATGAAGATTCAAAATATAAATTATATGCTTGGCCTCAAATAATTACTTCATATAATGCAACTGATTCGTTTAAGGCTTATGTATCTTTAGGTGCTGAATATGCAAATGGATATAGATATGGAAGTGATGCACAAGATTGGAGATGGCAACCAGTTGCTGTAGTAGGATTTAGAACTACATTCTAATAGGGTGAAAAATAGTTACTATATTTTATAATGAAATTAATTATGGCATTTTTAAAAAGCCGATTTCTGCTGAAGTTCAGGAATCGGTTTTTATTTTAAATAAAAATAACAAGTATTATCTTTTTATTATTTTTTATATATGATATAATTTGGAAACAAGAACTTTTTAGTTGATGGAGGGATTGTGAAAAAGATTCTAATAGTAGAGGATGAAAAAGAAATAAGAAATATTTTAAAGGTATATTTGCTGACAGCAGGATATGAGGTAACTGAAGCAGCAGATGGAGAAGAGGCAATGAGAATTTTTTATGAAAAACCTTTTGATCTTGTGGTATTGGATATAATGCTTCCTAAGAAAGATGGCTGGAGTATATGTAGAGAAATAAAAGAATATAGCTCTGTTCCAGTGATAATTATAACTGCAAGAGATAATGAAAATGATGAAGTATTTGGTTTTGAAATAGGAGCAGATGATTATATAACAAAGCCTTTTAGTAATAAAGTATTTCTAGCTAGAGTAAAAACAATTTTAAAAAATAAAAGTAATATTAATATTAACAATGAGATAGAAATAGGAAACCTTAAAATAAATGATATTTCTCATAGTGTAAGAAAAGGAGAAGGAGATTTGGATCTTGCTCCTAAAGAATATGAAATTTTAATGTATTTTATAAAAAATAAAAATATAGCTTTAAGTAGAGAAAAAATGCTTACAGAAATATGGGGATATGATTATACAGGAAATGACAGAATAGTAGATGTTCATATAAAAAATCTTAGGAAAAAAATAGGAGATGAGTATATTAAGACAATAAGGAGTGTTGGATATAAATTTGAAATAAAATAAAGCAAAGGAATATGGTTATTTATGAAGAAAATTTTTTATAAAATATTTTTTATACTTATTATTGTTACATATATGCCTCTTATTATAATATATGGATTTAACAGTTTATATGTTAACGAATATATTAAAAAGAAAAAAGCTAAAGATTTAAAAGAAATAACAGAGTTTGTAAATATAAATTCTTTTTCACTTAAATATAAAAAAAAGATAGAGGAAACAGAAGATATAAAAATAGATATTGTAGATTTAGAAGCTGAGAAGCCTAAAGCCTATATTTTCGAATATCTTAATAAAAGAGATCTAAAAATTGATATAGAACATATGAAGATAAATGAGAGCATTGTGAAATTTGTAAAAAGGACAAATCTTTTAAATAATATATATATTATAAAAAAGGTAGATAAAGAAAAATTTATTGTAATATCTTCATTGATGGTAGTTCCAGAGGTAATAAGCCATATAATTTTATCTGCATATTTTTATGTTACAGCTCTTATTATACCAGTGTTATTTATTTTAACATATTTTATTTCAAAAAAAATGTCAAAACCAATAGAGCTTTTAGAAGAAGTGTCAAAAAAAATGTCAAACCTTGATTTTTCAAAAAAAATTGAATTTAAAAGTGATGATGAACTTACAAGACTTGGAAGAAATATAAATAACATGGCTGAAGTATTGAAAAATAACATAGATGAATTGAGTCTTGTAAATAAAAAATTGAAAAAAGAACTAGAAACAAATGAAAAACTTATGAAATTTGAGAAAAACTTTATGAATTCAATAAGTCATGAACTTAAAACGCCTATTGCTATTATAAATGGGTATATAGAAATGCTTCAAGATAAAATTATTAAGAATCCTGAAGAAATAGAAAAAATATATGCAGTCATGTTTGATGAAGGTGTTTATCTTAATAAGATGATAAAAGATTTAAATTCTTATCATAGATATGAATCTAATTTCTTTAAAATAGAAAAAAGAGAGATAAGAATAAAAGATTTTATAACTGGGCTTTTAAGTAAATATCATCTTGATATAGAAGAAAGAAAAATAAACTTAATAGTTGATATAGAGGATAAAATTATAATAGGAGATTTAGGAAAACTTTCGATTATATTAAACAATCTTTTAACTAATGCAATTTCATATACTGATAAAAGGGGAATAATAGAAATAAATTATAAAAATAATAATTTGAGAATATCAAATAGTGCAGAAATTATTTCAGAAGAAAAATTTGCTCAAATATTTCAACCTTTTTATAAAATAGATTTTTCAAGAAATAGAAAATATGGAGGTACAGGATTAGGGCTTTCCATTGTAAAGAATATTTTAGAACTTCTTCATCTTGAATATAATATGAAGTTTGATAAAAAAAGAAATTTTGTTATATTTGACATAAGGTTTAATTAAAACAGAATAAAATAAAAAAAGAAGCTTCTTTAAAACTAGAGAAGCTTCCCTTTTATTAAAATTTATTTATTTGTTTTTTTAATTTTATAGAATTTCGTAAATCTATTTTTTTCTTTATTTTATTATATCTTCTTATTTTATAATATATTTGAGAAAAAGTAGAAACAAATACTATTCCTACTGTAATAGCAACTGTTATAAGAATAGTTTCAGTTCCTTTAGCTACAGCTTTTTCTATTTTATTTTCAACGAGATAAGACATTGTGAAATACACTCCACTTCCAGGAACCAGAGGTATAAGACTAGCTATTAAAGTAGAAGTAACTGGTGTTTTTAAAAATCTAGCAATTATTTCAGAGTATATAGTAATTGCTATTGAAGAGTATAAGAATGAGGCTGGAATAGAACTCCCATTGTATTTAAAAAATATATACACAGCCCAGCCTAATGCTCCACCAGCACTTGCACAAAATAATTTCTTTCCTTTAAGATTGAATATAATACCAAAAGCAAAAGTACTTGCAGCAGCCCATAAAATCTCTAATAACATTTTATATCCCCCCAAATCTTACAAGAATAAATAGTGCGAATCCAGTACCTATTGCTAAAGCTGCTCCTACAAGAAAAGCCTCCACAGCACGAGATACTCCTGAAAGAAGATCTCCAGCTACTAAATCTCTTATTGCATTTGTAAGGGCTATTCCAGGAACAAGAAGCATAATAGCTCCAATAATAGAATATGAAACTGTATCTGTAAAACCTATTTTATATGAAAGGTAAGAACATATTGTGCAGATAAATCCTCCTAATGTATTTATAAAAAAACTATTTGATTGAAGTTTAGCAGCAAAATCTGATATAACAAATATAAGTCCTCCACTTATAAAAGCACAACAAGCATCATTAAATTTTCCCTTAAAAAGAAGGGAGAAAGAAAATGCTCCAAAGCAGTATGCTAAAAAGTATATGTATTTTTTATAAGGAATTTCTTTATCTATTATATTTACATTTTTAGCAAATTCATCAAAAGAATATTTCTTTATATCTCTTACTAATTGATTTATACTATGAACTTTATTTAAATTAGTAGTTCTGTTAGGAACTCTTTCTACAGAACAGAAAAGTTCTCCTTTATGGTTTCTTACAGAAGTAATAATGCAAGTAATAGAAACAAAGCATTGAGCATTTAATCCATAATGCCTACATATTCTATTTATTATATCCTCTACTCTATAAGTTTCAGCACCACTTTGTAATGCCATTTTTCCCACTAAGTTAGCTAGTATGAGAACTCTGTTTTCATTCATAAAATTTTCCTCCCCAAGAATGAAAATATAAATTATTTAAACATTTCCAAAACTTCACTAGAATACTGTCCATCGTTATTATGAGTGAATAAAGGAGGTAATATTCTAAGTCCAGGTTTGCCATATTTAATTCCTTCTATTAATAATATTTTTCCTTCTTTGTCAGTTTTAGAATGACAGAATTGAATTCTTTTTGGTTCAATAAGATGTTTTTTCATAATCTCAATTATTTCAATAAGTCTATCAACTCGATGAACAAGAACAAAATATCCTTTATCTTTTAATAGTGCCGAAGCAGTTTCTATAAGAGTGTCAAGAGTAATAGAGATTTCATGTCTTGCTAATGTCAATTGAGTAAGATCATTTAAAAGTTCTTCATTACCATTAAACTTGAAAAAAGGAGGATTTGATACCACCATATCTAAAGTATGAGTTGTAAAATATTTTCTCCAATTTTTCATATCATCATTAATAATAGTAATCTGATTTTCAAGGTTATTAAGCTTTACATTTCTTCTTGCAAGATTGCTTGATATTTCTTGGATTTCAATACCGGTTATTTTAGCCTTTGTTTTTTTAGAAAGAAAAAGTGGAATAGCACCATTTCCAGTTCCTAAGTCTACAATATTATTAGTATTTTTAGTAATAGATGCAAATTCTGAGATAAGAAGTGAATCTAAAGAAAAAGCAAAGTGATCAGTTCTTTGGATTATTTTCATATCTTTTTTTAAAAGATCTATAATAGTTTCAAATTCGTTAGTAATCATAATATATTTTTCCCTCCTATTGCATTATATCAAATTTAAATATAAATTAAAATTAGAATTTTAAGAAGGAAAAAAAGAGCAGCTGAAATTAAATTTGAAAATAATTTACAGCTGCTTCTTATTAATAAATATTATTTGATTTTAAAATTATACAATTCCCATCATTCCTAAAATTATAGCTGCAGCTAGTGCAAGTAGAGGAATGACACAGGTAACCATTCCAATATCATTATATGAATCTTTATGAGTCATACCTGTAACTGCCAGAAGAGTTATAACGGCACCACAATGCGGAAGAGAATCTAAACCTCCAGAAGCAATTGTAGCTATTCTATGAAAAGCTTCTACATTTATTCCTTGAGATGCAGCTATAGCCATATATTGAGGACCAAGAGCTTCTAATGCTATACCCATACCACCTGAAGATGAACCAGTAGCTCCAGCAAGAAGAGTTATAGCTAATGCTTCTGAGATTAAAGGACTTGCATCTATTCCAAGAAGTTTATCAGTAAGAACTTGAAATCCTGGTACAGCCCTTACAACTCCACCAAAACCAACAGCTGCTGCAGTATTAAGTATTGCTATAACTGAACCATTTCCACCTTCATTTAGCGCTTTTATAAAAAACTTAGACTTATTTAAATTAAGTACAGCGACAACAATGTTTCCACATAAAAGTGATAAGATACTAGCTGGAGTTATAGCCATACCAGCTTTTTTACTTAGTATGTAAAGCACAAGAACAACTGTAATGAGAGGAACTAATGAAAGATATTCATTTGGAAGATCTCCATCTTCTTCTTTAATATTATTAGCAGGTTCAATAAAATGTTCACCAGCTTTTATTAGTTTTTCTTGTTTCCAGTAAAGATAAAAATATCCACAAACGAGCATTATTAATCCAGCAACTATACCCATAATAGGAGCTGCATAAGGAGTAGTATTAAAATATCTTCCAGCAATTATATTATTTAATTGAGGACTTCCAGGGAAAGCTGTCATAGTAAAAGTAAATGCTCCAAGTGCAATAGCTCCAGGAATAAGTTTTCTTGGTAAATTAGCTTCTCTGAAAAGAGATATAGCAAGTGGGTATATAGCAAAAACTACAACAAAAAGGCTAACTCCTCCATAAGTAAGAACAGCACAACTTACAATAACTCCAAGAAGCGCTCTTTTAGCTCCAACAAATTTTACAAGGAGGTGTGCAACAGAACGAGCTGCTCCAGTAACATCCATCATTTTTCCAAAAACTGCTCCTAGAAAGAACAGAGGAAACCATGATTTAGTAAAGCTAGCTAAGGACCCCATGTAGTTTTCAGTATATGATTCCAACAAAACTTGTCCATTGAATCCGAATCCATATAAAGCAACAATGATAGCTGAAAGTGGTGCTACCCAGATAATAGAATATCCTTTATATGAAAGAAAAACTAATAATAATAAACCTAAAAGTATACCCAGCATATATTTTCCTCCCTAAATTTATTTTTTACCTTATTATCAAAATTATCAAATTTATCATTGAATTTTGAAGCAACAAATTAGAACATAAATTATAATTAATATACAAAATGAACTGATAGTTTTATGTTAAAATTATATTTCAATAAGTAGATAAAGTAAAATACTAGAATTTCATTTGTGCTATGAAAAAAATCATACATAGGTATAAAAAATGAAATTAAGGGATAAAATGAAATTATAAATCTATATTTTTTACAAATTCAATAAAAAGTTTTATAGCCTTGGATACATATTTATCTTTTCTAACAATAAGTGCTATATTCCATGGAAATTCTGGGTCTTTGATAGTTAAAAGTCTAATATTTTTAGAATGGAATTTACTGAGTATAGGTCTAGGAAGTATAGTTATTCCTTGATTAAGAGCCACCATTTCAGCAATAAAATCCCATTGAGAACTGCTGCAAATAATGTTTGGTTCAAAACCAGCTTTAGCGCAAAGAGCTTTTATTCTGTCATGAAGCATATATGTTTCATTTAAAATGATAAGAGGTTCATCTTTTATTTCTGAAAATGAAACTTCTTTTTTAGAAGCTAAAGGATGATTTTTATGGACAACAACAACATTGTCTGACATGAATACGGAAGTTATATTAAAATCTTGAGAAGAAAATGGAAGAATGACAACTCCAATATCAATTTCTCCTTTTTCAACTTTATCTTTTACTGTATTAGCTCCAGCTTCAATAACACTTAGATTGATATTAGGATACATATTTCTAAATTCTTGTATTGTAGATGTAAAATAGATAGTACTTATCACAGGAGGTACTCCAACTTTGATACTTCCTTTTTCTAAACTTATACTATCTTGAAGTTTAGTAAGCTGCTCATTTATTACTTTTAAAGCAATGATACCATTTTCGTAAAGAAGCTGTCCTTCTGGGGTCAGTTTGAAATTTTTAGATGTCCTGTCTATAAGGATAATATCTAATTCACTTTCAAAAGTTTTTATAGCTTTACTTAAAGCTGATTGGCATATATACAAATTTTTAGAAGCATTTGTAAAACTTTTCTGTCTAGCTATTTCAACAAAGTAGTTCAAAAGTTTTATGTTAATATGAATCCCCTCCTTTTTTATAATTAAAATTTAGAATTTAATAATTTTTATTATACTTAAAGTATACACTTTTTAGCAGCATAAAATTAAATACTTTTTTATCATATAATGTATGAATTAAATTCATAAAAGAAAAAGGTAATAATATATAAAAGTTATCCATAACTCAAGTATTATAACATATTTTTATAAAATATAAAATTTTCTCCAGTTAAAGAAAAATATTTATTTTAAAGAATGATAATTTATTTTTGAATACATCTATTGACTTTTCTGTAAAGAATGCACTATAATCCTACTAACAAATTAGAATCATATTTAGTGTATGAAATGGCATGACTTAGTTCTAAAAAAGAATACAAAAATATTCTGATAGGTATTTTTGGTAAAAAAAGGAGTGAGTTAAATGGCTGAGTTTATTAAAGCATCTCAAGCTGCCAGATTAATAAAAGATGATTCATTTTTACTGGTATGTGGTTTTGTAGGGATAGGAAGTCCAGAAGAGATATTTATTGAAATGGAAAAATCTTTTTTGGAAAAAGGAACACCAAAGAATCTTGATCTTATGTTTGCCGCTGGATTTGGTGATGGGAAAACAAAAGGTCTTAATCATTTTGCTCATAAAGGAATGATAAAAAAAGCTATAGGAGGACATTGGGGATTGGCCCCAGGTCTTGCACAACTGGTAAATAACAATGATATGGAAGGCTACAATCTGCCACAGGGAGTAATTGCCCAAATGTTTAGAGATATGGCAGCAGGAAAGCCAGGAACTATTTCACATGTTGGATTAGGAACATTTGTGGATCCAGAAATCCAAGGTGGAAAACTTAATGATGTTACAACAAAAGATATTGTTGAAAAACTAACGCTAAATGGAAGAGAAGTGTTATTTTTTCATGGACAAAGACCAAACTTTGGTATTTTAAAAGGAACTTCATCAGATGAAGATGGAAATATTTCCTTTGAGGAAGAACCATTGACACTAGAAACATTATCAATAGCAATGGCTGTAAAAAATGCTGGTGGAAAGATAATTGTTCAGGTTAAGAAAAAAGTAGAAAATGGGGTAATTCAGCCTAAAAATGTAAAGATACCTGGAATATTAGTAGATTATGTAGTGGTGGTTGAAAATCTTGAAAATCATAAACAGACATTGGCTGAAGAATTTAATCTTGAATATGTTACTAGAATTATATCAGATAAACCATCAAAAGTGGAAGCAGTGCAATTAGATGAAAGAAAAGTAGTATCAAGAAGATGTGCAATGCTACTTTCTAGAGAAAAGAAAATAATAAATTATGGAATAGGAATGCCAGAAGTAATAGCTGCTGTACTTAATGAAGAGGGACAAGAAGAATATTTTACTCCAACAGTAGAACCAGGAGCTATAGGAGGAACTCCAGCAGGAGGACTTAACTTTGGAGCATCAGTAAATCCTGTATGTATAATAGATCAACCATATCAATTTGATTTTTATGATGGTGGGGGATTAGATATGGCATTTTTAGGTCTTGCTCAATGTGATAGATATGGAAATATAAATGTATCAAAATTTGGACCAAAGATAGCAGGGTGTGGAGGTTTTATAAATATAACACAGAATGCGAAAGAAGTAGTTTTCTGTGGTACATTTACAGCAGGAGGATTAAAACTTGAAATAGCTGATGGAAAATTAAAAATAGTTCAAGAAGGAAAAATCAAAAAATTTGTAAAAGATGTTGAGCAGATTACATTTAGTGGAAAATTAGCAAAGGAAAATAAAAAGAAAGTAAAATATGTAACAGAGAGAGCAGTTTTTGAATTAAAACCTGAAGGACTAACACTAATTGAAATAGCGCCAGGGATAGATATAGAAAGAGATATATTAGAACAAATGGAATTTAAACCATTGATTTCAAATGAGTTGAAAACTATGGATGAAAAAATATTTAAAGCGGAGAAAATGGGATTAGTATTATAATAATTTGAATACTATTTTATCTTAATAATTTTAATAAGTAAGAAACCATTGTTCATAAAAAATTCTATTTGACATTGTATTCAATAAGTATTTCTTAGTTTTAGGAGAATAAAGATAAATTTTCTACAATTTGATTATTTTTTAATAAATATAACGCAAAAAATGAGCAAAAAATAGAAAGTATTCCCTAGCTCTTGACTTTGAGTTAAAATATTGGTATAACTTATAATAGAGTACAATTGACAGGTTACGTGTATGTAAAAAAGCATTAGATACATATAAAACAAAATAGTACGATTTTAGAACGGGATTAAACTAGAAATATTTGGTTAATTTTTTTTGAAAAAGTGCTATAATAAAATATATTTATATCTATATAATAATATATTTATATCTACTGTTTTTTATTAATCAAAGAAATTTATGAATGATGGATTGGAGGGGATATGAATTTCGGAGATTTGAAAATAGGTATGAAGGCTCAAGTTACAAAACAATAACAGAAGCTGATGTTATTCTTTATGCAGGTATTACATTGGATATAAATCCAGCCCACTTAAATGAAGAACATGCTAAAAAAACTATTTTCAAACACAGAATAGCACATGGTATGCTAACTGCAGGTCTTGTATCTGCTGTATTAGGAACAAAACTTCCAGGTGAGGGAAGTATTTACATGGGACAGGAACTAATGTTCACAGCACCTGTTTATTTTGGAGATACTATCACAGCAACTGCTGAGATTATAGAATTAATTCCAGAAAAAACAGGGTAATATTATCAACAATATGTACAAATCAAGACGGTAAAGAAGTATTAAAAGGTCAAGCAAAATAATGAAAAAATAGTTAGATAACAAAGACTAGTAGGAGGATTAAGATAATGGAATTTAATATACCTAAGACACATGAACTTTTCAGACAAATGATAAGAGAATTTGCTGAAAAAGAGGTAAAACCTTTAGCTGCTGAAGTAGATGAAGAAGAAAGATTCCCTGTTGAAACAGTTAAAAAATGGCTGAAATCGGGTTAATGGGAATCCCTATTCCAAACAATATGGTGGAGCAGGTGGAGATAATGTAATGTATGCAATGGCAGTAGAAGAACTTTCAAGAGTATGTGGAACTACTGGAGTTATTGTATCTGCGCATACTTCACTAGGAACTTGGCCAATATTACACTTTGGTACTGAAGAACAAAAACAAAAATATATTCCAAAACTAGCAAGCGGAGAATGGTTAGGAGCCTTTGGATTGACTGAACCAAATGCTGGAACAGATGCTGCTGGACAACAAACTACTGCAGTTTTAGATGAAGCTACAAATGAATGGGTTATCAATGGTTCTAAAATATTTATAACAAATGCTGGATATGCTGATGTTTATGTTATATTTGGAATGACAGATAGATCAAAAGGATTAAAAGGAATTTCAGCTTTCATATTAGAAGCAGGAACACCAGGATTCTCTATAGGTAAAAAAGAAAAGAAACTTGGAATTAAAGGTTCATCAACATGTGAATTGATATTTGAAAATGTAAGAATACCTAAATCTAATCTATTGGGAGAAGTTGGAAAAGGATTTAAAATCGCTATGATGACTCTTGATGGAGGAAGAATAGGAATTGCTTCTCAAGCATTAGGAATTGCTCAAGGTGCTTTAGATGAAACTGTTGGATATGTAAAAGAAAGAAAACAATTTGGAAGAGCTATTGCAAAATTCCAAAATACTCAATTCCAACTAGCTGATTTAGAAGTTAAAATAGAAGCTTCAAGACTTCTAGTTTATAAAGCAGCATGGAGAGAAAGTAATAATTTACCATATACAGTAGATGCAGCTAGAGCTAAACTATTTGCAGCTGAAACTGCTATGGAAGTTACAACTAAAGCAGTTCAGTTACATGGAGGATATGGATATACTAGAGAATATCCAGTAGAAAGAATGATGAGAGATGCTAAAATTACTGAGATCTATGAAGGAACTTCAGAAGTTCAAAGAATGGTAATAGCAGGAAATCTTTTAAAATAATTAACCAATAGAGAAAAAAGTATATGAATTAATATATGGAGGATGGAAGATGAAAATAGTAGTTTGTATAAAACAAGTTCCAGACACAACTGAGATCAAATTAGATCCAGTAAAGGGAACACTAATCAGAGATGGAGTTCCTAGTATCATGAACCCAGATGATAAAGGTGGATTGGAAGAGGCTTTAAAACTTAAAGATAAATATGGAGCTCATGTAACAGTTATCACAATGGGACCTCCTCAAGCAGAAGCTATCCTAAGAGAAGCATATGCAATGGGTGTAGATAGAGCTATTCTTTTGACAGATAGAAAATTTGGAGGAGCAGATACTTTAGCTACTTCTAACACTATTGCAGCTGCTTTAAGAAATATTGAAGCTGACCTAATAATCGCAGGAAGACAAGCTATTGATGGAGATACTGCACAAGTTGGACCACAAATAGCTGAGCATTTAGGGTTACCTCAAGTATCTTATGTAAAAGATATGCAATATAATACAGAAGACAATTCATTAACAATTAAAAGAGTTGTGGAAGATGGATATTATCTAGTAAATGTCCAATTACCTGCTCTAGTTACTGTATTATCAGAAGCTAATCAACCTAGATATATGAGAGTTGGAGGAATTGTTGAAGCTTTTGATAAACAAGTTGAAACTTGGACTTTTGATGATATAACAATAGATCCAGCAATTATTGGATTGAATGGATCACCTACTAAAGTTAAAAAATCATTTACTAAAGGAGCTAAACAGGCTGGTAAAGTATTTGAATTGGAAGCAAAAGAAGCAGTAAACTTGATTGTTGAAAAATTAAAAGAAAAATTTGTTATTTAACAAATGAACCTTAGGAAAAGGAGATAGGATAATGAATTTAAGTGATTATAAAGGAATATTAGTATTTGCAGAACAAAGAGATGGGGTAATTCAAACTGTTGGTTTGGAATTAATTGGAAAAGCTAAAGAATTAGCTGGAGTATTAAATGTACCAGTAACAGCTGCTTTAATTGGATATAATGTTGGAGGATTAGCAAAAACTCTAATTGAGTATGGAGCTGACAAAGTTGTAGTTGTAGACCAAGCTAGATTAGAAGTTTATGATACTGAAGCATATACTCAAGTATTTAAAGCTATAATTGATGCTAAAAAACCTGAAATCGTTCTATTTGGAGCTACTACTTTAGGAAGAGATTTAGCACCTAGAGTATCTTCAAGAATGGCTACAGGACTTACAGCTGACTGTACAAAACTTGAAATTTCTGAAGAAACTAAAGGTTTAGAAATGACAAGACCTGCATTTGGAGGAAACTTAATGGCAACTATTGTTTGTCCTGACCATAGACCTCAAATGTCTACAGTTAGACCTGGAGTAATGCAAAAAGCTCCAAGAGTAGAAGGAAGAGAAGGAGAAATAGAAAATTTCTCTGTATCTTTAGATACTTCTAAAATGAAAGTTAAAGTTGTTCAAATAGTTAAAGAAACTGCTAACAAAGTAGATATTTCTGAAGCTAAAATTCTTGTATCTGGTGGAAGAGGAATTGGATCAGCTGAGAATTTTGCTGCATTAGAAGCTGTAGCTAAAGAAATTGGAGCAACTGTATCTGCTTCAAGAGCAGCAGTTGATGCTGGATATATTGATCATGATAGACAAGTTGGACAAACTGGTAAAACAGTTAGACCTGACATTTACTTCGCATGTGGAATTTCTGGAGCAATCCAACACGTTGCAGGTATGGAAGAATCTGAATATATAGTAGCTATCAATAAAGATAAAGATGCACCTATATTCAACGTTGCAGATTTAGGAATTGTTGGAGATGCTAACAAAATAGCTCCATTATTAGCTGAAGAATTAAAAAAAGCTAAAGATGCTAAATAATAATAAATAAAATTTGAAGAGATTTATGAGAAACTGGTCAATAAAAGAGTTGACCAGTTTCTTTATTTATAATATAATAATCTGACAAGGGGACTAATGTAAGACAAGCGCCAGAACTTTTAACAAAAGTTGACGAGGACTGAGATAATCGAAATTTCGGCGGGTTTCTCAGAGGTGGTTACAACCGTTACTAACAAAGCTATAGGGTAACCTATAGAACAAAGAGGTAACTGTAACAAGTCTCCTATGGACATTTAAAATTAAATAGGAGGTTGCATATGTGTGGAATTATCGGATATGTAGGAAATGATGAAAAGGCAGTAGAAGTAATACTTGATGGATTGAGCAAGCTTGAATACAGAGGGTATGACTCTGCTGGACTTGCAATTATTGAAAAAGGACATCTTTTTGTAGAGAAAAAAAGTGGGAAGCTGGATAATTTGAAGAATTCTCTAAAAGATGCAGGACATTATTCAAATGTAGGAATAGGACATACTAGATGGGCGACTCATGGAGTACCAACAGATGTTAATTCACACCCTCATTGTAGTTGTGATAAAAAAGTAGCAGTAGTTCATAATGGGATAATAGAAAATTATGCTACATTGAAAGATGAACTTATAGAGAAAGGATACGTTTTTTCTTCTGATACTGACAGTGAAGTAGCAGCACAACTTTTTTCTTATCTTTATACAGGAGATTTGTTAGAAACAATAATGAAGGTAAGGGATAAAATAAGAGGAAGTTATGCTTTAGGTATAATACATGAAGAGCAGCCAGATAAAATCATCTGTACTAGAAAAGAGAGTCCTTTAATTATAGGTTTAGGAAAGGATAAGAATTTTATTGCATCAGATGTCCCAGCTATTTTAAAATATACAAGAGATGTTATTTTCTTAGAAAATGATGAGATAGCTATCATTGAAGAAGGAAAAGTAACAGTTTTTAACGAAGAAGGCAAGCCGATAGTGAAAGAAATTAGTAAAATTGAATGGGATATGGAGCAAGCAAGTAAAAATGGATATCCTCATTTTATGCTAAAAGAAATAGAAGAGCAGCCTGCTGTTGTAGAAAGAACCTTAGAAGTATATATAAAACCAGATGGAAAAATAGACTTTGGAAAAGCATTTGAAAAAATTGATTTTGAAAAAATTAAAGAAATTGATATAATTGCATGTGGAACAGCTTATCATGCTGGATTGCAGGCAGCATATTTCTTTAAGAAGATGGCAAAAATAAAAACAAACGTGGATATTGCATCTGAATTTAGATATAGTGATCCTTTTTTAAATGAAGACAATCTTGTTATATTTATAAGTCAGTCTGGAGAAACTCTTGATACTCTTATGGCATTGAAATTGGCTAGGAGCAAAGGAGCAAAAACTCTGGCAATAACAAATGTAGTTGGCTCAACTATTTCAAGAGAGGCAGATGTAGTACTGTATACTGTTGCTGGACCTGAAATATCAGTAGCTTCAACAAAAGCCTATACAACACAAGTAGTGACATTTTATCTTCTTGCACTTTATGTAGCATTCAAATGTAAAAGAGTAACTTTAGAAGAATATGATAGTTACTTGGACAAAATTTATAGTTTAAGTGAAAAAATAGGAAAAATGTTTTTTAATAAAGAAAAGATAGAAAAAATAGCTCAAGAGATAAAAGATAAGAAAAATGGTTTTTATATTGGAAGAGGAATAGATGAAAAAATAACAAGAGAGGGATCTCTAAAAATGAAAGAGATAACTTATATTCATACTGAAGCTTTTCCAGCTGGAGAATTAAAGCATGGTCCAATAGCACTTATTGAAGAAGGAACTATGATTGTAGTGGTTTCAACTCAAAGAGATATGGTGGAAAAAGTAGCATCTAATATTAAAGAACTAAAAGCAAGAGGAGCCTTTGTTATTTCTGTTACAAAGGCAGATTATAAAGAAATTTTAGATGTATCTGACAGAGTGATACTTATAGATGACATAGATGATATGGTGGCTCCATTATTATCTATGATCCCATTACAGCTGTTGTCATATTATACAGCAGTAGCAAAAGGTTTGGATGTTGATAAACCAAGAAACCTTGCAAAATCTGTTACTGTTGAATAAAATATATTAAACAGAGGTGAATTTTTTGAGCAACATAAGAGAAAGAATCATTAAACTGAGGAAACTAATGAAAGAAAAAGGAATAGATGTATATGTTATTCCTTCTTCAGATTATCATCAAAGTGAATATGTAGGAGAATATTTTAAAACAAGAGAATTTATATCAGGTTTTACAGGATCGGCTGGAACAGTAGTGGTAACAGAAAATGAAGCTGGTCTTTGGACTGATGGAAGATATTTTATTCAAGCTGAAAAACAGCTTGAAGGAAGTTCAATAACTCTTTTTAAAATGGGAGAAGAAAATGTTCCGACATTTATTGAATATATAAGCAAAAATTTAAAAAGTGGTCAATGTCTGGGATTTGATGGTAAAGTATTATCAGTAAAAAATGTATTTGATATAAAAAATGGATTTGGAAAAAAAGAAATAAAGTTAGAAGACAGGTATGATTTAGTAAACGAAATATGGAATGATAGACCAGCACTTCCTAAATCAAATGTGTTTATACTTGATGAAAAATACTGTGGTGAAAGTTTTGAAAGTAAAATTAAAAGAATAAGAGAAAAAATGTCAAAATTAGATGCAAATAGACATATATTAACCTCTCTTGATGATATTGCATGGCTTTATAACATAAGAGGAAGAGATATAAAGAATAATCCTGTTTCTTTAGCATATACTATGATTTCTGCGGAAGAAGTTGTATTGTATATAGATAAAAATAAAATAACAGAAGAAGCTGAAAAATATTTCATTGATAAAAATATCAAAATAAAGGATTACTTTTCCATATATGAGGAAGTAAAAGTTATATCATCAGAAGACAAAGTACTTTTAGATACCAATAAAGTAAATTATTTTATTTATAACAGCATACCGAGAGGAACAGAAATAATAGATAAGCCAAATCCAAGCACTTTTATGAAGGCTTGTAAAAATGATATAGAATTAGAAAACCTTAAAAATGCTCATATAAAAGACGGAGTTGCAGTTACAAAGTTTATGTATTGGCTTAAAAAAAATATTGGAAGTCAAGAAATGACAGAAATGAGTGTAGCTGAAAAATTAGAATCTTTTAGAAAAGAGTGGACTGATTATATAGAACCAAGTTTTAATACAATTTCAGCATATGAAGCAAATGCTGCTATGATGCACTATAGTGCCAATAAAGACTCTAATAGTCAACTTGCACCAAGAAATCTTCTTTTGGTGGATTCAGGTGGACAATATATAGATGGAACTACAGATATAACTAGAACTTTTGTACTGGGAGAATGTAGTGGAGAAGTGAAAGAGCATTTTACTTTGGTACTGAAAGGAATGCTGTCACTTTCAATGATTAAATTCATGTATGGAGTTACAGGAACAAACTTGGATATATTAGCTAGAAGACCAGTGTGGTCAAGAGGAATAGATTATAAGTGTGGAACTGGTCATGGAGTGGGATTTCTTCTGAATGTACATGAAGGACCTCATAGTATAAGATGGCAGTATAATCCTCAAGTACTGGAAGCAGGAATGACAGTAACAAATGAACCTGGAGTATATATTCAAGGATCCCATGGAATTAGGCTTGAAAATGAATTGATAGTAAGAAATGCTGAAAAACAGATTTTGGTCAATTCATGGTTTTTGAAACAATGACCTATGCTCCATTAGATTTAGATGGAGTGGTTTCTGAACTTTTAAATGAAGAGGAAAAAGAATTTTTAAATAATTACCATCAAATGGTATTTGAAAAAATTTCTCCATTCTTGAGTGAAGAAGAAAAAAAATGGTTAAAAGAATATACTAGAAAAATATAAAAGTTATTAAAGATGTTTAAGAGGATATAAATTCTTTTAAGCATCTTTTTTTATTTATGCGATATTTTTATGAATGAAAAACTTGGATAAAAACAATTTTGTTTTAAAAAATATTATAAAAAGTCTTTATTATCAAGAGTTTTTGAGCATGGAGAAAAATATTTGAAAATAATTGAAAAAAAGTTGTTGACGGAAAGTATTATTTATGATATTATAATCAATGTGCCGCAGGAAAGCAGTGCGAAGCACAAAATAATTAAATAATGAAAATAAGGACATTAACAACAGAATAGAGAGAGATGAAAAAATCAACAAACAATAAATAGGTGTAAACAATCAGTTGAAAAAACTGAGTAAATAGATTGAACGAAGAGTTTGATCCTGGCTCAGGATGAACGCTGACAGAATGCTTAACACATGCAAGTCTACTTGATCCTTCGGGTGAAGGTGGCGGACGGGTGAGTAACGCGTAAAGAACTTGCCTTACAGACTGGGACAACATTTGGAAACGAATGCTAATACCGGATATTATGACTGAGTCGCATGATTTGGTTATGAAAGCTATATGCGCTGTGAGAGAGCTTTGCGTCCCATTAGTTAGTTGGTGAGGTAACGGCTCACCAAGACGATGATGGGTAGCCGGCCTGAGAGGGTGAACGGCCACAAGGGGACTGAGACACGGCCCTTACTCCTACGGGAGGCAGCAGTGGGGAATATTGGACAATGGACCAAAAGTCTGATCCAGCAATTCTGTGTGCACGATGAAGTTTTTCGGAATGTAAAGTGCTTTCAGTTGGGAAGAAGTCAGTGACGGTACCAACAGAAGAAGCGACGGCTAAATACGTGCCAGCAGCCGCGGTAATACGTATGTCGCAAGCGTTATCCGGATTTATTGGGCGTAAAGCGCGTCTAGGCGGTTTAGTAAGTCTGATGTGAAAATGCGGGGCTCAACCCCGTATTGCGTTGGAAACTGCTAAACTAGAGTACTGGAGAGGTAGGCGGAACTACAAGTGTAGAGGTGAAATTCGTAGATATTTGTAGGAATGCCGATGGGGAAGCCAGCCTACTGGACAGATACTGACGCTAAAGCGCGAAAGCGTGGGTAGCAAACAGGATTAGATACCCTGGTAGTCCACGCCGTAAACGATGATTACTAGGTGTTGGGGGTCGAACCTCAGCGCCCAAGCTAACGCGATAAGTAATCCGCCTGGGGAGTACGTACGCAAGTATGAAACTCAAAGGAATTGACGGGGACCCGCACAAGCGGTGGAGCATGTGGTTTAATTCGACGCAACGCGAGGAACCTTACCAGCGTTTGACATCCCAAGAAGTTAACAGAGATGTTTTCGTGCCTCTTCGGAGGAACTTGGTGACAGGTGGTGCATGGCTGTCGTCAGCTCGTGTCGTGAGATGTTGGGTTAAGTCCCGCAACGAGCGCAACCCCTTTCGTATGTTACCATCATTAAGTTGGGGACTCATGCGAGACTGCCTGCGATGAGCAGGAGGAAGGTGGGGATGACGTCAAGTCATCATGCCCCTTATACGCTGGGCTACACACGTGCTACAATGGGTAGTACAGAGAGCTGCAAACCTGCGAGGGTAAGCTAATCTCATAAAACTATTCTTAGTTCGGATTGTACTCTGCAACTCGAGTACATGAAGTTGGAATCGCTAGTAATCGCAAATCAGCTATGTTGCGGTGAATACGTTCTCGGGTCTTGTACACACCGCCCGTCACACCACGAGAGTTGGTTGCACCTGAAGTAACAGGCCTAACCGTAAGGAGGGATGTTCCGAGGGTGTGATTAGCGATTGGGGTGAAGTCGTAACAAGGTATCCGTACGGGAACGTGCGGATGGATCACCTCCTTTCTAAGGAGATCATTTCTCTTTCTCTATTCTATTGATAATGTTCTTGCAGCGTATTAGCGCTGGATAACTTATCAAATGGACATTGGAAACTATATAGTAGATAATACAATTTTAACTCTTGTTTATATAAACAGAGTTAGCTGTCAATCAAATTAAACAAAAACAAAATAGGTTAAAATAATTAAGGGCACACAGGGAATGCCTAGGTAGTAAGAGCCGATGAAGGACGTGGTAAGCTGCGATAAGCTTGGGTTAGCTGCAAACGAGCGCCAATCCCAAGATTTCCGAATGGAGCAATCTGCTAAGATGGAGTCTTAGCACGAAAGAGGGTACCGAGTGAACTGAAACATCTAAGTAACTCGAGGAAAAGAAAGTAAAAACGATTCCCCAAGTAGCGGCGAGCGAACGGGGATGAGCCTAAACCATATAAGTGTCAAGGATACAGCCGTTGCTTATATGGGGTTGTGGGAAGAACGTTTGAAGAACTGTAAGATATTCAACATATCTAATGACTGAACTGGAACTAGTTGGAAAGCTAGATCGTAGAAGGTGATAATCCTGTACAGGTAAACTCATTAGAATGTATGTTCTCTCCCAAGTAACATGGAACACGAGGAATTCTGTGTGAATCTGCGAGGACCATATCTCGTAAGGCTAAATACTCTTACTAACCGATAGCGTATAGTACCGTGAGGGAAAGGTGAAAAGAACCCCGGGAGGGGAGTGAAATAGAACCTGAAACTGTGTGCTTACAAGCGGTCAGAGCTCTTCGGAGTGATGGCGTGCCTTTTGGAGAATGATCCTGCGAGTTACGTTCAGTGGCGAGGTTAAGTATAACGGAGCCGAAGGGAAACCGAGTCTGAATAGGGCGACATAGTCGCTGGGCGTAGACGCGAAACCTGGTGATCTAAGCCTGTCCAGGGTGAAGCTGTGGTAAGACACAGTGGAGGCCCGAACTCACCGCCGTTGAAAAGTTGGGAGATGAGGTAGGTTTAGGGGTGAAAAGCCAATCGAACTAGGAGATAGCTCGTTCTCTCCGAAATGCATTTAGGTGCAGCCTTGAGTGTTTAATTATGGGGGTAGAGCACTGAATGAACTAGGGGGCATATTGCTTACTGAATTCAATCAAACTCCGAATACCATAATTCAAAGCTCAGGAGTGAGACTATGGGAATTAACTTCCATTGTCAAAAGGGAAACAACCCAGACCACCAGCTAAGGTCCCTAATTATAACTAAGTGGGAAAGGAGGTGGAGATTCACAAACAACCAGGAGGTTGGCTTAGAAGCAGCCATACCTTTAAAGAGTGCGTAATAGCTCACTGGTCGAGAGTCTCTGCGCCGACAATGTAACGGGGCTAAGTTATAAACCGAAGCTGTGGAATTGCGCAAGCAATTGGTAGGAGAGCGTTCTGTAGGCCGTTGAAGGAGAAGCGTAAGCAACTCTGGAGGTATCAGAAGTGAGAATGCAGGAATAAGTAGCGAGAAAGGGGGCGAGAATCCCCCTCGCCGGAAGACCAAGGTTTTCAGGGTAAAGCTTGTCTTCCCTGAGTAAGCCGGGACCTAAGCCGAGGCTAAAATGCGTAGGCGAATGGAAAACAGATTAATATTTCTGTGCCAGTTATATTTTGTGAAGGAGGGACGCAGAAGGGTATGTGCGCGGGAGAACGGAAGTTCCCGTAGAAGCATGTAGAGTGGTCTAGTAGGCAAATCCGCTAGATTAGACTTGAGGTGTGATATATAGTCGTAAGATGAATGCACAAATCCCACGCTGCCGAGAAAAGCTTCTAACGTTAAGGTATAACTGCCCGTACCCGAAACCGACACAGGTGGTCAGGATGAGAAATCTAAGGCGGACAGGCTAACTCTCGTTAAGGAACTCTGCAAAATAGCCCCGTAACTTTGGGAGAAGGGGTGCCCCTGAATGTTAATATACACGCGATATGAAGCATTTGGGGGTCGCAGTGAAGAGGCTCAAGCAACTGTTTAACAAAAACACAGGTCTATGCTAAGCTGTAAGGCGATGTATATGGGCTGACACCTGCCCAGTGCCGGAAGGTTAAGAGGAGGAGTGAGAGCTCCGAATTGAAGCCCCGGTGAACGGCGGCCGTAACTATAACGGTCCTAAGGTAGCGAAATTCCTTGTCGGGTAAGTTCCGACCTGCACGAATGGTGTAATGATTTGAGCGCTGTCTTGACGGGAGGCCTGGTGAAATTGTACTACCGGTGAAGATACCGGTTACCTACAGTAGGACGGAAAGACCCCATGGAGCTTTACTGTAGCTTGGTATTGGGTTTTGGCATTGCATGTATAGGATAGTTGGGAAACTAAGAAGGTATGGCGCTAGCTGTATTGGAGTTGTCGGTGGAATACCAACCATTCAATGTTGAAATTCTAATCTGTGGTTTGTAGCCACGGAAACAGTGCTAGGTGGGCAGTTTGACTGGGGCGGTCGCCTCCGAAAGAGTAACGGAGGCGTTCAAAGGTTCTCTCAGGTTGGATGGAAATCAACCGCAGAGTGCAATGGCATAAGAGAGCTTAACTGCAAGACTGACGGGTCGAGCAGGTGCGAAAGCAGGACATAGTGATCCGGCGATTCCGAATGGAAGGGTCGTCGCTCAACGGATAAAAGCTACCCTGGGGATAACAGGCTGATTTTGCCCGAGAGTCCATATCGACGGCAAAGTTTGGCACCTCGATGTCGGCTCATCGCATCCTGGGGCTGGAGAAGGTCCCAAGGGTTGGGCTGTTCGCCCATTAAAGCGGTACGTGAGCTGGGTTCAGAACGTCGTGAGACAGTTCGGTCCCTATCCACTGTAGGCGTTAGAATATTGAGAAGATCTGTCCTTAGTACGAGAGGACCGGGATGGACAAACCTCTGATGTACCAGTTGTCACGCCAGTGGCACAGCTGGGTAGTCACGTTTGGAACGGATAACCGCTGAAAGCATCTAAGCGGGAAACCAGCTTCAAGATAAGTATTCTTTAAGACTCCTTCGAGACTAGAAGGTTGATAGGTTGGGGGTGTAAGGGCTGCGAGGCTTTTAGCTGACCAATACTAATAAGTCAAAGTTTTAACCTAAAGATTGAAAAGCGCGAAAGCGTATACTACTATATAGTTTCAAGTGTCTATTAGAAGAGAAAAAGACACAGCTTGGTAAGAATAGCTGCGGGGGTACACCTGGTCCCATTCCGAACCCAGAAGTTAAGCCCGTAAACGCTGAAAGTACTTGGAGGGAAGCCTCCTGGGAGGATAGGAACTTGCCAAGCTTTTTTTATTTTTTGAAATAAATAAAAAAGATTCTTCTTACTTAATAGCTTACATTCTGAATTTTTAAACTTAATTTAAAAAAAATACTTTTTTATTAAAAATTATATATATAACTACTGTTATTATTTTGAAGTCTAGTGAAGTTATGATATAATATAACGAAAGGAAGTGATAGGAATGTCATATCTTATAGATTTACATATACATACTAATGTAAACCCACATGCATATAGTACATTAGAAGAAGATATAAATTCTGCTTTAAAAAAGGGAATGAAGGTTATAGCAATAACTAATCATGGACCAGCATTGCAAGATTCTCCTCATTGGTGGAGTTTGGTAAATATGAAGGTAATTCCTCGAGAAGTAGAAGGAATGAAAATACTAAGAGGAGTAGAAACTAACTTAGTAGATGATTGTGGAAATTTTGATATAAATCAAAGAGTATATGATGCAATGGATATAATTCTTTGTGGTCTTCACCCAGTAGAACTATATGGGGAAGTAGGAAATAAGGAAAAAAATACTAGAGCAGTACTTAATATCATGAAAAAGCAAAAAATAGATATAATGGTTCATTTGGGGAATCCACAATTTCCTATTGATTATGAAGCAGTTGTAAAAGCAGCTAAAGAATTAAACATAGCAATAGAGCTTAATAATTCATCTTTAGTTTCCTCAAGATTAGGTTCAGAACCTAATTGTCAAAAAATATTAGAACTATGTAAGAAACATGGTTGCATGATTTCATTAGGAACAGATTCACATATTTCTTATGATATAGGGAATTTTGAGCAAGCTGAAAGACTTTTAAATAACACTAATTTTCCAGAGAAGTATATAATAAACTCATCAATAGAAAACCTTGAGAACTTCCTTAGATTAAGAAAAAACCTAAGAGTAAAAGATATTTAAAAAACACCTGTTATATAATACTTTACTAATAATATTACATATGTTATAATTAAAAATAATTATTTATATATTTAGGAGGTAAAGTTAATGTTAGCAATAGGTGATTTAAAAATAAACATCCCAATTATTCAGGGTGGAATGGCAATCAGAGCATCAATGGCAAAACTAGCTGCTGCTGTTGCAAATGAAGGTGGAATAGGAGTAATTGCTGGAACAGCATTATCAATAGATGAACTAAAAAAGGAAATCAAAAGAGCTAAAGATATGATTGTAAATAAAGGAGGAGCATTAGGTGTAAATATTATGTATGCTACTACTAATTTTATGGATCTTGTGCATGCTTCTATTGAGGCAGGTATTGATGTTATCATATTTGGTGCTGGATTTTCTAGAGATATATTTGAAGTAGCTAAAGGCACAGGAGTAAAAATAATACCAGTAGTTTCATCACTTAAATTAGCTAAAATTTCTCAAAAATTAGGAGCTGATGCTATTGTTGTTGAAGGTGGGAATGCAGGAGGACACTTAGGAACAGAAAAAGATTCATGGGATATAGTTGGAGAAATTGCTGAAAATATTTCTATTCCAGTTTTTGGAGCAGGAGGTGTAATAACTCCTGAAGATGCAGAAAGAATGCTTGCATTAGGAGCTGATGGAGTTCAAATGGGAAGCAGATTTATAGCTGCTGAAGAATGCGAAGTAGATGATTTCTTTAAACAAATGTATATTAACTGTAAAGAAGGAGATGTAGTTGAAATGATGAGTTCTGCTGGCTTACCAGCAAATGCTATTGTTTCCCCTTATGTAAAAAAAGTTTTGAATGAAACTACTGAACCACCAAAGAGTTGTAATAAATGCTTGAAAAAGTGCACATATAAATTTTGTGTAAATGAAAGATTAGTAAAAGCACATGATGGAAACTATGAGGAAGGAATATTTTTTGCTGGAAGAGATGCATGGAAAATTAATGAAATTCTTTCAGTTAAAGAAATTTTTGATAGATTTAAAAAAGTATTCAAGGAATAATTTATATTTTTAGGAGGATTTATGAGTAATAACGAGATCTGTAAACTACTTGGAATCAAATATCCAATCATACAAGGAGCAATGGCATGGATTGCTAATGGTAATCTTGCTGGACACGTTTCTAAAGAGGGAGGTCTAGGAATCATTGCTGGTGGAGGAATGCCTTGTGATATTTTGAGACAAGAAATCAGAAAAGCTAAAGCTATAACTTCTAATCCATTTGGAGTAAATTTAATGCTCATGATGGCAGATGTAGAAGAACAAATTAACATCTGTATAGAAGAAAAAGTCCAAGTAGTGACAACAGGAGCAGGAAATCCAGGACCTTATATGGAAAAATTAAAGGCAGCAGGAATAAAAGTTTTGCCAGTAGTGGCTTCAGTAGCATTAGCCAAGAGAATGGAAAGAATTGGAGCTGATGCTGTAATAGCTGAAGGTATGGAAGGAGGAGGTCATATAGGAAGTATAACAACTATGGCTCTCGTACCTCAAGTAGTAGAAAAAGTTGGTATTCCTGTAATTGCAGCAGGAGGAATTGCAGGAGGAGAACAATTTTTAGCAGCTCTTTCATTAGGAGCTTCTGGTATACAGATAGGAACTAAATTTTTAGTAGCTGAAGAGTGTACAATACATGAAAATTACAAACAAGCTATATTAAAGGCTAAGGATAGATCAACTGTATCAACTGGAAACTATACGGGGCATCCTGTAAGGGTTATTGAAAATAAATTTGCTAAATTAATATTAGAAAAAGAAAAAGAAGGAGTTCCTAAAGAAGAAATTGAACAAATGGGAACTGGGAAATTAAGACTTGCTGTTGTTGATGGAGATATTGACAATGGTAGTGTAATGGCAGGACAAGTTGCTGCTATGGTAAATGAAAAAGCAACTGTAAAAGAAATTCTTGAAAGTATGATGAAAGGTTTAGAAGAAGCAAAGGAAAATCTAGACAAAAGAATGTCAAGCTGGAAATAATTAATAAAAAAAATGGACTTAAAAATTTATTTAAGGCCATTTTTTTATTAATTAATTTTTTTTGCTGATTCAATAAAAGTAGACATAGTACTTGAAATATATTTATCTTTATGATAAACAATATAATTATTATTTTCTAATTTAAAATCTTCAATAGAAAGTTTTTTCAATTCATTCTTCTCTAACTCTGGTGTAACTAGTATGTCTGGAAGAACAGTTATACCAAGATTATTTTTAACTCCTTGTATCAATGCTTGAGAATTAATGCTTGTCCAAGAAGAAACAGCAAAGATATCTTTACTTGCTAAAGCATTATCTAGACAATCTCTTATGGCGCTTCCCTTTTCTCTCAGTAAAAGATTTTCTTTTAAAAATTCATCAATAGAAATAGATTTTCTTCTTGAAAAAGAGTGTTCAGCAGAACAAATTACACTTAATTCATATGAAGAAAAAAATATTTTGATAAGATTTTCATTTTGTATTCCTCCTTCAATTAGAGCAATGTCGATTTTATTATTTAAAAGCATTTTTTCTATTATAGCAGCACTATTAATTTCAAGTTTTAATGGTGTTTCTGGGTAAATTTTTTTAAAGTTTTTTATAATAGATGGAAGCCAAAAATTACCTATTGTTATACATGAACCAATATGTATAGGAATATCTTTTTCAGAATTATAAAAGTTATTTTCTAAATCATTGTATAACTCAAGAATTCTTAAAGTTTTACTTAGAAAAAGTTTTCCTATTTCAGTTAGATATATCTTTTTAGATATACGGTCAAATAGAACATGTCCAATTTCTTGCTCTAAGTCATTTATTACATGAGATATAGCAGGTTGTGTCATATATAACTTTTCTGCTGCTCGAGTAAAATTCATTTCTTCACAAACAATTTTAAAAATATGAAGATGTCTTATATTCAAAATCTTCCTCCTTTTATCATTATTAAAAAGTAATGATATTAATAAAATAATAACATTTTATTTATTATAAATCAATTGGTATAATAAAAAGAGTAAAAAAGAAAAGGAGCTGAAGAATGAGAAATAATAGGATAAAAATATGTATATGGCTTTTTGGGATAAATTTTTTTATAAGTGCTTTTACTTTTGGAGGAGGGTATATAGTCATTCCTATGATAAAAAAGTATTTTGTAGATAGAAAACAACTTTTTAATAATGAAGAGTTAATGGATATGGCTGCAATAGCTCAATCCTCTCCTGGAGCAATAGCTATTAATCTCACAGTTTTAGCTGGTTATAAAGCAGTAGGAATGATTGGAGCTGTTATAAGTTGTATAGCAGCAGTTTTCCCACCACTTATTATATTAGGAATAATTTCAGTATATTATTTGATGTTTAGGGATAATCAAGTTATTTCCTCTGTACTAAAAGGAATGGAAGCAGGAGTAGGAGCTTTAATAGTAGATATTGTTTTAGATATGAGTAGAGCTGTTTTTAGGGAAAAACAAAAATTGATGTCATTAATTATTCCAGCTACATTTCTAGCTAGCTTTATATTTCAGATGAATGTTATATTTATAATTTTATTTTGTTCAGTGATTTGTTTTATTGATGGTTGGAGAAAGCAGAAAAAGGGAGAGAAAATATGTGGAATTTAATTTTTATTTTATTGATAAGTTTTTTACAAATAGGGTTATTTAGTGTAGGAGGAGGATATGCTACAATTCCATTGATACAAGAACAGGTAGTAAATATACATAAATGGCTGACATTTCAAGAGTTTACTGATATAATAACTATTTCACAAATGACTCCAGGGCCTCTTGCTGTAAATACTTCCACATTTGTAGGAATAAGAATAGCAGGAATACCTGGAGCAATTACTGCAACTTTTGGTTGTGTTATTTCTGGCTTTATAATTTCCATAGCATTGTATAATTTTTTTAATAAATATAGAAAAATTAATACTATTTTAAATGTTCTTAGTGGATTGAGAGCAGTGTCTGTGGGATTGATAGCTTCTTCTGCAAGTACACTAATCTTAATAGCTTTAGGTGGTATATCCAAGTTAGAAGAAATAGGGAGCATTAATATAAATGTAGTAGCAATAGGAATATTTCTTATTTCTATATTTTTGTTAAAAAAATTTAAAATAAATCCAATGTTAATGATGATATTAAGTGGTGCAGCTGGTTTCTTTCTATATTAATTATATGAAATAAAAAAGTGGATAATTTATAAAGAGAAAGATAATATCAATAATTATAACAGCTAAAATTATTAACTGTTTAATTAATGAGGATATGATCTAACTTTTTAGTTATCCACTTTTACAATAATTTTTATATATCTTAAAATTATTTTGACATTTTCTTTTCACCAAGTTTTATCATAATTATAGAAAATATAATGAGAATAAGGCTTACAAGATGAGGTGCTCTTATATTAGCAATCATAAGATCTTCAGCTCTGAAAAAACTTACAAAGATTCTAATTATACTATATATTATAATATAATACCACCACATATATCCAGGGGCTTTATTTTCTCTTTTCCTAAGTACAAACCATATGAAAAGAAAACCAATGAAATTTAAAATAAGTTCATATAGCATAGCTGGATGGAGTGCCATATTAGGAAATTCACTTCCTGCAGGAGATGAACTAGGGAATACAACTCCCCAAGGAACAAGTGTATTGAAGTTCATTTTGTCAATTGCTGGAAGAGAAGTATAATAAGAATACCACTCATAAAATTTTGGCTTTATGCTAAAAATAACATTCCATGGGGTAAAAGTAGGTACACCATGGATTTCACCATTCATAAAATTTCCAAAACGTCCAAGAGCCTGACCTAACAAAAGAGGAGCAGCTGCATAATCTCCTAAAGTTAAAGGATTTAATTTTTTTATTTTAGCATAGATAAAAGTACCAATTATACCTCCGATTATGCCACCATGTATAGCCATTCCTCCATGCCAAGTTGCAAGTATTTCAGACGGATGATAAAGATAATAATCTAGATTAAACATTACATAGTATAATCTACCACCTAATAAACCTGAAATCATAGCAGCAAAAGCATAATTTTCAATTATACTTGTTTTAAAGTTTCTTTCTCTTGCCATATATTTTGCAATTTCTATCCCAATAAAAAAGATAGAGCATACATTAAACCATAAAAACGGATTTCAAATCCGCCTATAGTAAATAGAACTGGATGCATAAAAGTACCTCCTAAATATGAAATTTCTTCAAGAAATTATATCATAATTTACTGAAAAGTGCTAGAAAAGGCTAGTATTAATATTTTTAAAAATGGTATAATAAAATATGCTAGATAAAATAATAAAAAAAAGGAATAGAGAGTGAAAAGAAAGGATATATAGATAAATATAAAGAAAAATATAAACAAAACTACTTTAAATCTTAAATATCCCTTAATTTCAGAAATAAAAAAATTATAAAAATATATCACAAATTTTTCTATTTTGGTAAAAGATATATCTTTTTTATAAAAATTTAATAAAAAAGTTGAAATATTTTGATAAGTCGAATATTATATATATAGGGTTATTTTTTAGAATTATGGAAAGTTATAGGAAAAAGGTATATAGAATAGCTTTCAGGAGGAAGGAATGAAAAAAAGATACTGGTTACTATTCCAATGGAAGAGAAACATAAAAGAAAAATAGCAACTATTGCTTCAGATGCTGAAGTTATATATCTGACACCTGATAAAGCAGAAAAGTCTATAGTACAAGAGGCAGAAATAATTTTAGGGAATGTAGCTGTTGATGCTGTAAGAGGAAGTAAAAATTTAAAATGGATACAGCTCAATAGTGCAGGAGCCAATCAGTATACTGAAGAAGGAGTTCTTTTAGAAGGAACTATATTAACAAATGCTACTGGAGCATATGGACTTGCTATTGCAGAACATATGCTAGGTATGGTATTATGTTTACAGAAAAAAATGTATATTTATATCAAAAATCAAAAAGAACATATGTGGAAAGATGAAGGAGCTGTAACTTCTATATATGGTTCAAAGACACTAGTAGTAGGTTTGGGAGATATAGGAGGAGAGTTTGCAATGAGAATGCATGCTCTAGGAAGTAAAGTATATGGAATAAAAAGAAATAAAAGTGTAGTACCTGAATATCTTCAAGATGTATATCAGTTAGATAAACTAGATGATATACTTCATGAATTTGATATTGTAGCTTTATCTCTGCCAGAAACAAAAGAAACTAAAAACTTATTTAACAGCCATAAATTTCAAAAAATGAAGACAGGAGCAATTCTTTTAAATGTAGGAAGAGGAAGTACTGTTCATACTGCTGATTTATGCGAAGCATTAAACAGTGGTAAATTGGGAGGAGCAGGACTAGATGTAGTAGATATAGAACCACTTCCAGTAGAAAGTCCATTATGGAATGCTAAAAACTTGATACTTACACCACATGTATCAGGAGGATATCATTTAAAAGAAACACTTGAAAGAATAAGAGAAATCTCTATAGAAAATCTTAAATCTTTTTATGAAAAAAACCTATGAAGAATTTAGTAGATTTTAAAACAGGATATAGGAAATTTGTAAAATAGGAATGTCTTTATATTAATTAGCAATTATTGAATAAATAAATTTATTAGGAGGAAAAGAAAAAAATGTATTGTTGTACTAAAGTTACAAATGATGTATCATGGATAGGTGTTAATGACAGAAAAACTGAGAGATTTGAAAACTATATGCCATTACCATATGGAGTTGCATATAATTCATATCTAATAAATGATGAAAAAACTTGTGTCATAGATGCAGTTGAATTTGGAAGTTCAGCTCTTTATATTGAAAAAGTAATATTAGGTCTTGATGGAAAGAATCTAGATTATATAGTTATTAATCATGTAGAGCCAGATCATTCAAGTGGATTAAAAGATATATTGAGAGTTTTTCCAAATGTGAAAGTGGTAGGGAATTCTAAAACTTTAGGAATGCTTAGAGCTTTTAATATTGAGTTTCCAGATGAAAATTTCATCACTGTAAAAGAAGGAGATATATTAGATTTAGGAAAACATAAACTTACTTTTGCGATGATACCAATGGTACATTGGCCAGAATCAATGGTAACTTACGATACTACTGAAAAAATACTTTTTTCTAATGATGCTTTTGGAGGATTTGGAGCATTAGATGGAGGAATATTTGATGATGAGGTAAATTTTGATTTCTATATTGATGAGATGAGAAGATATTATGCAAATATAGTAGGAAAATATGGAGCACAAGTAACTAGTGCAATAAAGAAGCTTGGAGGATTTGAAATCAAACTTATATGTCCTTCTCATGGATTGATTTGGAGAAAGGATATAAAAAAAGTTATATCATTATATAGTACTTGGGCTCAGCTTCTTCCAGAAGAAGAGGGTGTGGTAATAGTTTATGGAAGTATGTATGGAAATACAGCTAAAATGGCTGAAATTATAGGAAGAGAATTAAATGCTCAAGGAATAAAAGAAGTAAAAATATATGATGCTTCTAAAACAGATCATTCTTTCATAGTGGCTGAAATATGGAAATACAAAGGATTAGTAATTGGTTCTTGTGCTCATAATAATTCAGTTTACCCTAAAGTACAACCATTGCTTCATAAATTAGAAAATTATGGATTGAAAAATAGATATTTAGGAATATTTGGAACTATGATGTGGAGTGGTGGTGGAGTAAGAGGAATAGAAGCTTTTGCTAATGGATTAAAGGGAATAGAAGTAGTAGCAGAGCCAGTAGAAGTAAAAGGAACTCCAAAAGCTGAAGATTTAGAAAGATTAGAAAATATAGCAAGAGAAATAGCATCTAGATTAATAGCTGAAAGAAATTAATAAATTAAGATAAAAAAGCTTCCATAGCTCAATCGGATAGAGCATCTGACTTCGGATCAGAGGGTTAGGGGTTCGATTCCTCTTGGGAGCGCCATTAATATCTGAAATAGATAATAATAAAATTTAGTTTTTTAAAAATATAAAATAAAAAAGTTGTAGATTAAAAAAGTATCTACAACTTTTTTAATTTAAGGGATATAAAATTTATAAAATTAATTATAAATGGTAGATTTATAAAAGTATAATAGAAAAATTATCAAGAATTATATACAAAGAAAAAATTAGAGTTATAGAATATTAATTTTTATTTAAAAGATACAAAAACACATAATATTAACTTGTAATGTTTGATTTTTCTTGATAAATATTGTATCATATACTTGGAGAAATTCCTTAAAAGATATTATAAGGGAGTGATTTTGTGAAAAAAGTAATAGGGATATTCTTTTTATTGATGGTTATGAGTGCTTGTGGAGCTCAAACTGATGAAAGAGGATTTTACATCGAAGGGAAAAATATTGGGAAACATAAAGAAACTAATACCTTATATGATCCAGAAGGATATGATAAAGATGGATTTAATTTAGAAGGATATGACTTCAATGGATATACAAGGGAAGATTATGAAAAAGAAGGTTTAGATAATGAAAATTATGATGGAGAAGAGGAAATAGAAGAAGAAAAACAATAAAATTATAGAAAAACACAAGCTTACACAGCTTGTGTTTTTTATTTTTAAATATCATTCTAAATTGACAAATATAAGTAAATAGAGTACAATTATTAGGAATAAATAAAAGTATGAAAATATATTTTAAGGATTAAAAGAAATATTTGGAGGAAAAATGGTAAATAATGATATATTAAGAAGAGTAAGATATGCATTGAATCTAAAGGATTCTGTAATGTTGGAAATCTTTAAATCAGCAGATTGTATAATCACTCATGAGGAATTATTAAATTTATTAAAAAAAGAAGATGAAGAAGGGTTTGAAAAGTGTAATAATAAAATACTTGAAGCTTTTTTAAATGGGCTTATTATTTTAAAAAGAGGGAAACAGGAGCCAAAGCCAGGAGAAACAATTCAAGAGGTTAAAATAAATAGAAATAATATAAACAATATAATCCTTAAAAATTAAAGATAGCTCTTTCATTTAGAAGTGATGATATGTTAAAAATTTTTAAATTAGCAGGATTAGAGCTATCATCTTCTGAATTGAGTGCTCTTTTTAGAAAAGAAGATCATAAAAACTATAGAGAGTGTGGAGATAAATATATAAGAAACTTTTTAAAAGGTCTAACTATTTATTATAGAGGTTAATAATGAGGCTGACAGGGATAAGTCAGCCTTTTTTTAAAGGGAGGATTTTATGAATATGGTCTATATAATTTTACTTGTAATAACTTTTGATGCTTTCCTATTTTTGAATAATCAAAAAAAGTTTAAGGGATATGTCACTTTAAAGCATTATGCAGAAACATTAAAAATGCCTATATATCAAAAATTACTAATGATGAAAATAATGATAGTAGTTTTTTTGACAACTCTTTTAAATTTTGTTTTATAAAGTGAATTTAATAAAAATAAATAGATTTTATTCATAAAATAAATATTTTTTCTTTTGGATAAAAAATAAACATTTTTTTGCTTTTTATTTAACCTATAATATTAGATTATCTTTTTAAAATGAAGATTTTTTGTAAAAATAAAAAATAACTTGAAATTTATATTTTTTTGATAGAATATTAATGAGTATATGAAAGTTAAACTATATTTTACAAAATAAAGTTCTATTTAATAGAACTTTATATCAAATTTTTAAAACTAAATAAATTTAAAATATATCAGGAGGTCAAATGACAAGCAAAAATATTATTCTTCAAAGTTCATTTGGATCAGTATTTTCTGCAGTTGAAGATATTGAAGAAAGAGAAGGAATAGAAAGTAGTAGCCGAATGGTTGTAGTTGCTGGAAGAGTAAATAATCCAGGAGTTATTGCAATACCAGAGAATGCAACTTTGAATGATGTAATTGGGTTGGCAGGTGGAATAAAAAATAAAAAAATTTTAAGGCAGCTCAATTTGGATTACCTTTTGGAGGATTTCTTACAAAAAAAAGTTTAGATAAAGTTATAGATTTTTCTCTATTTCCAGAAGGAGTAGATAGAAATATTATTATTTTATCAGAGGAAGATTGTATTGTTTCATTTGCTAAATTCTATGTAGAATTTTTGATGAGTAAAATAGAGCGTAGTGAATATGTGCAGTATACATCAGTAGAAAATGAGATAGAAAGAATATGGAGAATATTAGATAGAATATCTAAAGGAAAAGCAAATATGAGAGATGTCTATCTTCTTAGACATTTATCTGAAACTATTAAGACAGAATTAAATCAAAGACATAATCTTGTACTAGAAAGTATAGAAGAATTTTATGAAGAAATAGAAGAGCATATAGAAGAACATAAATGTACTGCAGGTCAATGTATTCATCTTTTAAAATTCAGAATCACTGAAAAATGTATAGGGTGTACTGCATGTGCAAGAGTTTGCCCTGTGAAGTGTATCAGTGGAAAAATAAAAGAAAGACATATTTTAGATACAAGTAGATGTACTCACTGTGGTCAATGTGTTGCTGCTTGTCCTGTGGGAGCAATATTTGAAGGGGATCATACAATGAAACTCTTAAAAGATTTGGCTACACCAAATAGAATTGTTGTGGTACAGATAGCTCCAGCAGTAAGAGTAGCTATAGGAGAAGCATTTGGATTTGAGGCAGGAACAAATGTTGAAAAAAAATTGGTAGGAGCACTTAAAAAATTAGGTGTAAACTATGTATTTGATACAACTTGGGCAGCTGACATCACAGTAATGGAAGAAGCAAGTGAATTTCAAGAAAGACTTGAGAGATATTATAAAGGAGATGACACAGTAAGACTTCCTATACTAACTTCTTGTTGTCCAGCATGGGTTAAATTTATTGAACAAAATTATCCTGATATGCTTGATGTTCCATCTTCTGTGAAATCACCTATGCAGATATTCTCTACAATAGCAAAAGATATTTGGGCAAAAGAAAAAGGTTATGTAAGAGAAAGAGTATCAGTAGTGGGAATAATGCCATGTCTTGCTAAGAAATATGAGGCTTCAAGACCTGAATTTTCAAGAGGAGATAACTATGATACTGATTATGTTATTTCCACAAGAGAACTTATCAAAATTTTTAAAGAGTCTGGAATAGATCTTAAAGATGTAGAAGAAAAAGATTTTGATAATCCATTAGGAGAATATTCAGGAGCAGGAATAATTTTTGGAAGAACAGGAGGAGTTATCGAAGCTGCAACAAGAAGTACTATAGAAATGATAACAGGAACTCATTTAGATGAAATAGAATTTAAAGAATTAAGAGGTTGGGAAGGATTTAGAACTGCTGAACTTACTATTGGTCATATAGAACTTAGAATAGGAATTGCTCATGGATTAGAAGAAGCTGCAAAAATGCTTGATAAGATAAGAGCTGGAGAGGAATTCTTCCATGCTATAGAAATTATGGCTTGTAAAGGTGGCTGCATTGGTGGTGGTGGACAACCAAAAGCTGTAAAAAAACAAGAAACACTTGAAAAAAGAGCTGAAGGACTTAATACTATAGATAGAGGAATGAAGATTAGAAGATCTCATGAAAATCCTTATGTAAAAGCAATTTATGACAAATATTTAGATTATCCATTGAGTCATAAAGCACACGAACTTTTACATACTAAGTATTTCCCAAAAATAAAAAATAGATAATTTTATGGCCTGATACATTTGTGTCAGGCTTATTTTAATATCATATGATAAAATATATATAAAAAACTATGGAGAAAGATAAATGGATAATAAAAAAACATCTTTGCTGCAAATTCATATAGCTGTATTCCTTTTTGGAATATCAGGTTTATTTGCAAAATTTATTGTACAACCATCAATAATAATAGTTTTGGGGCGAGTATTTTTTTCAAGTATATTTCTTTTGCTTGGAATATGTATTTCTAAGGAAGATTTAAAATTGAAAAATAAAAAGACTTGATAATCATTTTTATTATGGGAATAATATTAGCAATACATTGGTGCACTTTTTTTCAAGGAATCAAATTTTCAACTGTGGCAATAGGATTACTAACATTTTCAACTTTTCCTATTTTTATAACATTTATGGAACCTTTTTTCTTTTGTGAAAAATTGAAAAAAGAAGATATTTTTTAGCTTTTATGACTTTTGTAGGGATACTTTTTGTTATACCTAGTTTTCAAATAAAAAATGAAATGACTATGGGAGTAATCTTTGGAATAATTTCTAGTTTTTCTTATGCTGTTCTTTCTTTGCTGAATAAGAAATATGTAAAAGAATATAAAGGAGTAATTATAGCTTTCTATGAGCAATTTATATCATTTGTAATATTATTACCTTTTTTCTTTATTATAAAGCCTGTAATTGCTGAAAAAGAAATATTACTTTTATTACTCTTGGGAATAGTATTCACTGGGATAGCACATACACTTTTTATTAATAGTTTAAAAAATATAAAAACGCAAACAGCAGGAATAATTTCCAGTTTAGAACCCTTATATGGAATATTGCTTTCAATATTTTTTTTAAATGAAATTCCTTCTATAAAAGAAATAGTTGGAGGAATAATTATTTTAGGAACTGTATTTTATTCTACAATGAAAAATTTAAAAAATAAAAATTAATAATTAATTATTTTGAAAAAAGATGACTGAAAGTGAGATTAAATTTTTGAATTTTAAAATTAGAAATATTTGTCAATTAATGAAATAAAGAAAATTAATGACGATATTATCTACGAAAGGTTCTTGAATTATATCTCTGTCTTAAAGTCATCTATTTTTTTAATATAAAGTAATAAAAAAAATTTGAAACACAAAATAAAAGAGTGAAAAAATTTAAAAATTTGATATAATAGATGGGTAAGATTTGTTTTGACATATTCAGGACAAAAAGAAGTGAGATACTTAAATAAATAAAAAGAGGAAGGAGAGGGAAATGAAAAAAGTTTTTTAGTGATATATTGTTTTGGGGAATTGCTTCTTATAGCAAAGAAATAAACCTAGATATGCTTTTGAATGAAATATCAAAAACTTCTTACCAAAATAAATTATATGAAATAAGGAAATCTACAAATGATTCAAAGGAGAAATATTATAAATTAGATACTTTTAATGGGATAGAAACTTCAGTATCTTCTGAATATAGTGATCAAGAGGATAGTTTTCAAACGACAGGGAAAATAAGTTATGGACCTTTTTATGTGGAAGGAACAAAACCTTATAATTCTGATGATGACTATGCTTCTTTTGGTATTGAAAAAAGTTTAAAAGATTTGATTTTTTCCAAAAGTGATAATGAACTTAGTAAATTAGGAATAAGCAGAGAAATAGATAGAGTAACACATGAAAAAAATATGGAAACTCAAAAAATAGATCTTATTAATTTATATAGAGATTATAAAATAAATGAACTTGAGCTTAAAATAAAGAAAAATGGATTAGTTACTTTGAAAAAAGAAGAAGATACTATGAAAAAATCTTTTAATTTGGGAGCAATAGCAAAAATAGAACTGGATACTCTTCAATATAGCATAAAAAATCTTGAGATAGAAATAAAGAATTTAGAAGACAATTTAATTAAATTGCAGGGAAGATTTTATTATGAATATAAATTTGATATAAGAGGGAGTTCTTTAGCAGAAATAGCTCCTGTAGAAAAAAATATTGATGAGCTATTAATAAAATATGGAACTAAGGATTTAGATAAACTTAAATATCAAAAAGAACTTACAAATGAAAATTTAAAGTATTTAAAATATGATGATAAAATGCCAGAAATATCATTGGGAGTAGAACATAGTACAAGATTTGATGAGAATAGGGTAGTTGCAAAATTTTCAAAAAAATTATTTGATTTTAATTATGATTTAGAAGAAGAAAAAAATAGTTTGTTAGAACAAGAGGTAACATTAAAACAGAAAATAGATGAAAATGAAGCTGAAAAACTGCAGGCTATGAATAATTATTATAATTATTTAAAAGAATATGAAGTAAATAAAAATAAAGCTGAATTAGAATTGTCAAAATATAATATAAGAAAACTTGAATATAATCTTGGAAAAGTTAATTATATAGATGTAATGGAATCTTTTGATGATTATCTAGATTATGAAGTAGCAAAAGAAAAAGCTATAAATACATTGAATGGATATATATATGAAATCATGGTCAGAGGTGAATGATGAAAAAAAAGCTTGATATAAAAATAGTACTTTTGATAATTTTAATAGTAATAGTAGCAGGAGTAGAATTTATAAGATACAGAACAACCATTGATACAAAAAAAGATATATCAACGTATGCAGCTTTGAGAGTTAAAGACAATGGTGGAAGAGGATATATAGAAGCTGATGGAAATGTTGCTGCAAATGATACCAAAAAAGTTTTTGTGGATAAAAAATTAAAAGTAGATGAAGTTTTCATACAAGAGGGAGATTATGTAGAAAAGGGTCAGTTACTGATGACTTTTGATGAAACAGAAAGAAACAATACTATGAGAAAGTTAGAAAGGGAAAGACTGGCTCTAGCAAAATTAAAAAGAGATATAAAAGTTGAAAGAGAACTTAATAAAATAGGTGGAAGTTCTGATAATGCTGTAAAGGAATTAAATGAGGAAATAAGGAAAATTGAAATAAATATAGAAGAGTATATGGAGGATCTTTCTAAAACAGCTGAGAAAATAGAAAGTCCAGTAAGTGGAACTATAACATCTCTGACTGCTCAGGAAAATTATTTGGTTGATACAGATTCACCTCTTATGGAAATTGCAGATTTATCAGACATAAAAATTGTTTTAGAAGTACCTGAATATGATGTAAAAGATATAGAACTTGGACAAAAACTTATGATTAAACCAGAAGTTTTTGAAAAGAAAAAATCATATCCAGGGGTGATAACAAAGATATCAAGAATATCAAAAGTATCAGAAACTACATCTGAAAATGTTTTGGAAGTGGAAGTAAAGCCTGATGAAGCTATTCCATATATAGTTCCTGGGTTCAAAGTATCTGCTGTAATATATTTAGAACAAAGGGATAGTGGAATACTTATTCCTAAGACAGCTATTCTTGAAGAAGCTGGAAAATATTATGTCTTTGTAAGTAGTGATGATGGAGTGCTTTCTAAGAGAATAATAGAAATAGAAAATATTAAAGGTGATGATATAGTTGTAAAAAATGGATTAAAAGCAGGAGAGAATATATTGATAACTCCTGATGAAAACTTGAAGGAGGGAAGCAAAGTATTTCTTCAGTTTAAAAATTCTGAGAGGAAAGGAGCTGGAAGAGCATGATAAAAGTAGAGCATCTCAATAAATACTACATTAATGGGGAAATGAAACTTCATGCACTGAAAGATTTATCTTTTCACATAAAAGAAGGAGAGTTTGTTGCTATAATGGGAAGCAGTGGAAGTGGAAAATCAACGATGATGAACATACTTGGCTGCTTGGATAAAAACTCAGAAGGAACATATATTTTAGATGGTATAGATGTATCAAAAATCAGAGATGAAGAATTATGTAAAATAAGAAATGTAAAAATAGGTTTTGTATTTCAGTCATTTAATCTTTTATCAAAGCTAACAGCTCTTGAAAATGTAGAGCTTCCATTGATATATGCAGGAATAGGTAAAAAAGAAAGAGAAGAAAAAGCAAAAGAAGTATTGAAAAAAGTAGGTCTTGAAAATAGAATACATCATAAACCTAATGAGCTTTCTGGAGGGCAAAGGCAAAGGGTAGCCATAGCAAGAGCTTTAGTAAATAATCCTGCGATAATACTTGCAGACGAACCAACAGGAAATCTCGATAGTGTGTCTGAAAAAGAGATAATGGAGATATTTACAGATTTTAATAAACAGGGGAAAACTATAATTGTGGTAACTCATGAACCAGAAGTTGCAAAATATGTAAAAAGAGTTCTTCTGTTTAAAGATGGAAGAATAATAAGAGATGGTGAACCAGAATGAATTTTATTGAAAGTTTGAAAAGTGCTATTCAAAGTCTTAAAGGTAATAAGATGAGGTCATTTCTTACAATGCTTGGGATAATAATAGGGATATCTTCTGTTATAACTATGTCTGCTATTGGAAAAGGTGGTCAGGAAAATATAACTGGAAATCTTAAAGAGGGAGGATATGGAAAATTTACAATATCTGTAGATAAACAAGATGAAGAGTTTAGATGGAAATATCTTCTAGATGACTCTATTATAGAGAAAATAAGAGAAAGTGGAAAATTTAAGGCTGTCAGTCCTAAAATAAGCAGTAATTTTGCAGTGAAAATTGGAGAAAGAAAGGAAATGATGTTTCTCAGTGTAACTACTCCAGATTTTGAAGAGATAGATAAAATAAATATTGTTTATGGAAGAAATATACTTCCATTTGAATATGAAAGTGGAGAAAAAGTTATAACAATAGATCAACTTACAGCCAGAGCTCTTTTTACCAATGAAAAAAACGCTGTAGGTCAGACAGTGGAACTTTCACAAGGGAGAAGAGGAAATGATATAACTTACAAAATAGTGGGAGTGTATAAAAATCCTTTGGAACAGATGATAAAAATAATGGGAGGACGAAGAATTCCTAGATTTGTAAGAATGCCTCTTAATACTTATGATAAACTCTTTGATTTACAGTCAGGGGGATATACATCATTGATAGTAGAAGGAAAAGATCCTGAGAAACTAGCTGAGAGTATGACTGATGCTAAAAAACTTATGGCAGATATAACAGGAATAGAGGAACTATATGAAGTAAATGCTGAGTCAAATGCTGCAGCTTCTTTTGATAATATATTATCTACTTTAAATATATTTGTTACCTTTGTTGCAGGAATATCCCTTTTTGTTGGAGGAATAGGAGTAATGAACATAATGTTGGTTAGTGTGATAGAAAGAACAAAGGAAATTGGAATTAGAAAAGCAATTGGGGCAACAAATGGAGATATAATGATACAGTTTTTAATGGAATCAATTATTTTAACAGGACTGGGAGGAATACTTGGAATAATAATAGGAATTTTATTAGGTTTAGGAATAGGCTTTGTTGTAAAAATTCCACCAATATTTTCTACAATTTCTATAATTTCTTCATTGATAGTTTCAACTGTAATAGGAATAGTATTTGGGGTAACACCTGCTAAAAAAGCAGCTCAACTTAATCCAGTAGATGCTTTAAGAAGTGAATAAAATGAAAAGAGAGGTTGGTTGAGAGCGAGATTGCTTTAAACTAACCTCTTTAACTTAAAGAAGACTAGGCAAGATACCTAAAATTGTAAAGATTAATATTGTTTTTACATTATAAATGACTTCTTTTCTCTTATTTTCAATAGTAAATAAGGATTTGTCAGGAAGATTTTTTTTGTGATAATGTTTGGATATGAGCACAATAAAAATATAACCAAGGGTAAAAAATAGAATATCCATAGTGTCAAAAGTTCCAATTACACTTCCATGTCCTCCAAAGTATAACTGAACAAATTCTAAGATTATCATTAAGATATAGATACTTGTAAAAACAATAAAGTCATAAAAATAAAATATTCTATCAATTAATAGTGCTGCTCCAAAAGAAAAAAGCCATAATCCATCTGGAAGGGAATAAACCACCCAGGTAGAAAACATTTTTCTATATAGTTTTGCAAAATCTCTTATGTGTAAAACAGGTTTGCTCAAAAAAGTAGAATGTATTAGTTTGAAGTAAAAAAGATTTCTACTTCTATAGAGCAGATAAATTCCTATCCCTAAGAAAAGTGGAAAAAGAATTAAAAGTATTTTTCTCTTTCTCATATTGTCCTCTCATTCAATATTGGTATAAATTACAAAAAAATATTTCTATGTAGTTACAATACCTTGAACTTGGAAAAAAGTCAATATTAAATTGAAAAACTTCAAGAAGAAATTAAAAAAAGATTGACTTATAAATGTAAGTGGTATAAAATTTTTATTGATTTTCATATTAAAATATTATTTTTTGTAAAAAGTTAAATTTTATAAAAGTGAATAATAAAATTTTTCTAAAAAGGAAATTCGTATATTAATTTGTATAAAAAAGGTATATAATGAATGAGTTTTATTTTCGGGGGAGAATAAAAATCAAAAGATTAAAAGATTTTACTCAATGATTCCCAAGATAGGTCTTAGGGAAATTTTACTTAGATAAGGGGGAAAAAACTTGGAATATAAACCATCATTAATTTTTAAAAATGCACATATAAATACTTGTTTTCCAACTCTTTTTAGAAAAATAAATGTAAGTTATACTAGGGAAAGAATAAGCACACCAGATGAAGATTTTTTAGATATTGATTGGATGAAAAACGGCAATACAAAAGTGATAGTATTATGCCATGGATTAGAAGGTAGTTCTAGGAGCAAATATATACAGGGAACTGCTAGATATTTTTCCGAGAGAGGCTGGGATATACTTGCCATGAATTATAGAGGGTGCAGTGGAGAATTAAATAAAAAGGTTACTTTTTATCATATGGGTCAAACAAATGATTTAGAAACTGTACTTGAAAAAACAAAGGAATATAAAGAATTAGTTATAGCTGGCTTCAGTTTAGGAGCTAATCTTGTATTGAAATATATGGGAGAGAGGGAAGTTTATCCAGATAATTTATTATGTGGAATGGCAGTATCTCCTCCATGTGATCTTGTTTCAAATTCTGTCGCTTTTAGACAACCTAAAAATATTATTTATAGAAGATATTTTGTAAGTAAGTTAAAAGAAAAAGCAGCTCAAAAAGCTCTCCTTTATCCAACTAAAATAAATATGAATCTTATATCTAAAGTAGTGGATATTGAAGATTTTGATAATCTTTTTACAGCTCCACTGAATGGATATTTAGACGCAATAGACTACTATGAAAAAACAAGTAGTATAAATTTTATTCCAAATATAAAGAAGAAAACTTTGATATTAATGCCTCTAGATGATCCAATAATGTCAAAAAAATGTTATCCTTACAAAGAAGCTGCTGAAAATGATTATATAGAATTAGAAACACCAAAATATGGAGGACATGTAGGTTTTTCTAGTTTATTTTCTAAAACTTATTGGTTAGAAAAAAGATTGTTTGAATATGTAAAAAATGTAGAAGAACAAATTAAAATATAATTCAGGGGGAAAGAAAATGTTTGGAATAGTAAATTATACAGTATTTTTTACATCTTGTTTGATACTGCATATTACACCTGGGTCAGATACTATGTATATTTTAGGAAAGTCTATGTCTGAAGATAAGAAAACTGGAGTAGCATCAGTCTTGGGAATATCTACAGGAGTTTTGATACATACTGTATTGGCTGCATTTGGATTATCCATCATACTTGCAAAGTCAGCAACAGCTTTTAATACTGTAAAGTATATGGGGGCAGCTTATCTTGTTTATATGGGAATTAAAACTATCATGAATAAAAAAACTTTATTTATGAAAAATGAAGCTGGGGAGAAAGAAAAAATTAAAAAAGTTTATTTTCAAGGGGTAATAACAAATGTTTTAAATCCTAAAGTAGCTTTGTTTTTTCTTGCCTTTTTACCTCAATTCATAGATATAAATAATAGTTATGGAGTGATTCCATTTCTTTTGTTGGGATTAAGTTTCTTTATAACAAGTAGTTTATATGGAATAATCCTTGCTCTATTTGCTTCTTCAGCAGCAGGAATAATAACTAAAAAACCTGGAACTTCTCAAATAATGACAAAAATATCAGGGTGTATATATATTTTTTTAGGTTTAAGTTTATTAAAAGCTAAATTAAAAAATTAAAAATAGTAAAAGGTGGTATTTTTGATACCACCTTTGCTATTTTAATTATATAATGGAAACTTTAAACAAAGTTCTTTTACTTGCTCTCTAATTTCAGTTAATTTTTTATCATCATCTATATTATCTACTACTTGAAGAATGAAATTAGCAATTTGCTTCATCTCTTCTTCTTTCATACCTCTAGTAGTCATAGCAGGAGATCCTATTCTTATTCCACTTGTAACCATAGGTTTTTCAGTATCATATGGGATTCCATTTTTGTTGACTGTAATTCCAGCTTTACCTAAGGCTTTTTCTACCTGAGCTCCAGTAAGATTTTTATTTGCTTTTACATCTATAAGAACCATATGGTTATCAGTTCCACCACTTACTACTCTCAATCCACCAGCATTTAAGACTTCAGCCAATATTTTAGCATTTTTTACAACCTGTTTTTGATATTCTTTAAACTCAGGCTCAAGAGCTTGTTTAAATGCGACAGCTTTTGCAGCTATAATATGCATTAATGGTCCACCTTGTATTCCTGGGAAAATAGCTTTGTCTATTTTTTTAGCTATCTCTTCATCATTAGTCATTATAACTCCACCACGAGGACCTCTTAAAGTTTTATGAGTAGTTGTAGTAACAACATGAGCATAAGGGATAGGGCTTGGGTGTTCTCCAGCAGCAACTAAACCAGCTATATGAGCCATGTCAACCATAAGTATAGCGCCAACTTTATCAGCTATTTCTCTAAACTTTTTAAAATCAATTGTTCTAGAATATGCACTTGCCCCAGCAACAATAAGTTTTGGTTTAACTTCCATTGCTAGTCTTTCAACTTCTTCATAATCTATATGTTCATCATCTTTTCTTACGCTATAAGAGCAGACATTATAATCTTTTCCAGAGAAATTTACATTTTTACCATGTGTCAAATGACCACCATGATCCAGTTTCATTCCTAAAATAGTATCTCCTATATTTAGAAGAGCTTTATATACTCCCATATTAGCTTGAGAACCAGAATGTGGTTGTACATTAACAAATTTTACATCAAAAAGTTTTTTTGCTCTTTCAATAGCTAATTTTTCAGCTATATCCACACATTCACACCCACCATAGTATCTTTTGTCAGGGTAACCTTCAGCATATTTATTAGTCATTACGCTTCCAGCTGCCTCTAATATCGATTCTGATACAAAGTTTTCCGAAGCGATAAGTTCTATTCCTTCATTTTGTCTTTTTTTCTCAGCCTCTATGGCGTCATAGATTTCTTTGTCATCAATAAAAAGTTTTTCTAAATCTTTCATTGGTTCCCCTCCTCGAATAAAAATAAGTTGTTGTTATAATATAACATAAAATAAATTTTTATCAAAATTAAAATAGAAATCTTATTTAAAAATTAGAATAAGTTATGATATCTGAAATAAATGTAACATAACGATTTAGAATATATAAATTTTTATAGCTTAAAATATTATTGATTTTCAAAAATATATTAGTCTTTAAGAATATTATATTTGAATAAAAGTGAGTAAATTATTAGCTGAGTTATTATATTAATAATCCATATATACAAATCCACCACCAAGGGTAGTTGATTTCAGCCATAAAGAAAGATTTACTTTTTTTTCAATACTTTCATCGTATATTGCTGCTTTTAAAATATTTTTTTCTCTATCATAGTCAATAGAAGTAAGAAGTACCCAGTGCCATCTGTCAAGAGTTGGTTCATCTCCACTGCACAGATTTAAAAAAGCAACAGGTCTGTCTTTTGAAAGAGCTTCTAAAAGAAATGCTAAAAGTGTTTCAAAAGATGGCTTGTTTTCATTAGGTTCTGGGACATCGAGAATGTGAAGTTCACCTTTTATATTTTTGAAATTTAAATATGTTTTAAATTTTTCACAAAATATTTCAGTAGTTGGAATACCTCTATTTCCAGGAGTGACATACTTCCACAATTCTTCCATTAATGAAAGCATAGAGCTTTTTATGCATGGAACCTTATTAGGCTTATTTTTAACATATAGATAGTAATGTACAAGCATAGCTGCAGTAGTTGGTCCACAGCCTGATAGGCGCTGTCTTTCATCTGAAAACCATTCCTGATTACAACCTATAAATATTTTATCAGTTGTATCATCTTTAATTTTAAATAAATCAAGATTTGCGATTGATGCTGTATAAAGCATAAAAACACCCCCTATAGTTGATTTTCCTTTTGAGGTATTAAATATCTCAATTATTTCAAATTTGCAATATCTTTTGTATCAATTATCATTGTTACAGGTCCATCATTAAGAAGTTCAACTTTCATGTCTGCACCAAATTTTCCACATTCAGTTTTTATTCCAAAACTTCTGCATTTTTCTAGAAATTTTTCATATAATGGCTCAGCAAGATCTGGTCTTGCAGCTTCTGTAAATCCAGGACGACGTCCCTTAATACAGTTTCCATAAAGAGTAAATTGAGATATAACAAGAAGTTCACCTTTGATATCTTCCAGTCCTAAATTCATTTTTCCTTCTTCGTCTTCAAATATTCTAAGGTCTTTAACTTTAGCTGCCAACCAGTTTACTTCTTTTTCTGTATCTGTATGAGTCACACCAAGAAGTACTAGAAGTCCATTCCCTATCTCTCCTAGAATATTTCCATCAACTGTGACACTTGAATGTTTAACTCTTTGAATAACTGCTCTCATATTTTCACCTCAAATAATTTAATCTAGTTAATTCTATTATAAATTTCTAACTTTTGCAAGGATTAAAAATTGCTGGATTAAATGGTTTAGATTAAATAAGGATTTGGAAAAACTCTAAATAAATGATATAATTGATAAGATAAAATGCATTATTTCATAGATTATATTTTTATATAAAAAAGGAGCTAGAGAATGGAAAGAGAGATAGTCTTAACAGAATTTGCAAGAGTAATAAATTCAGATAGATATCAGTACACAGAAAGTGATATTTTTTTAATGGAACATATGGAGGAAAAAGAAGCTGTTTTTGATATGTTTTTTAGAAAAACTGAAGATGGAGGATTTGCTGTAGTTTCGGGAATACAGGAAGTTATAAATCTTATAGAAATTTTGAATAGTACAAGTGAAGAAGAAAAAAGAATGTACTTTTCAAAACTTATTCATGAAGAGCATTTAGTTGAATATCTTTCTAAAATAAAATTTACTGGGGATATATATGCCATGAGAGATGGTGAGATAGCATATCCAAATGAACCTGTTATAACTGTTAAAGCTCCTTTGATAGAAGCTAAAATATTAGAAACTCCTATATTAAATATTATGAATATGCAGATGGCTATAGCTACAAAAGCTTCAAGAGTTACAAGGGCAGCTTATCCTGTACAAGTTTCATCTTTTGGAAGCAGAAGAGCTCATGGATTTGATAGTGCAGTGGCTGGAAATAAAGCTGCTATAATTGGAGGGTGTACAAGTCATTCAAATCTTGTGACTGAATATAAATATGGAGTACCAAGTATAGGAACTATGGCTCATTCGTATATCCAGACTTTTGGAGTGGGAAGCCATGCTGAAAGAATAGCCTTTGATACATTTATAAAACATAGAAGAAATAGAAAATCAAATGCACTAATTCTTCTTATTGATACATATAATACAATTGGAATAGGAATAAGAAATGCAATAGATTCATTTAAAGCTTGTGGTATAGATGATAATTATCCTGGAATATATGGAGTGAGAATAGATTCAGGGGACCTTGCTTATCTTTCTAAAAAATGCAGAGCAATGTTAGATGAAGCAGGACTTACAAAAGCAAAAATATTTCTTACTAATTCATTGAATGAAGAACTTATAAGATCATTAAGAGAACAGGGAGTATGTGCAGATACATATGGGGTAGGAGATGAAATTGCCGTAAGCAAGTCTAATCCTTGTTTTGGTGGAGTGTATAAAATAGTTGAAATAGATAATGAACCAGTAATAAAGTTATCAGAAGATATTATAAAAATATCTAATCCTGGATTTAAAGAAGTATATAGAATATATGATAAAGAAGGATTGGCATATGCTGATTTGATAACTCTTGTTGAAAATGATAGTGATAAAGAAAAATTAATAAAAGGGAAAGATATTACTATCAGAGATGAAAAATATGACTTTAAATTTAGCAATTTAAAAGAAGGAGGATACAGCATAAAAAAACTTACTAGAAAATATGTAATAGATGGGGAAGTTATGTCAGAGGAATATAAAAAATTATTTGATGTTCTTGGTTCTCAAAAATATTATCTAGAAAGTTTGGAAAAAATTTCTGCTGAAAGAAAGAGATTAGAAAATCCTCATAAATATAAAGTAGATTTGTCAGAAGATTTAATAAGATTAAAATATGATATGATTAAAACTATTCAATCTGAAGTATTAAAAGATGACTCTCGTAAAAATTAAGAGAGTCATCATATGAGTTTATTTTTTCAAAGCTATTACTAGTAATTGAGCAGTAGAAAGATTAGTAGCAATAGGAATTTTGTGTACATCAGCAAGTCTGATAAGGGCAGAAATATCAGGTTCATGAGGTTGAGCTGTAAGAGGATCTCTTAAAAAGAATACAGCTTTGATTTTATTAAGAGCAATATCGGCACCAATCTGCTGATCTCCTCCTATTGGACCAGATTGATATCTGTGTATATTTAATCCAGTTGCTTCTGCTATTCTTTTCCCAGTTGTACCTGTGGCTACTAATTCAAAATTTTTAAAAAAATCAAGGTTTTCTTTTACAAAAGTAACTATTTCATCTTTCATGTTGTCATGAGCTATAAGAGCGATTCTTTCCATTATTATAGTTCCTCCCTTGGAAATTAATTGATATAGTTATTATATAATAATTTTGTATGAAATTACTAGTAATTTCAAAATAAAAAAGGGTGATAGTGTGAAATTTAGTAAAATAAAATATATAGAGAGAAAAACAGGGGAAATTCTTACTGAAAAGGTACCAGGAGAAAAATATTTAAAATTTTTATATTATAATCCTTTTGGTGAACTTCCTTTGAATTTGATAGTAAAAAAGAAATTTTTTACTGAATATTATGGAAAAAAGATGGATAGTAAAGAGTCTTGTAAAAAAATATCTTCATTTATTGAGGAAGCAGGAATTAATATTGAAGAAGCAAAAAAATCTATAGAAGAGTTTACTTCTTTTAATGATTTTTTCTATAGAGAGTTGAAGGATGGAAAAAGACCAGTTAATCAAGATGAGAATGTACTTGTTTCTCCAGCAGATGGAAAAATAATAGTATTTGAAAACTTGAGTGACAAAGATGAACTTTTTGTAAAGGGAGATAAGTTTACCTTAAAAGAGTTTTTTAGAAATAAAGAAATGGCAGAAAAATTTGAAGGAGGAGTATTTCTTATTGTTAGATTAGCTCCAGTAGATTATCATAGATTTCATTTTCCAGCAGATGGAAAAATAAGCAGTAGTAATTTAATAGAGGGAGATTACTATTCCGTTTCAACTCATGCTGTAAAGAAAAATTTTAGAATATTTTGTGAAAATAAAAGAGAATATTCTATTCTTAGTACAGAAAAGTTTGGAGATATAGCTATGTTTGAGGTTGGAGCTACAATGGTAGGAGGAATCAGGCAAACATACATACCAGATTCATTTGTAAAAAAAGGTGAGGAGAAGGGGTATTTCTTTTTTGGAGGATCTACTTGTGTGTTAGTTTTTGAAAAAGATAAAATAGAGATAGATAAAGATTTAATTGAAAATACTAAAAAAGGAATTGAGACGAAGGTATATATGGGAGAAAGAATAGGAGTTTCCCATAAAAGATAAGGAGAAATATGAAGAGAAAGGCAAGATATTTTAAAATAGGAGATTTGATTATTTATTCCTTTCTTCTGTTTTTCTTTATTACTTTAGGGATAAATATTACAAAATCATCTCAAGAAAAAGCTTCTAAAGTGGAGATATATGTAGATGGAAATCTGCAATATGTATATCCTTTGCAGGAAGAAGAAAGAGATATTTTTGTTGATACAAATATTGGAGGAGTAAATGTTAAGTTTAAAGATAATATGGTAAGAGTTACAACTTCTAATTCACCGTTGAAACTAAATGTAAAACAAGGCTGGATAAAAAATCCAGGAGAAGTTATAATAGGTGTTCCTGATAGACTTTTGATAAAAATAGTAGGGGATTCAAAAAATAACAATAATGACAATGATTTAGATTTCATAATAAGGTAGGAGAGAATAGTGGAAAAAAAATGGACTTTTTTTAAAATTTTAGGAGCTGGAATAATACTTATATTGATACAAAGCTTTTTTCAGAAGTATGATGCTTTTAAGGATATATACAGCACTTATATTGGTTATCTTATACCAATGATATATGCCTTATTTATCTCTATATTTCTGGAACCTTTAGTGAGTAAGATAGAAAATAGATTTAAGCTTAAACGCTGGGTGTCTGTATCAATAGTTATTGTTTTGGTAATAATAGGAGTTGCAGGATTTGTAGGGCTTATATTGCCCCAGTTGGGAAAAAGTTTTAAAGAATTATACAATAAACTTCCTTATATGCAGGAACAATTAGGTGACTTTATAAAAAGAGTTCTTGATTATCTTAAAGAAAAAGAATTACTTGTAATTGGGGAAAAGCAGATAGAAGAGAATATAGTAAATCTATTAAAAAGAAATATAGGAAATTTACAGGAATTTGGAATATCAGTTCTTTTAAATATTATGTGGTGGACTGTTGCTCTTAGTAAATTTTTTATAGGTTTTTTTCTTGCAGTATTTATTTTGTTGGATAAAGAATATTTTGTTAAGTTTTTAAATAATATCCTTACAATAATTTTAGGGAAAGAAAAAGGAATATATATGAGTGATTTTCTTAATCAATCTAGGAATGTTCTTTTGAATTATGTGTGGGGAAGAATAATAGCTTCTGCTTTTGTTGGGGCTGTGACTTTTATAGTATTATTTTTTACAGGGGTTCCATATGCTCTATTGAGTTCTTTAATGATAGGAATAGGAAATATGATACCATATGTAGGTTCTATTGTTGCAGGAGCTGTTGCTATATTTTTGGTAATTTTAGCAGAACCTTCAAAAATAATATATCTTTTTATTGCAATGATGGTAGGACAAGCAGTAGATGGCTGGATTGTAGGACCAAGAATTGTGAGTGAAACAGTAGGAATGAGTACATTCTGGGTAATAGTAGCAGTACTTATTGGAGGAAGCCTTATGGGTCCTGTTGGAATGTTTTTGGAGTTCCAGCTTTTGGAATAATGAAGCTTGTCTATGAAATACAAGTAAAAAAAATTGATAATAAAATCATTAAAAATAAAAAGGAGAAAAAATGGAAAAAATAACTTTGATAGCTTCAAGTACTATGGGGCTTGAAAGTGTTGTAAAAGATGAATGTATAGAGCTTGGATTTGAAAATGTAAAGGCATTTAATGGAAGAGTAGAATTTGATGGAACTATAAGAGATATAGTTAAGGCAAATATACATTTAAGATGTGCAGATAGAGTATTTATAAAAATGGGAGAATTTAAAGCAGTTACTTTTGAAGAGCTTTTTAGAAATATGAAAAAAATAGAATGGGCTGATTATATTCCTGAAAATGGAGAATTTCCTATTAGCTGGGTAAGTTCTGTAAAATCTAAACTTTTTTCAAAATCGGATATACAAAAAATAGCTAAAAAAGCTATGGTAGAAAAAATGAAAGAAAGATATAAAAAAGATTATTTCTATGAAGATGGAGCTTTGTATGCAATTAAAATACAGGCACATAATGATATTTTTATAGTAATGATGGATACAAGTGGAGATGGATTGCATAAAAGGGGATACAGAGCTATAAAAAATGAAGCTCCTATAAAAGAAACCATGGCAGCGGCTCTTGTGAAATTATCAAGATGGACAGGAGGGGAAAGACCTCTGTTAGATCCTATGTGTGGAACAGGGACTATATTGATAGAAGCAGCTATGATAGCTCGAAATATAGCTCCAGGAGCTAATAGAAATTTTGCTTCTGAAGGTTGGAATATTATTCCTGAAAGTGAATGGATAGAAGTAAGAGATGAAGCCTTTTCAAATGAAGATTATGAAAAAAAAGTACAAATATATGGTTCAGATATAGATCCTGAAACTATCGAAATTGCCAAAGAAAATATAAGAAAAGCTGGAGTGGAAGATGATATAATATTGGAGTGCAAAAATTTCCTTGATATTGAAATGGAAGCTAGACAAGGGTGTCTTATAACAAACCCTCCATATGGTGATAGACTTCTTGATGAAAAAGCTGTTGAAAGACTTTATGGACTTCTTGGAGATGTTTGCAGAATGAGAATACCAAAATGGTCTTACTATATAATAACTTCATATGAAGAATTTGAAAAGTGTTTTGGTGGAAAAGCTAGTAAAAATAGAAAATTATACAATGGTGGAATAAAATGTTATTATTATCAATATTATGGAGAAAATAATGGAAAAAACAACAAGAAATAATGATACTTTGAAATTTTCAATAGAGGTAATATTACAAGTTTTTAAATCGGTAAATAAAAAAATAGATGAACTGAAGAAAATTGGGGATATTTCAGCTATAGAAATACTTGAAAGAGATGTTATACCCAAATATGAAAAACTTTATGGGGGATTGACAGGAGAAGAGATAAAAAAGTTTGATGAAGAACAACTTGCTGCTATAAAAAAATATATTAAAGATATAATGAAAGAAAATAATTTCAATGAGGAATATATAAAAAAGCAGATGGAACTTAGAGAAAAATTAAAAGGAGATTCTGGAGCTGAGGTAGTGAAAAGATTTTTCCAATATGAAAAGAAAGAGCTCGAAAAGACTAAATATGAACTTTTAGATAGAGCTGATAAAATATTAGAGGAAGAAGAAAAACTTTCTATGGAAATGAAAAATGCAGTACAGGAGGAAGAACAGATTGAATATATCTATAAACTTCAACCTGTAAGAGCTGAATTTAGAAAAATAGAAGAAAAAATGCTAAAAATTCAGGAAAAGCTTAATGTTTTAAATAAAAGATTAACATCAGAATGGCCATATGAAATATATGGGACTCTATCAAAAGATGAAATGTTGAAAACATATAACAAAATTATGAAAAAATAATTATGATTTTTAGAAAAGTATGATAGAATTATGGAGGAGAAAATGAAAATGGTAAAAATAGTAATATTGCTATTAATAATTGCAGGAGGTTTTTTCTATCATTCGAGAAAGAGTCGTTCAGCTGATTTAAATATTAAGGAGGGAACAAAAGTGGAAAATATAGTATTAAATGCTAAAATAAAAACATCAAAAGGTGAGATAAATTTAAAATTATATCCAGAAGCTACACCTATAACAGTAACAAATTTTGTACATTTAGCAAGAAAAGGATATTATGATGGATTAAAATTTCATAGAGTAATAGCAGATTTTATGATTCAAGGTGGAGATCCTACAGGAACTGGAGCAGGAGGACCTGGATATCAATTTGGTGATGAATTTATTGAAGAATTTACATTTAATGAACCAGGAAAATTAGCAATGGCTAATGCAGGACCTGGAACAAATGGTTCTCAATTTTTTATAACTCATGTACCAACTGAGTGGCTTAACTACAAGCATACTATTTTTGGGGAGGTAGTTTCTGATGCTGATCAAGCTGTAGTTAATAAAGTAGAACAGGGAGATACCATTGAAACAATAGAAATTACTGGAGATGTAGATAAATTTTTAGAAGCTAATAAAGAAATGACAGAGAAAATGGATGAAATATTAGCTCAAACAATGCCTAATTTAAAAAAATAATAGAAATAAAAATAAAAGTCAACTACCAGCTGTGTTATTTGAAACAGTGGTTAGTTGACTTTTTTTAGAGAGGGAAGTTTTATTATTCAGTTACATATACATTTGTAAGATCTAAATATCCATTGTTTTTCATAATAAGATTATGAATATTTTTTCTCATTCCAAGATTTAGTTTTGGATAAAGAATAGTGTAGTGAGGAAGTTCTTCCTGCAATATCTCCTGAGCTTTTCCATAAAGCTCTTTTCTAATTTTAGGATCCATTGTTATTCTTGCTTTATCAAGAGTTTCATCTAAGTCTTTATTTATAAAAGCAGTCACATTCATAGAACCTTTTATTTGTGAAGAATGGAAAAGAGGATACATAGTTTTATCGCAATCTCCATTGGCTGTATTCCAAGACATATAGAAAATAGGTTTTACTTCATTTTCGTTTTCAATCATTTTTATATAAGTTGCCCATTGAAAAACTTTAATTTCAGTATTAATTCCTATTCCTCTTAACTGTTCTTGAATAATAACGCAAGCATCAATTCTTGCAGAATCATCACTTACCCATAATTCAATATTGAAACCATTAGGGTATCCAGCTTCAGCTAAAAGTTCTTTTGCTTTAGCAGTATTTAAATCATATTTTTTAGCATTGGGATTAAAATCTGTCATAGCAGGAGGAACTACAGAAGTTCCAGGTGTTGCAGAATCTCCATATATAGCTTGAGTAATAGCATTATTATCTACAGCATAAGCTATAGCTTGTCTTACCCTCTTATCTTTCAGCAGCTCATTTTTAGTATCGAATCCAATAAACTGACTAGTAGGAGCTTCAACTTCTATATAATCTAAAGAGTTGTTGTTTTTAATAGATTTTAGGTCCATAACTCCCATATCTAAAGAGATGTCAGCTTCACCAGTTTCCAGCATAATCATTCTGCTGTTATTTTCAGTTATAAATTTGATAACTACTTCTTTTAGCTTTGAAATAGTTCCATAGTAATCATCAAATCTTTCTATAGTAAGTTTGTTTCCTATATCCCATGATTTAAATTTGAATTGTCCAGTTCCTACAGGATTAGTAAGAAATACATCTTCTGAAGCTTCAACTAGTTTTTTATTCACTATTGAAGAATTTGTGATACTAAGTTGGTTTAAAAGACTTCCAAAAGGAGTATCTGTAGTTATTTTAATAGTATTTTCATCAATTACAGTTATCTCTTTTATAGGAGTGAAATTATATGCACATTGAGGAAGGCTTCTAGCTCTATCCAGAGAAAATTTTACATCTTCAGCAGTCATTATATCTCCATTGTGAAATTTTACACCTTTTTTCAAGTGAAATACTGTGTTTAAAGGATCAATTGATTCCCAGCTTTCTGCCAATCCAGGAAGAAGATTAAGATCTTTATCCATAGTTATTAAAGTATCAAACATAAGCTGAATTATTTTATTAGATACTGAATCTGTACTTTTTTGTGGGTCAAGAGTTTTGATTTCAGATTTTTGAGCAATAACTAGAGTATCTTTTAATTTAGTTTCTACTGAAGTTTCAGATTTTATAGCTTTTGTTCCTCCTAGTAATAAAGCACAAGTAAGTAAAAAAATTACAGCCAATAGTTTCTTTTTCATTTTTGTTTCCCCCTCTGTATAGTTAAAAAGTTCTTTAAGAATAAAAAAAAGCAACCTGGTTAGATTGCTTTAAAAACAAGTGATATTTTATATATATCATGTGTGCTCCAAAAAACATGATATATAAATTATAATTTATATATTCAAATATTTTAAAGGAGTTTACACAGAAGTATAAAAGTTATCAAAAGACGCAAGCTTATATCTAACATTAAAAATTTCTGTATGCAGTTTTTCTGTGCAGCTCCACCACCAATATTGGAATACAGAGTTTAAGTTAGATGCAGTCATATTGATAACCTCCTTTTTCATAGTTTTATTTCTTGTAATGAGTATATTCTAATTTTTTTTAAAAGTCAACTATTTTTTTGATTTTTTATAATATCTAAAAAATATTCATGAACAGAAGTGTCATTAGTAAGCTCTGGGTGGAAAGATACAGCTAGCATATTTTTTTCTCTAACAGCAGTTATATTTCCATTTACAGTTGCCAGTATTTCTACTCCTTCTTTTATATTTTCTACATATGGGGCTCGTATAAATACCATTTTAACTTTTTGTTGATACCTTTAAAATCTTCTTCTATTTCAAAACTTCCAAGTTGTCTGCCATAAGCATTTCTTTTCACTTCTATTCCCATAACTCCTAAATGTACAGTTTCACTGTTTGAAAGCTTCTCTGCAAGAAGTATCATACCAGAACAAGTTCCAAATACAGGAAGACCATTTTTTATTTTTTCTTTAAGAGGTTCAAGGATATTAAAATCTCTCAAAAGTTTTCCCATAGCAGTACTTTCACCTCCTGGAAGAATTATACCATCTATATCTTCCAGCTGTTCTTTGGTCTTTACTAAACAGTTATCTACCTTTAGAGAATCAAGGATATTTTTATGCTCTAAGAAAGCTCCTTGAAGAGCTAAAATACCTATTTTCATAACTACCAACCTCTTTTAGCCATTTTTTCATCTTCTGTGAGAGAGTAAACATTAATTCCTACCATTGCTTCTCCTAAATCTTCAGATATTTCAGCAAGAATTTTTGGATTGTTATAGTTAGTAACAGCTTTCACTATAGCAGCAGCTCTTTTTGCAGGATCACCAGACTTGAATATTCCAGATCCAACAAAGACACCATCACACCCAAGCTGCATCATAAGAGCAGCATCAGCAGGAGTTGCAACTCCACCAGCAGCAAAGTTAACAACAGGAAGTTTTCCATTATCATGAACATATTTTACTAAGTCATAAGGAGCTTCTAATTCTTTTGCAATATGATAAAGTTCAGATTCAGGAGAAGATACAACTTTTCTGATATCTTCATTTAATGTTCTCATATGTTTAACAGCTTCTATAACATCTCCAGTTCCTGGTTCTCCCTTAGTTCTTATCATACTTGCTCCCTCAGCTATTCTTCTAAGAGCTTCACCTAAATTTCTTGAACCACATACAAATGGAACTTTGAATAATGTTTTGTCAACATGGAATCTATCATCTGCAGGAGTAAGAACTTCACTTTCATCTATGTAATCTATTTCAAGAGCTTCAAGTATTTGAGCTTCTACAAAATGTCCTATTCTTACTTTAGCCATTACTGGAATAGAAACAGCAGCTTGTATTTCTTTTATCATTTTAGGGTCTGACATTCTTGCTACTCCACCATTTTTTCTTATATCAGCAGGAACTCTTTCAAGAGCCATTACTGCACATGCACCAGCCTCTTCTGCTATTTTCGCTTCAGCAGCTGTAGTTACGTCCATTATTACTCCACCTTTTAACATTTGAGCTAGGTTTTTATTCAAATCATATCTTGACATAGTCTTACCTCCATATATTCATTGATTATTTTTTTGATTAATATTATAATAAGAGTATCGATACAATCTATTAAAAATTAATTTTCTAGTAATAGTATCACATAAAATATGAAATTATTCAATTCTAAAAATCATTAAGTGTACCGTAACAATTTTTGATGGAGGAAAAATGGAAATAGAGTTATCTAGAGAGAATGGAGAAAAAATATATCTTCAGCTTTATTCTAAACTAAAAGAAATGATAGAAAATGGAGAGATAAAAGGAAAAATATTTTCTATAAGAGAACTTGCTAAAAGTTTAAAAGTGAGTATTTCTACAGTAGTGAAAGCATATGAGCAATTGGAAAAAAATGATTATATATATCTTAGAGGTGGCAGTGGTGCATATGTAAAATATAGTAGAGAAAAAAAGCTCTATTTGGAAGATCATATGGAAAATGAGATATTTAAATATGGTTATTTTAATTCTGAATATAGAATAGATTTTTCTACTGCATCACCTAATGCTGATTTTTTTCCCATTGAAGAGTTAAAAAAAGCAATTAATTATATTTTAGACAGAGATGGAGGAAAGGCACTTCTTTATGAAAATCCTCAAGGATACATTGAACTTCGTAAAACTATAAAAAGAGAATTGAAAAATGAAGGGATAGATGTAGAAATAAAAGATATTCAAATAATGTCAGGAGCACAGCAAGGAATAGATATACTAAGCAAAACATTGATATATCCAGGAGATATTGTAGTTACAGAAGATCCAGCATATAAAGGAGCTATTGTAAGTTTTAAAAATAATGGAGCAAAAGTAGAACGAATATCTATAAAAAAAGATGGACTTGATATAAAAGAACTTGAAAATATTCTTAAAAGAGATAAAATAAAATTTATATATACAGCAGCTACTTTTCATAATCCAACAGGAATATCAATATCAGAAAAAAAGAGAATTGAACTTTTAAAATTAGCAGAAAAGTATGATTTTTACATTGTAGAAGATGACTGTAGCTCAGATATATTTTTTGATGATAAAAAATAAAAAGTATAAAAAGTTATGATAAAAATAAAAGAGTAATATATATAAAAAGTTATTCAAAAGTTTTTATGCCAGGGTTTAGATTAGGATTTATGATAGTTCCAGAAAAAATAGCAAATTCTGTATTAGCAGGGAAATATTCAAGTGATATATCTAATTCAGGGTTAAACCAAAGAGTTTTTCAATATTTTTTAGAAAATGGTATTTGGAATAGACATATAGAAAAATCTAGAAAAGAATTTCATAAGAAGCAAAAATATATGTATAGCAAGCTAAAGAAAATAGAGAATATAAAAATTAATAAGCCAAAAGGTGGTATGTGTTTTTGGATAGAACTGCCAAAAGAAATAACAGGAGAAGCTGTATATATGAAGCTTGCTAAAAGAGGTGTTGGAATTTTACCTGGAGTGGTTTTTTCAGAAAAATCATATAACTATATAAGGTTAAGTTTTGCACAATGTAATGAAAAAGAGATAGATGAAGGTATAGAAATATTAGGAAAAGTAATTGATGAATTAAGATGAGGAGAAAAGAATTATGTTTAACAGAAAAGATGGAAATATAAAAAGAATAAAAATAAAATTGGTGATATTAGCTGTTTTGGTAATAATAGCTTTTGGAATGAAATATTTTAAATAAAAAGAAGAGAGATACCTTTAAAATTCTAAAATTAAATTTCTATTGATAAGGTAATCTCTCTTTATTTTTGTTAATCTATTATTTCTGGAGCTTTATCCCTTTCTATCAGTTCCAAAGTTACTTTAGTAGTAGCTACACAAGTAACAAGGGGAGCTAAAAATATACCTATAAAAGGGATAAAAAACAGAAGGGTAAATATACTTCCACATAATAGGGAATAAACTCTCTTTTTTTTCAGAAACTCAAGACTTTCTTTAGGAGAAAATTTATATCTTTCTAAAGTATAATCCATAAATGAAAATCCTGTAAAATACCCCTGAAGTAAAAATATAAGCAGAGGTATGGATAAATTTATAGGAAAAAGAAAACTTAACAGCATAATAACACATGTTCCAATAAGCTGTTTAATAAAACTTCTAAATCCAATTTCAGCACCTCTCATTAAAAATCTCATATTGTCTTTAATTGTAAAATCATATTTTTTTCCTGTAAGATGACTGTCTACCCTTTCAGATACATATCCCAATATAGGAGATAAAAATAATAACAGTAATGATTTATAAACTAGATAATAAAAGAAAACTGCTACTATCCATATTATTATTCTAATAAGAATAGAAATTAAAGCATGATATTTTTCCAATTCAAATATTGATTCAAGCGAATTCATTATTCCAAATGAAAGTAAATTTGCCAGAAGCATCAAAACTATAAAAAGAAAAATACCAATGATCCCTGGAAGAAAATAATATTTTTTTAATTTAGCCTCATTGATGATTCTGAAAGAATCTGAAAAGGAAGCAAGCACAAGTTTTATACTTTTCATATTTATTCTCCTGTATTAGTCCAAATGCGATGTATCAGAAAAAACTTCAACATCAAATTTGCCATTTTCATATTTTACTATTGAAACACTTGTGTTTTGTGGAACTTTAGCAGCTCCTAATAACTCCATTTTTTCTTTAGTTATAATATGGAATAGAGCTTTTAAAGTTACACCATGAGTAACAACCACAACTCTATCGTTGTTATTAAGATACGATAAAAGCTTATCCAATCCTTTTTTTACTCTTTCAATTACTTGATAATAATTTTCTCCATGATAAATTTTTGGATCATAATCTACAGGATTATTAAAAAAGTCATAAAATTCTTTTGGATACTTTTCTTCAAATTCTGCACGAGGCATTCCTTCAATATCACCCATAGAGATTTCTTTGAATTCATCTATAAATTTTATTTCCTGTTTTCTGTTTCCCATAATAATTTTTGTTGTTTGGATAGTTCTTCCCATTGGTGAAGAATAAAAGTCTGTAAATTCAATATCTTTAAGTTTTTCTGCAAGTCTTTCAGCTTGTGATATTCCTAATTCTGTAAGTGGAGAATCAGAACTTCCTTGAAATATTTTTAAAGTGTTCCATAGTGTTTCTCCATGTCTGATAAAATAAATTTCCATTTGTTTATATTTCCCTTCTTAATAATTTTTTATTTTTTTACATTTAAAAATGTAGGACTATTTAAAAACTTTTTGATGTTTTCTATTCTAGTTTTATCGTTAGGGTGAGTACTTAAAAATTCAGGTGATTGTTTTCCTGCACTTGCAGAAGACATTCTTTCCCAGAAAGTAAGAGCATAACTAGGATTATATCCAGCAAGCTTCATGAAAATAAGTCCAAGTTCATCAGCTTCAGTTTCCTGTTTTCTGCTGTAACCAAGCATAACTAAATTAGAAGCACTTCCATAAAGTTCTTGAGGAACCCCAAATGCAGTTTGAAGAACTGCTCCTACTCCACTTTGAATCATACTTTGACTTTGTTGTTCCCTACTGTGTTCTGCTACTGCATGGGCAATTTCATGAGACATAACTACTGCAATTCCCTGCTCTCCTTTTGTATAAGGAAGAATACCAGTATAAAAAGCAACTTTACCACCAGGCATACACCAAGCATTAGGAGTATCATCTTTTATAAGATTAAATTCCCATTGGTATTTAATCTTAGATGTTCTTTGCTCAGGGTGAAGTTCAAAATATTTTTCTACAGCTTTGGCAATATTATTTCCGACTTTTTTTACAAGTTGAGCATCATTGTTGTTTAGTACAGTACTTTGTTTTATGACTTGAGCATATTGAGCATAACTATTCTGAATAGTTTCTTCTTCATTTACTAAAAGGAGCTGTTTTCTTCCAGTAATAGGAGTACTAGAACAAGAGATAAGAAAAAGGGCCAAAAATACTAACGATAAAACTTTTTTCATTTTCATAAAATCCCTCCGATGTAAATATGATATTTTTTCTTTGAATATTCTTTTGTTTTTAGGTATAATAAGAATGTTGATATATTTATTTTACACAATTTGAAGGAGGATGTAAATTGAAATTTTTAGGAGTTATACCATCGAGATATGCCTCGACAAGATTAGATGGAAAACCATTGAAAGATATATGTGGACATACAATGGTAGAATGGGTATATAGAAGAGCTCTTTTATCAAAATTGGATAATGTAGTAATTGCAACAGATGATGATAGAATAGTGAAAGAAATAGAAGCTTTTGGTGGGAATGTTATTATGACAAGAAAAGATCATATTAATGGAACAAGCAGAATTGCAGAAGTTTGTGAAAAATATTCTGAATATGATGTTATTGTAAACATTCAAGGTGATGAACCTCTAATAGAGCCTGAAATGATAAACTCTATAATTGATTCATTTTTAAAAGATAAATCTATTGTTATGAGTACACTAAAACATAAACTAAATACTATGGAAGAAGTAGAAAATCCAAATTCTGTAAAAGTGATAACTGATAAAAATGATTTTGCAATATATTTCTCAAGAAGTGTAATCCCTTATCCAAGAAGTTTAGATTTAAAAAATTACTATAAGCATATAGGGATATATGGATATAAAAGAGAGTTTGTAATGGAATATTCAAAAATGGAATCTACTCCTTTGGAACTTTCAGAATCTTTAGAACAACTTAGGGTATTGGAAAATGGATATAAAATTAAAGTTATAGAAACTCCTTATAAAATAATAGGTGTAGATACTCAGGACGAGCTTGATAAAGTTAGAGAATACATCAGAGAACATAACATAAAGATAAAATAACATCATTTAGGGGGAACAAAACTTATGAAAAAGAAATTAAGCAAAATATTTATAGCTATAATAATGATGGTTTTTATAGCTGGTTGTAGTTCAACATCTTCAAAAAAATCTTCTTCTGTAGGTGGTTTTGGTGGAATATTTACAAGTTCTAAACCACAAAAAGCTCAGCATACAGATGCTGATTATGAGTTGGATTATAGTTTTTTTAAACAAAAAGGACTTCCAATTCCAGACAATTTTAAAGGAAAATCTGTAGAGTATCTTGTACCAGGAAATGATGTATTAAAAGAGCATGGGTATAGCTTTTTTAAAAAATATGATGAAAAAGAAATACTTAAGTTTTTTAAAGATACTTCAATAACTGGATATGGATCAAATTCTAATTATTGGAGATGGAAGATAACATTTACAGAAAAGGAATTAATGAATTCAGTAGCTCGTAATCTTCCTATGGTATACAGAGTAAGACCAAGAGATGTAATGACATTGAACAAAGGGGAGTGGAAATCTCTTCCTATAAATGCAGCAGCAGTTGGGGAAGTAAAAGATATAGAAGTAGCTGCAAGAGGAAGATCGGGAGTAATAACTTATCTTCTAGTAACTACAAATAAGAATAAATTTTTAGTGTCTAAAGAGTTAAATGTAAGAAAGCTTCTTACTGCTGATAAAAATAGTACTAAAACTAATAGAACAATTCCTTTATATGGAGCAAAGGGTGGAAGTGAAGGTTATAATTTGAAAGCTTTGAGAAATAACATAACTCTTTTACCGTCAGCTTATTTTGCCATAGAAAAAAAATCTGGAAATATAACTTTATATGGAGGAGGAAATGGTCATGGAGTAGGTATGCCTCAATGGACAGCTTATGACTTAACTAAAAATTATAATTATTCATATAAAGATGTACTAAAAAGATATTATCCTAATACTGATATAAAAAATATGTATAGTATAAAAAATGTAGATAAAAACATCAGAGTTGGAATAAGTAATAGTAATGGTGGATTAGACCATACAAAAGTTACTCTTTATAGTGGTGGAAAATTAAAGATAGTAGGTTCAGGATTTAAAATAGATGTACCTGTAAGACAGAGAATAGAAGTTATAAATGAAGGAAAAAAACTTTCTATAAAAGTAAATGGGAAGCAAAGAGTAAAGACTGTTAATCCTGTAACAATCGAAGGTACTGGATATTATATAACTTTAGCTGGAATAAAAAAGATGCATACTACAAATCCTAATTATCGTGGAACAATAGAATTAAAACCTTCAAGAACTGCTAGTAAAGGAATCAGAATAATAAATGAAGTTTATATGGAAGATTATTTAAAACAAGTGGTGCCTAGTGAAATGCCACAAAGTTTTGGAGTAGAAGCACTCAAAGCTCAGGCAGTTGCAGCTAGAACTTATGCATTAAGTGATTATTTGAAATTCAGATATAAAAATGATGGATTTCATGTAAAAGACACTACTGAAAGTCAGGTGTATAATAATCAGATTGAGAATGATGATGCTAAAGAGGCTATCGAAAGTACAAAAGGAAAAGTTTTAATGCATGGAGATGATCCAGTAGATGCGAAATATTTTTCTACATCAGGAGGATTTACTGAAGCAGCCAATTATGTATGGTAATGTTTTTCTGAGAGTGATATCAATTAAAGTAACCAATAAAATATAATAATAAAGGTGGGCTATCAATGTTAAGGATAGCCCACCTTTTGAATATGAATAAATAAGATGAAGTCATATTTGTGTTTGTTGTTAGAACTTAGAAGAAAATATTTAGAATTTCTAAAAATAGCTAAATGAATGATAATGATCCCATTAATATACCAAAATTATATTCTATTCAGTAAAATACATATGTAAAGTATTATTTATTTAGAATAAAATTTTAATGGCATTTCATTTAATATTGTTATTCCAAAGCTGTATTTTCTAGGTTGAAATATACAGAAATTGATCTGTTGTAATTATTTAAATGCTGTGTAATATAGTAATCAGTTGATACTCCAAACTCTGGATGATTTCTATAATTTGTTGGAGCATGTGTCCATCCATCACTTCTAGGATAAGATACAAGCAAAGATTCTTGAGACAATCTATTTAATTCCATATCATTAAGCTTAATACTTGTTTGTGAACTGTCATAAAAAATTGTGATGGAAGTAATAGTTCCATCTGTAATTTCTTGGAAGTTTTTATCTTTTTCTGAATCTACTTGGTTTGCTATTGTTACTTCTAGGAGAGTTTCATTTTTTTCTAATAACCTAATAATAGAACCACCTGGATAAATTCCTTTACTATCTTTAGATAGTGAAAAATTAGAGCGTACTTCATAATAATCTTCACTAACCAAAGGCAAGAGATGAGGTGTTTGTGTACTAATAATCCACCCTTTATCAAGAAATTGTTTTAAAGTACTTGGGATAGGATAATATATATTATTAATTGTGAGTCCAAATTCAGTTATATTCTCCATCCTTTTATGTTCATCCCCCTTTTTTTCTATGTCACTTGCCTTTGACGCAATAATTGATAAGAAGAAACAAAAGTATAGAGTAAATATCAGCATTTTTTTCATATTTTTCTAATCCTTTCTGCAAAAAGTCTAAAACTCTATATAGATATAAGTTTAATCAATAGCCAGTCAATAATAATAGTTTAATTTAAACTTAATCTTCTTTTAAAATAAGTTCTTCCTTAAAAAGTCCCATTTCAATTATGTCATGATATTTTCCAAATCTGAAAAGTTCTTTTCTTCTTACTCCTTCTTGTTTGAAACCAACTTTCTCATAACATTTTTTTCCTTTTTCATTGAAGCTGAAATAATCAAGGTCAATTTTATGAATATTCATTTCATCAAAGATAAAACGGCAAAGAGTTCTAAGAACATCACTTCCATAACCTTTTCCCTGATATTGTTCTCCAAGCCATAATCCAATGATTACTTTTCTGTTTTTATCATCATAGGAATTTATTCCACAGCCACCAATATATTCTCCACTCTCTTTTTCTTCAATAGCGAAATTAAAAGTTGGTCCATTGTTAATCATAGCTTTTTCTACAAATTCTTTTTGTGCAGACATTGAAAAGGGAAAAATATTGTTCCTTCCAAGCATTGTTCTTATATTTAAAGTATTTATAAGTTTAAAAGAAATTTCAATATCACTTTCTTTATAAGCACGCAGAATTATCTTTTTCCCCTCTATCATAGTTTCCTCCTAAAGATTTTCTAAATATTTTACAAGAAGTTTGTATGTATTATCAAATGATTCTAAATTCATTCTTTCATTAGGAGTATGAACATCATAAGATTCAACTCCAAGTGTAACTATATCAATATCAGGAATTATTTTTTTAAATACTCCACATTCAAGACCACCATGAGTAGCTTTAATTTGAATATCTCTATCATAAAAATCTTTATATACAGTTTTTAAAATTTCTCTCATAGTAGAATTTTCACTATATTCCCAAGCTGGATAACGTGAGCCACTTTCCCATTCAAAACCGAATATATTACAGAAATTAATCAATATTTCCATACCTTCATCATTATATGATTCAATTGCACCACGAAGAGAAAAAGTACAGATAACTTCATTATCTATAGTCTTTATTACTCCCATATTTTGAGAAGCAACTGTAAGACCATCAATTACCATACTTCTATGTTTAAATCCATTAGGAACCATATAGAACATAGTAATTATAGAATCACTTACATCTTTTACACACATTTCTTCAGCTTTGTCTTCATAAAGTTCAATAGTAAGTCCAGCATCGCTGTACATAAGTTCTTTTTTATTTTTCTTTTTGTTCAGCAACAATATTCTTGATATTTTCAATATTACCTGAACTAGCAAAAATGGCAGTAGCTTCTCTAGGAATAGCATTTTCTTTTGACCCACCATCTATATTTATAAGATTTATACCAGCTTCCTTATTTAAATGATAAAGAACTCTGCTGCATATTTTGTTTGAATTTCCTCTTTCAAGATGAATGTTTCCTCCTGAATGTCCTCCATACAATCCTCTTATTTCTAACCTATAAACAGAAGAGTTACATTTTTCCATTTTTAATTTCTTTTTTAGTCTGAATCTTAGTCCCCCAGAACAAGAAACGTAAGTACTCAATGCACTGCTGTTATCTAAGTTGATAAGTCTTTTAGATGTAAAGTCTTTTTTATCAAGGGCTTGGGCACCAATGAGTCCAACTTCTTCACAAACTGTAAAAACACATTCTAAAGCTGGATGTTTTAAAGTTTTATCTGCAAGAATAGCCATTGTTAAAGCAGCTCCAGCACCATCATCAGCACCTAAAGTAGTTCCTTTTGCTCTTACAAAACCATCTTCAATGTATAATTGTAAAGAATCTTTTTCAAAATCAAAATTACAATCTCCATTTTTTTCACAAACCATATCTATATGAGATTGAAGGATAATAGCAGGGTGATTTTCATAACCTTTACTTGCAGGTTTGTAAATTATTACATTATACAGGTTATCCTGCTTAACTTCTAAACCTAAATCATTAGCAAATTTTACAAGATAATCACTTAATTTTTTTTCATTGTGTGAACCATGAGGTATTCTGGAAATATCCTCAAAATATTTTTGATGTGGCAGATATTCATTTAAAACATAACTCATTTTTATTCCTCCCCTATTCTAAATGTTATATGTAATTATTACTCTAAAATATTAATTTTAGCAAGAGATATTTTGATTTTTTTTAAATATTAAGGTATATATATAAGTAAGAACATAAAATACGAGCAAGGAGAAGGGATATGGACTATACTTTGATAAAATGGAATAAGAAAAATTATGAACTTTTTATTGATGAGTTAAAAAAAATGCAAGATGAAAAATATAGAGAATTTCATAACAAAATAATTGGAGCAGAGGTTGAAGTTATAGGATTAAGAAGTCCAATAGTAAAAGATATAGCTAAGAAAATAGCCAAAGGAGATTGGGAAGGTTTTCTTGCTCAAAAGAAAGGAAAGTATTATGAGGAAACTACTTTAAGAGGACAGGTCATAGGTTTTGCCAAAGCTGATAAAGAAACAATAAAAAAATATATAGAAAGATATATTGATGAAATAGATAACTGGGGAATATGTGACACATTTATTGGAAATTTGAAAATAATAAAAAAAGAAAAAGAATATTTTTATCCAATGGTTAAAAGAATGGCAGAGTCTGAAGAACAATGGAAAATAAGATTTGGACTTATAACACTTATGTCTTGTTACATAGAAAAAGAATACATAAATGAAATATTTAGAATATGTTCGAGAGTAAAAAATAAGGAATATTATGTACAAATGGGACAGGCATGGCTTATTTCAACATTGTTTATAAAATTTAGAGATGAAACTTTAGAATATTTAAAAGATAACTCTTTAGATAAATGGACACAAAATAAAGCTATTCAAAAAATAAGGGAATCATTCAGAGTGAGTGAAGAAGATAAGGAGCTAGTAAAAAGTTTAAAAAAGTAGGTTTAGGAGGCAGTATCATGTTTCATAAGATAGATATGGAAACTTGGGAAAGAAAAGAGTATTATCACTATTATATAAACTTTATAAAATCTAAATACAATCTTAATATTGATATGGATATAACAAAACTTTTAAAATTAGTAAAAGAAAAAAATTAAAACTTTATCCAGTACTCATTTATGCAGTTATGAAAGGAATTAATAAAAATAAGGAATTTAGAATGAGTTATGATAAAGAGGGAAATTTAGGTTATTGGGATTATTGCAATCCTTCTTATACTATATTCCATGACGATGATAAAACTTTTTCAGACATATGGAGTGAGTATTCAGAAGATTTTTTTATTTTTTATTCAAATGTTACAAGGGATATGGAAAAGTATAAAAATATAAAGGGAATAAAAAGTAAACCTGAACGTCCAGATAATTTTTCACCAGTTTCATCTATTCCATGGTTAAGTTTTACAGGTTATAGTAATGATACTTACAGTGAATCAAATATGCTTTTTCCTGTAACTGTATTTGGAAAATATTATGAAAGAGATAGGAAAATACTTCTTCCATTTTCTGTATTTGCTGTTCATGCTGTGGCTGATGGGTACCATACTTGTAAATTAATAAATGATATTCAAGAAATAATTTTAGAGGTAGAAAATTGGTTGAATATGTAAAAAAAGAGTGATAAGAAAGCTAGATTTAATTTTAGAAATTAGAAAAGTTCTAAAACAGTCTATCTACTTTAATCACTCTTTTCATATATAATAATGAAAGTTTTCTATAATTATTTTTCTTTTACACAAAGAACATGATAAACTCCATTAATTACATGAGTTCCTTCAGTTTCATGTTCAAATCCTGGGAATGCTTTGTCCCATAGAGATAATGCTTTTAGGTATTTAATTTGGGGACTGTTTTCATCTCCAAAATTTTCACCAGACATAAGCATAGGAATACCAGGTGGATAAGGAATAACAGAATTGGCAGTTACTCTTCCTACTAATTTGTCAGCTGGAACTAATTCAACCTCTTGGCTTACAATTTTATTATAAGCTTCTCTTGGGAGCATTTCAGATTTAGGAAGAGTTGAATATGCTTCATTTAAAACTTTTCCTGGGTTGTTAGCTTTTAGATAAGCAAACATTTCATCTCCTAAATCATGGAATCCCATTTCTCCATAGTGTTCTGGGTGGGCAGCAACTAATTCAGGAAGTACATCTTTTAATAGAGTATTGTTGTCATAATGTTTTTTGAATGAAAGAAGTACATTTACAAGTGTGCTCCATTTTCCTTCTGTAATACCCATTGAGAATAGGAACATAACTTGGAAATCTGTTGTTCTTGTAGGAACAATTCCATATTTTGCTAAATAAGCAGAAACTAAAGCAGCAGGAACACCTTTTTCAAGAAGTTCTCCATCATCACCCATTCCTGGAGCAAGGATACTAACTTTGATAGGGTCTAACATTGCCCAGTTTTCTGGAAGATCAGCAAATCCATGCCATTTGTCTTCTGGATGCATTATCCAACAGTCTTGTTCTGTAGTAAGAAGTTCCATAGGTGCTTCTTCAAAATTATATTCTTTTTTAGTTTTAGGATCAATTACTTTTTCAGTATTCCAAGGTTTGAAAAACCAGTCATTTTTAGCAGTGAATTCTTTGTATAATTTTCCAATTTCTTGACGGAATTCAACAGCTTCTTTAACTACTTCTTTTATTAATGATTTACCAGAATTTCCATCCATCATTGCAGCACCAATATCATTTGATACAGCTATTGCATATAATGGAGAAGTAGTAGCGTGCATCATATAAGATTGGTTGAATCTGTCTTCATCAATAGGATTATTACCATTTCTTACATGAATAAATGAAGCTTGTGATAAAGCATTTAATAATTTATGAGTTGAATGAGTTGCGAAAACTGTAGATTTATTTTTATAATCTTTTGGATTTCCTCTCATAGCAAAGTGATCTTTATATACTTCATTGAATCTTGCATATCCATACCAAGCTTCATCAAAATGGATATAATCTGCATTTCCTTGGAATATATCTTCAGCTTTTGCAGCATTATAACAAACACCATCATAAGTACAGTTAGTAACTACAACATATTTAGGTGCTACTTCTGTTACTTTTTTCATTTGATCTGGAAGAATAGGTCCGATTATTCCATATCTATTTCTTGTAGGAGTCATATATACTGGTTTTGCTCCTGTAAGGATAAGACCTTGTTCAATAGATTTATGACAGTTTCTGTCTATAAGAGCAGTATCCTTATCTGTAAGACATGCTTGGAAAACAGTTCTGTTAGAACCAGATGTCCCTACTAGTACACTGTAACTTCTATCTGAACCAAATATTCTTGCTATATTTTTTTCTGAATCAAGGAAAGCACCAGTATGGTCAAGTAAAGAACCTAAACTTGTTCTTTCAATTCCTGTATCTGTTCTAAAAAGATTTTCTCCATAATAATCAAAGAATTTTTTACCAACAGCAGTTTTTAAAAATCCAACTCCTCCTTGGTGTCCTGGAGCAGCCCAAGAGTATTCAGCAACTTTATTGTAATTGAATACAGCTTTAGCTAATGGTGGTAAAAGAGCATCTCTATATTGTTTTATTTCTTCAGAAATACGTTCTCCAATAAAGTCAATATCATTTTCTAATATCCAGATATATTCATCTATAGAGTTTAATGTACATTCATCAAGAGAAGATGTAGTATCAGTTTTTTCTGCTAATAAAAATACAGGGACTCCTTCTTGTCTTTCATGTAATACAGTAATTAAATTAACAAATTCTTTTTCTTTTTCAATAGATTTTTTATTCAAATTCCAGTCTACAAGCAGACAGTCTATAGATTTGTTGATTGCTGCCTCTTCGATTGCTTCTTTGAAGTTTTTCACTTCTATTACTTCAATTCCTCTTTCTCTTAAATCATTTTTTAAAAGAGAAATTCTTTTAGTTACAGGTGATTCTTCGTTTAAAAAGCTGTTTTGAATAATAACAGTAGTATATTTTTGACCTTCTAAACTTTTCATTTTACTCCTCCTTATATATTTTAAATGTTAAGTTCAAGTAATATATTAAATTTTCTTTCCAATGAACTTCTCATGTCATAGTCATACACATAAAAAAAGAATTTCCTTTTAAAAAAAATAAAAAAAATTAAAAAAGGAAAAAATAAATTATTTAGAATACCCACTTTAGAAACAATTGGAAACAATAAAAAGTTAAAAAATAATTTTAAAGGAGGAATTATATGAGTACTGAAAATAGTAGTACACCAAATACTACTAATACTAAAAAACTTGGAGTTATTGCACTTGCAGGTCTTGTTATTAGTGCTATGATTGGAGGGGGAATTTTTAATCTTCCACAAAATATGTCACAATCAGCATCAGCAGGAGCTGTAGGAATAGCCTGGATTATAACAGGTATAGGAATGTATTTTTTAACTAATACATTTAGAGTATTATCAACAGTTGTTCCAGATGCTAAATCAGGGATATATAGTTATGCAAGATTAGGATTTGGTAAATTTGTAGGATTTTTAATGGCATGGGGGTACTGGCTTTCAGCTGTATTCGCCAATGTAGGTTATGCAATTCTTCTTATGGATTCATTGAACTATTTCTTTCCACCACATTTTAAAGGAGGAAATAATCTTCCATCAGTAATAGGTGGTTCCATATTAATTTGGGCAATGTATTTTATGATAATGGCTGGAGTGCGTCAAGCAACTAGTATTAATACTATAGGAACAATAGCTAAATTAGTTCCTATTGCATTATTTATTTTAGTTTCTTTGTTTGTTTTTAAAATCTCTATGTTCCATACAAATTTTTGGGGAGATGAAACAATAAAATCTCTTCATGATGTAGATTTAGGAAGTTTAGGAGGACAAATAAAAAGTACAATGCTTGTAACATTATGGTCTTTTATAGGTATAGAGGGAGCAGTTGTTATTTCAGATAGAGCTGAGAGTCAAGCAGCAGTAAGTAAAGCTACATTAATAGGATTTTTACTATGCTTACTTTCATATATGGCTATATCGATGCTTCCATTTGGTAATTTATCTCAAGGTGAATTATCTGTCTTAGCACCACCATCAACAGCACCTATTCTTGCAGATGTAGTTGGAAAATGGGGTAGCTGGTTTATGAATATAGGTGTAATAATTGCACTTTTAAGTTCATGGCTTGTTTGGACAGTATTACTAGCAGAGCTTCCATATGCCTGTGCAAAAGATGGAACTTTTCCAAAAATCTTTGCTAAAGTAAATAAAAATGGAACTCCATCTTTTTCTCTTTTAGTATCAAGTATAGCTATGCAGATTACTATGATATTTGTATATTTTGCTAGTAATGCTTGGAATGTAATGTTGAGTATTACAGGAGTTATGATACTTCCAGCATATATTGCATCAACTCTTTATTTATGGAAGATATCTGCTACAGGGCAATTTCCTAAAAATGCTACTATAAAAGAAAAGACTGCTCTTATTACTGGAGTTTTAGGAAGTATTTATGGAGCATGGCTTATATATGCAGCAGGTTTAAAATATTTAGTAATGGCTAGTATCCTCTTTGCTATTGGAATATTAGTTTTTGATAAAGCTCGTAAAGAAAATAAAGCACCAAATGAAAGTGTCTTTACTAATGTAGAAAAAATATTGGCAATAGGATTGATAATAATAGCAATAATAGCTTTATTTCTATTAATTACTAAAAGAGTCAGTCTTTAAGCATAAATTAAATCAAATTAAAATTTGGAGGTTTTATAATGGAAAAAGAAACTAAAGTACGTGCACCAAGAATTGATAAGACTGCAATAAGTCCTTATGAAAATTATTGTGATGGATATGGAGCTCCTGGAGCTCAGGGAAATGGATATGTTTCTGTATTAAAAGTATCTGTAGGAACTGTAGAAAAGACTGATGATTTTTTATTAGATGGTATAGTATCTTATGACAGAGCTGAAATAAATGATGCTTATGTAGGGCAAATAAATATGCTTACTGCCTCATCTTTCTGTGGAATAGCAGGACAAGTATGGGGGCATGATTTAGCAGCTCATGACGATGTTGCAGCTAAAAAAATTCAACCAGTTTTAGAAGCTACACAATTTGATGGTTCTAAATTGCCAGTTTATGATGCAAAACCATTATTAGAAGCAGGAATTGAACTTTTTGGTGTTGAAAAAGAAAGAAGATTTACACTTGTTCCAGGAGCACATACTATTTGTGCTAATAAAGGAGTTACAGCATATAGACCAAAAGAGGATAGACCATTAAAAGAAGGAGAAGCTTATGGAGTGTGGTGTTTCATAGCTTTATCACTTTCTGCTGACAGAGATAACTGTGCAGATTTATTCATAGAAGATGCAGGATTATGGACTAAAAATGATAATGCAGAAGATCTAAAAAAATTCTTAGAGGAACATAGAAAATCTGTTGTATGGTCAGTAGTAAGCTGTGGACAAGATTCAGATGTATTATTTGAAAGAACATATGTAGGATTTGCTTATACTATAATGAAACCAGGAGAAATAGGAACATCTTTAACATGTGCTCCATATGTAAGTCTAGCAAGAAATGCTGTACCAACAAATGGTTTTAATTCTTTAAATGAAATGACATTAACAGAGTGGCTAAAAGATATGAAATTTGATTCACTTGTTGAAAAAAGAAAAAATTCTTGTTGTAATAAATAATATTAAAAAAGAATGCTAGATTTGGAAAATATAAGTATATTGAGGAGGCTTGGCCTCCTCTTTTTGTTGTAAGTTATAGAAATAAATTATATAATAAGTAAATTAATGTCTTATTTGAGGTGAAAAATGAGAGAGAAAATTTTGGAAACTAATAGATTATTTTTAGTATATGGAAAGAAAGTGATATAAAATATGCTGATGAACTTTGGGGAGATTCAGAAGTAACTAAAATGATAACAGCCTCAGGAAAAATGAATAAAGAGGAAATAAAAAATAGATTGGCAAAAGAAGTAGAAAATTATAAAAATTTTGGAATTCAATATTTTCCTCTTTATTTAAAGGAAGGTGAAATTTTTGTTGGCTGTTGTGGTTTAAGACCATATAATAAAGAAAAAAATATTTTAGAAATGGGTATACATATAAAAAAAGAATATTGGGGAAAAGGGATTGCCCTAGAAGGGTGTACAAAAATAATTGAGTATGCATTTGATATTTTAAAAGTTTCTGCTATTTTTGTAGGGCATAATCCAAATAATATAGCATCAGCGTATCTTATAAAAAAATTGGGATTTACTTACTTAGAAGATAGTTACTATCCACCAACAGGATTATATCACCCATCATATATTTTTGAAAAAAAATAAAAAAATCTTTACATATCAAAAAATGGAGTATTATATTAAATAATTATTATTTAAAACAATTAGGGGGAATGAGGATGGAGAAAAAATTAAAGAAAGCTTTTGAATTCATTAAGCAAGAAGAAGAAACAATGAAAAAGTTATGGTTTGATTTATGTAGAATAGAAAGTCAATCTTTAGATAGAGAAGGGATAAATAAAGCAGTTGAATTTTTAGAAAAAAATCTTAAAAACTTTGGAATGAAAACACAGGTATTTGATTATGGCAGTGGTGGAAATAGTATAACTGCTTATTTTGACAATGGAAGTAAAGAACTTGAAACAATTATAATCGGGCATTTAGATACTGTGCATAAAAAAGGTAGTTTTGGAGAAGAGGTTATAAGAATAGATGAAGCTAATGATATGGTTTATGGACCTGGAGTTCTTGACTGTAAAGGTGGAGTGGTAATAGGAGCCTTTGTTGCGAGAGTTTTAAATCATATTGGATATGATAAAATTGTGAAGCTTGCATATTCAGGAGATGAAGAAGTAGGGCATCAAACTACTAATGGAAAAGGAAAAGAGTTTTTTTTAGAAGAAGCAAAAGGATTTAAAACTGCAATAGATTGTGAAACAGGTTTTACAGATGGTAGAATTGTTGTTGGAAGAAAAGGGGCAGCGAGATTTCAAATTATAATACAAGGAAAAGGAGCTCATGCAGGAAATGAACCTGAAAATGGTGTTAGTGCAATTAAAGAAGCAGCTTATAAAATTCTTAGGATAGAAGAAGAGAATGACTATAATAACACACATTATAATGTTGGAATAATTAATGGAGGAACTAATGTAGGAAGTATTCCAGAAAATTGTACTTTGACTATTGATGTAAGATATAGAAAAGCTTCTGATATAAAAGAAATAAGAGATTTTTTGGAGAGAGTAACCAAAAAAACATATGTAAAAGGAACAAAATCTGAATTAAAAGAAATACTAATTTTTGACTCTATGGATGAAACTGAAAAAAATAAAAGATTATTTGAAATAGTAAAGGAGAATTCAGAAAGATTAAATTTAGGAATACCATATCCATGTTTTTTAGGGGGAGGGTCTGATGCAGCTTATACAGTAGCCTTAGGAATACCAACTATTTGTGCAATGGGAGTACAAGGATATGAAAATCATACTATAAGAGAAAGAGCTGTAATAAGTTCTTTTGTTGAAAGAACAAAACTTATTGTTGCTTCAATATTATCATTGCCAGAAGTAATTTAAGAATATTTATAAAAATAAAGATATTTAAAAACAATGGACTTCATTTATAGTAAACAGTTAAAGAGATAAGAAACTGTTTATTATAAATGAAGTTTTTTTATAACAAGTTTTAATTTATAAATTATAAATTAAAATTAAAGTAAAATAACATTTTCAAATGATTAAGAACTTAAGTATTATAATTTATATAGTTTCTTTTCTAAATTGAGCACTTAAAAAATATTTTGTTCTAATTACAAAGTTATAAATATAAATAATAACAATAATATTTTTATTATCTCGAAACGAAAGATTATCTTCTATAAAACTTAAAAATAAATGTGTCAATGATGTGACAATTATACAAAAAAATATACATGAAAATTATAAGAAAATAAAAAACTTAGATAGTCTTATATATATAATTTAATCCGTCTATATACATATATGATATGAATAAAATCATTGAAATAAAGAATAAAAAGATGCTGTGACAGATTTCTTGGTATTTTCACGCAGATTTCATTAAAATTTATTATATTAATACTGTAGAAAGTAAGAAATTATAAGAGTTGCTAATTATCTTATAATTATTTTTCTCTTAAATTTAAAGATATAAGAATATGACAATTTCCCAGGTTGTTATATTCTTATACTTTATAATAATAAATACTAGGGGGTATTTTTATGAAAAAATCTTTATTATTAGTTGGTGCATTCTTAACAGTTGCAGCAATGGCACAGGCAAAAGAAATAGTTCCTGCTCCAGTAGTTGTAGAAGAGGCACCAGTACAAGTTGTAGAAAAAGAAGTTATTGTTTACAGAGACAGAGAACCACAAGGATTCAGACCAAATGGATATGTTGATTTACAATATAGATATTATGGAGAAGCTGAAGAACTTAATTACAAAAATAATGGTGTCAGCAATAACTATGGAAGAACACAATTAATGGGAAGAATTAATATGACTGAGAATCAAGCTTTAGAATATAGAATCAGATCATATAATGATTGGAATTCTTCTTCTAATGATAAACAAAAAGGAGAAGATGGAACTCAAACAAGATTGAGATATTTTTATAATCACGGAAATGTAGGAGATTCTAGTGTAAATTTAACATCTAGAATAGAGTATAGAAAAGAAGCTGAAAGTGATGCACAATCATTAGAATATCAAGCAAGATTTAATTTTGCTGATTATTTATTCAATAATGATTTTGTAAAAACTACTGAATTTACAATCGCTCCTAAATATAAATATTATTGGGCATCTAATAGTGATGATTATCAAAATAGATTAGGAGTAGATTTATTTACAATGCATCAATTTCCATTTGGATTTTCATTTGAATTTAACTTATATGGAGATCAATATTTTTATGGACAACGTCAATATACTAATGATCACAGTACTGTAAAAAATAATACTGGTTTAACTATGGAAGCTTATTTGTACAATACAACTAATTTATATACAAATGACAAATTTGATATAGACTTCTATTTTGAGGGAGGATATGACCCATATAACTGGAATTCAGAGAAAGTATTAAAAACAGCTATAAATGAAAAAGGGGATTTAAACGATCCTACAAATTATACATATAATGATAATACATATGAATTGTATGCTTATCCACAAATTATAACAACATATAAAGTTAGTCCTAACTTTAATGTATATGCTTCTTTAGGAGCAGAATATAGAAACTGGGCAAATATAAATCAAAAAAGTGCTAAAGATTGGAGATGGCAGCCAACAGCTGTTATAGGATTTAAGACTACTTTTTAAACTTTAAAAGTCTAGATATTAACATGAAAGGAAAAAACTCTTTTTATAAAAGAGTTTTTTTCGTTAGACAACACTAATAAAACATATTTTCTTCACTTTTCTATATTATATTCTTTGTATAAGAGAAATATTGTAAAAGTTGCTAATCTTTTATATATTATTGCTCTTCCCAAGAATAAGGTGATAATTTACCAGTTTCCCAGATTAGGTAAATTATCATCTTTAGTGTGAATTATTATATATTTCGGTATATATAATTTAAAATATAGAAAATAGGGGGTATTTTTTATGAAAAAATCTTTATTATTAGTTGGTGCATTCTTAACAGTTGCAGCAATGGCACAAGCTAAAGAAGTTGTACCTGCTCCAGTTGTAGTAACAGAAGCACCAGTACAAGTAGTTGAAAAAGAAGTTATTGTCTACAGAGACAGAGCGCCTCTAGGATTCAGACCAAATGGATATGTAGATTTACAATACAGATGGTATGGAGAAACTGAAAACAAAGAAAATGGAGAAAATCCTTGGGCAGGAAAAACTAACTATTCAAGAACTCAGTTAATGGGAAAAATCAACATGACTGAAAATCAAGCTTTTGAATACAGAATCAGAAATTATAACAGTGTTTCTGCAAAAGAAGGAACTGGAAAAAATGGTACTGATACAAGATTAAGATATTTCTATAATCATGGAAATTTAGGAGATTCTAATGTTAATCTTACATCAAGAATCCACTACAGAGATAGAAATGATACTGATGGACATCAAGAATTAGAATACCAAGCAAGATTTAATTTTGCTGAGTATATGTTTAATAACGATTTTGTAAAAACTACTAACTTTGTAGTTGCACCTAAATATCGTTATGAATGGGGATCTGGAAATGATGATGATTATGATAATCAAATCGGAGCAGATTTATATACTTACTTTGAATTACCATTAGGATTCTCTTTTGAGTTTAATATGTATAATACTCAACATTTCTATGGAAGAGATCATGTATATGACAGAGGAAACAAAATAAAAGATAAAAACTTTACAATTGATGTAGAGGCTTATATCTATAACACAACTAATCTATACACTAATGGAGATGTAACAGTTGATTTCAACTTCGAAGGTGGATATGATGATTACAGCTGGTCACAATATAAGAAATTTGGAGCTTTAGATCAAAAACAAGACTATGAATTATATGCATTACCATATGTTCAAGTTAACTATCAAGCTACTCCAAACTTCAAAGTATATGCAGCAGCTGGAGCAGAATATAGAAACTGGGCAATCACTGCTAAAAGCGATGCTAAAGACTGGAGATGGCAGCCAACTGTATTTGCAGGATTTAGAGCTTCATTCTAGTAAGTTAGGTTACTACTTTACAACTTAGGACATTCTTAACTAACCAACATTATAAAGGGGAGTTAGCCAAAGCTTTTATTTTGGTTAACTCTTTTTCTTATACATAAAAAATAAGAATAAAAAATGGGAGGACAATAAATAAATGAAAAAATTTTAATAGTAGAAGATGAAATGGAGATAAGAAATATTTTGAAATTATATCTTCTAAAGGAAGGTTATGATGTTACAGAAGCAGAAGATGGAGAAGTAGCGATAAAACTTTTTTATGAAAAGCCATTTGATTTGGTAATACTTGATATAATGCTACCTAAAAAGATGGTTGGAGTGTTTTGAGAGAAATAAAAAAGTATAGTTCTGTTCCTGTTATGATATTATCTGCAAGAGATGATGATGAAGATGAATTATTTGGTTTTGAAATAGGAACAGATGAGTACATAACTAAACCTTTTAATAACAAAATACTTTTAGCAAGAATAAAGACTCTTATAAAGAATACAAGTAACAATACTGATCATATTATTGAGTTAGGAAAGATAACTATTAATGATACATCTCATACAGTAACAGTAGAAGGCAAGGAAGTTATTTTAGCTCCTAAAGAATATGAACTTCTTATATATCTTATAAAAAATCATAAAATTGCCTTAAGTAGAGATAAAATGCTTACAGAAGTATGGGGATATGATTTTCCTGGAAGTGATAGAACAATTGACACCCATATAAAAAATTTGAGAAAAAAATTGGGAGATGAATGTATAAAAACTGTTAGAGGAATAGGATATAAATTTGAAATAAAAAATTAGGAGGAACACAAAGTTAATGAAAAAAATTTTTTATAAAATATTTTTTGCTTTTATTGTAATCTCTTACCTTCCACTAATAGTAATATATTATTTTAATTTTTTATATATGGATAAATATATCGTTCAAAATACAAAAGAACAATTAATAAAAGTATCTGAAGATATCTCAATTAAAGATATTCCTTTGGATAAAATAATAGATAGCAAAAAAAATAAAGATATAAAAATAGCATATATAAATTTTCAGAAATCTGAAAAAGAAAGTGAACTTTTCAATTATTTTAATAAAACTGAAATAAAAGCTAATTTAGAAAAACTCCATACTGGAGATTATACAATAAGACTTACAAGCATGACAGATTTTCTTAACTATTTTCTTCTTATAAAGAAAATATCAAATACAGAGTTTTTAGTGATTATATCACCAACCATAGTTCCTAATGTTGTAACTAAGATGATGTCATCATTTTACTTGGATTTGTCAGCTTTTATAGTACCAATACTTTTTGTTTTAGCATATATTTTCTCAAAATATTTTTCTGATCCAATTGTGACTTTGGAAAAAATATCATCTAAAATATCAAAATTAGATTTTTCATCAAATATAGACTTTAAATATAACAATGAATTGGAAACTCTTGGAAATAATTTAAAGGGAATGTCTGAAAAACTAAAAAATAATATAGATGAATTGAATAATTTAAATTTACAAATGAAAATAGAGTTAAAGGAAAAAGAGAAATTAATAAATTTTGAAAAAGATTTTATGCGTTCAATAGGACATGAATTAAAAACACCTATTGCCATAATTAATGGATATATAGAAGCACTTCAAGATGACATTGTGTCAGATGAAGAAAAAATAATGTGTATTCTATTATATATAATGAAGGAATGTTTCTTGATAAACTTATCAAGAATTTAAATACATATTTAAAATATGAATTTAATTTTTCTGATGAGAGTTATGAAGAATTTCAATTAAAAGAATTATTAGAAGAAAAATTAAATAAGTATAATCTTGATTTTGTTAAAAAAATATAGGAATAAAAATAGACATAGATGAAAGTAAAATTTTTATTGATAAATATCGTGTGTCTATAATTTTAAATAATCTTTTTACTAATGCTATTACTTATGTAGATGATAGAAAGAAGATTGAGATAGAATTTAAAGATAAAATTTTAAGAATATCAAATAGCTCTGCATATATACCAGAAGAAAAATTTAAAAATATATTTAGACCATTTTATAAACTTGATTCTTCTAGAAATAGAAAATATGGTGGAGCAGGCTTAGGGCTTTCAATTGTAAAAAATATATTAACCAGTTTAAATCTGGAACATAGCCTTATTTTCGATGAAGAAAAAAATTATGTTATATTCACAATAAAATTTAATTAAAAAAGTTCTTGACCCTCAAGTAGCTTTATAGTTTAAAATTAATGTTGTTTTGGAAAACATTTTTCTCTACTTACCTAGAATTCTTAGTTTTCTAGATTTTACAACATTAATTTTTTATTTTTTGAAATAATAAAAAAACATTGACTTATGAGTCAAGAAGGTGTAAAATTTACCAATGACCTATTGGTCAAAAAAAATTATAAGGAGTAGGGTATGTCAGGTGTAGGGAAAAAAGAGCAGATACTAGAAGCTGCTACAAAACTCATACTAAAAAAAGGTTATTCTCATACTTCAGTTGAAGATATAACTAACGAAATGGGGATAGCTAAAGGGAGTTTTTATACTTACTTTAAGTCAAAAAATTTATTATTAAAGACTATTGCAGAGAAGAAAATTGATGAAATGATAGAAAAACAGGATAATATTCTTAAGAATGCTCTTTCTTTTGAAGAAACTTTAAAGAATATTATTCTGGTAAGACTTAAATTTTCCAATGAGAGTATGAAAAGAGAACTTGTATTAATAAGCTTAATAAAAAATATGGAAGCTTTGAGTCCTGAAATAAAAGAGATATTAAAAAGAATAGGAGAAATAAATATAGATTTTATAAAAAAATTACTTATAAAATTTAAATCTGAGTTAAAAGCAGAAGAGGAAAATTTTCAAAGATATTCAGAACTTATCAGTGCCATTATACGAGAATTTAAAGTAGTAAGTTTTTTCTTGGATAAAGAGTGTAATGAGAATATTTTTATTCAAGATTTTGATACAGTAATAGAGAAAATGAATAATGAAAAACTTGAAGAAGGTATAGATTTTATATATAGATGTATTATAAAAATATTAAAATAATAAAAAATAACTATTAATAATTTATGAATATTTAGGAGGTAGTAATGAAAAAAATATTAGGATTGCTTTTAATACTAAGTAGTTCGCTGTTTGCTAGAGAAATTACTCTGGATCAGGCTATACAGATGGCATTAGAAAATAGTAAAGAAATTAAAGTTTCTGAGAAAGATGTTGAAGTATCAAAATTAAAAGTAGGAATAGCATTCAAAGATGCTCTGCCAAGTGTTGTATATAATGGAAAATATACTAGGGGCGAATATGAGCGTAAAATGTATAAACATGGTTGGGAAGAACAAGTGGATAGAAAAGGTGGTTATACTCAGACTATATCTATATCACAGCCGTTATTCCAAGGAGGAGCAATTCTAGGTGGAATAAAAGGTGCAAAGGCATATAAAAGTATAGCTAATTTATTGTATTTAGGAGAGAGAAGAGATACAAGACTTAGAACTATCCAAAATTATTCTAATATTGTTAAATATCAAAAAGATTTAGAAGCTCTGGAAGCTTCTAAAAAAGAACTTCAAGCTAGATATAATAAACAGAAAGCACAGCTGGATTTAAGACTTATAACTAAAACAGATTTATTAAAAACTGAATATTCACTTTTAGATGTAGAGTCACAAATTATTGGAACTAAAAATGGAATAACTATTGAAAAAGAAAATCTTAAAATAAAAACAGGAATTCCAAAACATGAAGATGTAAGTGTTGTAGAATTTGAAGTTCCTATGTATTTGAGCAGAAACATAAACTTTAAAGCTGATTTAGATCAAGCTATGAATGAAAGTATAAATGCCTTGGTAGCTAAAAATTATGTAGAAGCAGCAGATGCAAGTAGAATAGTATCAAGAGCAGATATGCTTCCTAAGGTAAATGCCTTTGCAAGTTATGGTACATCAGAAAGAACAAAATACAATCCAACAATAGATGAAGCAGAATGGAGAGGTGGAATAGAAGTAACATGGAATGTATTTGAATTTGGAAAGAACTATGATAATTACAGAGTAGCAGCAATAGGAAAAGAACAGGAAATGTTGAGAGAGAAGATATCTAAAGACAGTATAGATATAAATGTAACAGATGCTTATTTAGAATTGATAAAAATGGAAAAAGAGAGAGATTCTAAAGAAAGAGCAATGGAAGCAGCAATAGAAAACTTTAGAATGGATCAAGAAAGATATGATGCAGGATTGATTTCGACAGTGGATTACTTATTATCTGAATCACAGGTAAGAGAAGCAACAGTAGCATATAATCAAATAGTAATAGATTATTTATATGCATTTGAAAAATACAGATCACTGCTTATTTAGAAATATCTTACATAACGAATTATGCTTGAGCAATTACTTATAATTTCAAAGAAGTTTTATAAGGTAATTAGTATCTTTGTAAAACTTTTTTAAATTTACTTGTATATAAAAATCAAGTTTAGAATTAATCATCAGGGATTTTAGGAGGAATAAAAATGAAAAAAACAGGTTATTTGATACTGCTTTTAATATTGATTATGGCAGGTTGTGGGAAGAAGCAGGAGGAAGTTATAGAAAAAAAAGTTAAGTATGTTATTACAGAACCTGCAACAATGAGAAAAATGAGTCAGGTATTTAAATCAGATGCTGTACTGGAACCTAAAAATAAGGTTAATCATAAAACTGAAAAAGGTGGAACAATAGAAAAAATATTAAAAAGAAATGGAGATACAGTTAAAAAAGGGGAACTTGTAATGGAGCTTTCAGATGCAGCAACAGAATCAAGTTATTTTACAGCAAAAGCAAATTATACATCTGCATTGTCTTCACTTAATATTGCAAAGAGTAACTATGAGAAATTTAAAAATCTTTATGAGAAAGAATTGGTATCTTATCTTGAATATGCAGGATATGAAAATACTTATGTAGGAGCCAAAGGAAATTATGAGGCAGCTAAAGCATCTTATGAAAATGCAAAAAGTGATTATAATAAATTATTTAGAAAAGCAGAAATAGATGGAGTCATTGGAAATCTTTTTGGAAAAGAGGGAAATGAAATATCAGCAAGTGATATCATCTTTACAGTAGTAGATGATAATTCTATGGAAACTTATGTAGGATTTCCAGCAGAGTGGCTTACTCAAATAAAAGTTGGACAGGAATTAGAAGTGGAAGTAGGAGCCTTAGGAAAAAAATTTACTGGAAAAATAACAGAGATAAACCCAATTGCAGATTCTTCAACTAAAAAATTTATGATAAAGGTTGCAGTTGCTAATCCAGATAAAGCTATAAAAGATGGAATGTATTCATATGTAACTATTCCAGTTGGAGAAATAAATGTATTGTCAGTTTCAGATGAAGCAATATTTGTAAGAAATTTATTAAGCTATGTATTTAAAATAGAAGATGGAGTGGCAAAAAGAGTAGAGGTAAAAACAGGAGCTACAAACCTTCCATATACTGAAATTTCTTCTGAAGATATAAAAGAGGGAGATAGAATAGTAGTTAAAGGTATATTTGGATTGGAAGAAGGAAATGAAGTAGAGGAAAATACAGAAGCAAAATAAAATTTAAAAGAAAATAATGAGGTGAAAATATAAATGACTTTAGCAGGTTTATCGATACGTAGACCAGTTGCTACAACAATGCTTATGATATCTGTTATGTTCATTGGATTAATGGCAATGTTTTCTATGAAATCAGAGCTTTTACCAAATATGAATATTCCAGTTGTTACAGTAAGAACAACATGGCAGGGAGCAGTAGCAGAAGATGTAGAAACACAGGTTACTAAAAAAATAGAAGAAATACTTCCAAACGTTGAGGGAATAGATAAAATAGAATCAACATCAACTTATGGACAGTCAACAATAGTAGTAAAATTTGACTATGGAATAAACGCAGATGAAAAAGTAACAGAGATACAAAGAGAATTGTCTAAAATAACAAATGATCTTCCTAGTGCAGCTGATACACCAATAGCTAAGAAAGTAGAAGCAGGAACCGGGAATTTAACTTTGGTAATAATGATGAGTGCTCCAAATAAAGCAGAATTAAGTAGTTTTGTTGAAGAATATTTAAAGCCTAAGTTTGAAAGTCTGCCTGGTATAGGGCAAGTAAATGTATTTGGTAATCCAGATAAGCAGCTACAAATACAAATAGACAGTGACAAACTTGCAGCTTATGATCTTTCTCCAATGGAACTTTATGATATGATAAGAGTATCAAGCTTAAATGTACCTTTGGGAACTGTGAGTACAGGAACTAAAGATGTAATAGTAAGATTTATGGGAGAATTGAACTACATAGATACTTTTGAAGATATGATTATAAAGAGTAATGGAAATACATTAAGAGTTAAAGATGTAGCAGATGTTGTTTTTACAACAGAAGATCCAGAAGATATTTCATACCTTTCAGGAAAAGAGTCAATAGCAGTAATAGTAGAAAAATCATCAGATGGAAGTACAATAGATTTGAATAAAAGGGCACTTGAAGCTCTTGAAAGTTTGGAATCTATAATGCCTCCAGATACTGTATATAATGTATTACTTGATACATCTATAGACATAAATCGTTCAATATCAAATGTAAGCAGCACAGCAGTACAAGGACTTATATTGGCAACAATAGTATTGTATCTGTTCCTAAAAAATATGAGAGCGACACTATTGGTATCAGCAGCTCTTCCAGTAGCAGTAATATTTACATTTGCATTTCTTGCATTAAATGGAACATCACTTAACCTTATCTCATTGATGGGATTGTCAATAGGGGTAGGAATGCTGACAGACAACTCCGTAGTTGTTGTGGATAACATTTATCGTCATATGACGGAATTGAAATCCCCAGTAATGGAGGCATCAGATAATGCAACAACAGAAGTTGCTATGTCAGTTATAGCATCAGCTTTAACAACAATGGTTGTATTTATTCCAATACTATTTATTCCAGGAATAGCAAGAGAAATATTTAGAGATCTGGCTTATTCAATAATATTTTCAAACCTTGCAGCAATAATAGTTTCATTAACTTTGATACCTATGCTTGCAAGTAGATTTCTTACAAATAAGGCAGATATCACAAAGGAAGGAAAGATATTTGGAACAGTAAAAAGTAAATATTTAAAATTAATAAACTGGGCAGTAAATAATAGATGGAAAACAATAGGAATAACAATATTTGTATTTGTATTTTCAATAGGAATTGTACCAAAATTTTTAAAGATGGAGTTTATGCCTAAGCAGGACCAAGGAAGATATTCGATAGTTGCTGAGTTAGGAAAAGGACTTGATCTGGAAAAATCAAAAGCAATAGCTAAAGAAATAGAGAATATTGTTATAAATGATCCTAATACACAAAGTTATTTTACAATTGTTCAAAAAGATAGTTTTTCTATAAATGTGGATATAGGAAAGAAAGATACAAGAGATACTTCTGTATTTGATATAATTACTAAATTAAGACCAATTGTAGAAAAAATACCAGATACAAGAACAAATTTATCAGAAGATTTTGCGATGGGGTCACAGCAAAGAGATGTTCAGTTTGACATAGTTGGTTCTAATCTTAATGAAATTAAGGAAGTAGGAGCAAAGGTACTTGAAGAAATTAAAAAATATCCAGGAGCAGTTGATGTAAAATCAACATTGGATCCAGGAAATATAGAAGCAAGAGTAGTACTTGACAGAGATAAAATAAAGAGTTATGGAATTAATCCATCTGTAATAGCTCAGACATTGAGTTATTCAGTATTGGGAGGAGATAGAGGAGATACAGTAACTGTTAAGACTGGAGTAGAAGAGATAGATGTTATAGTAAGATTACCTAAAGATAAGAGAAATGATATAAATGCTTTGAAAAATCTTAATATAAAAATAGACAGTGGAAAATTCATAAAACTATCAGATGTAGCAGATATAGTAATGGCAGAAGGATCATCAGAAATAAATAAGACAGATAGAATATATAGTGTAACAGTATCTGCAAATGATGGTGGAGTGGGAATGAAAGCTATCCAAGATAAACTTGTAGAGGCATATAAGTCAACTAATCCTCCAAAATCAGTTGACTACAGATGGGGTGGAAATTCAGAAAACCTTAGTGATGCAACAAGTCAATTAGGATTTGCACTTGGAATATCAATATTCCTAATATATGCATTACTAGCAGCTCAGTTTGAAAATTTTGTACTTCCAGTAATAATTATAGGATCAATACCACTTGCATTAGTAGGGATAGTATGGGGACTTTTAGTAACTGGTCAACCTGTAGATATAATGGTTATGATAGGAGTAATACTTCTAGCAGGGGTAGTTGTTAACAATGCTATAGTATTGATAGACTTTATTAAGATGACCAGAGAAAGAGGAAGTGAAAGACAGGAAGCAGTAATAGAGTCATGTAGAACAAGACTTAGACCGATTTTAATGACAACTATGACAACAGTATTGGGAATGCTTCCATTATCGCTTGGAATAGGAGAAGGATCAGAAATATACAGAGGAATGGCTATAACAGTTATGTTTGGATTAACATTCTCAACACTTTTAACACTAGTAGTAATTCCAATCCTTTATACATTAATTGAAGATATGAATAATGCTATTTTAAAATTTCTTAAAAAAGTGTATAATAAAATTATGGATCTTTTACCTAAAAAATTAAGTGGAAGAAACTAAAAGGAGGGGGATTTACAATGACAGATGGACATTATAACTATAAGATGATATTTGTAAATATAAATGAATCACAAAAGGCAAGATTGGAAGACTTTTTTGATGAAATAAAATTTTATTACTATACTGTACAGAAGAAAATAGAAAGTGTATGGGACGCCAAAGTAAAACATAAAAATACACTTGTTTGGCCAGGGACAGATTGTACATTTATATTGACAGTTCCAGAAAGAAATCTGGATAAAATGCTGACAAATTTAAAGACTTTCAGAATGTCTCTTCCACGAGGAATAGTAATGACAGCAGGAGTAATTCCTGTGGATAGAATTATAATAGATTTTCTTAATGAAGATATAGTTCCTGATGAAGAACTTTTAGAGAGGCTAAAAGAAAAACATAAGGTAAAATAATAAATAATAATATAAAGTGAGGATAAGTTCAATGTCAGAAAAGACAAAACTTATCCTTGTTTTTATTGAGGAATAAATTGCATTTTTTTCTTTTTTAGTGTATATTTATTTATATATAAATCAATTACCCTAAAGTAACTTTATAGTTTTAAAATTAGGGTTAGTTTATATCCAATGAATTTTGTATACAAAACAGGGGGAGTTATGAAAAAATTATTACTAGTTATTTCTCTTTTTTCTTTAGTTGCATGTGGTAAAAGCAAGGCTACTCAAACAGAAAAAAAAGAAGTAGTTAAATTAGCAAAGACAATTGAATTAAGTGAACAAAATCTTGAATATGTGAAAGATTATAATGGAGAATTAAAACCTGTTAATGAAGTAACTACAATTACTCCTACAGGAGGAGATGTAAAAAAAATAAATTTTAAAAATGGTGATAAAGTAAAAAAAGGAGATGTAATTCTTGAACTTACAGATGCATCAACAGAAGCAAGCTATTATGAAGCTGAAGGAAATCTTTTGAAAGCTAAATCAAGCTATTCAACTGATAAAATCTCTTATGAGAAATATAAAAAATTATATGCAAAAGAACTTGTATCTGAAGATGAGTATTTAAATTCTAAAAATAAGTATGAAACAAGCATAGGTGGCTTAAAAATAGCTGAGGCTAATTTTATAAGAGCCAAGGATAATTTTTCAAGATTAAAAGTAACAGCTAAAATAGATGGAACTATAACTGACTTAGATCTCAAGGAATTTGAAAAAGTATCAGCTTCTCAAAAAATATTAACAATAGTTGATAATAGCAATATGGAATTAGTAATAGCTGTTTCTGGGAAGGATACTGAATATACAAAGGTTGGAGGAAAAGCAGAAGTTTTTGTAGAGGAATTAGGAGAAAAATTAGAAGGGACTATAACTGATATAAATCTTAGTTCAGACAGTAATACAAAAAAATATTCAGTTAAAATTATTGTAAATAATGAAAATCAAAGACTTTTAAAGGGATTGTATGCTAAAGTAAAGTTACAGCAAGGATATATAAAGGGATTATTTGTACCTAAGCAGGCAATAATGATAAAAGATCTTTATTCATATATAGTTATTTCAAGGAATAACACTGCTGTTATTTATAAAATTACTCCTGATATTACAATAGGTAATGAACAAAGAATTGAGTTTCCTGATTATCAGATAGGGGATAGAGTAGTAGTAGAGGGACAGTATCTTCTTAATAATAATGATAAAATAAAGGAGAACTAAGATATGAAATCAATTTCAGAATTTTCAATAAGAAAACCAGCTACAGCTACAATGTTTATAATATCGATGATTTTCTTTGGTATATTAGGTCTTAAAAAAATGCCAATAGAAATGCTGCCTAATATAAATAAGCCTACTGTAAGGATAAGAATAAAATGGGACGGAGCAACTCCATCAGATGTAGATAAAATGATTACAAGAAAAATAGAAGATGTTCTTCCAAATGTAGAAGGAATAGTTGAGTATACTTCTGAGTCTTCTGCTGAACAATCTCTTATATTTGTAAAATTTAAGTATGGAACTGATGTTGAAACAAAGATAACTCTTATACAAAATGAGATAAACCAAATAAGAAATAAATTTCCAGATGATATGAAAGAGCCTTCTATAAGAAAAAGCTCAATGTCAGATGTACCTGCTATTACTTTTTCAATGGCAGGTGGAGATAGAATGGAAATGAGGAGTTATGCTGAAAATAACTTGAAACCTATGCTGGAAAGAATTTCAGGAGTAGCTCAAATACAAGTTTTTGGTGGGCAGGAACAAGAAGTATCAGTGGAAGTAGATCCTAATAAATTAGAAAATTACAATCTAGGTATAATGGATGTATATAATAAAATGAACAAAGCCAGTGTCAATCTTCCAGGTGGAATATTAAGAGAGGGAGAAAAAGAATATCTTATAAAAATAGAAGCAGAGATAGAAACTGCTGATCAGATAAAAGAGATTGTATTAAGTAATAAAAATGGACATCTTTTAAAATTAAAAGATATAGCAAAGATACAAGTTGCTCCCAAAGATAGAACATCAATATATAGAAAAAATGGAAAAGATAGTATAGTAGTTATTGTTTCAAAGACAGATGACGGAAATTCAGTTGCAATTGTTAACGAAACAAAAAAAATAATAGAAAGTAATAGGGGTTCACTTCCTATTAATACTGTATTGAACTATGAATTTGATTCTTCTGTTACAATACTGAATTCAATATCTAATGTTAAATCAAGTGGGTTACAGGGGCTGGTTCTAGCATCTGTCATACTTTTTATCTTTTTAAAAAGTGTTTCAGCTACTTTGATAATAGCTGTTGCTATTCCTATATCTATAATCTTTACTTTCTTTTTATTAAATATTCAGGGGATAAGTATCAATTTAATATCTCTTATGGGATTATCTTTAGGAATAGGAATGCTTGTAGATAACTCAGTAGTAGTTGTAGATAATATATTTAGGCATATGACTGAATTGGGAAAAACAAGATTACAGGCAGCAAAAGATGGAGCAGAGGAAATGGCTCTTCCTGTACTAGCTTCAACAATGACTACAGTTGCTGCATTTTTACCTTTAGTTTTTCAGGAAGGATTGGCAAAAGAGCAATTCAATAATTTATGTTATGCAATATCATACTCATTATTGGCTTCATTAGTAATATCACTTACATTTGTACCAATGATAGCAAGTAAAGTAATGGATAGTAAAAAAGATTTGAATGCTGAAGGAAAAATAATGATTAACTTCAGGAAAATATATGTTGCAACATTAAAATGGGCTATAAGACACAGAGGGGCTGTATTAGGTATACTTGCAGTTTTATTCGCTGGCTCAATGTTTATTGCATCAAAAATAGGAGGGAGATATATTCCAACTGTTGATGAGGGACGGTATGCAGTGGTAGCAAAACTTCCATCGGGAGCAGATGTAAATAAAGCTGATAGAATAGGAAAAGTTCTTGAAGAAAAAGCAGTTATATTGCCATTTGTAAAAGATTATACAGTTTCAGGAAATAGTTCAAATACTATTCTTAATATAAATGCAGGTTTAAAAACTTCAAGAAATGAATCACTTCAAGATATAATGAGAGAACTTAGAAAAACTTTTGTAGAATTTCCAGATGTGGAATTAACAATAACTCCAGGATATAAATTTGGAACTAGAGGAATATATGATTTAGAGTTTGAACTTTATTCAGATAATGAATCACAGCTTCAGATGATATCTCAAGAGCTTAAAGAAAAAATAAAAGAAATAGATGGAATATATGATGTAACTTCTTCATTTGAAGGAGGAAAGCCAGAAGGAAAATTCTATATAGATAGAGAGAAAGCAGAGTATTATGGATTAGATGCTAAAACTATAGCAACAATGATACAGACGCAAATATTAGGTGGAACACCCATAAAAATCAATAGTGATAATAGTGAAATAGATGTAACACTTCAATTACAGAAAAAATATAGAGAATCTACAGGATTGATATTAGATTCAAGAATAACACTTCCTACTGGTGGAAATATCAGAATATCTGATGTTGCTGAATTTAGAGCTGAAGAGGGACCTTCAAAAATAGAAAAAAAGGATAAGAAAAAGAAAATAGTTATATATGCAAATTTGAAAGATGAACTTGATTTAGAAACAGCACAAAAACTTGTAATCACAACTTTAGAAGATATGGGATATCCAGATGGTTTGACTTATGGAACTGGAGGAAAAAGTGCTGATATGGCTGAAATGGGAGCTCAATTGAAATCAACATTTGCTATTGCAGTATTTCTTATTTATTTTATTCTTGTATGGCAGTTTGAATCTTTTATAATGCCATTTGTTATTATATTATCTATTCCTCTTTCTACTACAGGTGCATTTTATGCTCTCTATGCAGCAGGACTTAGTATAGATGCCATGGTTTCTGTAGGATTTGTAATGCTGGCAGGAATAGTTGTAAACAATGCTATTGTATTGATAGATTTTATTAATATTAGAAGAGCTGCTGGAGATAATATGAATAAAGCTCTTATCACAGCTGGAAAGACAAGATTAAGACCAATTTTAATGACTACACTTACTACTGTTCTTGGAATGATTCCATTGATGTTCAGTAATGGAGAAGGTTCTGAAATATACAAAGGAATGTCCTTTGTTGTTGTATTTGGTCTTTCAACAGCTACACTTTTAACTTTAGTAGTAATACCTGTATTTTATTATTTAATAGATGACTTTATACTTGTGATGAGAAGATTTAGAAAAAAATTATCAAAAAAATCATAAAGAAAAGGAGAGAGAATGGAAGATTACTTAACAATTGGAGAAATATCAAAACTTACTGCAGTTCCTATTTCTACACTACGTTATTATGATAGTGAAGGAATATTTTCTCCTGCTCTGAAAGATGAAAAGAATAATTATAGATATTACACTGGTTTTCAAATACCAGTATTAAAAATAATAATACACTTGAAAAAACTAGGATTTAGTAATGAATCTATAAAAAGTCATTTGAAAAATCTTAATTATTCACATACTTTGGAATTGATAACAAAAATAATAGAAGAAACTAAAGTAGAAATAAAAAGGCTTCAGAGAATAGAAAAAGAGTTGATACAAAATGCAGATCAAGTAAAGCAGTTGATTGAAATAGAAGAAAAAATAGATACCTTTTTTATAGAAGAAATGGAAGAAATAAAAGCTGTATATACAGATATATCTTTAGATACTGATCCTAAGAAAATAATTCAAACAGCATTTAAAAAATTGGATATTTCCTTAAGTACTAGTAATTCATCTGAAATAACAAAGAAAATAGATGTACCATTAAATAACACTACTTTGCCAATAGGAATATATGCTTTAATAATTCCTAGAGAAAATATTGAAAATGGGAACTTCAAAGAAGAAAAAATTATTTTTATGCGAGATGTGAAGAGTATTGAAAAGAAAATGATACTTCCTAAAAATAGATATGCATGTCTTTATTGTAAAAATAGATTCAGAGATAGAAAAGAGTATGTTGAAAAACTTCTAAAATGGATAAAAGATAATAATTTTGAAATTACAGGAGATACTATCATACATTTTTTAGCTGGTCCTGGTTTTGTAAAAGATCCTAAAGAACTACTGTATGCAGTAAAAATACCAATAAAATAAAAGGACAGGGATAATTCCCTGTCCTTTTTGATTAACCAGCCAAACTTTGATTTGTAATATTTCCTTCTTTATTTACTTCTACTATTATACAGTGTCCTGCAAAATAGTCTGGGCAGCAGCAGAAAAATATTTCTAAAGAGATTTCATTGTTTTTAATATTCATGGTAATACTTTCAACATATAGACTGTCAGTAAAATCTTTTTCAGAAATTGGAAAAAAGACTTTTTCTCCATCTTCCATTATATAGCACTCCTGCTCTTCATCTTCTGCTTCTTCAGCACTGGAAGCCCAATCTTCAGCTAATTCAAGCATTCCATCATCTATAAGCACTTTTTCTATTATTTGTGAATTGTCTTCAATCCATTTTAATTTATTCTTTATCTGTGGAAGAAAAGAATCAATTGTAAAATTATCTTCAGTATCAATGTATAGATCAGCAAGATCATTTTTCCAGATACTAAATAAAGCTTCAACAGTGAATACATCTGATTTTTTAAAATCTATAGTTTTAAGATCATTCCAAGTTTTTGTTCCCTCATATATATTTAATTTCTTATTCAATACTCTTAAAAGCATTATTGTCCATCTGTCATTGGAATCTAATTCTAAAGATTGTTTTGTATATTTTTGAGCTTTTTCAAATTCCTCAAGTGAATAGTAAGCAAACCCTACTCTATAATTCCAAAGAGGATCACTTATCCCTTCTTTTTCAATAGAGAATAATACTTTCAATGCACTATCAAATTTTCTTTCTCCACTGAATGCTCTAGCCATATAGCTATTGATTTCATAATCTCTATCTTCAGATGGGATAGATTTAATTTTTTTTATTATTTTACTATATTCTTCTTTTTCTATTAAAGCTTCAAATTCAATTTTTAATCTTTTTTCCATTATTTATTTTACCATTCCCTTTCTTCTATAGCTTCTTCTATATTTTCCTATAATATGATTTTACCATATCGATAAACATTTAGCCATTACTCTATAGTAGAATTAATGAAAATATTTAGTTATAAAGTGTCAAAGAAAAGTTGCAAATAAAAAAATATGAAAATATAGGAGTTCTTTTTTATATTTTTATTATAATTTTCTTTCTTTTATGTTAATATGTAGTCAGATATTTAAAAGTTGTATGAATAAAGGAGGATACATAATGGAACTTAATTTAGATTTTTTGTTAGATGATATAGTAAAAAATAGAAGAGCACTTCATCAAATGCCAGAAACTGCTCTAGAAGAATTTAAAACAAAGGAATATTTAAAAAATTATCTTGTTTCTATAGGGCTTGAACCACATGATATTGTTGAAACAGGATTATATGTATATATTGAAGGAAAAGATAAGAATAATTGTATAGCTTTTCGTAGTGATATAGATGCCCTAAATATTGAAGAAGAAAATGAAATAGAGTTTGTTTCTAAAAATAATGGTAAAATGCATGCTTGTGGGCATGATGGACATATGTCTACTTTATTAGCTTTTGCTAAATATCTTACAACTATACAGCCACTTGAGAAAAGTGTATTATTGATATTTCAGCCTGCTGAGGAAGCACCTGGAAGAGCAAAAGATATAGTAGAAACAGGAATTTTCAAAAAATACAATGTAAAAGCTATCTATGGAATGCATCTGTTCCCAGAACTTCCAGAAGGAGTAGTTGCTTGTAAAGAGGGACCTTTCTTTGCACAGGCTACTGTAATAAATGTAGAGATAACAGGAAAAAGTGGACATGGAGCTATGCCTCATAAAGCTGTAGATCCACTTATTGCTTTTACTAAGGTAATAGATGCTTATCAGACAATAATTTCAAGAAACTTTTCTCCATTTGATCCAGGAGTTATAACAATAGGTAAATTCTCTGGTGGAAGTGCTCAAAATATAATACCTGAAAAAGTTGAGTTCTGGGGAACAGCAAGAACATTTGCACAGTCTGATTCTGAATTTATAATAAAGAGAATGAAAGAGATACACAGAGGAATAGAGCTTACTTACAATGTAAAAATAGATGAAAATCTTGTTATTCTTTATCCACCAGTAATAAATGATAAAGAACTTTATAAAAAATTTACAGAAACTATGAAGGATATGGACTATAGAGAGCAGGACGCTTTGACAATATCAGAGGATTTTGCTTACTATCAGCAGGAAGTTCCAGGAATATTTTTCCTATTGGGAACTAGAAATGAAGAAAAGGGATATATTCACCCACTTCATAACTGTCATTTCAATTTTGATGAAAAAGTATTGTTAAAAGGTGTAGAGGCTTTTGCCAGAATATTAGAAAGTCACAATAAATAATATAAAAAAGCTGTTCAAGTTGATGACTAAAAATCATCAATTTGCAACAGCATTTTTTATCATATATATATTTGAAATTATTTTGTGATTCCTAGATAATAAGCTATATTAGCATTTTTATCTTTTCTTCCTCTGATTTTTGAAACAGAACAGCTCATGATTGCAGTTACTCCAGGTCCATGTCCAGCTTTTATGCAATCGCTATGAACAACTACACCAATAGTAACTGATCCTTTTAAATAATCTCTTCCAAAGCAATTATTACAATCTTGAAGCAGAACAATATCTCCAAATCTTAGTTCATTGATACCATATTTTTCATTAGCTTCTTTATCTCCTGTCATAATATCATAATCACCAGAAAAAGCAGTGGCGCTTCCTACTCCTGACCCCATCAAGTAAGGAGGAATTTCAGTAGCTACAGGGACTTCAAGACATCCATCTTCAGTTATTTTTATATTCATTTTTTCTAAAAGAGTTGGATCAATATTCATGCATACAACATCATCAAACCCTTCTATTTTTAATCCTTGTCCAAAAGCTTTTACAAGTATTTTATCATCGATATTTAATTTTTCTAAAGTTTCTTCATCAAAATATACAAGAGTATGTTCAATTCCACCATGACCACCAGTAACAAAACCAGTAGCTCCTTTAGCATCTCCTGTCATTACCTTTGCTGTATTTCCAATACACCCAAGAACCATAAGAGCATTATTTTCATTAACATTATCGTTTTTGACACTTACTCCTGGTTCAACATGATCTCCTATCCATGTCATGCATGAATCTCCAACTTTTACATTATAAGAAATACCTCCAGTAGCTGGTAATATCATAGGATCTCCATCTCTAGAAATTCTATAAGGAGAAGCTATAGTAGGACTGTGCACTTTTCCTCCCACTGATTGCATAACTAAAAATTCTTTGTTTGTCTTAATCATTTCTTTCCTCCTGAATATTTTAACGATTATTGGCTATTGATATTTTAATACATTTTTTTATTTTAGTAAAGAAAAACAGGATAATTTGAACTCATTCTTCAAATTATCCTGCTTTCACAAATCTATATTATAAAACATCTTGGGGAAAGATTTTATATTTTTAATATATCAAGATATTGTGACAATTGTGTTACAGTTAGGTTGAAAAAATTGACAAAAAAGTTTTTCTGGACTACTATTCTAATAGAGAAATTAGATATGTAGGAGGAAAATATGGATAATACAAAGTTAATAGTAATAATACAATGTGAAATAGCCAAAAGAAGATGCAGTGGATTTTACTGTATGGATTCTTTTTATAAGAAAGATAGAGCATTCAGTATTTACCCGAAAGAACAGGATATACAATATATGATGTTTGAATGTGGTGGGTGTTGTGGAAAAGAAATTTCAAGCCTTCTAGGTCATTTATCCAGAAAATTAAAAGAAGAGGATATTATTAAAAAAGATGAAGTAGTCATTCATTTAGCTTCTTGCATGGTAACTGATAATCATCATTATGACAGATGTCCACATATAGATTATATAAAAAATATAATAGCAAAACAAGGATACCGAAATGTAGTAGAGGGAACTCTTTTAGCAAAAGCTTCAGAGAAAAAACGTGAATTAGGTATGTATAAAAAATATGAGTGATTTGATTTAAAAAATATTTTTTAAAATGAAGGGATAAACAAATAAATTTTTCTTTTTTCGTTGTAAAAAGGTAGATTATTTGGTATAATTATAAAATATTTTAGGATTATTTTGTATTATTAAAAATTTATATAAATAAAAATTCAGGAGGTAAAAAATGAAGTGTATTATTACTGTCTTAGGAACAGACAAAGTTGGTATCATAGCTAAAGTATGTACATACTTATCAGATGCTAATGTAAATATCCTTGATATTTCACAAACAATAGTTGATGGTTATTTCAATATGATGATGATAGTTGATATCACTGCTCCATCAAAACCTATGGAAGTTATAGGAGAAGAACTTAGACAAATAGGAAAAGTTCTAGGAGTTATAATTTCAATGCAACATGAAGATATTTTTAACTGTATGCATCGTATTTAATTAACCAGCAGAAAATTAAGGGAGGAATGTCATGATTTCCAGAGTAGAAATACAGGAAACAAATAGAATGATAGCAGAAGCTAACTTAGATGTTCGTACTATCACTATGGGGATTAGCCTTATAGATTGTGCTGATCCAGATATTAATAAATTCAATGAAAATATATATAAAAAAATAACTACATATGCAAAAGATTTGGTAAAAGTCGGAGATGAAATTGCAAAACAATTTGGAGTACCAGTAGTTAATAAAAGAATATCAGTAACACCTATTGCTATTGCAGCAGCAGGCTGTAAAACAGATTCATATGTAAGTATTGCAAAAACTCTTGATAAAGCTGCACAAGAATGTGGAGTAAACTTTATAGGAGGGTTTTCTGCTCTTGTCCAAAAAGGCTGTACACCTTCAGATAGAATTCTTATAGATTCTATTCCAGAAGCTTTGGCTGTTACAGAAAGAGTATGTTCATCTGTAAATATAGGGACTTCAAGAAATGGATTGAATATGAATGCTGTAAAAAAAATGGGAGAGATAATAGTAAAAACTGCTGAACTTACAAAGGATAGAGATAGTATAGGGTGTGCTAAACTAGTTGTTTTTTGTAATGCAGTAGAAGATAATCCATTCATGGCAGGAGCATTTCATGGAGTAGGAGAAGCTGATTGTGTTATTAATGTAGGAGTAAGTGGACCAGGAGTTGTAAAGAGAGCATTGATGGAAGTAAGAGATGCTGACTTTGAAACACTTTGTGAAGTAGTAAAGAAAACTGCATTTAAAATAACAAGAGTAGGGCAGATAGTTGCTCAGGAAGCTTCAAGAAGATTAAATGTTCCTTTTGGAATAATTGATCTTTCATTGGCTCCTACACCAGCAATTGGAGATAGTATTGCTGAAATATTTCAAGAGATGGGACTTGAGCATGCAGGAGCTCCTGGAACTACAGCAGCACTTGCTATATTAAATGATAATGTAAAAAAAGGTGGGGTAATGGCCTCTTCCTATGTTGGAGGATTAAGTGGAGCTTTTATTCCTGTAAGTGAAGATCACGCAATGATAGAAGCTGCAAAAGCTGGAGCTTTAACTCTTGAAAAATTAGAAGCTATGACTTGTGTATGTTCTGTTGGATTAGATATGATAGCTATTCCAGGAAGTACAACAGCAGCGACTATTTCTGGAATCATAGCTGATGAGGCAGCTATTGGAATGATAAACAACAAAACTACTGCTGCAAGACTTATTCCAGTAATTGGAAAAGAAGTGGGAGATATGGTAGAATTTGGAGGTTTATTAGGATATGCTCCTATTATGGCTGTAAATAAATTCAGCTGTGAAAATTTTATTAAAAGAGGAGGAAGAATTCCTGCTCCTATCCACAGTTTCAAAAACTAACTGAATTTTAATAAAAAAGATAAAATTATAATTTTAAAGAAGAGAATGTCATTAAAAAGATTTTTTAAGGATTACAACAGTTTTACTGTTGTATCTCAGTAATCATAGCAGCTAAAATTGTAGCTTGCTTAATTACTGGAAAATTTATTAGTCATTCTCTTTTTTTATCCCAAATATCTAATTTCTTTATGAATAAATACTTTTATTTCTAAAAAAAGTAGTGTAAAATAGAAAGGATATGATAAATTTTATATTAAGGGGAGAGTAAATGAATAAATTTGAAAATGACCTTTCAAAGGGAAATGTTGTAAAACAATTGATAAAATTTTCTATACCATTTCTTATTTCCAATTTGATACAGACACTATACAGTGTGGCAGATATGGTAATAGTAGGAAGATATGCTTCTACTACAAGTATGTCAGGAGTTGCTAATGGTTCACAAGTACAATTTGTAATAACTAATATGGTAATGGGATTTACTGTAGGAGGAACAGTTCTTGTAGCTCAATATCTAGGTATAGGAAATAGAAAAGCTATGAAAGAAACAATAAGCACCTTATTTACAACTTTGTTGCTAATAGCAGTTGTAATAACTACTTTGATGATATTTACTATGGATCCATTATTAAAATTGATTCAGACTCCAGCAGAAGCTTTTTTTGAAACAAGAGCTTACTTCTTTGTAACTACATTAGGGACAATATTTATATTTGGATATAATGCTCTTAGTGCTGTTATGAGAGGAATGGGAGATAGTAAAAATCCACTGTATTTTGTTGCTATTGCCTGTGTAACAAATATTATTTTAGATTTATTGCTTGTAGCTAAATATGGAATGGGAGCAGAGGGAGCAGCAATAGCTACTGTTATTTCTCAAGCTGTAAGTATGATATTGTGTATTATTTATTTGAAGAAAAATGGATTTATATTTGATTTTAAACTAAGCTCATTTAAATTTTATAAAGATAGATTCGATTTACTTTTAAAAATAGGAATACCTACATCAGCTCAAAATGCTATTGTAAGTGTATCGTTCTTATTTCTGATAGCTTTAGCTAATACTTTTGGAGTATCTGCTTCTGCTGCAGTTGGAGCAGTAAGTAAATTGAATAGTTTTGCAATACTTCCAACAGTTGCTGTAAGTGCTTCTGTTTCAGCTATGAGTGCACAAAATATTGGTGCAAGGCAAATAAGGAGAGCAGTACAAACTTTAAAGACAGGAATAATATTTTCTCTTGCTATTTCTTTTATAATATTTTTATTTATGAGAATTTTTCCAGAAGATTGTTTAAGTATGTTTGGAGAAGATAAAGAAATGATAAAATGTGGGGTAGAGTATTTAAGTGCAATAAGTTATGATTATCTTCTTGTTCCATTTGTATTTTGCTTGAATGGATTATTTATAGGTGCAGGGCATACTAAATTTTCTTTTATAAATAGTGCTTCAGCTTCATTATTTATAAGGATTCCAGCTTGTTATTTTTTAGGAGTATTTCTAAATAAAGGATTATATGGACTAGGATTAGGGGCACCTTTAGCTTCTATGTTTGGAGTGATAATGGGAGTAGTGTTCTTTTTATCTAAGAAATGGATGAGAGCTGTAATTGTAAAAGAGTAGAATAAAAAAATTTAAAACAAAAGGATCAGCAGGCAGGCTCAGCATATAAAATTAGTGCGGCGTAAAGTGCGGCGCAAGAAAAAACAATAAGGAACATATAAATGCAGCAAACTCAAGTTTTCAGCAGGTAGGCTCAGCATATAAAATTAGTGCGGCGTAAAGTGCGGCGCAAGAAAAACAATAAGGAACATATAAATGCAGCAAACTCAAGTTTTCAGCAGGTAGGCTCAGCATATAAAATTAGTGCGGCGTAAGGTGCGGCGCAAGAAAAACAATAAGGAACATATAAATGCAGCAAACTCAAGTTTTCAGCAGGTAGGCTCAGCATATAAAATTAGTGCGGCGTAAGGTGCGGCGCAAGAAAAAACAATAAGGAACATATAAATGCAGCAAACTCAAGTTTTCAGCAGGCAGGTTCAGCATATAAAATAAAGGACTGTATTCTAGAGTTACAGTCCTTTTTTAATTTAAAACAAAAGGAATAGATTCTTGTAAATGGAATTTAAATTCATTTGTATTTTCTGTAATTTTAGTAAAAAATTATCACCCATGAGGTAAATTTACCTTGTGGGTGATTTTTGTTATGGTAGATAATTTTTAGCAAAAAATTTGTAAAAAAATATTTTATAAAATAAAAAAGTAAAATTTTTTAACATGATTATAAAAATAAAAAAAATATTTTAGTAAAAAAAATCATCAGCCGTTAGTTAAATTTACCGTGTAGGTTATTTTTGCTTACGGTGGGCAATTAAAGATAATCTTAGTATCAAAAGAAGTTATACATTTCTTTGGGAAAAGAGAGAAAAATAAAGAATTTTTTTTTACAAAAGATAGAAAAATATTAAAAAAATCCTTTAAAAAATATTGATGAAATAAGGTTGTTTAGTATAAATATTATAAATGATAGGAAGATGTTTTATTCTGTTCTTTATTTCAAATTTTTAAATCTTATATATACAAAAATAGAATGTTGTGATAATATATGAACCATATCATTTGTGAAAATTTTAACCATAAAGAAAGTCTTACAAAAAAGATTGTAAAAAAAAGTAATAACTATAAAAAAGTTTGTAGATATTACTACGAATTTGAAGGAGTGAAAGATGGAAAACAAGGGAAAAACAGAGAATCAGCCATTTTGTCAGCAGGAGGAAAAGGTATTGCAATTATTTAGATGTCGGTATGAGGGAAAGGAACTTGACAGGTTTAGAAATCTACATCTGACTCTCACTGAAATCTACAGTGATTTTAACGGTCGAGATATAAAATGCTATGTTGAAACAATAGCTAACTACAGTGGATTAAGTAAAGCTTGGATACCTAAAGGATTAAAAATATTTGAGGAGTTAAAATTGATACAACTGGTGGAGGAAAGAAGCAAGGGAAAATTTAAAGGGAAAAGGTTAATATTCACTCCTGAAAACATTGAAAAAGAAGAAAAAAACGATGATAAGAAAAACGTTACCGAGAAAGCCAGTACTGGTTTTTCGAAGACATCAGAAGATAATCTTTATTAGAAAATAATAAAAGATATAAATAATACACACAGGGGAAGAAAAAAATATTGAGAAAATATTTGAAGGGGAATAACTGAAGCTATGGAATAAAAAATTTGGGAGGTAGGGAATGAAAAAGAATTTGGAGGAAAGAGGCTTAGGGATAAAGGGAGGGGGTACAGGTGAATAGCGAAGAGTATATTTACAGAAAACTTGATACTTTATCCTCTCTGGATAGGGTTTTATCTGAAGAAATGGTTAAACATCTAGGGGAATGGACAACGATAGACGATGTGGCAAAATATTTTAAAAAACATAGAAATACTATATGCTATAAGCTGGAAGCAGGAGATATACTGCACAGAAGAATAGGAACGAGTATTTTGATTTATACAAGAAGCTTGATTTTTCTATTGGAATAAAATGCATATACAAAGACTGGAAGCATACTGGTTTTATGTAAAAAATAATACACCAGAAGCTTAAAGAAAAGAGGCTGTAGCAGAAGCTGCAGTCTTTTTTACCCAAGAATAAAAGATGGATAAAAACTTATGAAAATAATAACACCAAAATTTTAAAAATATTTTATCAACAATAGAAGATTGCCTGATAAAGCGCTAAACGAGGGAAAATAAGCTTTGAATCTAAAGGAGTGCAAAAAGTTCTTGTTTATGTATAAAAGGGAACTTTTCTCAGTTACCGGCTTAATTTCTACAATTAAATTCTCAATTTTAATTAGGATTTTGGAGCTGAAAATTGAGAAAAAATTAAATAAAAAATATATAAAAACAAACTTAGGGAGGAAATTTTTATGATTGAAAAAATTATGAAGGCAGTAAAAAGCAGCAACAAAAGAAGAGGAAGAAATATAACAATAGGAGCAGTAGTAGGATTTCTATTGTCATGTACAGCAGTAATGGGAACAGTAGATGGTAATTACTTGTTTATAAAAGATGATAGTGGAATAAAATTTAGTACTGATGGAAATGAATGGAATAACACAAATCCATATGCTGAAAATAACTGGCTTGAAAGTACAAAAACATATATAAATAATACAATACTATCAGCCAACGGAACAGGAGATGAGGCTTATGGAGTGAAATTAGAATTGAACTCACCTAATTTTAGATTTATAAACAATGGAGCAATAAATGGAAGTTCTAATTCAAACAAAGCTTATGGAATATATGTTAATGATGGAAAAGTAGAAAGTATAGAAAACAATGGGACAATAAATGGAAGTTCTAATTCAAGCAGTGCTTATGGAATATATGTTAATTATGTTAATTATGGAAGAGTAGGAAATATAGAAAACAATGGAGTAATAACTGGTAATTCTGGAGGTTCTGGTTATAGTATTGGAATTGGAATATATGGCAGAGGGGCAGCAACTCAGATAATAAATAGGGGTATAATAAATAACAAAATAAGTCCAAATGATAATTCTAGCACTAATAGTAGTGGAATAGCTGCAGGTTCAAATTCAGAAGGAACAGAAAAAATAATTAATATAGGAGAAATAAATAGTTCTAATAATGGAAATGCCTTTACTACTGGGATACATGTTGGGAAAAAAGCAAGAGAAGTGATAAATATGGGAAATATAAAGACTTTTGATGCTAAGTATAGCTATGGAATATCTTCTTATAATCTTGGTACTAGTGCCCAAATAAATAATCTATTAAATATGGGAACTATAAGTTCTTTTAATACATCTAATAGTATTGGAATTTTTAGCGCTGATAATGGAACAATAGAAAAAATAGTAAATACAGGAGTTATTTATGGGCAGAATAGTACTGTATCTATTGGCGCTACTGGGACTATAGGAGATGTAAATAACTATGGAATATTTGCAACAGATGGAGATAAGATTATATTTAATAATAATGGAAATATGACAGGTACTGAAAATAACTATGGAATGTATATAACTAAAACAAATGGACAAATAACTATAAATGTAGATGACGAAAAGAGTAATTATTCTGGTAATATAGTAGTAGGATACAATGAAGATGGAAGTGAAATAACAAAATATATGACAATAAGAAATGCTAAATTAAATAAAGAAAAAACTGAAACAGAAAGTTTTATACTTGCAGGAAAATCAGGAAAATATAATAATTCAATATTAAATGGGAAAGATAAGACTTTAAATGTTTTAGAAGGAAGAAATAAAATAACAGACTCTATAATCAATGCATATCAAACAGCAGTAGTTATAAAGGGAAAAAACTCATCACTTGTTCTTAATAATACTGTAGTAAATGGTGGGGCAGCAAAAGATAAAGAGGTACCAACAATAGAGATAGAAGGAGAAGATAATGCTTTCACTCTAAAGGGAGAATCAATAGTAAATACAGGGGCAAGAGATAATGTAGCTATAACAGTTGGAGGAAAAGATAATGCTCTTGTTTTAGAAGGAAATGCAAAAGTTAATGGAGAGATGAAATCAACAGGAACTAATAATCTAATAAGTCTTAATGGAAATACTGGAAATGGAATGAATATACTTCATAACATATCAGGATTTACAAATATGAATATAGATAATAATGTGACATTCTTTGAAAATGTAGAAGTAACAGGAACAGAAACAGTAACTGTAGGAGGAACATTAAATTTAAGATTAAAAAAATCAGAGCCTATACCATATGGAGATATACCAACAGCAGTTCATGCTTTTTCAGGAACTAATAGTACAACAATAAAAGGAGCATCAGAAGAGGAAGCAGGAACTTTAAACTTCATAACAAACGGAATAGGAAGAGAAATTTATGTTGATATGGAAAATATAGAACTTGAAAATATGAAGGTGAGAGCAAATTCAATTATAGACAAGGTAGAAATATCTGATGAATATATTCATTTAGGAGCAGGTTCAGACTTAAGTGGAATTGTAAATCCAAAGGTAAGTAAATATGATTCATTGGATAATATATATAAAAGTTTGTACAGCAGTACAGAAGAAAACCTTGATGCTTTGAGAGATATATTAAGTATGACTTATCTAGGAACACATTATGGATATAATACTAGTAATGAAGAACAACTTAAAAATCTAATGAGCTACTTAGACAGCATTTATACAGGAACTCCATATTCAGTTTCAAGTGAACTTTCAAGAAGATCAGCAGGAATGTTTAGAGATATAGTAACAGAAAATCAATTTAGACCAGACTTAAACAGATGGCTGGTAATGGGTGGACTAACTCATACTGATGGAGGAACTAAAGACAGCTACTATGGACAGAATTACCATGGCTTTGATACAGGTACAGCAGATGTAGATACTGATATGAAACTTACTGGAGCTTATGCCCTGGGGAAATATGGATATTCAGAAAATGTATCATTAGGAGTAACAGCAGGAGGAAACAAAAGCGAAGCTAAACTTCCAATGTCAAAGGTAAAAGGAAACAGTGGATATGTAGGAGCCTTTGCAGAAAACTACAGAGGAAACCTTACACTGAAAGCTGGAGCAGGAATTCAATATTCAGAATATGATGCTAATAGAGCAGCATTAGGAGGACACAGCTATAGCGATAAATATTCAGATATGACATATGATATTTACTTGAATGGAAGATATTCTAATCCAATGGGAGATAACTTCTTCTTAGAGCCATATGGAACATTATCATATACATATGTAGACCAAGAGGGAGCAGATGAAGGAAGCAAAGTATTAGCAATAGAAACAGATTCAAAATCATTTGACTATACAGCAGCAAAAGTGGGAGTAGATCTTAAAAAAGTAATACCACATGAGAAAGGAAAGAGTACACTGTCAGCAGGAGTAAGCTACACAAGACTTCTTAATGGTGCAGATAAAGATAATATCACAGGAAGATTTAAAGGAAAAGATGCAAGTGATTTTGATATTCTAGTAGCTCACAAAAATGAAAACAGCATAGGATTAAATGCTAAGTACACTCTTGAACTTGAAAGTGGAATCCTGTTTGATGTAAAAGGAAGCTACTCAGTAGAAAGAGATTCACACAATGGAACTGGAAAGAACAGAAACAAAGGTGAATGGATAGTAGGAACAGGATTAGGATACAAGTTCTAATAACAACAATGGGGGAAGCAATGACAGAAGGGGAATTTATAAGGTTCTATAAAAAGAGAAATCTTTCAAGAAGCTATAAAGAAGTAAAAGAGAAAATAGATATATTCTGGACTGTTTTGCTGAAGGCTTTAGATGAAGATGGAAAAGTGTTATTAAAGGATTGGGGAGCATTTGAGAAAAAAGAGGTAGCTCCCAGAAAAATAATGACGCCGAGAATGGAAAAAGCAGGACTTACAAGAGCAGGAGAAAAGGTACGATTCAGAACAGGAACAGGGTTAAAGAATCTTGTCAATGGAGCTGATGCTGATGAATAAGAAAGAATTGGCAAAGCTATACAGCGCAATAAGTCAGGGGAAGGTATCACAAAAGGCAGCACTAGAAGAAATAAATGTATTTACCCAAACTCTACAGGAAGCCTTATGTAAGTATAATTCAGTATCATTTATCAATATAGGAGTATTTGAAGTACTGGAAAGAAAGCCGAGATTAGTAAGCAATCCATCAACTAGGGAGATAATGAAAATCTATCCTAAGAAGGTAGTAAGGTTTAGAGCATCGAAAAATCTAATAAAATAAAATTGAATAAAAAAATGAAAAGACCAAAAGAATTAAATTTCCTTTGGTCTTTTTTTATATTAATAGTTAGTTTCTTTTATTTCAAAGAATGCTTTTGGATTTAAGCAAACTGGGCATTTAGCAGGAGCTTCAGGTCCTTCATGTACATACCCACATAAAATACATTTCCACCTGTTAGTTCCATCTTTTTTAAATACATGGTCAGTTTCCACATTTTCCAAAAGTTTTAAATATCTTTTTTCATGTTCAATTTCAACTTTAGAAATAAGTCTAAATACTCCAGCTATAACCTTGAATCCTTCTTTTTCAGCAACTTCTGCAAAGTGTGGATAAAGCTCTGAATGTTCTTCATGCTCTCCAGCAGCAGCCATTTTTAAGTTTTCCAAAGTAGTTCCAACATATCCAGCAGGATAAGCAGCCTGTATTTCAAGACCTTCTCCTCCTTCAAGGAAGCTAAAGAATCTTCTTGCGTGTTCTTTTTCATTTTCAGCAGTTTCTATAAAAATATTAGCAATTTGTTCATATCCTTCTTCTCTTGCTTTTTCAGCGAAATAAGTATATCTCATTCTAGCTTGAGATTCTCCAGCAAAAGATTTTAATAGATTTTTTTCAGTTTCTGTACCTCTAATAGACATTTTTAAAACACCTCCATAATATAATTACAAACTCTTTTAATTTCTATATATATTTTATTCTATTTAAATTTAAGGAATCCTTTTTTAAATAAAAAGAAAGTGACTTATTTAATCACTTTCTCAATTTAAATTTAGCTTAATTTTTTAGTCATTAATTCTGTAACCATATTAGGGTTAGCTTTTCCTTTAGAAAGTTTCATTACTTGTCCAATAAGTCCTTTTATAACTCTTGGTTTTCTTCCCTCATCAGAATTTTTATAATCTTCTACCATTTTAGGATTAGCATTGATAACTTCATCTATCATAGCTTCAATAGCACCAGTATCAGCTACTTGAACCATTCCTTTTTCTTTTACTATAACTTCAGGAGCTCTGTCATCAGTAAGTTTTATTTCAAAAAGTTCTTTAGCTATTTTTGTAGATATAACATTTTTTTCTATAAGAACAATTATCTCTCCTAAATGTTCTGGAGATATAGTAAACATATCAATTGTTATATTTTTTTCTTTTAGATTTCTCATAACTTCAGTCATAATCCAGTTAGAACTTAACTTAGGGTTATTAGAAGTTTTTACTACTGCTTCAAAATAATCAGCTAATTCAATATCTTCACAAAGAATATTGGCATCATATTCAGGAATAGCATAATCAGAAATAAATCTTGTTAGTTTATCAGCTTTAGATTCTGGCATTATTTTTTTAATATTTTCTATTTCCTCATCTGTAATAACAAGTTTTAAAAGGTCTGGCTCTGGGAAATATCTATAATCCATAGCCTCCTCTTTACTTCTCATTATTCTTGTAGTTTGAGCTTCTTCGTCCCATAATCTAGTTTCTTGATCTATTTTTCCACCATTTTCAATTGTTTCTATTTGTCTGCCTATTTCATAATCTATTGCTCTGGCAACAGCTTTAAATGAGTTAAGGTTTTTAACCTCTACTCTAGTTCCAAATACTTTTGATCCTTTTTCCATAACAGAAATATTAGCATCACATCTTAAAGAACCAAGTTCCATAGATACATCACTGATACCAGTGTATTTAATGATACTTTTTAAAGTATTAAGATATTCATAAGCTTCTTCTGAAGTTCTCATATCAGGTTCAGAAATTATTTCTATCAATGGTATAGAAGCTCTGTTGAAGTTAATAAGAGATTCATGCTCAGCATGAATAGATTTTGCAGCATCTTCTTCTATTTGAATTTTAGTAATACCAACTTTTACCATTCTTCCAGAATTAAGTTTGAATTCTAATGAACCTTTTTCAGCATATGATTTATCAAATTGAGTTATTTGATAGTTTTTAGGTGTATCAGGATAAAAATAATTTTTTCTATCAAAGCCACTCTCATTATTTATTTTACAATTAAGTGCAAGTCCAGCTTTTACAGCATATTCCACAACTTTTTTATTAAGTTTAGGAAGAGCTCCAGGGTGTCCTAAACAGATAGGACAAGTATGTGTATTAGAGTCAGCATTATCATAGTCAGCACTACAACCACACCAAACTTTTGTTCCAGTTTTTAATTGAAGGTGAACCTCCAATCCTATTACTGATTCCCATTCTCTCAACATATTTATCTCTCCTTCTAAATAGAAGCTTCCTAGTCTAGTACAGGAAGTTTCCATTCTCCTCTAATTTTTTCAAATGCATCTCCAGCTTGTATAAGTTCTCCTTCACAGAAAGGTTTTCCAAGAAGCTGTATACCAACAGGCAGTCCATCAGCAAGTCCAGCTGGTATAGAAATACCAGGAATACCTGCTAAGTTTGCAGAAATTGTAAATATATCTTCAAGATATAATTCAATAGGAGTTTTTACATCATCTAATTTAAAAGCTGTACTTGGAGATACTGGAGTGAATATAATATCTACATTTTCAAAAGCTTTATCAAAGTCATCTTTAATTAGTTTTCTTACTTTTTGAGCTTTTTTGAAGTAAGCATCATAGAAACCAGCACTTAATACATAAGTTCCTATCATTATTCTTCTTTTAACTTCATCTCCAAAACCTTCTGTTCTTGAATTAATATATAAATCATCTATATTTTTAATATCTTTGCTTCTATATCCATATCTCACTCCATCAAATCTTGCAAGATTCGAACTTGCTTCAGCTGGAGCAAGTACATAGTAAGTAGGAACAGCATATTTAGTGTGAGGAAGAGATATTTCGATTATTTCAGCACCAAGTTCTCTGAATTTTTCTAGAGCTTCATTTACTATTTTTCTCACATCTTCTTTTATTCCATCAATAAAATATTCTTTAGGAACACCTATTTTCATTCCTTTGATATCTTTTCCTAAAAATTTTGTATAATCAGGAACTTCTTTTTTAGATACAGTAGCATCATAATCATCTTCACCAGCAATGACATTCATACAAAGGGCTATATCAGCTACATTTTTAGCTATAGGTCCTATTTGATCCAGTGATGAAGCAAATGCCATAAGTCCATATCTTGAAACTCTTCCATAAGTAGGTTTCATTCCAACTACTCCACAAAAAGAAGCAGGTTGTCTGATACTTCCACCAGTATCTGATCCAAGAGAAATGAAAGCTTCTTGAGCAGCTATTGAAGCTGCAGCTCCTCCACTGCTTCCACCAGGGACTCTTTCAGTATCCCAAGGATTTTTTGTTTTTTTATAACAAGAAGTTTTTGTAGTACTTCCCATAGCAAATTCATCCATATTAGTTATACCAATAATGATTGCATCTGCTTCTTTTAATTTTTTTACAGCAGTAGCATCATATATTCCAGTATATCCTTCAAGTATTTTAGAACAAGAAGTGCTTATATCTCCTTCAGAAACCATATTATCTTTTATAGAAACAGGTATTCCAGCTAAAGCACCAAGTTTTTCACCATTTTTTACTTTTTCATCAATTTTTCTGGCTTCCTCTAAAGCTTTTTCTTTTCTAAGATGAACAAAGCTTCCTATATTTCCATCAATTTTTTCTATTCTTTCAAAGATTTCTCTTACAACATCTTCAGATTTTATCTCACCTTTTGAGATTTTTTCTTTTATCTCAACAGCAGATAACTTATAAAAATTTTCCATTTAGAAAATCCTCCTTATATATTTTATTATTCACCAACAACTTTTGGAACTATTACAGCTCCATCTCCAGAATCTGGAGCATTAGAAAGAGCTTTTTCCACTGATAATGATTCTCTTACTTCATCTTCTCTTAAATTATTTACTGTGTTGTTGACCTGTATAAGAGGTTTTACCTCATCTGTATTTATTTCATCTAGCACATCAATATATCCTAGTATGTCATTCAGCTCTACCTGAAATTTTTCTATCTCTTCAGGGGTGAATTTAAGTCTAGCAAGTTTAGCTACATTTAAAACTTCTTCTCTAGTCAAAGCCATATTTTCCTCCTCAAAATTTAAATTTTATAATGAATATAAATAATTTATTTCGTCGTTTGTAAGTTCTCTGTATTCTCCTAATTTTAAATTACCAAGAGAAAGATTACCTATTTTTTCTCTTCTTAGGGTTATTACAGGATGATTTATTTTGTCCATCATTCTTCTTACCTGCCGATTCCTTCCCTCTCTTATAGCAACTAAAAGTTCAGTTTTTCCTTTTTCTCTTCTTAAAATTCTAACATTGGCAGGAAGAGTAATTCCATCATCTAATTCAACTCCATTTTTAAGAAGCTCAACATTGTTTTCTTTTATTTCTCCCAAAACTTTAACATAATATTCTTTGAATATTTCAGCTTTTGGGTGAATTATTCTATTAAAAAGTTCCCCATCATTAGTGAGTATGATAAGACCAGAAGTATTATAGTCTAATCTTCCAATAGGAAATATTCTTTCTTTGCAGTTGATAAGATCAACTACAGTTTTTCTTCCTCTATCATCTTTTGATGAGCTTAGTACTTCCAGAGGTTTATTAAGGATATAATAAACTTTTTTTTCAGTATGCTTTTCTATTTTTTTTCCTCTTATATAAATTTCATCTTTGTCACTAACTTTAATACCTGGAGTAGCCTTTTCTCCATTTATTTTTATACTTCCCTCTTCTATCATTTTATCCACTTCTCTTCTTGAAGCGATTCCAAGAGAAGCCAGATATTTATTTATCCTCATTTCCTCCATCTTCTGTTCTCCCTTTTACTTCTAAGTAATTAGGAAGTTCATCTATGGAACTTATTCCAATATATCCTAAAAACTTATCTGTTATTTCATATAAATTGGCTCTTCCAATACCTTCTTTTTTTCCACAAACTCGGACAAATTTTTTTTCTTCAAGGTTTTGAATTATTCTATCTACTGAAACTCCCCTTATAGATTCTACTTCACTTTTAGTAATAGGTTGCCTATAGGCTATTATTGAAAGAGTTTCAAGAGCAGCACCTGAAAGTCTTTTAGGTTTTGCTTCATGTTCAAAATATTGATTTATAAATTCCCCATATAGAGGATTGGTTACTAAGTATACAAATTCACCACTAAATTCAATATTGATGCCACTATTTTTTCGTTCTAATTTCAATTCTTCTAATACTCTCATAATTTCTTCAATAGAAAGAGAAAAAAATTTAGAGAGATCTTTTATTTTTACCTCATCTCCTCCTAAGAGAAGAATAGCTTCTATTTTATTTTGTATGCTCATTATTATTCTCCCTATATTGGACAGCTGTTAAATATAGATAAAGAAGTTCTCCATATATTCCAGCAGAGTTACTTTTATTTAAGTAAATTTTAGGAACTATATATGAATTATTTTTTTCTATTATTATTTCAAGATTAGAAAGAAGATTGTCAGCCATTTCTTTAAATCCATTTTCATACAACTTTATAATAAAATTTAAGTTATATTCTATATCTATAACATCTTCATTTCTAACAGTAAGAACACCAGAATTTTTATTGTAATATTTTTCATAATCAGATAACAGTATTTTTTTTTGATTATCTTTTGGAAGTATATCTAAGTAAGCTATATTTTTATAATTACTTTTTTCACTAGTTCTTCTAGTCTTTATTCCATCTTTTAGAGTATAATTTTTTATTATAAATTGGTGAAGAAGATTTTTTCTCTCTTTAATCCAATTTATATCATCATTAAATTCATTTAATTGTGATATTGTTTCTAAAAGTTTATATTGAGTATAATAATTATAAATATTATCTCTTCCATCAAATATTTCTCCATTATTTTCAATGGAGTCAACCATAGAAAGAACTTCAGGCTTAATTTTCCAGTTAAAAAAATTGCTGTCAAACATTTTATTTTGATCATTTAAATATCTGAAAAGATAAGTGTAGTAAGCAGCACTTTCAGTTTCAGTTTTTCTTATATTGATATCAACAAACATTTTTCTTTCATCAAAATCATTTTTAAATAAGCTGGATATATAATAAAGCTTCATTTTGTTGGTAAGATTTTCTTTACTGTTATTATAAGAGATAGAATCTGGAATAACAGCTCTTGAAGTTATGATATCCAACATTCTTAATTGAGTAATAACACTTTCTTGATTTTTGAAATTTCTTTGTTCAGATTTAAGTCCTAACCAGTAATTAAATTCTTCAGATATGATATCATTACTTTTTACAAGATTATTATTTTTAAAATTATCAAAAAATTTGAATGTAAAAAGAATAGGTTCATTTTTATTTATATTACTTATGAGGTAATATAAGTTATCATCTTGATATTTTTTAGTTTTAGTAGTAACTTCTTCCAAAACAAAATTTTCAATTACATTATCTCTTCCAATAAATACCTGACCTCCATAATTTTCAGATTTGAAAAATATATGATTTCCATAAACAAAAGAATTTGAAGCTCTTATAAATTCTATATTTCCATTATCCTGTTGAGGAAATATATGAAATGCAAAATCTATTCTTTTATCAGTTTTTAAATTTTTCAAATCTACTATTATGTATAGCTTTTCTCTTTCCAGCATAGATGGTATAATAGTTACATCTATATCTTGTCCATTAATAGAATAGTAAAGTTTTAAAATATTAGTTCCAGGAACCATTTCAGTTCTATTAAAAAAACGATTGATAGATATTATTTCTTTTCCATCAATAATTATTTTTCCTTCTATCTTAGAGATATCAATAGGATTAAAAACATCTCCTTTTATGAAGTGGACACTGTTAAAATTTTTATCATAAAAAAGAACTATCTCACTATTACTAATGAGATAGTTACTATATGAAAAGGTATGTATCATAAGAAAAATTAAAAAAAATCTTTTCATATAACCCCTTCTTTCTCTAAAATCAATAGTCAGTTTCTGGAGAAATTAAAACTTTATTATAAATATGGAAATTCTTTAAAAGTATTTGAATACCATTTATAACTGCATTTAATGGATCTTCAGAAATAGTTACATTCAGATTAAGACTTTCAGAAATCTTTTTATCTATACCTCTAAGAAGTGCTCCACCACCAGTGATATAGATTCCCCTTCTTTTTATATCTGAAGATAATTCAGGAGGAGTTTTCTCAAGAATGACTTTTATTTCTTCTATTATCTGTTGTAATAATTCACTCAATGCTTCTACTATTTCAGAAGAATATATTTTTATATCTTTAGGAAGTCCATTAAGGGCATTTCTACCACTGATATCAATAGAAATATCTTCTTCAAGTTCAACAACAGCACCTATTTGCTTTTTGATATCTTCAGCAGTTTTTTCTCCAATTAAAAGATTATGCTTTTGTCTAATATATTCTATTATTGTAGTATCAAATCTATCTCCTGCTACTCTGAAAGATGAAGTTTTAACAACTCCTCCTAAAGAAATGACTGCTAATTCAGATGTACCTCCACCAATATCAACAATCATATTTCCTTCAGGCTCAAAAATATTTAGTCCTATACCTATAGCAGCAGCCATAGGTTCTTCTACAAGATATGCCTCTCTGGCTCCAGCTTCTCTGGTTACTTCTATAACAGCTCTTTTTTCAACTTGAGTAACTCCAGCAGGAACGCAGATAATAACTCTTGGGCTTGAAAAAAATCTATTATGGCTTACTCTTTTATAAAAAGAACTAAGCATTTTTTCTGTTATTTCATAATCAGCGATAACTCCATTTTTTAAAGGTCTTATTGTATCAAGATTATTTGGAGTTCTACCTATCATAAGTTTGGCTCTTTCACCAACTTCAAATATATCTTTTGTTCTTGTATTTATAGCAACTACAGAAGGTTCATTTAAAATAATTCCCTTATCTTTTACACATATTAATGTATTAGATGTTCCTAAGTCAATTCCTAAATCTTCAGAAAAAAAACCTAAAAATTTGTTAAAATATCTCTTCATTCTTCACCTCTAAATGTATTTATGTTTTTATTATATTTTTTCTATATCTTTTAGTTCTATACCTAAATGAGAAATTTTTTCAACAAATTTACCAATAGGAAATCCCATTACACTGAAAAAATCTCCATCTATGCCATTGACAAATACTGCTCCTTTTCCTTGTATTCCATAGGAACCTGCCTTGTCCATAGGTTCATTAGTAGATATATACCATTTTATCATATTATCAGATAATTCCCTAAAAGAAACTTTAGTAATATCATAATCTGTAATATCTATTTTTTTAGATAAGTTAATTAGACTGTATGCTGTGATAACATTGTGTTTTCTGCCAGATAGCATTTTTAATGTATTAAAGGCATCATCTTCGTTAATTGGCTTTCCTATTATTTTGCCATCTATTTCAACTATAGTATCTGCTCCCACAACAAATTCATTGGGATATTGTTTAGCAACTGCCATAGTTTTTTTTCTTGCTATATCCATAATCTTATCAGTAATTAAAATTTTATCACTTATTTCTTCTATCTGGGCACTTTTAATTTGTATTTTAAATCCAGTGTCTTCAAGTATCTCCTTTCTTCTTGGAGATTTAGAAGCTAGAATCATCTTTTTTTCCTCCAGGTGTTCTTATTGTTAAAAGTTTTCTTTCTTTTTTTTCTGATTTTTCAAGAGTTTTTTCTATTACAGTTTCTGTATTGTCAGCAGTTTCTTTGATTTTTTCCTCTTTGACAGGAGAATCTGCTATAGTAAATAATGGAAAATCTATAGTACTTTCATATGCCATGTCAGAAGCAGGATTTTCTATTTTTTCTTCTTCTTTTTCTTCTTCCAATTCTTGTTTTACTGCTTCTTTTTAGTTTTTTCATTTTTTTGTCTACTAAAAAATCAGGATCAATTATTTTCAAAAATTCTTCATCATCATCTTCTTGTGTATCAGATTCTTTTATATTATTTATTATATCATTATTCTTATTTTCATCAATAGAGTAACTTTCCAAAACTAATTCTTTATTTAAAATAACTTCTTCAACTCTTTCTTTTATTCTTATTTCTTTTTCTAGTTCCATTTTTAATTTTTATCAGCTTCTCTTTTTCTAGAGCTTCCTTTATAGCTATCTGCTCTCTTAGGAGCTGCTCTTCTTTTTGTATTCTTTTCTTTTCTTTATGTTCATGATAAATTCTACATATTGTTGTTTTAATAAATTTTGCAGTTATAAGAAAGAAAGTAGAAAATATTAAAAAACCAAGTCCAACATAAATATAGCAGAACATAATATTTTTTAGAATAAGATAGAATAAATAAGTAGCTATAAACCCTATTTTATATTTATATATGGAAAGACCTAAAAAATTTTCTATAATACTATCATCTGCCAACTCCTTTGTAAAAGGAAGTTTTAATTTACATACTATAAAAAGATAGAGGCAGCTTATTAATAAAATAAAAAAAGCATGTAATTTTACATTAAATACCATTTTTTTCTTTCTATCTTTAATGAAGAAAAAAAGTGGCGAAATTATCAACATAAATAAAGCTGGAAAAATTATAATTCCAAGGTAATTTTCTAAAAATAAATATATACCAGTACTTTTTAATTTACCATTAAAGAAATAACTTGATATGAAATAAATAATAAAATAAAGATATAAATATTTCAAGTGTAGAAATTTCAATATTTTTTTCATACCATACCTCGTCCTGAATTTACTATTAAACTATTCTATATTGTATCATAGAGAAAAATAGTTTTCAAGAAATATACCTTTAGCTTTTTTAAAGTTTTTTTTTGTGTTATAATTTGTAATAGAGAAAGACAAAATAGAAAGGTGGTACATATGTTAAACAAAGGTATAATTAAAGAAATAAATGGAGATAAAATAGTAGTAAAATTATATAAAGATACATCATGTTCACATTGTAGTGGGTGTAGTGGAGATAGTAAATATGGAAAAGATTTTGAATTTACAACAGATAGAAAAGCTGAGATAGGAGATACAGTTACATTTGAAATATCTGCTGGAAAAGTTATAAAAGCAGCGTCTATTGCATATGTATTTCCTGCTGTAGCAATGATACTGGGTTATTTCATAGCAAGCAAACTGGGATTTTCTGAAAATCAGAGTATTGCTTCAAGCTTTATAGCATTAGGAGTATCTTTTGTATGTTTATTTCTCTATGATAAATTTGTAGTTAAAAAACAGAAAAATTCTGAAATTGATATAATTTCTATTGAAAAAGAAGATACAAGTGAAATGATAGATAACTGTAAAAATAAAGATATATTTTAAATAAAAAAGAGGAAAGCTGCTTAAAATTGGTTTTCCTCTTTCTTAAATTATTTATTATTTTCCAAAAGATCTTTAATTAAAAAATCAAAGTCTTTATTTTTGATTATTCTATAAAAAGCTCTGTTATCATCATTAACCTGCAATTTAATATCCTCACCAGAATTTTCTAAGATATTAAATATTTTTTTGAAATTTATTTGGTCTATATTTTGAAGTATAGTAAATCCTTCTTCATTATCATTTTTTACATTGATAACTTTTGCTACTAATCCGTTTTCTTCAAATATATTAAGAATATGTAAGATAACATCATAAGAAATATTACTTCTTTCAGCAAGTTCTTTTACTGTAACTGGAGAAAGATTGTTTAAATATCTTCTTATAAGTTCTCGTATTATTATCATTCCAGTATACTCTTTAGATTTAAAGCTTATCCCATTTACATTATTAGAATGAGATTTCAAATCTTTATTCTGTAAAAAGTATGATAAATGAGCTCCTAGAATGATAAAGAACCACATTATTTTCAGCCAGAAAAAGAAAATAAAGATAACAGAAAAACTTCCATATATTTTATTGTAAGTGATAATCATAACCTGTAGGTGTATGAAAAAATATTGAAGCCCTGAAAAAAGTACAGATGTAAAAATAGCTGAGAAAAAAGCAGGAATCAGCTTTACTTTTGTATTAGGTATGAGCATATATAGTGCTGTAAAAAATAAAAATATACTGAAAGATGGTATTATCTGCAAAGTATATGGAGAAATATCATAAATACCTTCCAGTTTTTTTCCTATTATAACCATACCACCATTTATAGTAAGTATAAGTAATGGAAATAATAGAAAAAAAGCTATATAATCAGTTATTTTTCTTAAAATCATTCTTGATTTCTCTACCTGCCAAATATCATTAAATGATTTTTCAACAATAGAAAACATAGTGATTAAAGTCCAGCCCAGTGACAAAAAACCTATTCCAGCTAAAACTCCACTTCTAGCATTTTCTAAAAGGTTTTCAGAAAATTGTACAAGAAAAGTAATCATCTCTTCGTTCAAAGGGGAGTATTTGCTCAAATGAATAATAATATTTTCTGCTACTCCTAGCCAGCTTCCTAAGCTAAATAAAATTGCAAATATAGGAACAAGAGAAAGAAGGGTATAAAAACAAAGAGATGTAACCCAGAGGGCAGAGTTAGCTCTTTTGTAATTTTCTAATGCTCTTTGAATACCTGAAATTATATTGGATATTTTTCCCTGTCTGGCTACTTCTTTTAAAAAGTAAATTAATTTTCTCTTTATATTCATAAATTATATTCCCCTCTTTCCTGTCAAAAAACTTGTGTATTATTCTTCAGATGCTTCTATTTTGTTATTTGCTTCATCTATTTCGTCAGTTCTGATTTTTTCACCAACAGTAGTTACATCAGCAGTTACAAGAGAAACATCAGGTGCATTTAAATCTCTGTAATTTAATTCAAAATCATCTTTCTTTATTGCGTAAATAGTAGAAAGTGTCATTGGAGAGATAACATAATCTCCAACTCTTACAGTAACAGTTTTTCCATCTGAATCTTTCATATAGAATGGATTTTCATGTGTACCAATTCCCTGAAGAACTTTATCATCTACTTGAATAGCTTTTATTTCTTTGAAATCATCAATTTTTTATCACCAATATATGAAAAAACTGGAGAAGCACTAATTGGAATAAGAAGCTTTTCCATTACATAATATTCTGGGATTATCTCTTTTGATAGTGTAATTGAAGCAGTTAAAGAAAAAACTGCAAGTATAGCTAAGATTTTTTTCATTTTTCCTCCTGAAATATTTAAGTTGTTTTTATTTTATTATTAATAAACCATTTCTTGAAGTCTTCTTATTCTATCCTCTGTAGATGGATGTGTACTGAAAAGAGAAGCCATTTTACTTCCAGTTAATGGACTTACAATAAACATATTCTCTGTAGACGGAGCAGCATTTCTCATAGGAATTCTTCTGCTATAATCTTCCAGTTTTCTTAATGCTCTAGCAAGATACAGAGGATTTCCACTGACTTTTGCTCCAAATTCATCAGCTTTATATTCTCTGGTTCTAGATATAGCCATTTGTACAAGCATAGCAGCAATGGGAGCAAAAATGGCTACTGCAATCAAAGCTAAAGGATTACCACCATCTCTATCATCATTTCTACTGCTTCTTCCACCAAATATTGCAGCCCATTTTGCCATGTTGGCAAGAAAAGTAATAGCTCCTGCCATAGTAGCTGCAACAGTTCCAATTAAGATATCTCTATTATGTACATGCCCAAGCTCGTGTCCAATGACACCAGAAAGTTCATCTTCATCAACTATATCCATAAGTCCTCTTGTCACTGCAACAGCAGCATGGCTTGGATTTCTTCCAGTAGCAAAAGCATTAGGTTGTGCTTCATTTAATATATACACCTTAGGCATAGGTATATCAGCTTCTATAGCTAGTTTTTTTACCAATTGATATAAACGACTGTTTTCATCTACAGGTTGTGCTCCATACATAGACAAAACTATTTTATCACTAAACCAGTATGAGATGAAATTCATTACTCCTGCCATTATTAAAGCAAAGATAAGTCCTTCTCTCCCAGCTACAGCATTTCCTATGAGCATAAGAATAAATGTCATAACAGCCATTAGTATAAAAGTTTTTAAAGTTTTCACTTTATTCACTCCTTTTTCTTTTTTGATTTTAATTTATTATATTATATCACTATCTGGTTCTAAAATAACATATTATTTTATTTATGTCAAAGTTTAGAAATTTTATCTAGCTGTTGAATAAAAAAGAAAATTTGAGTATAATCTATAATATGAAGAAGTAATTAATATCTTTAAAATATTATAAAATTGAGAGGCTGAAAAATGACTGATAAAAATGGCAGGTATACAAAAGGAATAATAGATATAGGAACAAATTCATGTAGATTATTTATAGCTGAAGTTATGAAAACTGAAAAAGGAATAGACATTTTAAATGAATTAATAAAAGAAGTAGAAATTGTAAAACTTGGAGAAGGAGTAAATGAAAATCACTTCTTAAAGGAAGAAGCAATAGAAAGAACAATTGAATGTTTAAAAAAGTATAAAGAAACAGCAGATAAATATAATGTAAAAGAATTGAAAGCTTTTGCTACATCAGCTACAAGAGATGCAGAAAATAGAGAAAAATTTATGAAAAAAGTTAGAGAGTTGGGAATTGAAATAAAATGTATATCTGGAGAGGAAGAGGCCAAATTAAATTTTCTTGGAAATTCTTTGGTATTCAATGACAGAATACTTGTTATAGATATAGGTGGAGGAAGTACAGAATTTACTCTTGGAAAGAATAATGAAATTGATTTTATAAAAAGTATAGATATTGGTGCAGTGAGAGCTACAGAAAAGTTTTTTTCTCAAGATGATTATTCTCAAGAGAATATTGAAAAGTGCAAAGAATGGGTAAGGAAAAATATTGAAGAAATAAAAAAGATTAAAAATGAAGAGTTTAAAGCAGTAGGAGTGGCTGGAACGGCTACAACACAAATATCAGTAAAAAAAGAAATGAAAATATATGATAGTCAGCAAGTTCATATGTCTGAGATATCTGTAAAAGAATTAGAAGAAAATTTAGAATTATTTATTTCAAAAAGTATAGAAGAAAGAAAAGAAATAATCGGACTTGAACCAAAGAGGGCTGATGTTATAATAGCAGGAACCATTATTTTAATAACTATTTTAAAAGAATTAAACAAAGAGAAAATAATTGTTTCTGAATCGGATAATTTGACAGGTGCTATGATAAAGGAGGAAAAAATGAGCGAAAGGCTTGAGTGGATACTTGAAGCTTATGAGAGTTTTAAAAGGTCTTCTAAAAGAAGATTAGTAGCTGGAAATATTTTTGATTATTTTATGCAGGATTTCAGAGGTGAGATAAGTGATGCTTATGATTCTGCAACAAAAGAGGAAATAAAAGAAGATATAAAAGAAATGGCTGATATTATATATAATGAAGAAGATAAACATAAAAGAGAATTTTTAGTAAGAATTTTGGTAAATATAGTAAAAATGCTTTAAGTTTTAATAAATATAATTTGTAAATAGGAGGCTGAAAATGAAAAAACTGCATCTAGATAGATGCTCTATAGGTGGTTGAGCCAGCAAAATAGGGCCAGAGGTCTTGAGTGATGTACTTTCAAAACTTCCGAGTGTGGAAGATAAAAATTTAATAGTAGGGTTTGATAAATCAGATGATGCAGCAGTATATAAGCTTACTGATGAGATAGCTATGATACAAACTTTGGATTTTTTTACTCCTATGGTAGATGATCCATATATATTTGGTCAAATAGCAGCAGCTAATTCATTGAGTGATGTATATGCCATGGGAGGAATTCCTAAAACAGCAATGAATATAGTGTGTTTTCCTGAAAAAATGGATATAAATATCCTTGGAGAAATATTGAGAGGTGGAGCTGAAAAAGTTGCAGAAGCAGGAGCTGTCCTAAGTGGAGGACATTCAATACATGACCCTGAAATAAAATATGGACTGTCAGTTACAGGAATTGCTCATCCAGATAAAATATTAAAAAATCATGGGTGTGAAACTGGAGATATTCTTGTATGTACTAAATCTTTAGGGACTGGGATAGTTACAACAGCTTCAAAAGTGGGAATGGCAAGTGAGGAAGCTTTAAAAGAATCTATAAAAAACATGACTACTTTAAATAAATATGCAGGGGAAATTATTGTAAAATATCCTATTACTGCTTGCACAGATATAACTGGATTTGGATTTTTAGGTCATTCTTTTGAAATGGCTGAAAACTCTGAAAAAACTTTGATTTTTGAAGCAGAATTCATTCCTTTTATAAAAGAAGCAAAAGGATATGCACAAGATTTTCTTATAACAAGTGGTGGACAGAAAAATAGAAATTATGTACAAAAACATGTAGATTTTCAAAATATTCCTCTGTGGATGCAGGAAATACTTTATGACCCACAAACTTCAGGAGGATTGTTATTTTCAGTAAAAAAAGAATATATCAAAGAATTGATGGAAGAATTTAATTCTAAAGATATAGAAGCCCATATAGTTGGAAGTGTTACAGACAAAAAGGACAAATTTATTATTGTGAGGTAGAAAGTATGGAGAAAAATCTGTTTCAAAAGCTTCCTAAAGTAGATATTCTTATGAAAAATGAAAAATTGGAAGAGATAAGCAAAAAATTGAGTTATCACAATTATTATCAGGCAGTGAAAGATGGAATAGAATTTTTTAGAAACAAGATAAAAAATAATGAAATAGAAAATTTTTCAGAAGATGAAATAATTTTGAAAATAAAAGAAATATCAGGAATAAAAAATAAATTGAATTTAAGAAGAGTTATAAATGGAACTGGAACTATAATTCATACTAACTTAGGACGTTCTATTTTAAATGAAAAAATAACTGAAGATTTGGGAGAAATACTTTTAAATTATAGTAATCTTGAATATGATTTAGAAACTGGGAGCAGAGGGAGTAGATATTCACATATAGAAAAACTTATATGTGAGATAACTGGAGCAGAGGGAGCATTAATAGTAAATAATAATGCTGCAGCTGTTATTTTATGTCTAAATGAATTTGCTAATGGAAAGAATACAATTGTATCAAGAGGAGAATTAGTTGAAATTGGAGGATCCTTTAGAATACCTGAAATAATGAAATTAGCTGGGACAGCATTAAAAGAAGTAGGGACAACAAATAAAACACATATTTTTGATTATGAAAATAATATAGATGAAGGAACAGCTGTTTTATTAAAAGTTCATACATCTAATTTCAAAATAACTGGTTTTACAGAAGGAACAGATAAAAAAGATATAGCAGAACTAGGAAAAAAACATGGATTATTGACAATGGAAGATCTTGGGAGTGGGGTGTTGGTAGACTTTTCGAAATATGGACTTTCTAAAGAGCCAACTATTCAGGAAAGTATTGAATCAGGAATGGATATAGTTACTGTAAGTGGAGATAAACTTTTAGGTGGACCTCAATGTGGAATCATTTTAGGGAAAAAGCCATTAATAGAAAGATTGAAAAAGAATCAATATTTGAGAGCTTTTCGTGTAAATAAAATAACTATTTCTATATTGGAGAATATTTTTCAATATTATAAAGATGAAAGAGAAGCAGTAAAAGAAATTCCAGTTTTAAATATGATAACTGAGAAAAAAGAAAAAGTATTGGAAAGAGCAGAAAAATTATCATTTATGCTGACAGAAAAAATATAGAGAATAATGTAATTGAAACAGAAGCTAAAATAGGTGGAGGATCTATGCCAGAAGAAACAGTAGAAAGCTATGCTGTTTGTTTTAATGGAGATGCTGTTTTACTTGAAAAAAAATTCAGAGGAAATGATATTCCCGTAATAGGAAGAATAAAAAGTGACCGTTTTATCATTGATGCCAAGACATTGAAAGAAAAAGATTTTGAAGAAATATTAGGAGCTGCTGAAAGGATATTTCTATGAGAAACGTAATAATAGGAACAGCTGGTCATATTGATCATGGAAAGACAACAGTTGTAAAAGGGTTGACAGGACAGGATACTGACACCCTTCCAGAAGAGAAAGCAAGAGGAATGACAATTGATTTAGGTTTTACTTTTTTTACTTTGAGTAATGGAAGAAAAGTTGGAATAGTAGACGTTCCTGGACATGAAAAGTTTATAAAGAATATGGCAGCAGGAGTTACAGGAATAGATATAATTCTTTTTGTCATAGCCTGTGATGATGGGATAAAACCTCAAACTTTGGAACATGCTGATATTATAAATATATTAGGTGTTAAAAGGGGAATAATACTTCTCACTAAAAGAGATTTAGCAGATGAGAATAAAGTGCTTGAGCTTAAGAAAAATGTAAGAGAGCTTTTTAAAAATTCTTATTTAGAAAATAGTCCAATATTAGAAATATCTGAAAAAGATTCTAAAAGTTTTGAGAAATTAAAAGAAGTGCTTGAAAACGAGATATTAAAAATAGAAGAAGATAGAGCTGAAAACAAAGATTTTAGACTGGATATTGATAGAGTATTCTCAGTAAAAGGATTTGGAACAGTGGTTACAGGTACTTCCAAGAATAGTAGAATTTCTGTAGGAGATATTGTAACAGTTTATCCTCAAATGAAAGAAGTAAAAATAAAGGGAATAGAAAATCATGGAAATAAATTAGAAATCTTGGAAGCTGGAAATAGATGTGCTTTAAATATAAATATAGATTCTAAAGAAATAAGAAGAGGAAATATCATAGCTAAAAAAAATTCTCTTATTGTATCAAATAGAGTAGATTGTATTTTTACGCTTTTAAAAAGAAGTAGTAATGTAAAAAATAACCAAAGAATAAGAATAAACATAGGAACAGAAGAACTTATAGGAAGAGTAAAAATATTTCTTGAAGATGAAATATTTTCTGGAGATAAAAAATTTGTACAAATAGAATTTGAGAAGGAGTCAGCTTTTTCTGTGGGAGATATAGGAATAGTGAGGAGCTTTTCACCAATAGCAACTATTGGAGGAATAGAAATAATAAACATTCCTAAAGAGAGAGCCAAAAGAAAAGATTTAAAATATTTAGAAAAATTGGAAATTCTTTCTTCTAAAAATAAATATAAAAAAATAGAGAGTATAGTATTAAATAGTGATGATATATTCATGACTAAAGAAAATATAGAGCTTTTTTTAGGAGAAAAAATATCAGAAACAGAAATAGAAAATTCTCAAAATATAGAGAAAATATTTGATGATATCTATATAAATACAGATAAATTAGAAAATTTAAAGAATCAGATTTTAGAATATCTAGAACAATATCATCAAAAATATCCGTTGGCTATTGGGATAAAAAGATCAGAATTGAAAAATAGATTTTTTGAAAATTATTCAATAAAGGTGTATAATATAATTCTAGAGTATTTTAGAAAAAAAAATATTATTGAAATGCATGAAGAATATATTTTTAAAAAAGATTTCAAAATAAAATTAAATAAAGAACAGAAAAAAAGGAAAGATGAGATATTTTCAATATACAAAAAAGGTGGATTTACTCCACAAAAAATAGAGGATATATCAAATCTATTTAAAGATAAAGATTTTTTTTCAGCAGTCCATTCATATATGGTGAATAATTCTTTCCTTGTAGAACTAAAAGATGGAAATTTTATGCTTAAAGGATTTTTTATGGAAAGCGAAAAAAATTAAGAGAGTATCTTGAAAAAAATAGGAAAATAACCTTAGGAGAAGCTAGAGAATTATTTGGAATCAGCAGAAAATCAATTCTCTTAATATTGGAAAAACTAGATGAAAATGGAGTAACCAAAAGAATTGATGAATACAGAATTTTAAAATGAACAAAGCAGGAGGTAATATAATGATAAAAGTAAATGCAGTAGGACAAACTTGTCCAATTCCTATTATAATGACAAAGAATGCTTTGAAAGATATAGAAGAAGGAGAGGTAGAAGTATTAGTTGATAATAAAATATCTCTTGAGAATCTTCAAAAAATGTCAAAAGAAATGGGATATGATTATAGTATCGCTGAAACAGGAGAAATATTTAAGATTATTATTAATAAAACAAAAGAAGAAATTGAAGAGTTTGAAGATGAAGATAATACAGTTGTTGTAATAGATTCTGTATATATGGGAAAAGGAGATCCTGAACTTGGAAGAATACTTATGAAAGGGTTTATATACACTCTTACAGAAGTAGAAGTTCTTCCTAAGACTATAATTTTCTATAATGAAGGAGTAAAACTTGCTGTAGAAAATTCTGAAAGTCTAAATGATTTAAAAAATCTTGAAGAAAGAGGAGTAGAAATACTTTGCTGTGGAACATGTGTTAATTTTTATGGGTTGACAGATGACATAAAAATTGGTAGTATAACTAATATGTATAACATAGTGAATAAACAAATGAATGCAAGAAGGGTAATAAAGCCATGATGAAAGAAGAAAAATTTCTTCTGCTTGCTGCTGATTCTACACATCTTATAATTAAGAGCGAGAAATTACTCAAAGAAAATGGAATAGAATGCAGAATAATTCCACTTCCTTCTGAAGTAAAAGCAACATGTGGTCTTTCAATAAGAATGGAATTTGAAAATAAAAATAAAGTAGAAGAATTACTGAAATCTAATGGAATAGAATTAGAAAGATATAGTGTAATAAAAAAGGATTAAAAAAACATATAGAAAAATTAGATTAATAATTGATAAATGGTGGCGGAGGAAAACTGGTGTTTTCAGCAGTCTTCAAAACTGTCGTGGTGGCTGAAAAGTCATTGGTAGGTTCGATTCCTACACGCTACCGCCATAAGTATAAATATATCAAAGCTGGGTGAAAAGAAAATGACTTCTCCCAGCTTGTTTTTTATTTAAAATAGTGATATACTTATATGTGAATATAGATAAAACGATGTTTGAATTGGTTTTGTAACCCTGTATATTTTAGAAAATTAATAGTTTAAAAAAGTAAAAAATGGGTTATAATATTTGTAATGAATATAAATTAATAATGCTTTTAAATTAAGAGGTGTATATGTTAGACAAGATTGTAATAAAAGGTGCAAGAGAACATAATCTAAAGAATATAGATATTGAGATTCCAAAGAATAAATTTGTAGTTATCACTGGTGTAAGTGGAAGTGGAAAATCTTCACTTGCTTTCGATACTATTTATTCTGAAGGTCAGAGAAGATATGTAGAAAGTCTTTCTGCTTATGCAAGACAATTTATTGGGCAGATGAATAAACCTGAAGTGGACAGTATAGAGGGATTAGCCCCTGCTATATCTATTGAACAAAAAACAACTAACAGAAACCCTCGTTCTACTGTAGGAACAATTACAGAAGTATATGACTATATGAGACTTCTTTTTGCACATATAGGAACAGCTCATTGTCCTATTTGTGGAAGAAAAGTTGAAAAACAAAGTACAGAAGAGATAACAGAAGGAGCAATAGAAAGATTTCAAGAGGGAGATAAAATAATAGTTTTAGCTCCAGTTGTAAAAGATAAAAAAGGAACACATAAAAATCTTTTTCTTAATCTTTTGAAAAAAGGATATGTAAGAGCAAGAGTAAATGGAACTATTCTCTATCTTGAAGATGATATAGTTTTAGATAAAAATCTTAAACATAATATTGAAGTGGTAATAGACAGACTTGTATTGAAAAAAAATGATAAAGAATTTCAAAGCAGATTGACACAATCTGTTGAAGCAGCTACAGAACTTTCAAATGGGAAAGTTATTTTAAATGTAAATAATCAGGATTTTGCATATAGTGAAAATTTTGCCTGCCCAGAACATGATGAAGTGAGCATACCTGATCTTAATCCAAGACTATTTTCTTTCAATGCACCATTTGGAGCTTGCCCTGAGTGTAAAGGGATTGGAAAAAATCTGGAAGTTGATGAAAATAAATTGATAGATAATGATGAATTATCCATTGTAGAAGGGGGTATGTATATACCAGGTGCCATGGCTAGAAAAGGATACAGCTGGGAGATATTTAAAGCAATGGCAAAACATTTGAAAATAGATATTAATAAGCCTATAAAAGATCTTTCAGAAAGAGATATGAATATAATATTTCATGGAAGTGATGTTAAGTTTAAATTTGATTATGAAGGTGATGATTTTCAATTCCATGGATATAAGCAATATGAGGGAGCAGTAAAAAATCTTGAAAGAAGATACCATGAAACATTTTCTGATGCAATGAAGGAAGAAATAGAAAATAAATATATGGTTGAAAGAATATGTAAAGTTTGTAATGGAAAAAGGTTAAAACCAGAAGTTCTTTCTGTAACTGTTGGGGATAAAAATATCATGGAGATATGTGAATTGAGTATAAAAGATTCACTTAAATTTTTCTTGATTTGAAACTTACTAATAAACAAGAGATGATAGCCAAAGAAATCTTGAAAGAAATAAGAGAAAGACTTACATTTATGATAAATGTAGGACTTGATTATTTAAATCTTGCTCGTGAAACAAAAACCCTTTCAGGAGGGGAAGCTCAAAGAATAAGACTTGCAACTCAGATAGGGTCAGGACTTACAGGAGTGCTTTATGTATTAGATGAGCCAAGTATTGGACTTCATCAAAAAGACAATGACAAGCTTCTCGCTACTTTAGGAAGGCTTAAAGATTTGGGAAATACTTTGATAGTTGTAGAACATGATGAAGATACTATGCTTCAAGCTGATGAGATACTGGATTTAGGACCAGGAGCTGGAGATTTTGGTGGAGAAATAGTTGCCTATGGAAGTCCTAAAGAAGTGATGGAAAATAAGGAATCTATTACAGGAAAATATCTAAAAGGAGAATTAAAAATAGATATACCTGAAAAAAGAAGAAAATGGAAAAAATCTTTAAAAATAATAGGAGCAAAGGGAAATAATCTGAAAAATATAGATGTTGAAATCCCTTTAGGAGTAATGACAGTAGTTACTGGTGTAAGTGGAAGTGGAAAATCTACACTTATTAATCATACTCTGTTTCCAGCACTTTTTAATAAATTGAATAAAGGAAAGCTATATCCTTTAGAGTATAAAGAAATAAAGGGAATAGAGGAACTTGAAAAAGTCATAAACATTGACCAGAGTCCAATAGGTAGAACTCCAAGATCTAATCCAGCTACCTATACTAAGCTTTTTGATGATATAAGAACTATTTTTGCTGAAACAAAAGATGCCAAACTGCATGGATTTACAAAGGGAAGATTCTCTTTCAATGTAAAAGGTGGAAGATGTGAAGCATGTCAAGGAGCAGGAATAATCAAAATAGAAATGAATTTTCTTCCAGATGTATATGTAGAGTGTGAAGTGTGTAAAGGTAAAAGATATAATAAAGAAACACTAGATGTATACTATAAAGGAAAAAATATTTCTGATGTATTAAATATGAGTGTAAGAGAAGCTTATGAATTTTTTAAAGCAGTACCATCTCTTGAAAGAAAACTTAAAGTACTTATAGATGTGGGACTGGACTATATTAAATTAGGTCAACCTGCGACTACTCTTTCAGGAGGAGAGGCACAGAGAATAAAACTTGCAACTGAGCTTTCTAAAATGACAAAAGGTAAAACAATATACATTTTAGATGAACCTACTACTGGATTGCACTTTGAAGATATAAGAAAACTTTTAGAGGTGCTGGATAGACTGGTAGAAAAGGGAAATACAGTAGTTATCATAGAACATAATCTAGATGTTATCAAAACAGCAGACCATATAATAGATATAGGTCCTGACGGTGGAGATAGAGGTGGAACTGTAGTGGCTTGTGGAACTCCAGAAGAAATATCTGATGTAGAAGAAAGCTATACTGCTGTATATATAGACAGAATGTTGAAAGGTGCAGGAAGAAAAGAAAATAAAAAAGTTCAAAAGAAAAAAGCTAAAATAACACCAGTATCTGATGAAACTATGCTGGAAGTTACAGGAAAAAAGGAAAATAAGAAAACAAAAAAGAAAGCAGCTAAAGTAGTTACAGCATTTGATGAAACTATACTAGAAGCTGCTGAAGAAGTGCCTGTAATAGATTATGAAGAGAAGCCTAAAAAAAGAGGAAGAAAAAAGAAAGAGGAGCTGGGGAAATAGATGTATGAATATTTGAGAGGAAAAGTAGAATATAAGAAACCAGATTATCTGGCATTAGATGTAAATGGTGTAGGTTACAAAGTAAATATATCTTTGAGAACTTATGATTTTATCAATGCTGGAGAAGAGGTAAAGCTATATATCTATAACTATATAAAAGAAGATGCTTTTAAATTAATAGGTTTTTTAGAAGAAAGAGAAAGAAATCTTTTTGAAATGCTTCTTGGAGTAAAGGGAATAGGAGTATCTTTAGCTCTTTCAGTAATGTCTACTTTTGATATAGATACAATAAGAGATCTGGTAGCGACAGATGACTATAATAATCTCAAAAGAGTTCCTAAGCTAGGAGAAAAAAAATCTCAACAGTTAATTTTAGATTTAAAAAGTAAGTTAAAAACATTAGATGCTCTTTCTATAGACACAAGAAATGATGATGCAGCAAGACATCTCATGATAGAAGAGGAACTTATTTCTGCTCTGGAAGGATTGGGGTATAGTAAAAAAGAGATAAATACTCTTATCACTAGAGAAGAACTTAAAAGTTTCAAAACTATTGAAGAAGCTATAAAAGGAGTTCTAAAAAAAGTTAATTATTAATTTTGGGAGGTATAAATTATGGAATACAAAGAACTATTTGAAACAGGAATGTCATTTGATACTTTTTTTAATATAGCTAGTGCATCTGAAAAGGATAAAATGAAAGAAATAGCTTCAGTAGTAAAAATAAAAGATGAGTATATTGAAAGAATAAAGAAAATAGATAAAAAATATAATTTTTTATTAAGTGCAGAATCATGGTGCCCATATGTTCGTGCAACAGTTCCAGTACTTATGAAAATGATAGAGTTTAATCCTAATATAAAATTAAGTATAATAACAGAAGGAAGAGGATTTAAATTTTTAAGAGAAAAATTAGGAATACCTGAAGAAAAATATGTAGTACCTACTCTAGCTATACTTGATGAAAATTTTAATTTTGCTGCTAGATATATAGGAAGACCAAGTAAATATAGAAATATAGGATTTGAAAATGTAAGTAGTGAATATTTTAAAGGACATCGTTCTGATGATATTGTAGAAGAAATATTGGAAAGAATGGGATACTAAATAATTAAATATTTAAATAAGTGAGGAACCTTAAAATAATTAGGGTTCCTTTTTTTATGCCTGAAAATAAATTTTAATAGTATATAAAATTCTTAATATTAATATTATTTTCTTGAATATAAAGAAAAATATATAGTTTTTTTTAATAAGATAAAAACTAAGAATAAACATTGGAAAAATAATCGTATTTCAACTATGAAATGGAAATGTAATGGTAGAGAAGAAGGAGGAATAAATATATGAAAAATAACTGTATGAATAAAAAAATAATATATTGTAAAAAATATAAAATGTAGATAAAAAAATAGAAAATTTAAAAAATAAAAATACAGAAAAAGTATGATTCTATATGTGAAAAAGAAATATTTATAATGAACAAAGACTGGAAATATAAGAAAGGTAGAAAAATAGGAAAACCCTAAAAATAAAGGGGCCAAAAAATGACTTCTTAAAAAATAAGAGGTTAAGAGCAATAAAAGTTCGCATTATTACAATAAGGCGCCCTGTGAAAATGTTTTTAGATTTTTAATTCTAAAACTTTTTAGAATTATAGATTAGTATAGAAAATGATACTACTAAAACGGAAGAATGTCAATACCAAAAAGGGTATAATTTGACATTTTTAAGAAATGTTAGAACGATTTTACTGAGATTTGGTGGCAAAAAGTTCTCTTATTGTAATAATGCGAACTTTTCCAAATTTTGTGAAAGTAGTAATTTTTACAAATTTTTAAAATTGACACTAAATTTTAAAAGTTAGAAAAATATAGAAATCAAAATTTGGAAAATACATAGAATAAAAATGAATATTCGTGAAAAAATATTGTCTAAATTCAACTATTTTTAATTATTATTACTAAATGTAAGTTTTAGATAAAAAATATTACAAAATATATAAAACTAACAAGTTTAGAACAATAAAAAATATAAAGTGAAAAAACCATAAAAAAGAAATAATTTGAAATGAAAGTCGAGGAGCTAGGGGAAAGTGAAAAGACAAAGTCCAAAAATTTTAATGATAGGATTACAATTTCTATTTTATTTATTAATAAACAGTTTTTTTAAAGTACCAGCCTACATTGCATATAACACTTTCTTTATCTACCTTCTTTTGAATATTACTAAAAAAATGCATTCCTTTAAAACTATACTCATTTGGGAGGAAGTTAAGAAACAACTTTATGTACATATAGAGTATTTAGCAATCATGATTATTAATGATATAGCTTTTTGTGGTGTTGAATATATACCTGTTCATTTAATAATAGGAGTAACATTTACGTTTTTTAATCTTTTGATAATTAGTCTTATAAGAAAAATTTTTAGAAGAACATTAGAAAAAAGGTTGATAATAATAGGAATAGGGCATACAGCAAGAGAACTTACTCAAGTAATAAAAGAGAATGATTTTACTATGTATAATCTTTTAGGTTATATAAGTGCAAATACTTTAAAAGGAATAAATCAAGATATTTTAATAGAGAAAAGTAAAATATTGGGAGATTGTAATGATATAGAAAGAATTATTATAGAAAATAATGTGAGCGAAGTGATAATAGCCCTTCCATTAGCAGATAATAACCAAATGGCAGAAATAATAAATAAACTTGATGGAAAGGTAGAAAGAATAAAATTTACTCCAGAATTAAATGGAACATATACTTTCAATTCTGAGATAGAGGATTATGATGGAATAATGCTGATATCTTCATACAATGGAATGAATAAAACAATAAATAGATTCCTGAAAAGAAGTTTTGATATTGTAGCTAGATTAGTAGGCTGTATAGTTTTAGGAATACTTTATTTAATATATGCACCAAAAATAAAGAAAGATGGAGGAAAAGCAATCTTTTATCATACAAGGATAGGAAAGGATTTAAAGTCTTTTAAGATGTATAAGTTTAGAACTATGTATGTTGATGCAGAGAAAAGATTGGAAGAGATGTTATCTAAAGATGAAAAACTTAGAGAAGAATATTATAAGAATTTTAAACTTAAAGATGATCCAAGAATAACAGAAGTAGGAAAATTTTTAAGAAAAACATCATTAGATGAATTTCCGCAATTTATAAATGTAATAAAAGGTGAAATGTCATTTGTAGGACCAAGGCCAGTAGTACAAAAAGAAGTAGATATGTACTATGGTGAAGAAAATAGCAGAAAGATATTTATGGTAAAGCCAGGGATAACAGGAATGTGGCAGGCAAATGGAAGGTCAGATGTAGAGAACTATGATGAGAGAATAGCGCTGGATCTTTACTATATAAGAAACTGGTCATTATGGCTGGATGTAACAATAACAATAAAAACAATAAAAAATGTTATTGGGAAAAAGGGGGCATATTGATGGAAAATAAGAAAATTTCAATAATAGTTCCTATATATAATGGAGAAATTTATATAAAAAATTAGTAGAAAAACTCAAAGAGCAAAAAGGTAATTTTTCTATTGAGTTAATAGCATTGGTAAGCTTTTCAAAAGATAAAAGTTTAGAAATATCAAAAGAATTATTTGATAAAGTTTTAGAGGTTAAAAAGTTTAATCATGCTAAAACAAGACATGAAGGAGCATTAATAGCTGAAGGGGATATATTAGTTTTTATAACACAAGATATACTACCTTATGATAATAGTTGGTTAAAAGAATTAGTTAACCCCTTAAATGAAAACATAGTTGCAGCTTTTTCAAAACAAATAGCATATCAAGAACATTCAGAAATAGAGAAAATTATTAGAGAATTTAATTATCTTGATAAAAATAGAATTTCTAATAAGCAAAATGAAAAAGTAAATGGAAGAAAAAATATATTCTATAGTGATGCTTCTTCAGCAATACTAAAAACAGAATTTTTTAAATTAGGAGGGTATGATTTTTTTACTCCAACAAGTGAAGATGTATATTTAGCCTCTAAAATAATAAAAAATGGGAAATCATTTATTTATACAGCTGAAAGTAAAATATGGCATTCACATCAATTATCTTTAAAGGAGACCTATAAAAGATATAAAGATATAGGAAAATTTGAAAAATTATTTGAAAAAGAAATAGATTTTTCAAAGACAGAGAGTGAAGGGAAAAAATTATTGATATATATGATAAAAGAATTAATAAAAAGAAGAAAAATATTTGAATTAATATATCTACCATTTGATATTGGAACTAGATGGATAGGATATAAAGTAGGGAGAAAATTATGAAAAAACTTTTATATATATCAACTTTTTTACCAAGTAAAAAAAATAAATTTCCTTCTGCTGGGTCTAATACAACATTAAGTAATATAAAGAATCTTCATAAAAATGGTTATAAAATTGATTTTTGTTCTTTAGTTAATTTAAAAGAATATAAAGATAAAATGTTTTATGAAAATGAATGTATAGAAAATTTAATTATATTTAAAATCTCTATTTTTAAAAAATAGTTAATTTAATTTGGAATTTTCAATTACCAATTTTATGTTCTGTAAGATATGACAGGAGATTAAAAAAATTTTTAAAAGGAAATTCTCAAAATTATGATTTAATTATTCTTGATTTTACTCAAAATATTAATTATTTGAAAGATATAAAGGAAACAAAAAAATATTAGTAGAGCATGATGTATCTTTTCAAGCTTTTGAAAGAAAAATGAATAATGAAAAAATTATTTGAGGAAATTATTTTATAGGTTTGAATATAAAAGATTGAAAAAATATGAAGAAACAATGCTTGGAAAATTTGATCTAGTTATAGTTCAGAATGATAAAGATTATAAACTTATAGAGGGAAAAAATAGAAATATTAAAATATTGAAACCATTTTTTAATAAATTTCTAATAGAGCCTAGAAAGAGAAATAAAGAAATAAATATTGGATTTTTTGGTGCTATGAATAGAGTTGAAAATGAAGAAGCAGTTATTTTTTTTCTGGATAAAATTTGGAAAAAAATTCAAAAAAGAATATTTATTTTTATATTATAGGAGCAAATCCAAGTGAGAAATTAAAAAAAGTAGTTAGTAATTATTCTAATGTTATTTTAACTGGATTTATTGAAAAGGTAGAAGAATATTTTTCGATTTTGGATATAGGTGTAATTCCTTTGTTAAGAGGAGCAGGAATAAAAATAAAGACTGTAGAAATGTTGTATTCAGAAATTCCTATTGTATCGACTAAGATAGGTGTTGAAGGAATTTTAGTAGAAGATGAAAAAGATTATTTACTTGCTAATAGTGCTGAAGAATTTATAAAAGAAATAAATTCATTAATAGAAAATAAAAATTTATATGAAAAAATAAAAAATAATCTTAAGGAAAAAAAGAAAAATTAATTATTGGAAAAACAATTTCTGAATTATTAATGTTTGAGGAGAATAATTATGATAATACGATCTAAAGCACCTTTAAGACTTGGGTTAGCTGGAGGAGGGACTGATGTATCACCATATTGTGATGAATATGGTGGAGTTGTACTTAATGTGACAGTAGATATGTATGCCTATTGTACAATTGAGCCCACTGATGATAATAAAATAATTTTTAATTCAACTGATAGACATGAAATGTTTGAGGGAGAAAGTAAGAATTATTTAAAAATAGATAATAATCTTATACTTCATAAGGGTGTATATAATAAAATTGTTGAAAAATATAATTATGGAAAGCCATTATCTTTTAAAATGACAACATATTCAGATGCACCAGCAGGTTCGGGATTAGGGTCATCTTCAACAATGGTAGTAGCTATAATAAAAGCATATATGGAATGGTTAAATTTACCATTAGGTGAATATGATATAGCTAATTTAGCATATGAAATAGAAAGAATAGATTTGAACTTAAGTGGAGGAAAGCAAGATCAATTTTCTGCTACATTTGGTGGATTTAACTTTATGGAATTTTATGAAGAAAATAGAGTTATAGTAAATCCATTAAGGTTGAAAAAATGGATAAAAAATGAAATAGAAAATTCACTTATTCTGTATTATACAGGAACTTCAAGAGAATCTGCAAAAATAATTGATGAGCAAATCAAAAATGTAAAAGAAAAGTCTGAAAAAAGTTTAGAAGGAATGCATGAATTAAAGGAATCAGCCATTGAGATGAAAAATGCTATTTTAAGAGGAGATTTTAAGAAAGTTGCTGAATGTTTAAAAGAAGGCTGGGTATCTAAAAAAAAGATGTCAAATGCGATTTCCAATGATTTTATAAATGAAACTTATGATTTTATAATGAATAATGGTGGAAAAGCAGCTAAGGTATCAGGTGCAGGTGGTGGAGGCTTTATGATGATACTCTGTGATCCTAAAGAAAGATATGGTCTTATAGAAAAATTGAGGAAAAGAGAGGGAAAAGTTATATTAGCACAATTTTCAGAAAAAGGAGCACAGGCTTGGACTTTATATGAATAAGAGGTGTATAGAATTGAAAAAATCTACAAAGATATTAATAGAAAATTTAATTGTGAGATTTCCTAAATTATCTAAAATTATCTAATTGTAAGGAAGAAATAGAAAATTCAATATTAGAAATAGTAAATTGCTATAAAAATAAAGGTAAACTGTTAATTTGTGGCAATGGTGGAAGTGCCTCAGATTCTTTACATATAGTGGGAGAACTTATGAAAAGTTTTGTACTTTCAAGAAAATTAGAAAATAAATATATAGATAAAATTAAAAATATATTTCCACAAGAAGCAGAATATTTTATAAATAATTTACAAAGTTCATTACCTGCCATAGCTTTAGTGAGTGAAACTTCATTGATAACAGCTTATAGCAATGATAATAATTCTGAACTTGTTTTTGCTCAACAGGTATTAGGATATGGAAATGAAGGAGATATATTAATAGCTATAAGCACATCTGGAAATTCAAAGAATGTTATTTATGCTTCTCAAATATCTAAAGTTAAAGGGATGAAAGTAATTTCCTTGACAGGGAAGCTTGGAGGAGAATTAAAAGATATATCAGATATAAATATAAATGTTGAAGAAAAAGAAACATATATTATTCAAGAGTATCATTTATCTATTTATCACACTTTATGTTTAGAAGTAGAAAATGAAATATTTGGGGAGGAATAAAAATTGGAAGCAATAGTATTAGCTGGAGGTTTTGGAACAAGATTGAAAGAAGTGGTATCAGATGTTCCTAAACCAATGGCTCCAGTGAATGGAAAACCTTTCTTAGAATATTTATTAAAAGATTTAAGTAAAAAAGGAATAAAGCATGTTATTTTAGCTGTTGGTTATAAAAAAGAAATAATAAAAGAATATTTTAAAAATAAATATGAAGATATAGAAATAACATATTCAGAAGAATTAGTGCCTTTAGGAACAGGGGGAGCTATAAAGAAAGCTTTAAAATTAGTAAAAGAAGAAGATGTTTTTATAGTTAATGGAGATACTTTCTTTGATGTTGATTTAAAAGGAATGAAAGAATTTCATACTGAAAATAAAAGTATCTTAACAGTAGCAGTAAAAGAAATGGAAAATTTTGATAGATATGGTTCTTTAGTAATAAAAGAAAATAGAATAATAGAATTTGAAGAAAAAAAGAAGAAAGATAAAGGGAAAATAAATGGAGGAATATATCTAATAAAAAAAGACTTATTGAGTAGGATGGAAAAAGAAAATTTTTCATTTGAAAAAGAGGTATTAGAAGATAAAAAAGTAGAAAAGTATTCATATGAAAGTGAAGGTTATTTTATAGATATAGGAATACCTGAAGATTATTTTAAAATAAGAAAGCAATTTGTTGTAATTTAAAAGGAGAATTTAATGGATATTTCTATAATAATTATTAATTATAATAAATTCAATAATAGAGAAAACTGAAAGAATAAAATATAGAAAAAGGATAAAAAATGAAATATATATGTTTGTATTTTTGGGTAATTACAATTGGAATATTATATCTGAATAAAAATGATATGAATATAATAAGATTAATATTTTTAATATTGACCTTATTTTCTGGGTTTAGATATTATGTTGGAGTGGATTATCCAATGTATATGAAAATATTTTCTTATATAAAAAATAACATTAGTAATTATGAAGTCACGAGATTAGAAAAAGGTTATTATTTTTTAACAAAATTTATTGTTAATATAAATGGAACCCAACAACTAGTTTTTCTAATAATAGCATTTTTTACAAACTATTTAATATATAAAAGTATAAAAAGAGAATCAAGCAATATATTGATGTCTACATTTATTTATTTTTTGGTAGGAGCGTATTATTCTGCTGGGTTCAATTTAATTAGGTAAGTTATGGCAATTAGTATATTTTTTATTCAATTATTTTTATAAAGCAAAAAAAATAATGAAATATTTTTTAGGTATAATTTTAGGAGGATTATTTCATAAAAGTTGTTTTTTATTATTACCATTATATTGGATATTAAATTTAAAATATAATAAATTTATAAAAATCATTTTATTTTTTATTACAATAGCTTTTAATTTTTTATTGCCTAAACTATATGAAATATTAGGGTATGGTCAATATACAAAATTGAAATATGAAGCAACAACCAATTTTATAACATTATTTCTATTTTTTATTTTAGCATTATTAATAGAAATATTTTCAAAAAAAATTTTGTTAGATAATGTAAGTAAAAATATAAATTATTTCACAATACTCTTAACTTTAACTATTTTTATTAATGAAAAAACATTTCCTACAATGAATCAAGTATTTGTACGAATGAGTTCATATTTTACTTTTTATTATATTATTTTAATTCCACAATTATTGAAATCTGCAATAAAAAAATATTCACTAGCATTAAATCTAATTTTTTTTATTTGTATTTCAATTTTATATTTTAAAACCTTTTTATTACAGCTTCCAATTTATAAATATAATTTTATTTTATTTGAGTTTTAATAAAAAAATAAGGAGATAATTTTAATGAAGATAATAACATACTATTTGCCACAATTTCACGAAATTGAAGAAAATAATCTTTGGTGGGGAAAAGGTTTTACAGAATGGACAAATGTAAAAAATGGGAAAAAATTATTTAAAGAGCATAGTCAACCATTAAAACCATTAAATAATAATTATTATAATTTGCTAAATAAAGAAACAGTAGAATGGCAGAGTAAACTAGGAAATGAATATGGAATATATGGATTTTGTTATTATCACTATTGGTTTAAAGGAAAAAAAATATTAGAGAAACCAGCAGAAAATTTACTTGAATGGAAGGAAATAAAGCAAAATTTCTGTTTTTGTTGGGCTAATCATTCTTGGAAAAAAACTTGGAATGGATTAAATGAAATCCTTATAAAACAGGAATATGGAGAAGAAGAAGATTGGCAAGAACACTTTAATTATTTAGCCCCATTTTTTTTAGATAAAAGATATATAAAAATAGATGAAAAACCAGTGTTTATAATATACCAATCAGAAGATATTTTAAAGTTTGATGAAATGATAGATTTTTTTAATAAAGCATGTAAAAAAATAGGATATTCAGGAATTTATATAATAGAATCAAAAAATAATTTAAAAAATTTAAATTTTTTTTCATCTAAAAGTTCTGCAATGGTGTTAAGGGAGCCTAATTGCTGTCTTAGTAAAAGAAATATTTTTCAAAAAGTTATTCAAAGATTAAAAAATAGTTTTTCAAAAAATTATTTATACTTTGTTCAAAAGTATAAATATGAAGAGTTTTTAAAAAAGAGTATAGATATATCTAATGAATTTTTAAATAAAAAAATATATCCAGGAATATTTACTGGTTGGGATAATACTTCAAGACATGGACGAAGAGGATATGTGATTGAAAGAAATACACCAAAGTTATTTAAAAAATATTTATTGGAAGAAAAAAAAATAATGAAAGAAAAAAATATAGATTATATTTTTTAAACGCTTGGAATGAATGGGCTGAAGGAATGTATCTAGAACCTGATGAAAAATTTAAATATGGTTATTTAGAAGCTATAAAAGAAGTTATGGAAACAGAGGTATGAGATGAAAGGAATAATATTAGCAGGAGGAAGTGGAACAAGACTTTATCCAATAACAAAATCAATATCAAAACAGATAACACCAATATATGATAAACCAATGATATATTATCCTCTATCAGTTTTAATGTTGGCTGGGATAAAAGATATCTTAATTATTTCTACACCAAGGGATCTTCCTATGTTTGAAGAATTATTAAAAACTGGTTCAGATTTTGGCATATCTCTAAGTTATGCAGTACAGAAGCAGCCTAATGGTTTAGCAGAAGCATTTTTAATAGGAGAAAACTTCATTGGAAATGATTCATGTGCTCTAGTTCTTGGAGATAATATATTCTATGGTCATGGATTTACAGGAATGTTAAAAGAAGCTGAAGCAAGGAAAAAAGGAGCAACAATATTTGGATATTATGTACAAAATCCTAAAGATTTTGGAGTAGTAGAATTTGATGAAAATAATAGAGCAATATCATTAGAAGAGAAACCAGAGAATCCAAAATCTAATTATGCAGTACCTGGATTGTATTTTTATGATAATACAGTAGTGGAAAAAGCTAAAAAAGTAAAACCTTCAAAAAGAGGAGAGCTGGAAATAACAACACTAAATGAAATGTATCTTAATGAAGGAATTCTAAATGTAACAAGCTTAGGAAGAGGGATGGCCTGGCTTGATACAGGAACACATGAAGCGCTTTTAGAAGCAGCAAACTATGTAAAAACAATTCAAAGTAGGCAAGGAGTAATGGTAGCCTGTCTTGAAGAAATTGCATATAGAAATGGTTGGATAACAAAAGAAAAAGTATATGAACTAGCAAAGCCATTGCTTAAATCTAAATATGGAGAATATTTGATGGATCTTATCAAATAGATGAAGGGAAAGATATGAGTAAATTTAAAAAGATAGAAACAGGAATAGAAGGTCTATACATATTAGAACCAACTGTATTTGGTGATGAAAGAGGATTTTTTTTAGAGACATATAATAAAAAAGAATTTGAGGAAATTGGGATATTTGAAGAATTTGTACAAGATAATCATTCTAAATCTAAAAAAGGGGTATTAAGAGGGCTTCACTTTCAAACTAAACATTCTCAAGGAAAGCTTGTAAGAGTAATAAAAGGAGCCGTATATGATGTAGCTGTGGATATTAGAAAAGGCAGTCCTACATATGGAAAATGGTATGGAATAGAATTAAACGCAGTAAACAAGAAAATGTTTTTCATCCCAAAAGGATTTGCTCATGGATTCTTAACATTGGAAGATGAAACAGAATTTCAATATAAATGTACAGACTTATATCATCCTGAATATGATTCAGGAATAATGTGGAATGATAAAGATATAAATATTAATTGGAATTTTGAAAAATATGGACTAAAGGAAGAAAATATGGTTCTGTCAGAAAAAGATAAAAAACATCAATCTTTTAAAGAATACACAAAAAAAATAAAAGAAAATATATTGCTTATAGGAACAAATGAGCAGTTAGGTTAGGACTTTCAAAGCTTTTTGATAAGTTAGGTATAAAGTATACAGCTAAGATTTTAAGAAATGTAAAAAAGGAGAAAATAAGTAGCTATGGATAGTTTTCAAAAATTTTTTGAAAAAGAATATAGTAAAGCTCTCTGCTATAAAAAAGTTAATATTGCAGGAATTTTATTTATAGATTATTTTCAAGATTATTATGGAATTTGGGAAAGGGATGAGTTAAAAAAAAGAATAAAAAATATTATAAAATTTTTTTTGATATTATTACCCTTTAAAAAAAAATAAGATATAACATTTTAAATGAAAACAAATATTTTAAATTGTTATTCTTATTAAATAGCGATGTTGAAGCAATAAATAATAAAACTAAAATATTAGAAAGTTTAATTCCAAAATTTAAAAAAATGATATTTTACTAATTACTTTTAGCAAAAAAATATATTTAAAATATAAAAATCAAGATTTTAATATCATATATATAAGTTTTTGGAAATGGACATTAAAGTTCCAAATAATAAAAAAAGTTAAGTTTAAATATTTAATTAAGGCTTTAAATATATGCCATACAATAGATGTTTATGAGAATATTTTAGAAAAATATAAAATTGACTTGGTTTTAACTACTCAAGATCATGAACCACTAGATTATTCTTTAACGATGTTAGCCAAAGAAAAAAAAATAAAGACAATTAGTCATCAACATGCACTTTTTATAGAGGATGCAGGATATGAATACTATTATTCAGATTATTTAATGCTTTGGGGAGAAAGAAGTATTGAATTTTTAGCTAGAAAAGCTATAAAAAAAAATTGTTTTATAGTTGGGACAAATAAATATAATTTTCTTCTACAATATAGGAAAATAAAAAAAAGAAAATTAGTTCTATGTATGACAAATAATGGAAATGAATATGCAGAGATGAAGTTAATAAATAAATTTAATGATTTACCTTTTGAAAATGGAGAAAAAGTAATAAAACTTCATCCTTCTATTGATAAAAAAGATTTTATTAAAAAATATAAAAATATAAAAAATAATATAAAAATTTCAATGGGATATAGTGAAATAATAGAAGCAAAATATTTATTAACTTATCAAACTACTGCATTTTTAGATGGATTATTTTGTGGAGCTTCTGTTTTGAATATTTGCATTGATGAATTAAAAGAAAATAAAATTCCTTGTAAGATTAAATATGAAAATATTGATGAAGAATTATTAAAAAGAGAAAGTGACAAAATATACTTTGATAAAATTTTGAGATTACAAGAAGAAGAATTGAAAAAACAAATATTATATACAAACTCAGAAATAAGAGAGAAAAAAATTATTGACCAAATATTAGAAAAAAATTATATTAATTTTGAGGAGGAAAAAGAAAATGTTAAATAATTTAACAATACTAGTAACAGGGGGAACAGGTTCTTTTGGAAATAAATTTATAGAAAGAGTTTTAGAAGATTATGAACCTAAAAAAATAATTATATATTCAAGAGATGAATTTAAACAAGATTTGATGAAGAAAAATTTTATAGCTAAATATGGAGAAGAAAAAACTAATAAATTAAGATTCTTTATTGGAGATGTAAGAGATAAAGAAAGATTATATAGAGCCTTCAAAGATGTGGATTATGTAATACATGCAGCAGCTATGAAACAAGTTCCAGCTTGTGAATATAATCCTTTTGAAGCAATAAAAACTAATATACATGGAGCAGAAAATATAATAGAAGCGGCAATAGATAGAAAAGTAAAAAAGGTGGTAGCACTTTCAACAGATAAATCGGTAAATCCTATTAATCTTTATGGAGGAACTAAATTAGTATCAGATAAACTTTTTATATCCGCCAATGCTTATTCAGGAGATAAAGGAACAATATTTTCAATAGTAAGATATGGTAATGTAGCAGGAAGCAGAGGATCAGTTATTCCATTTTTTAAACAATTATTAGCTCAAGGGAAGAAAGAACTTCCTATAACAGATATTCATATGACTAGATTCTGGATGATATTAGATGATGCAGTAGACTTAGTGTTTAAAGCATTAGAAGAAGCAAAAGGAGGAGAAACATTTGTATTTAAAAACCCTTCATTCTTAATTACAGAATTAGCTGAAGCATTAAATCCAAATGGAAGCATTAAAGAAGTAGGAGTAAGAGAGGGAGAAAAAATTCATGAAGTAATGATAACTAAAGATGACTGGAGAAATACTTACGAATATGAAGATTATTATATAATCTATCCTCATTTTGAATGGTGGGATAAGAGTAAATTTAAAGATGGAGGAAAATTAATAAAGGAAAATTGGGAGTATAGTTCAGGAGAAAATGAAATATGGCTAGATGCAGAGGAATTAAGAAATAGAATAGAGAAATTAAATATAAAATATTAAGAGGGAAGAAAATGAATATAGTCTGTATAATTCAAGCTAGAACAACTTCAAGTAGATTACCGAATAAGGTGTTATTAAACTTGCCATATAATGGAGATAAAACAGTTTTAGAACAAGTAATTAATAGAGTTAAAGAATCAAAATATATAAATAAAATTGTTGTGGCAACAACCATTAATGAGACAGATAATAAAATTGAAAAATTGTGTGAAAGTTTACAAATAAGTTGTTTCAGAGGTTCAGAAGATAATGTTTTATCAAGATATTATGAGGCTGCTACTAAATATAAAGCTGATTTAATAATAAGAATCACAAGCGATTGTCCATGTATTGATTATGAAATAATGGATAAATTAATAGAATTCCACTTGAATAATAATAATGATTTTAGTTCTAATAATCAGATTCATAGTTTTCCGCATGGCTTAGACTGTGAGATAGTTAACTATAATGTTTTGGTAGAAGCTTTTAAAAATGCTACTGAAAAATATGAAAAAGAACATGTAATGCCATACATATATATAAGTAATCCTAATAAATATAAACTAGGAATATTAAAAGATAAAAATAATAATCATGATATAAGAATTACTTTAGATACAAAAGAAGATTATATACTTTTATGTCTAGTATATGATTTTTTATATGAAAATGATAATTTTTTTAATAAGGATAAAATAATAAAATTATTTCAAGAAAAAAGTTATTTATATGAAATTAATAAAAATATTGAACAAAAAAAGTATGTAAAGATTTAATTGAGGAAGTTGAAGAAGCTAAAAAGTTATTAAAAAAACAAGATTTAAATAAAGCATATAATTTTCTAATAGAAAATTGGGAGAAAAAATGAAAAAAATTTGTATACTAGGCACAGAAGGAATGCTTGGAATGGAATTAGTTAATAATTTTATTTATAAATATAAAATAGTAGGAATAGATAAAATAATAACTAAAAATGAAAAAATTCAATTTTATTGTTTGGACTTATTAAAATTTGAACAATTGGAAAAGATATTTCAAATAGAAAGACCAGATGTAATTATAAATGTAGCAGCAATAGTTAATTTAGATATTTGTGAAAGAAATTTTGAATTAGCTAAAAAATTACATTGGGATTTAAGCAGATTTATAAGTGATTATTGTCAAAAAACAGAGTGTAAATATATTTATATATCAACAGACTCTATTTTTGATGGAAAAATTGGAAATTATAGAGAATGTGATTCACCTAACCCAATAAATAATTATGCAAAAACTAAGTATTTAGGGGAACAAGAAGCTTTAAAAACTCCAGAGTCAATAATAATAAGAACAAATATTTATGGATATTCAAGTAACCAAAATTCTCTATTAAAATGGGGATATGATTCTTTGAAGAATGGAATAAAAATAAAAGGCTTTACAAATGTTATATTTAATCCTGTTTCAATAAAACAGTTAAGTGATGCAGTAGATATTTTATTAAAAAAGAGTTTAAAGGAATAATCAATATTGGAAGCAATTTAAATTTAAGTAAGTATGAATTTTTAATGATAATAGAGAAATTTTTGCAACTTGAACAAAGAGTAGAAAAATCAGAGTTAAATGATAATTCTTCATTTCTAAAACGTCCTAAAATTACTACTTTAAACACAGAAAAAATGAGAGAAATTTTAGGAAAAGAATACAAGTGTGAAGATGGAATTTATGATATTTTGAAGGAAGTGAAAAAATAAAATGATGAAAATAAAAATTGGAAAAGAGATAATAACTCAAACCTCGAGGCCATATTTTATAGCTGACATAGCAGCAAATCATGATGGTAGCTTAGAAAGAGCATATAAATTAATTGAATTAGCAAAGGAAGCAGGAGCGGATGTAGCAAAATTTCAAAACTTTAAAGCTAAAACAATAGTAAGTAAAAAAGGTTTTGAAACAATGAAAGGGCAAATATCTCATCAATCTAATTGGAAAAAAACAGTATATGAAGTATATGAAGATGCTAGTATAGATACTACTTGGACTGAATTATTGAAAAAGAAATGTGATGAAGTAGGTATTGAATATATGACAAGTCCGTATGACTTTGAGTCAGTAGATTCAGTAGAAGAATATGTGAATGCCTATAAAATAGGTTCTGGCGATATTACTTGGATAGAAATATTAAAATATATAGCAAGGAAGAATAAACCAATATTATTAGCAACAGGAGCTTCAACTTTAGAAGATGTAAAGAGAGCAATGGAAACTTTAAAAAATAATAAAATAATTTTAATGCAGTGTAATACTAATTATACAGGAGAAAAAGAAAATTTTAATTATATTAATTTAAATGTTTTAAAAAAGTATAGAGAATTATATCCAGAAATTATTCTTGGTTTATCAGATCATACTCGTGGTTATGCTACAGTTTTAGGCGCAATAGCCTTAGGTGCAAATGTTATAGAAAAACACTTTACTGATGACAATAATAGAATTGGACCAGATCATAAATTTGCAATGAATCCTCAAAATTGGAGAGAAATGGTAGAAGCTTCAATGGATTTATATAACGCTTTAGGAGATGGAGAGAAAAGAATAGAAGAAAATGAGAAACAAACAGTTATAGTTCAAAGAAGAGGATTATATTTAAAAAAAGATATAAAGAAAGGTAAAAAAATAAGAAGAGAAGATTTGATAGCATTAAGACCAATGAAGAAAGATGGAATAGAACCATATCGAATGGAAAAAATCTTAGATAAAAAGGTAAAAAAAGATTTATATGAAGATAATTATTTAAAATGGGAGGATATTGAATAATAATGATCTCTGGAAGAAAAATTGGATTAAAAGCTATTGAAAAAACGGATCTTTCACTTTTATTAGAGTGGAGAAATAATGAAAATTATAGAAAATTCTTTAGAGAATATAGAGAACTAAACTTATATAATCAAGAAAAATGGTTTGAAGAAAAAGTAGTCAATGGCAAAGATACTTTAATGTTTTCAATAATAGATTTAAAAACTTTAGAGATTATAGGTGTGTGTGGATTATGTTATATAAATTGGATAAATGGAAGTGCTGATTTATCTTTATATATTGGAAAAGATAATGTTTATATAGATGAAGTGGGATATGCAGAAGAAAGTTGTCAATTATTGTTTAAGTATGGATTTAATGAATTAAGGCTAAATAAAATATGGACAGAAATATATTTGATAGATGAAAAAAAATAAAATTATATAAAAAAATTGGAATGAAAATTGATGGTATTTTGAGAGAAAATTATTTTTATGAGGGGAAATACATAGATTCTTATATATTTTCTATACTTAAATCAGAATTTAAAACTAAAATTTTATAATAATAAATAATTAGAAGATTATTAATTAATAAAAGGAATACTTTTAATTTTATAAATATAGCTAAGGATTAAAGATTTAAAAATGAAACAAAAAAATTAAAATTATATTATTTATATATATTTAATGCCATATTATAAAAAAATTATGGTTATAAAAAAGGAGATTTTCCAGTAGCAGAAGATTATTATTCAAGAGAAGTAAGTATTCCTATGTATCCAACATTAACTAAGAAAGAGTTAGATTATATAGTAAAAACAATAAAGAATTTCAAAAAATAAGGAGATTAACTATGAAATATTGTAAAAAATGTCTTCAACCTGATACAAGACCAGGAATAAAATTTAATGAAGAAGGAACATGTTATGCTTGTCTTTATGAAGAAGAAAAGAAAAATATAGATTGGATATCAAGAGAGAAAGAACTAAAAGAAATTGCAGAATGGGCTAAAAAAACAGCTAAAGGAGCATATCATTGTGTAATAGGAGTAAGCGGAGGAAAAGATAGTAGTTTTCAGGCAGTATATGCTAAAGAGAAATTAGGATTAAATGTTTTATTGGTAAATAGTGAACCAGATAAAATAACAGAAATTGGAAAACACAACATTGAAAATTTAATAAATCAAGGTTTTGATATTATAAAGATGAGACCTAATCCTAAAATAATAAAAAAATTGGTAAAAGAATCATTTTATAAATATGGAAATCCTATAAAACCTACAGAATATCCTTTGTGGACATCAGCATATATTATAGCAGACAAGTTTGATATTCCTCTCATTATTCAAGGAGAAAATGCAGCTTTAACTTTAGGAGTTGTTAATACTGGATTAGGAAATGATGGAAATGCATTAAATGTAAATGAGGGAAATACACTAGCAGGAGGAAATGCAAGTGATTGGGTAGATGAAGATATTAGTTTAAATCAATTATATATGTATCAATTTCCTGATAAAAAAGATTAATAGATAAAGGAATAAAAGCAATATATTTACAATATTATGTAAAGGAATGGTCTCAAGTATATAATGCAGATTTTTCTATAGCCAGAGGATTATTTGGAAGAGCAACAGAAGACTTGCATGATATAGGAAGATACAGAAGATATACAGCATTAGATTCAGATATGCAAATAGTTAATCAAATGATTAAATATTATAAATTTGGATTTGGGTTTGCAACAGATGAAGCTTGTTATGATATAAGAGAAGGAAGAATATCAAGAAAAGATGCAATATGGCTAGTCAATGAATATGATGGTAAGTGTGGACAAAAATATATAGAAGAATTTTGTAAATATATAGATATAACATTGGAAGAATTTTGGAAAGTAGTAGATAAACATGTAAATAAAGAGTTATTTGAAAAAGATGAAAATGGAAAATGGATACCTAAATTTAAAATTGGAGAAAATATGTAATGCTAAAAAAAATAAAAAACTATTAGGAATAACAGTTTTTTCAATAATAATTTCTTTAAGTGAAGTAGTAGGATTATCTATAATAGTTCCATTTATGGCAATGGTAACAAATCAAAATATAATATTTGAAAATAAATATTTAAAATTGATATATAATTTTTTTTATTTTGAAAGTACTAAAAATTTTATATTTTACTTTGGAATAACAATAATAATGATATTTCTAATAAAGAATATTTTAAATATATTTTTTAATTATATTTTAGTTTCTTTTTCTCGAAATTCTTATTATCAATTTACATGTAAGTTAATGGAAAATTATTTAAAATACCCTTATCAAAATTTTGTGAAAAAAAAATTCTAAAGAAACAAGTATGCTTGTTAATTTAATTCAAAGTTTATTAATGTTAATTAGTGAAATATGTGTAGCATTTTTTATATATTTAGTAATGTTATATGTTAATTTAAAAATAACTTTGTTTGTTTCAGTATTTATGGGAACAAATATACTTCTTATAAAATATCTAATCTTAAATAAAACAAAAAAATGGGGGGAAGAAAGAAGTAAAGCTATAGGGGAATATTATCAAATAATAGGGTCAACATTTGGGAATTATAAGTTTGTAAAATTACAATTTAATGGTGAAAAAATAATGAATAATTTTTAAAATTCTTGTAATAAATATATAAAGGTTGATAAAAAGTATATGTCTTCTCAACCAATACCAAGATTAATATTAGAGTTTTTAGGATTTTTTATAGTGGTAGTATTAATAATATTTTCTGTAATGATTTATGATGAAAATGGATTAGCTAAAATAATGCCAGTAATATCAATATTTTTTATAGGGTTATACAGAATTCTTCCATCAGTAAATAGAATTATTATGTATTATCAAACAATTCTTTTTTATAGAAATTCTCTTGATATCATAGTTAATGAGTTAGAAAGTGAAGTGGAAAATATTGAAAATAATTCTATAGAGTTTAATAAAAAAATAGAATTAAAAGATATATGTTTTGAATTTGAAGAAGGGAAAGAAGTTTTAAAAAATATAAATTTAAATATTTTTAAAGGAGAAAAAGTAGCCTTTGTAGGAGAATCAGGTTCAGGAAAAACAACACTTGTTGATTTAATAATAGGACTATATAAGCCTAAAAATGGAAATGTATATTTAGATGAGATTAAATTAGAAGATAAAAATATAGGATATTGGAGGAAAAATATAGGATATATTCCACAGGAAGTATATCTTTTTGATGGAACAATAGCTGATAATGTTGTATTTAATAGAGAATATAATGAAGAAAGATTAATAGAATCATTAAAAAAAGCAAAAATATGGGAATTTTTAAAGAGAAAAGAAGGAATAAAAACAATAGTAGGAGATAGAGGAATAATGCTTTCCGGAGGACAGAAACAAAGAATAGCAATAGCTAGAGCTCTTTATGACAATCCAGAAGTATTGGTACTAGATGAAGCTACTTCAGCATTAAATAATGAAACAGAAGAAGAAATAATGAAAGAGATATATGATGTATCAAAGGGGAGAACTTTAATCATAGTAGCCCATAGACTTACAACATTAAAAGATTGTGACAGAATATTTGTTATAAATAATGGAGAAATAGAAAAAATAGTAAAATCAGTAGAGGAGTTGTAATGGAAGACAGAGAAATATTATTAAGTTTTTGTATCCCAACATATAAAAGGAAAAAAAGAGTGATTGAGTGTATTAATGAAATTCAAAAAATTCAAGATGGAAGAATAGAAATAATGATATGCGATAATCATTCAGAAGATGGAACGAGAGAAGCAATATTAGAATTACAATTAAAAGATAAAAGAATTAATTATATAGAAAATCAAGAAAATATAGGTGCAGTTGCAAATATATCAAAAGTTTTATCAGAAGGAAATGGAAAATATCTTTATTTAATAAGTGATGAGGACTTTATAAATATAGAATTTATATTAAAACTTTTAAATGAAAAAATATTAGAAAATGAGAAATATAATATTATTTTAGGTTCTGTATATGATATTGTTAAAAATAAATATTATCAGAAGTATACCACTAGATACGAAAAAAATATTTCAGAAGTTGGAATAAAAATATTAACTGAAAAAAACTATATGTCTGGAATTATTTTTAAAAAAAATAAAATAAATTTTAATATTTTAAATAAATATGAAAAAGAAAATGCAAATCTATATCCAAATATACTAGCGTTATTAACTATGATAATTGAAGGGGAGTTAAAAGTTTTTTCTGAAAATATATGTTTTATGAGAAATGAAGAAAAAACAACAGCAACTCAAAAACTTGGAAATAATGAAATAAAATATTGGTCACCTAAAGGTAGGATTGAACAATTAAAATTTATGAATATGTTTATACAAAATGAAATTCAAAGTAGTAAAGTTCAAAAGATTTTATATAAAATTTATGCTCAGAAATATTCAGTGATGCATAATGGGGATTTATTTAAAGGTAATTTTATGGGTGCAGATTATAGAAATCAAAAAAAATATTTTTATAATGAAGTGATTAAAATAGAAAAAATAAAAAATTATTTTATTTTATATAATTATATAAATTCCGGAAAAAATATTTTGAAAAAAATATTGCCTAATAGTGTAATCAATTACTTAAAAAAAATAAAAAGAGGTTATTGATGGAAGAAAAAATAATTATTTAAAACAAGAAATACTAGGAAAAGTAAAAGAATATCATAACACAAAATTTGGAGATAAAAAAGACTTTAATGAGGGGGAAACAGATGTCAACTATGTAGGAAGATTCTTTGATGAGCAGAAAATGGTAAATCTTGTTGATTCTTCTCTTTATTTTTGGCTTACTTCTGGGCCTTGGGTTAAGAAGTTTGAAACTAAAATGGCTGAATATCTTAATATAAAATACTGTTCTCTAACTAATTCAGGTTCATCAGCTAATCTTCTTGCATTTATAGCTTTAACTGTTCAAGAATTAGGTGGTAGAAGAATAAAAAGAAGAGATGAAGTAATAACTGTATCTGCTGGATTTCCTACTACAGTTATTCCAATTATTCAATATGAAGCAGTTCTTGTATTTGTAGATGTAACAGTTCTAGTATATAACATAGATGTAAATATGTTAGAAGATGTATTAAGTGAAAAAACAAAAGAGTACATACATTATTTAATGAAATGAGAAAAAGTTAGGAAGGATTTAGAGTAATAGGAAATTAAAAAATACAATTCATAATCAATAATACTCTTTAGATATGGGGAATATCTTAGAATGATAGATGAAATACAAAACTTTACAATAAAGAAAATATATTTGATGGAGAGGATAAAAGATGAAAGCAGTAATATTAGCAGGAGGATATGGAACAAGACTTAGCGAAGCAACAAACCTTATCCCTAAACCTATGGTGGAGATAGGAGGAAAACCTATTCTATGGCATATTATGAAAACTTATTCTCACTATGGAATAAATGAATTCATCATCTGCTGTGGATATAAAGGATATATCATAAAAGAATGGTTCTCAAATTATTTTCTTCATACAAGTGATGTAACATTTGATCTGCAAAATAATGAAATGACAGTACACGACTGCCATTCAGAAAACTGGAAAGTAACTCTTGTAGATACAGGGCTTGAAACTATGACAGGTGGAAGAATTAAAAGAATAGAAAAATATATAAGAAATGAAACTTTTCTTTTAACATATGGTGATGGGGTAATAGATTTAAATATAGATGAAAGTATAAAATTCCATAAAGAAAGTGGTAAAACTTTGACTGTTACAGCATATAAGCCACAAGGAAAATTTGGTTCTTTAGATATAGATGAAGAGGGAAATGTAAGAGCTTTTACAGAAAAACCAGCAGGAGATGGAAGCTGGATAAATGCAGGATACTTCATATGTGAGCCAGAAGTATTTAATTATATAACTGAAGGAGATTCAACTATATTTGAGAGAACTCCTCTTGAAAGTATAGCTAAAGATGGAAAAATGAATTCATTTAAACATACAGGATTCTGGAAACCTATGGATATATTAAGAGACAATAAAGAACTAAATGATATGTGGGATAGTGGAAAAGCTCCATGGAAAGTGTGGTAATTGGAGGAAGAATGAAAAATTTTAATAATGTATATAAAGGAAAAAAAGTTTTGGTAACAGGTCATACAGGGTTTAAAGGTTCATGGTTATCAATATGGCTTAGAGAATTAGGTGCTGAAGTAATAGGTTATTCATTAGATCCATATACAGAAAAGGATAATTTTGTTTTATCTCATTTATCTGAAAAAATAGTTGATATTAGAGGAGATATAAGAGACAGAAAACATTTAAAAAAAGTATTTGATAAATACCAGCCAGAGATAGTATTTCATTTAGCGGCTCAGCCATTAGTAAGACTATCATATGATATTCCAGTGGAAACATATGAAACTAATCTTATGGGAACTATAAATATATTAGAAGAGATAAGAAACTGTAAGAATACTAAAATAGGAATAATGATAACAACAGATAAATGCTATGAGAATAAAGAACAGATATGGGGATATAGAGAAAATGAGGCTTTTGGTGGATATGATCCTTATTCGTCATCAAAAGGAGCTTGTGAAATAGCTATACAATCATGGAGAAAATCATTTTTTAATCCTAAAGATTATGAAAAACATGGAAAAAGTCTAGCAAGTGTGAGAGCAGGAAATGTAATAGGTGGAGGAGACTGGGCAAAAGACAGAATAGTACCAGATTGTATAAGAGCTTTGGAAGCTGGAAAAGATATAGAAATAAGAAGTCCTAAATCAATAAGACCATGGGAACATGTACTTGAGCCATTAAGTGGCTATCTTTTATTAGGGCAAAAGATGATGGAAGATCCAATAAAATATTGTGAAGGATGGAACTTTGGACCTAATCTAGATGCAATAGTAAATGTATGGGATGTAGCAGAAAAAATAGTAAAAAATTATGGAAAAGGAAATTTAAAAGATATTTCTAATCCAAATGCTTTGCATGAGGCTAAACTGCTGCTTTTAGATATAACAAAGTCAAGATTTGAACTAGGATGGAAACCTACATTAACTATAGATGAAAGTATAGAATTGACTATTGAATGGTATAAGAGATATGTAAATGAAGATGTATATAAACTTTGTGTAGAACAAATAAAAAATAGATAAAAGGAGAATGAATATGAAATGTCCAATATGTAATGAAGAAATGAATTTAAAAGAAATATTAAAAGGAAAAACAAATACACCTAATATTTTACTAAATAATGAAAAAAATATAGAAAAAGTAAATATTCCTTTTTATGTGTGTTCTAATTGTCAACATGGAATGATAGAAAATATTCTTAATGATGATTTTTATCAAGAATTTTCAGTTGCACAAATAGAAGAAACTACATTATCTAGAGATAATACAAGGTTAAAAATATTTGATAAAACTATAGAAAAATTAAAAGAATTAAATAAAGATGATGAGAGTATTATTGAAATTGGTTCTGGATGTGGATATTTTTTAAAAAGAGCTTCAGAAAAATATAAATATGCTTTAGGGATAGAACCATCAAAAACAGAAGCAGAATTTTCTAAAAATATGGGACTAAATATAAGAAATAGTTATTTTAGTAAAAATTTAAATCTTGAAATAAAATTTTCTGCATTTGCTTGCACTATGGTATTAGAACACGTACCTTTTCCCAAAGATGTATTAATGTATGCATATGAAATTTTAAAAGAAAAAGGTGTTGGAGTAATACAAGTTCCTAATGCACAAAGAACACAGATAAATTCAGTATATTTTGATATTTACCCCCAACATTTACATTATTTTACTCCATTAAGTTTAGTAAAATTAGCAACTGATTGTGGATTTGAAATTATATCTATTGCAGAAATAAGTGATAAAAATTATTTGGAAATATATATAAAAAAACCACAAAAAATTATTACTTTTATGGATAAAGAAAATGAAGATAAAAAGATATTTAATCAAACATTAAATAAGTATTCTTTGATAGGTTTATGGGGAGCTAGTTATGCAGCAAGAAGTTGTATTTATTTGTTAGAAAATAATAAAAATATAAAATATTTATTTGATGTGGGAAAAAATAAAATAGGTAGCTTTATTAATGGATGTGATTTAAAAATTGAATATCCTGAAGTAGACAAAGTAAAAAAATGTGATCTTATATTTATATTAGCAAACGAATATACTCAAGAAATTATAAAGATTTTAAAAGAAATCTATAAATATCAAGGTGATATTTTAATATTTGATGATTCATGTGATTTAAAACTATTAAAATGTTAGGGAGTTTATAAATGAAAACTATTGTTATTACAGGAGCGAGTAGCTTCATAGCAATTTCTTTAATAAAGATGTTAAAAAAAGAATACAATATAATAGCAGTTATTAGAAAAGGAAGAAAAGGAATAGAGTTTAATCAAAAAAATACTATAGTAATAGAAGAAAATATGGACAATTATAAATTTTTAGATAAAAAGATAAAAAAATGTGATATTCTAATGAATTTTGCATGGCAAAATACAAAAGGAAAATTAAATGAAGATGAAGAAATTCAGAGAATAAGCTATAAAAATACTTTAGAATTATGTAATTCTTTAATAAAAATTGGGTGTAAAAAGATTATTCAAATAGGTTCAATTGCGGAATACGGATTAATTGAAAATAAAATAACAGAAAATACTCTTTGTAATCCAATAAATAAATATGGAAAATATAAATATAAAGCTTATTTAGAAATAAAAAAATATGTCAGAAAGAAAATATAAATTTTATAGAAGCAAGATTAGGTTCTGTTTATAGTACTGATATGTCATGTAAATCTTTAATAACACAAATCATAAAAAATATTATTGAAAATAAAAAAATGAAAATGACAGATTGTACACAATTATGGGAGTTTATACATATTGATGATGTAAATTTTTTATTAAAATATATGATAGAAAATGAAATGAAATATTCAGAATATAATTTAAGTACTGGTAAAACAAAAGTTCTTAAAAGTTTTGTTGAAGTCATTATTAAAAATTTAGAATATAAAGATAATATTACATTTGGAAAAATTCCACAGAATAATTTTGGATGTTTTAATATTTGTTGTGATATTGAGAGATTAAAAACTGAAATGAATTTTAAACCTAAAAAAACATTTGAAGAGAATGTTAAAGAGATGATTAAGTACTATAAAAATAAGGTGGGAATATGAAAATTTCAGACTATATAGTTAAATTTTTAGAAGAAAAAGAAATAAAATATGTATTTGGTTATCAAGGAGGAATGATTACTCACTTGATAGATTCAATTTCTAAGAGTAATAAAATTAAATTTATTCAAACTTATCATGAACAAAGTGCTGCTTTGGCAGCAGATGGGTATGCAAAAGAAAGTGGAAATATAGGAGTAGCTATTTCATCAAGTGGTCCAGGAGTTACCAATATGATAACAGGAATAGCAAATTCTTATTTTGATTCTACCCCAGTAATTTTTATTACAGGTCAAGTAAATACTTATGACTATAAATATGATAAGCCTATTAGACAACAAGGTTTTCAAGAAATGGATGTGATATCATTAACACAATCTATAACAAAGTATTCTAAACTTATAGATAAAGCTGAAGAATTACCTAGTGAATTAGAAAAAGCATTTAATATAGCAACTAGTGGAAGAAAAGGACCAGTTATTTTAGATATTCCTATGAATATTCAAAGAGCAGATATAGAAATAAGAATAAAAAATGAAGAAAATATTCTTGTTTCTAATTATTTAAAAAAAGAACTTGAAAATTCTATAAAAATATTAAAAAAATCAAAAGCACCAATGTTTTTATTGGGATCAGGCTTTTTAAGTGAGGATGTTAAAGAAACATTTGAAAAAATAATTCATATTACGCAAATACCAGTAGTTAATTCATTATTAGGTAAAGGTGGATTTTCAGAAGTTAGAAAAGAACATTTAGGAATGGTTGGAAGTTATGGAAATAGATGTGCAAATATAGCAGTATTTAATTCAGATTGCCTTATAGCATTAGGAAGTCGTTTAGATAATAGGCAAACAGGTAATCTATTAGAAAATTTTTCTGAAAATAAAAAGATAATTCAAATTGATATAGATGAAAAGGAACTTGAAAATAATAAATTAAATAACAGAATAAAATTAAATATAACTGTAAAAGAATTTTTAAATTATTTGGATAAAGAATTAGGCAAATTTAAAATTTCAAAAAAATGGAGTGAATACTTACTGGAAATAAAAAGAAAATATAATCAAAAAGAAGAGATAAAAAATAATGTGGAAAATGTTTTCCCTTATGAAGTTATTGATTTAATAAATAAATATTCAAAAGAAAAAGATACAATAGTAGTAGATATTGGACAAAATCAAATGTGGAGTGCTCAATATATAAAAATTAGAGAAAATCAGAAATGGTTTACTAGTGGTGGACTTGCTCCAATGGGATATTCACTTCCAGCAGCTGTAGGGATAGCATTTGCTAATGAAAATAAACAAGTTTTTTCATTAATGGGGGATGGAGGTTTTCATATAGCTCTTCAATCGTTATTATTAATTTCTCAATATAATTTGCCTATCAAAGTAATTGTACTAAATAATGAAGCGTTAGGATTAATAACTCAATTCCAAGAACTCTATTTTAATAATAATATGGTTGGAAGTACTAAAGAAGGAGGATATTTAGTACCTGAAATTAGTAAAATAGCTGAGTCATATGGATTAAAATATTTTAAGATTGAAAAGGAAAACATTAAGGATAAAAAATTAATGGATGAAATATTTAATGAAAGAAATGGAATTGTAGAAGTAAAAATAGAAGGTAAAACAAAAGTATATCCTAAATTAGAGTTTGATAGTTCAATAGAAAATACAAGTCCAAAACTTTCAAATGAAGAATTAAAAAAAACTGAGTTTACTCTTGATTAAGAAAGATAAAATGAAAAAAATAAATTAAAATTAAATATAGTATCTAACTTTTTTAAAAGGCTTTTCAATACTAATAAGTTTTTTTACACTATATTTAGTGTTTGATCATTAAATTCATTAATTTAAAATTAAAACTAATCTGAAAAAAAGGGAGAAAAGTATAAAGGTGCAAAAGAACATTATCAAAAGATGTAGTTATCTTTTCTATTAGAGGGATTATATCTTAAGGTTTGGAAGTTGTTTATATAAATAGAAACAAATTTTTAGTATGGAGGTCAAAATAATGAAATTATTATTTATTTTTTTAGATGCTGTAAGAGGAGATTTGAGTAATCTGAAAAATAATAAAATAGCTGAAACTGAATTAGAGGTTTTTTTAAAAAAAATAGGTGGGAATTATTATAAAAATGCTTATACTGTGGCTCCAGATACTATAAGATCTTTTGCTACAATTAGAAGTGGTATGTATCCTAAAAAAAATGGTTGTACTATAACTTCTACAAGTCATAGTTTGTTTTTAGAAAGTAAGCTAGAATTATTTAATTATTTAATAAAAAAAGAATTCAATATATATATATTAACAAATAGATATTTAGAAGAAAGAGAAACTTTTAATAACTTAACAAGAACTAAATTATTTTATGAAATAGATAATTTAAAAAAGGAATATAGAGAGGATATCTCTGAAAATAAAGTGTTCTTTATACATTGCTTTGATTATCATGAATCAGCATTATGCGAAAATACAGTTTTTCAAGAAAAAAAAGCAAGAAATAAAATTGGAAATATAATGAATAACTTAGTTAAAGATATAGAAAAAGAATTTGATAAAGTAATAATATTTTCAGACCATGGATTTACATTAGAAGAAGAAGAGAAAAAAGGATATCGTTCTTTAAATTTAGGAAGAACTAATGTTATTTTACAAATAAGAACTAATAAAGAAGAAAGAAAAAAAATAATAATTAAAGAAGAGTTAGTTTCACTATTAGATATTTTTCCAACTATTGTGTCTTGGTTTGAGAGTGAAGCTAAATATAAATTTGATGGAACATCACTTGATAAAAAATACGAAAAAACTTTATATATAGAAGATGGATTTACTGATTTTTCTGGAAAAATAAATAATATATTTACATGTACTGAAATGTACAGAATAAAAATTATAAATAAAGAGTATGAAAAGAATTTAATTTAAAAGAATTGAATGATTTAAGATTAAAAAATAGAAATTTTTATGATGAAATAGAGAGTAAAGTTTGTCATTTGAAAATAGCTATTCAACTATATAATATTTATTTACAAAAATATAAATATAGAAAATTTTCTATTTCTAATAATGAGGTAGAGGATAATACTATTAAGAGATATGATTGTAATGGAAATGCTATATACTATATTGATGGAAGTAAAATAGAAAAAAAAGATTATTATGGGAAGATTAGTTACAAAAGACAGTGTAAATTAAATATGGTTGAAATTAAAAAGATAAAAAAAATATGAAAATTGAGATAAAAATTTAATAAAAATAATTTTGCTATACTTATGTTTACTTAATTTTTATATTAAATTAAGAAATAAATGGAGAAATAAATGTGGAAAATGAAAATATCATATAGTTTTGGAATAATAGATTTCTTACATTTTGGACATATACAGATGTTAAAGAAAGCAAAAATAACTTCTGATTATCATATTTTTGGTATTGTAGATGAGGAATCAGCTAAGGAATGGATAGGAGTTCTAATATCTTCTTTTGAAGAAAGAAAAAAAGTACTAGAAGGAATAAAATATATAGATGAAGTTATTTTACAAATTGGAATGAATCCGACTAAAAACTTATTAAGTCTACATGAAAAATATCCAAATGGTGAAATAGAAATATATTGTGATGAAAAATCAGCTGTTACAATTCCAGAAGAATTTTTGAAAAAGATAAATGGAAAATTAAACATTGTAGAATATTATGAAAAAATGGCTCCTGAAAACATAGCAGAAGCTTTAAAAAATAAAGAAAAAAAACAGAAAAAATATGGAAATATAATATCAACAAAAGCTAATACTTTGCTAGCTTTGAAGTCTAGATTAAAGTTATCAAGAATAGAAGATATATATATTGTTACTGAAGAAGAATATATTAAAAATAATTTAAAAATATTAAAAGAAATTTCCCAAAATATAGTGGGAAAAAAATAGTAGTAAGAAGTTCATGTTCAAATGAGGATAACTATAGATCTTCTAATGCAGGGCATTATGATAGTTTTTTAAATATCAATTCTAATAATATGGAAGAAATAAAAAAAGCTGTAGAAAATGTTTTTGAATCATATAAAAAAGATATAGAAAATATAGATAAAGAACAAGTATTAATTCAAGCGCAGACAGAAAATGTAATGATAAGTGGAGTAATTTTTACAAGAGATATAAATTATAACAGGCCATTTTATCTGATAAATTATGATGATAATGGTTCTACAGATTCAGTAACAAGTGGAAGTGGAGGAAAATCTCTTTATATATCTTACGATTCAAAAAAAGAAGAATTACCTGAAATATGGAAGAGATTGATAGAATCGGTAAAGGAAATACAAAATCTATTAAAAGGATTAGTTTTAGATATTGAATTTGCAGTAAATGATAAAGAGGAAGTTATAATATTTCAAGTAAGGCCATTAGCAGCTAACTATAAATTTAAAGATAATTTAGATGATGATGAAAAGTTTTTTGAGTTGAAAAATAAGAATAGAAATAAGTATTTAACTTTAGAAAATATGTTTGAAGAAAATAACATAATATTATCTGATATGGCTTTTTGGAATCCTTCAGAAATAATAGGGTCAAATTCTAAACCATTGGATTATTCATTATATAGAGAAATAATAACAAGTAGTTCATGGAATAAAGGACTTGTACCATTAGGATATAAGGAAGCAGACAAAGATTTAATGCATAAATTAGGTAATAAACCATATATTTCTGTAGATGATTCTTTTTATTCTTTGATTCCAAATCAAATAAGTGAAAATATTTCAAAGAAGTTGGTGGAATTTTATAAAGAAAAATTAAAAAAGAACTTAAAATTGCATGACAAAATAGAATTTGAAATAGTTCTTAGCTGCTATGACTTTAATACTGAAAATTCTTTGAACGAATTATTAAAAAATGGTTTTTCTAATAGAGAAATACTAGAAATAAAAGGAGCGCTATTTAATCTAACTAAAGAAAGTATGAATAACTATTTTAAGATTTTAAAAAAGGATTTAAAAGATTTAGATGAGTTAAAAAAAGTAAGAGAAAAAATAGAAAATAAATTAGAAAAGAAAGACTATATTTTCTATATAGAGAGTATAAAAGAACTACTTGATAGCTTAAATAATTATGGAACTCCTCATTTTTCAAGGCAGGCAAGATATGCTTTCATTGCTAAATCTATATGTAAGTCATTGATAGATAATAGATATGCTTCTGAAGAAGAAATAGAAGAGTTTATGTTATCAATAAGGACAATAGCTACAGAATTTAAAGAAGATTTTGACTTATATTTAAATGGTGAGTTATCTAGAAAAGAATTTGATAGTAAATATGGCCATTTAAGATCAGGTACTTATGACATAAGAACTGATAGATATGATAAATTAGAATTTAATATTTCTAAAAAAGAGATTCAAAAGAAAAGTTATAAAGAAGAAAAAATAGTAGATTTTAGTTTTAAAAATAAATTAAAAGATTTAAATTTTGAAATAGAACCAGAAGAATTTATTGAAATCTTAAGAAAATGCATAGAAAATAGGGAATATTTTAAATATGAATTTACCAAATCTCTAAGTCTAGTTATAGAAATAATAATTTTATTAGGTAAAGCTCTTGAAATACCAAGAAATAGTTTATCATATTTAGAAATAAATGATATCTATTCTATAGAGCTTTATAATAAAAAGAAGAAGCAAAAGAATTTGCCGAATTGATAATGGCTGAGAGAAAGAATAGATATGATTTAAACAGCAAGTTAATTTTTCCAGAGGTAATAACTAAAGATAAAGATTTAGATTTTATAGAAATATCAGAATCAAAACCTAATTTTGTTACAAATAAAAAATTAAGTGGAGAAATAGTTCTATTAGAAGAAGATATAAATCAAGATATTTCAGGAAAAATAGTTGTAATATCAAAGGCAGATCCTGGTTTTGATTGGATATTTGCTAAAAATATAAGTGGACTTATAACAAAATATGGTGGAGTGGCATCTCATATGTCAATAAGATGTGCTGAATTTGGAATTCCAGCAGCCATTGGATGTGGAGATAAAATATATGATTTTATTTGTAGTTGTCAAAAAATAGTTTTAGATTGTAGAAATGAGAGAATATATGATGAGATATAAAGCGCTGATAACACAAAGAGAAGAAATAGATTCTTATGGAACTTTAATAGATAAGATGGAATCAAACTATATAAATTATTTTGAAGAGTTAAATATTGATTTAAGAGTAGTATCTAATTTTCAAAAAATATTGTAAAGGATATAAAAAATGAAAATATGGATTTAATAATTTTTACTGGTGGAGGAACTGTTGCCACTGAATATTTATTAACTCCAACTAACGAATTTATTCAAAAAAATAGGGACAAAATGGAGAAAGAATTATTTGAATATGGAATAGAAAATAACATTCCTATTTTAGGTATATGTAGAGGTATGCAGTATATAAATGGACTATTAGGAGGAAAAATTTCAAAGTTATCACAGGAAAGAAAAATAGCTTTAGATCATGAAGTAACTTTTTTTGATGAAATTATAAAAGTGAACAACTATCATAATGATGGAATATATTTAAAAATTTAGCAAAAGAATTGGATATTATATCAAAAGGTAAGGATTATAACATAGTAGAGGCTTTTTATTTCAAAAATAAAAAAATATTAGGTATACAATGGCATCCAGAAAGAAAATTTGAAGATATTAAAGGATATTTAAAAACAAGAGAATTAATAGAAAAGTTCATAAAAACAGGGGGAATTATTTAAATGAAAGTAATTATTTTAGCTGCTGGAGAAGGAACAAGATTAAAAAAATATACACAAAATCTACCAAAAGGAATGCTTGAATTTAAAGGAAAAACAATAATTGAAAGACAAATAGAAATCTTTAGAGAATGTGGGCTGGAAGATATAATAATAGTAAAAGGATTTGCAGAAGAAACAATAAACTATGAAGGAATAAAATACTATATAAACAAGAAATATCATGAAACTAATATGGTAGAAACTTTAATGGAAGCTAAAGAAGAATTTAATGATGACATAATTGTAAGTTATTCAGATATTCTATTTGATAAAGAACTAGTGGAAAAAATGAAAAATAACAATGCAAAATTTTCTGTTGCAGTAGATATGAACTGGAAGGAATATTGGCAGGAAAGATATGGAAAAGTAGATTTTGATACTGAAAGTTTAAAACTTGATACTAATGGTAATATAATTTCTTTAGGAAAAGAAAATCCTAAACTAGAAGATATAGATGCTAGATATATAGGACTTTTAAAATTTTCAAAAGAAGGATTAGAAAAAATAGTAGAAATATTAGAGAGAGATTATAAAAACTATGAAGACAGGCCATGGAAACAATCAGGAAAAACAATAAGAAAAGCATATATGACAGATTTGATTCAAGCATTGATAGAGTCAAATGAAGAAATAAAAGCAGAAAAATTTAATAATGGATGGGTAGAGTTTGATACAAATGAAGATTATGAAAAAGCACTAGAATGGAGTAATAGTCATAAAATAAATAAGTTTTTAAAAAATATATAGTGGAGAACAGCATGTTTAAAAAAATAAAAAAACTTTTTTCAAAGAAGAAATAAAAAAACTATTAGGAATAACAGTTTTTTCAATAATAATTTCTTTAAGTGAAGTAGTAGGGCTATCAACAATAGTTCCTTTTATGGCAATGGTAACTAATCAGAATATAATATTTGAGAATAGGTATTTAAAATTAATATATAATTTTTTTAACTTTGAAAGTACTAAGAATTTTATATTTTATTTTGGAATAACAATAGTAATAATATTTCTAATAAAAAATATTTTAAATATATTCTTCAATTATGTATTAGTCTCTTTTACAAGAAATAATTATTATAAATTTACAAATAGATTGATGAATAATTATTTGAAATATCCATATCAAAATTTTGTGAAAAAAAATTCTAATGATCTTATGAAAAATATAACAACAGAAACAAATATGCTTGTTAATTTAATTCAAAGTTTATTAATGTTAATTAGTGAAATATGTATAGCATTTTTTATATATTTAGTAATGCTATATGTTGATTTAAAAATAACTTTGTTTGTTACAGTATTTATGGGAGCAAATATACTTCTTATAAAATATCTAATCTTAAATAAAACAAAAAATGGGGTGTAGAGAGAAGTAAAGCTATAGAAGAATATTATCAAATAATAGGGTCAACGTTTGGGAATTATAAGTTTATAAAATTACAATCAAATGATGAAAAAATAATGAATAATTTTCAAAATTCTTGTAATAAATATATAAAAGTTGATAAAAAATATATGTCATCTCAACCAGTACCAAGATTAATATTAGAGTTTTTAGGATTTTCAATAGTGGTAGTGTTAATAATATTTTCTGTAATGATATATGATGAAAATGGACTAGCTAAAATAATGCCAATAATATCAATATTTTTTATAGGATTATATAGAATACTACCATCAGTTAATAGAATCATTAATAATTATCAAACAATTCTTTTTTATAGGAAATCTTTAGATACTGTAGTTGATGAATTAGAAAGTGAAATTGAAAATATTGAAAATAATTCTATCGAATTTAATAAAAAAATAGAATTAAAAGATATATGTTTTGAATTTGAAAAAGGAAAAGAAGTTCTAAAAAATATAAATCTAAATATTTTTAAGGGAGAAAAGGTAGCATTTGTAGGAGAATCAGGTTCTGGAAAAACAACACTTGTAGATTTGATTACGGGGTTATATAAACCTAAAAATGGAAATGTATATTTAGATGATATTAAATTAGAAGATAAAAATATTGGATATTGGAGACAAAGTATAGGATATATCCCACAAGAAGTATATCTTTTTGATGGAACAATAGCTGATAATGTTGTATTTAATAGAGAATATAATGAAGAAAGATTAATAGAATCATTAAAAAAAGCAAGAATATGGGAATTTTTAAAGAAGAAAGAAGGAATAAAAACAATAGTAGGAGATAGAGGAATAATACTTTCTGGAGGGCAGAAGCAGAGGATAGCAATAGCTAGAGCTCTTTATGACAACCCAGAAGTATTAGTACTAGATGAAGCAACATCAGCCTTAGATAATGAAACCGAAGAAGAGATAATGAAAGAAATCTATAATGTATCAAAAGATAGAACTTTGATTATAGTAGCTCATAGACTTACAACATTAAAAGATTGTGACAGGATATTTGTTATAAATAATGGAGAAGTAGAAAGAATGGTAAAATCAGTAGATGAATTATAGAAAGGAAATAAAATGACAGAAAAAGAGTTTTTAACCTTATACAAGGAAAGAAGGAATCTAAAAAGCATAAGAGAAGCAAAAGAAAGATTAGATTCTTTCTGGAAAGCTCTTTTTGATGTTTTAGAAGAAGAAGATAAAGTAATAATAAAAGACTGGGGAATATTTGAAAAGAAAGAAGTAAAACCTAGAAAAATATTAAATCTGGCAACTAGGAAAATGATGATGACAGAAGAAAAGAAGGTTATTAAGTTTAAACCTAGAATGAAAATGATAGATAAAGTAAATGAGCTCAATACTCTCATAGAGGAGGAATATGAACACTAGAGAATTTGTATCATATTACAAAAGATTGAGAAAAGAACAAGATGAAACAATAGAATATGAAGAAGCAAGAGAGGAAAGAGAAGAGATATTTAACCTTATAGCAGAAGTAATAGCTATGGATGAAGAGGTAAAATTTAAAAATAAGGGAACATTTTCACTTTTAAAAAGAAAAAAGAGAAGGATAGGAAGTCCAACATCAAATGAAGTGAGGGAAATAATCCCTAAAAAAACAATAAAATTTGTACAATCAAAAGTATTGGAAATAAATTAAAAGACAATTATAAGAAATTTTTGGAGAAAAGATGAGTAAATGGATAATGATTTATGATAAATGTTATCAAGAGCTAATTTGGGAAATAAAAAATATAAGAGTAGAAAAATATACTCAAAAAGAATTTTCAAAAGAATTAGGAGTAACACAAAAGACTGTAAGTCATTATGAAAATTGTAGAAGTGAGATAAATCTAAAATTATTAATAAAAATATGTAAAATATTGGATATAAATTTTATAAAAATGATGAAAAAATTTTTAAAACAAAATGATAATGAAAAATAATAAGACCCTGTGGACCCTGTGAAGAGAGTGTGAAACAATTTCTGTAAATCATAACTTTCTATGATAAAACTTATTTTTTAAATCAAAAAAGAGCTTGAATACATTCATTCAGGCTCTTTTTGTATTAGTAGTTCTCAGGGAACATTATTCTTTCTACACCTTCTATAATGATATGAAGTATCATCATATGTATTTCTTGCACTCTGTCAGAAGTTTTTCCAGGAATGATAAATTCATAATCACACATTCCTTTAAGTTTTCCTCCATCTTTTCCAAGAAGTACACAAGTTTTCATTCCTATCTTCTTAGCAGCTTCTACAGCTTTAATTACATTACCAGAGTTCCCACTGGTAGAAATACCTATAAACATATCTCCAGGCTTTCCATAGGCTTCTACACCTCTTGAAAAGACATAATCAAATCCATAGTCATTCCCTACACAAGTTATATGAGATGATTCTGATATTGCTATAGCAGGAAGAGCTCTTCTGTCACCTCTGAATCTTCCTGTAAATTCTTCTGCAAAATGTAAGGCATCACAGTTGCTTCCGCCATTACCACAGATTAATACTTTATTTCCATTGTTGAAAACCTCTGCCAAAGCTTTGGCAACTTTTTCAGTTTCTTTTCTTTTTTCTTCCTCTTTGATAAAATTCTCAAGAAGTACAAGTTCTGTCTTGTACGAATCTATTAAGTTCATTCAACCTCCTAATATTGAATCTTATAATCTTGGATAAAGTTGATGAATTTGATAATTTGAATAAGACTTTTTTTATCTTTAGTGATAACTACCTGATATCCATCTTTTACTTCATTAACTTTATAGATTATTTTAAATTCTCCTCTTTCGATCTCTTTATGAACTGCATAATAAGGAAGGATTACATTTCCTATCTCTTCTCTTACCATTCCTTTTATTACCTCAAGGTTTCCAAGTACAGATATTTTTGTATCAAAAGATATTCTGTATTTATCTTCAATTACAGCAATAGCTTCATTGTTGTTAGGAATAGTTTTTCTAGTGATAAGTGGATCTTTAGATACACTTTCCATACTATGATACTCTTTTTTACTTACAAGAACATAAGGCATTTTTTCAATAGTTAAAACTTCAAGGTTAGAGTCAGTGATATGTTCCTCATCTATGATAAGTATATCAAGATCTCCTTCTTTTAAAAGTTTTAAAAGCCATGCCTTATCAGCAATAGTTACATCATACTCAATTTCTTCATGAGCTTTAGAAAATCCTTTCATTAATCTAGGAATAAGAGGCTCACCAATAACAGATGTAGCTCCTATAGAGATTCTAGCTCTATCCAGATCAATAATTCTAGATATTTCCTTTTCTGCTCTTTTAACTTTATCAAATATATCTTCAGCCATTTTATATAAAGCTTCACCAGTATAAGTAAGCTTGATTTTTTTAGAACTTCTGTCAAAAAGTTTTGCATTTAAAATCTCTTCAAATTTTTTAACTTGAATAGATACAGCTGATTGATTGATATAAAGTTTGCTTGCTGCTTTAGTAAAACTTTTCTCTTTTGCCACTTCATAAAATATTTTTAAATAATGTAAATCCATTTGACCACTCCCCAAAGAAATATATATGTAATAAATAACTATGCGTATATCTATTTTATCATAAAATTCTTATAATTCATAATTTTTTTATAAAAAAATTAAAATATTTTATTTTATTTTTGAGAAAAACAGG